>CAYOXB010000010.1:0-6071 GCA_964407835.1 uncultured Bacteroidales bacterium
AACAATCTGGTATTGTTGGAAAAGCAAGATATTATATTGTTGAATGCAATAATAAATTATACTATTTAGTTGGCAGTTATACCGAAGATTATGGGTATTCTATAATAAGATGTTATGAATTATCAAAGAAATAATACAGAAATTTTATTCATTAAATTGAAGTGTAAATTAGATAATATAGAACCAGCGATAACTTCCAATTTATCGAGTTTGTTTAATTGTTCTTTTGTCCTTTAAATGTTAAAAACGCATAGGGGTACGAAATAATCGCAGGGGTAAGAAATTGTATCAAAATAGTCGCACTAACACATAGGTTATAATAATGAAGTATTGCCACACGAAGGTACAGTTAAGTAAGATCTGGATATGAGTATTATGTGATGCATAGGTATACTTTAACAAAACTGGTGTCAATAATAATGGTAAATCATTACTTCTTGAAAGATTTATATATTATAAATAACACATGAAATGGAGGATGTTTTGGTATGATAATAAATATTTATTTTGGAAAGTTAATAGATAAAAAGTATCCTCGTTTATATTCTCAAGGTAATATTGCAACTAAATCTTGGAGCAAAGAGATGAACAATGCTTGGGAATTTGTTAGTTGGTTAATTGAAACATATAATTATGAACATATTCAAAAAAACTCTCAGAATTACTTTGCGGGTAATGATGTATTAGTTGTTTCATTAACAATTTCAGAAGAATATTATTTTTTACATAATGGTGAATTAGCAAGATTATTGATAGGTAATAAAATGGATAACATATTTAATCTATACATGACTAAAAAACAAAAAATAGAATAGGCATTGGCCTTACATATCCTATATTTTCCCATACCATCACTATATTTTGCAATTATTACGTTTTTCTGTAGATTTGTTATCTCCCAAAAGTCGTACTGCTACTAGAGGGTACGAAAAAATAATGTATGGGTACGAACTCTTTTACAGGGGGTACGAAAAAAAGTGTAGGGGTACGAATTGTATTAAAATGGTTGCCCTAACACATATTAAATTAATGGGTTTGATACAAAAGTGTCAAGCCTTTTTTTGGAATAAAGGGCGAAAATCCCTATATTCCATCTTCCACCAATTTATAACAAGTATGGAAGCATAAAATTTTAATGAATATTTAGAGACCTTTTGTTAAAACATAACTGCAATTTAACCATTAGGGTCCATTTTAAAAGACTATATAGTAACTTTATAAAATGCAACTAGTTGCAATTATAAAGTTCATAGAATTATTTTAAAATAGTAACATATTATTGTATAATAACATCAAAGGAAGTGGTTCAAAATGTTTAAAAATAAAATAAAAGATTTACGAAATAGTAAAAGCTTAACTCAAGAAGAATTATCTAAAAATAGAGTTTTAATAGTAGCTAATTTTAAAAAACTCATAGAAATATTTAAGTAATGTAAAAATAATGGTTCCTTAACAAGGCCATGAATTTAGGGGTGAGTAGAATTTTCCAGGGGTGCGCTGGTGTATCAAAATAGGTCATCCAACACAAAAATTTGATAAATTGTAAAGAAAGACATAAAAAGTCTTTTTTTATTATATAAAACAATTGACATTATTCCGATAACGGTATATTATAAAAGTATATGAGGTGGTTAATATGAAATATATGACAACAAGCGAGGCAAGTAATAAATGGGGTATTAGTGATAGAAGAATTAGAGTCTTGCTAAACGAAGGTAGAATTGAAGGCGCAATTAAAACTGGAAGAAATTGGATGATACCAATAGATGCTAATAAACCAGTTGATCTAAGAGAAAAAACAATATTAGATTTTAGAGGATTAGATTTTAATTTTAGTGTTGTTAATTCACTTAAAGCCAAGATAGACTCTAAAAGACCCTTAGATAAAAACACCAGCAAATCACTTAGAGAGAGTCTTATTGTTGATTGGACATATAACTCTAATGCTATTGAGGGAAGTACTTTGACCCTTTATGAAACCAAAGTAGTTTTAGAAGGTATTACTATTGGTGGTAAAAGTGTTGTTGAACATTTGGAGGCTATTAATCACAAAGAAGCGATTATATTTTTAGAAGAACTTGTTAGAGCAGATTCTATATTGACGGAATGGGATATTAAAAGTATACACGCGATTATATTAAAACAGATTAATGATGAATATGCTGGAAAGTATCGTAATTCAAACGTAATTATTAGCGGGGCAAGCCATGTGCCACCAAAACATGAACAATTATATACACTTATGGAAAAATTAATTTATGATTTTAACCATTCTTGGAATAAATATCATCCTGTAGTTCAAGCAGCATTAATTCATGGTGAATTTGTAAAGATTCACCCTTTTATTGATGGAAATGGAAGAACAGCAAGACTACTACTCAATTTTGTTTTGATGAAAAACGGATTTACACCAGTAATTATAAAAAAAGAAAACAGATTAGCATATTATGATTCACTTGACTTGGCACATACTACAAAAGACTATACCAACTTTATTAAATTGATAAATGATTTAGTAATTGAGTCATCTAACTTATGGCTATCGTTGTTTTGATATGTGAAGATATCGTTAACAAAATAAATTTGATAAAAAAACCATAAATATAGGGGTGTAGTAAATATTAATAGGGTGTAGTGAAAAACACTAGGGGTGTAGTTAATTTTGATAGGGGTGTTACATTGTATCAAAATAGGTCACCCAACATAATGTAAATATGTCGACATTTTGTATCTAATTACAAAGTGTCTTTTTAGTTTTACATAGGATAATGCCTAATATTTTTAATTTTTATAGTGCATTAAAAAACCGACAATGTCGACTTAATTATTGTAATTGTCGATAATGTGCAGTATAATATAACAAAGAAGGTGTAAAATGAATGACACTAAAACATTAAGAGAATTTTGTTTACAAAATAAAGGAAAGATATTTGATGCTCAATATGAACTGGAGACAAGATTTTTACTAGTTCCTTATAAAACATTACTAAAAATATTAAATAGATTATAAAATGAAGAAGTAGTAACTAAGATTTCTAAAGGAGTGTATTTGATTAATGGAGGAGATGCAGATATAGATAGTGCAATTATGGAGTATTATGTTGAACATTTTTGCGGGATGCTAATTGACACTGCAATGTATAATTATTATGATATAAGCGATGATTATACAGAAGTAGTTGAGATTTATACAAATAGAATTACATCCAACCATAAAACTATTGGAAAATATCTTTTAACAAAATTCAACATTCGTTTTTATGATGAAGTTAAAGGTCTAATTACTACCTTAGAATTAATTGAAAAAGTCAATTCTATAAAAGGATAGATTATATTAGATATAATGAGGAAAGAGAATATTGATTAAGTTGTTATTCTGATAATGTATTTAAAGAAATAGTTTTAAATCACAAATACAAATATGCAATAATAGCAACCTTAGATATTTTATTAAATAAACACGATATTAAAAATAATGCACTAAAGATATATAAAGAGATTGATAAAAATGTTCTTTAGAAACAATGAAACTGATTTTAGTAAATGGTATAGACATTATGTACGAAGGGCAAAAGTAATTATCAGATATCATGATAATATTAACGATATTAATTTTCATATTAGAAATAAAGATCTATATAATGAAGCCAAAGAAATAATAAAACAATATGAAGTATTAAAATGTTCATTAACAGTTGAGCAAAATGAACTATTAGAAAAATGCTTAAATAAAAATGAATATACCGATTATAATTACAAAAACTTCAAAAATTACGATGAAGTTAAAGTAATTGACCAAAAATATGCTTTCCTAAGCGTAAACCAAAATTCAAAACTATTGATAAGAAGAAAATTGGAATTGCAATAAAGGATCAGAGATCGTTTCATTGTTACACTCTAAAATTTGTTGCTGATTTATTTGTAATAAGTAAAACAACACTTAAAAATTATGAAGAAGGAACTAGACTAGTAAGACTTGATGTAATACATGGTTTAGCTCAAATATACGATATAGGAGTTGTTGAGATAATTGATAATTTACTGTACAAAAAAAGATTTTAATTTGAAATGTAATTAAATTATATCACTAACTTTTTAAAAATATAAAAATTAAATGCTTGCATTTACTATATTTGTTTGAAAGAATATATGTATAAAGATAAATCTTGTTTCTTACAGTTTTAGTTAACAACTAAAGTTTAGATATACTAGAATCTTATAACTACAACTCTCTTAGAAATAAGGGGGTTTTTTGCACCTATTCTAGCATATATTATAATAGAAAGAAGAATAAATTTATACAAAATAGTGGTGCAAAAATAAAAGATTTACAAAGAAAGGAGGCTTAAACATAATGGGAAAATATATCTTTACCATAGGAGTAGTTTTAATCATGGGGTTCGGACTTCTTGGATTAACGGGGTGTGACGGCATGACTGCTGACGATCGAGTAGTAGTGACAATCAAGGCAGAATTTCGTGAGAAATTCGATAAAGAGGAATTTTCGGTTGAGGATTTTGCATGGGACAATATCGAAAAAATAGTCTTCGGCGCATGGTCAAGTGTATCTAACACAGGGCGGATTGAAGTGTTCTTAAAACAGCACGGTAAAAAGCAAGTAAAAGAAGCAATGAATCATTTAAAAACGATTGACTTTGTAAAAAATGCGGAGCCACTTGTTTATAATTTACAACCAAATTAACAAAAAATCAAAGAAGTATTCAAAGGAGCAATAGAAATTATGTACACCACAAAAAGAAAATCAGTAAAATTACTTACGGCATTTTTTGTCGTTCTACTGTGCATATCAATCAAGACGTTGGACACGTTTATGCCCAAGGCTTTACACGTAAGTGTAAGTTCTTTGGAGGTGGAAAGTTCTTCCAGCGAGATGTCACAAACTTACGGAATACCGATAAAAGACAAGTATTTTGCGGAAGACACCGTCGTCGTTGTTTTAACACGAGAGGCAACAAGACAATTTTTGCATTATCGTTCCTCGGATTTTGCTGAGGTTAATGCCATTGTAGTCAACGACCTGACTGCCTCTACGGTAGATTGGGTAAGTAAGCAAGTTCGTAGTATTCAAACCCAAGAAAAAATGCTTGTAAATACCGAAAAATTCAGGCGAATTTTGAGCATCAAACTCGCTGAACCAAGCAGAGAAAATGTTTTGAGAGCAGTCGACATTTTGAATCAGAGAAATGATGTGCAATCGGCAAGCCCCAGTTATTATATAGGTGCTTTGGAAACCGCAAATGATACGCGGAGAAACGACCAATGGGGTTTAAATTCCATAAATGCAAATTCAGCTTGGGATATTTCAACGGGAACTTCTTCGGTTACAGTTGGCGTATTAGATACGGGCGTTGATGGTAATCATCTTGATTTGAAAAATAGAATACACCGCGCAGTCCCGCATGATATAAATACTACATTACATAGGGATTTTACAACAGGTGCAGTAAACGGTGTTGCAGTCCTAAATCCCACCGACCCTGGCGGACACGGAACTCATGTCGCTGGAATTATTGGAGCGGAGGGTAACAACAGCCGTGGTGTTGTAGGTGTCGCTTGGGATGTTAGAATTGTATCGTTAAGAGTTCTCGGTAATAACGGCGGACAAACGGCTTGGTTGGCAAATGCAATTAATTTTGCTGCTGACAGAATATTCCCATATTAAACGCCAGCTTAGGAGGAACACAAAACGACCCAGACGTAGAAGCTGCAATTGAAGCATACGAAGGACTTTTTGTCGCCGCTGCTGGTAATGATAACTTAAATAATGATACTAATCCACAATTCCCGACCAATTACACATCTGCGAATATTATTTCTGTTGGAGCACACGATAGAAATAATAATCGGTCAAACTGGAATGGTTTTCTGAACTTATGGGGTTTATTAGGGAACAAGCAATCACATTGGGGAGCAATCTCAGTTGATATTTTTGCCCCTGGTACTGATATTTTAAGCACAGTTCCTGGTTCTGGTAACAATAGTTATCAGGATATGTCAGGCTCTTCTATGGCGGCACCCTTTGTAACAGGCGTTGCTGCTGTGCTATTATC
>CAYOXB010000010.1:6120-16964 GCA_964407835.1 uncultured Bacteroidales bacterium
TAAAGCTGCAATACAACAATTAGGAACAAAGGCAACTGCTGAATTAAAATCTGCAATTTTGGATAATGCAACTCCTGTCGCGGCACTGAACGGACTTTGCGTAACGGGTGGGCGGTTAAACGCCAATGCCGCACTTAGAAGTATAGGTTATCTAACAACTCCTATCGGAAATAACGAGATCAGAATAGATGGGATAACTTTCACATCTATAGGAGCACATACTATACCTGAAATATGTAACGGCAGAACTGTAATCCAAATAAGCAATTCGGCAATTGCAAACCAAACTTCCTTAACTGAAATACATATACCTTCTAGTGTAACTACTATTGGAAATGATGCCTTTAAGAATACCAATAATGCATCAATATATTTAGAAGGTAAAGAAATAGTACCATCCACCTTTAGTTATTACTGGAACCCATCAGGAAACCCAGTTTACTTAAATGGTAATCTTTGTACGCATACTTTTAAGACTACTATAGAATTAAATGACACACAACATGGTGATTATTGTTTTGATTGTAAAACTCTTACTAACGAAACTAATCACAGCATGTATATTTCAGGTGAGTGGGAAAAATGTCATTACTGTCCATATTCCAAATTTCTTGGCCATACACACTCGTATAGTTATACATGGCTTAACTTACAAGAGCATAGGAGAAGTTGTTCATGTGGAGATAGTAGAACAACAGCCCATATTATCTCTGGTAGTTGGAATGGAGTAGGATATACATGTATAGCTTGCGGAGGACCAGCTGATGGTGGGATTATAATAAATGGAATTTATCCGACATTCAATACCAAAGGTGATATATCACATGTTAGTCATTACTTTGGTAACGAGAGCTTTATATTAAATAATGGTGTTATAGTATTGTCAGAATTAGATCTCATTAAATATTATGATGGTACTTTAATACTTCCTTATGAATGTAATAGATTAGATTGTCGTTACGATGATATTGATTTGAGTGATTGTTGTGACTGTGGTAATAATTATATTAATGAATTCTCAAGTATAGATTCTAACAACAGCAATAAAGATCTTTATTTACAAAGTAGAAGAGAGTATTATATAAGTATTAGTCAATAACAAGTAGTATTTAGGTATATGATTTTTTGACGTAGATGTGAATGAGTTAAAGTTATGTTTTTACATATTTTCATTTAATTATATCGATATAATATAACTTATATGACACAATATCAAATGGCTCTAGTGAATGATTCTCATCATTTCTAGGGTCTTTTTCTTTCTCCTACTGGGACAATCTTAAAATTACATTTTTCATAATGTTTAAAATAATATTTAGGTGAACGCAGCCATTTTAGATGTACGCAAAAATACTGCCAAAAACGGCAGGTGTACGCAAATCGTAGAAAAATAGGCTTGGTGTACGCAAATGACCCAAAAAAGCACGAGGTGTATGCAAAATATCAAAAATTAGTTAGGTGTACGCATTGTATTAAAATTAGAGTCTTCTTCCATATTGAAAGCATAGGTTTGATACAAGAGCAAGCAAGTGTTTGCATTAGTGTCAGACCTTTTTTATTTTAGAAAATAATTCATTAGGGAGCTTGCATATATAAACCATAATAATTCAACCAGTTATTGAGTCTAAGTCTGTTATATGTTAGAATATTACAAACGGAGGGTTTAAAATGAAAAAAATATCATTTTTTGTTTTGGTTTTATTTTTAGGGTTTTTACTTGTTGGTTGTAATGATGAAATTAACAAGGATTTAGAAACTTTAAAAAACCAAATTTCACAACTACAAGATCAGTTAATAGATCTTGATATCGCTTATAGTCAAGTAGAAGCAGAACTTGAAGCTTTAGAGCCAGTTAATGCTGATTATCTTGCAAGAATTCAATATTTGGAAACACAAAGAGGTTTAATTCTAGCTAGAGTTGCTAGTTTAGAAGATGAAGTTACATTTTTAGATGGGCAATTAGATTATTATATTGCTTCAAGCGATAAAGAAATAAAGGTGTTTTTAAATGATAAATATTATTTAGCACCTGGAGATAATTTCCAATTGTTTTTTAGAAGTGTTATTCAAGCTGTAAATCCATATATTTATTATATTAAATTAACTGGAACAGTTGGTCACCACTATAATCGTTATTTTGAGTGGCAACCTACAACAGCTGATGAAGGCAAAACTTATTCATTAAAACTAGAAGTTAAAGATGAAAATGGTAAAGTATTAGGGTCTGCAACTACAAATTTAGTTGTTTCAAAAGCAAATTCTAATGCATTTCCTAAAAATATTTTATGTATCGGTGATTCTTTAACATCAAGTGGTGTTTGGGTACAACAAGGAACTAGTCGTTATGCTTCTGCAGGCGGTGGAACTATTAATTTACTTGGTACAGTATCTTCTGGTGGTGTAAAACACGAAGGTAGAGGTGGCTGGCAGTGGTCATCATATGTTAGTGGTTATGGAACTACACCTTCTCCATTTAAAGCAAATAGTGGCAGTGGTATTAGTTTCTTAGATTATAGTCAAAAAAATGGTTATGCTGGTATTGATGAATTATATATTTTAATGACTTATAATGGTGTTGGTGGAACTTTTAGAACATTTAATATGTCATCTGAGCCTTTCAAGAGCGCTAAGATTTTAATCGACCAATTCCATCAAGATTATCCATATGCAAAGATAACTTTACTTGGTATCCCACTACCTTCCTTAAATGGTGGTTTAGGAGCTTATTATACAATTAATCAAGCATATGGAGATAACTACGGTCAATTTGTTACTGTACTTAATTATAACAATCAATTAAGAGCATTTGCGGAAGACCCACAATACTCTTATTTCATGCGTTTTGTAGACATCGGTGGTCAATTCGACTCTGAATATAATATGCCTACAGAAGGTAAAAAAGTTAATAATCAAAATACAACTACTGAGCAAGTAGGAAACGCAATGGGTCTACATCCAAGTACAAATGGATATAGACAAATTGGTGATGCTTTTTATCGTGCTTTATGCCACGAATGGGAAGATCAATAGGAACTAGAAGAATGGTATAATTAAGAGAAAATACCATTCTTTTTATAATTTTTAAAATATCAAATATAGGAGGGAATATGAAAAAATTATTAGTTATTTTTATTATGTTTTTCCTTTTTGGAACAATCTTAATAGGTTGTAAAGAAGAGGAAGATAATAGTTGGTTAGATGAACTATATGAGTTATTAGACTCTATAGAAGAAGAAATGCTTGAGCTTGATCAAGCTGTTGCTGTTGGAAGAATGGAAAGAGCAGACTATGATTTAAGAATTCAAACTCTTGAAGCTAGAAGTGTAACCATTCAAACGCAAATTAATAATGTGCTTTCTAGACTTGCGGCTCTAGAAAATAAAGAACCAGTTGCTTCTTATGATGAAATTAATATCTTTTTAGCTGATGAATATTACTTAGTTCCGGGAGATAACTTTCAGCTCTTTTATAGAAGTGTTATTCAAGCAGTAAACCCATATAATTTACATATCAAAGTTGTTGGAACACCGGGTCATAGCTTTAATAGATATTATGAGTTCAAACCTGAGGTTTCTCAAGACGGTATGACGTATCCTATTACAATTGAAGTAAGAAATGATTCTGGAAGACTTTTAGGCTCTGCTTCAACAAAGCTAATTGTTAGTTCGCTTAAACCTAGTGAATCAAAAAGAATTTTATGTATTGGTGCTAGTGCAACCTCAAATGGTCAATGGATTTCTCATGGTTATAAACAATATTTAACTGCTGGTGGAACTGCACATACATTTGTTGGTACAGTTAGTACTACTTATGGTGGAACTGCTGTAAAACATGAAGGTAGAGGCGGATGGCAGTGGAGTAGTTTTGTAAATGGATATTCAAGTTCTGTTCCTTCACCATTTAAAGCAAATAGCGGTACAGGTATTAGTTTTTCAGATTATTGTTTTAAAAATGGTTTTACTGGTATTGATGAACTAGTTTGTCAAATGACATATAACGGGGTTGGAGGTTCATATAGAACATATTCAATGACTGCTGAACCATTCTTAAGTGCAAAAAAATTGGTTGACCAATTTCATTTAGAATACCCTAATGCGAAGGTTACTCTAATGAGTATGTATCAACCATCTGTTCATAGTGGACTAGGTTCATACTATGAAATAAATTCCGCATTTGGTGATAGTTATGGTATGTTTGTTACTATGCTTCGCTATAATGATTTTCTTAAACAGTGGGCTGATATGCCAGAATATAGTTCATTTGTGAGATATTATGATGTTAAGGGTCAATTTGATAGTGAGTATAATATGCCTAAGGTTAATAAACCAGTTAACAATACTTCCACAACTAACGAACAAATTGGATCTTCAATGGGAATTCATCCGGACTCTAATGGATATTTACAAATGGGAGATGCATTTTATCGTTTATTAATGCATGGTTGGACAAAATAAAAACTTAAATATTATAAAGAGCTTACCTTTTATAAAGATAAGCTCTTTTATTTTTTTCTTTAATTTTTTACTATTTTTTGATACAATGATATAGAGATATTTTTTTGGAGGTAATTATTATGCACAAGATGAGATTAAACTCTAATAGTTTTCAAAAAATAGTTTCAAGAAAGAAAACTATTGAGATGAGACTGTATGATGAAAAAAGATCATATATAAGACAGGGTGATTTAGTTGAGTTTGCTTGTGAAGAACTACGCTTAAAAATGCTTTGTAAAGTTTTAAAAATTTATAAGTATAATAATTTTGAAGAATTATATCTTAATCACGATAAAATATCGCTTGGTTATGATGATAATGAAGAAGCAAATCCAAAAGATATGGAAGCAATATACTCTAAAGAAAATATTGAAAAATATGGTGTTTTAGGTATTGAACTTAAATTTTTAAGTAGTTTTAAAATGTAATCTAAGTATGGAGGGATTAAATGAAATCTATTATTAGTAAAGTTATAATTTTAATTTTATTTTTTGGCCTAGGTTTAGGCTTAGCTGGTTGCAAGGAGCAAGAAGTACCTGCTTGGTTAACTGGTGTAGATGCACCAGAGACAAATTTAGGCAAAAATGGTGATATGTATATTACTAGTGAAGGAGACTTATATAATAAAAGAAACAATAATTGGTATTTATTAGTTAACCTTCAAGGTGCAGCAGGCGAAGATGGTGAAAGTGTAAATAGCATAAAATCTGCAAGAGTAGAAGATGGTAAATTAATTTTTACTCTTAGCGATGATACACAGTTAGATGCAGGGCTTATTAATTCTAATACTAAATACAATATGCAATTTGTAGATGGTAGTTTAACTATTGCATCTGAAAGAATAATTAGGGATTTAGACTCAGAAGCATTTGATGGAAAAACTTTTAGAGAAATTTTTATAAATAATAATATTATTAAAACGGGTAATATGATAGATAGTGATGATATAACATCTACTAGCGGCTGGACAGTTAATGCTGGAAGTCCAAAACTTAATACAATTAATTATGTTACAGGTCCAACTTCCCTAGACGTTAGTGGTTCTACTAGTCAACAATTAAAACAAACCCTTGGGGTAAGTCATAGTGGTACTTTGTTCTTGGCTTCAAAAGTTAAAATTACTAATTATATAAATGGTTTTGCGGGACTTTTTATGTTAGTTGACGGTGTTAACTTAGATCAAGGGATGATTGCTTGGAAAACAAATACATTTGAAACAGCTGTTCAAGTTGTAGAACACGCTAGTTTAAGTTATACTCTATGTTTTGGATCTGGTAATAGTGCTAGTATGACTGGTTATGTTGATAGTGCTGTTGCAATTAATATCACTAAAACATTTGGAAGCAAAAAACCTACAAAAGAACAAATGACTGATTTATATGAAATGTTTAATAGACTTTATAAAGGAGAAAGAAATATTACTATGGTAGAAAATTATACAATAAATAGCGATGGTAGTGTTGGTGCTACAATAACTAACTCTCAAGCAATTTATGCATTTTATGAAAAAATGGCTGCTAAAGCAAGAATGCTCGGTGTTAGTTTAGGTGCTCATGAAATTCAAGATGCAATCGGATTTTATAATAAATTAAGTATCCAAGAAATGTTGAAAATAGCAATCTATGCTACTGGTTATGAAGAATTACAAAAAGTATGGAATATACCTTCATATACAACAACTACTCAAGGGGAGGTAAGAAAGTTTACTGTAGGTTCTACAGTAGTTGCAGCTTCAAACAGTAAATATTTAACTGACCACTACTATGTACTTGGCGGGAAAACTGGAACTCTTAGTAATTTAAGTAATTTAATGACTGTTGTGGAAGGGCCGGATGGAGCAATATTTGTTGGGATGGTTTCTAGAGATGCTGCAGATACAGCAAGTGATAATCGCTTCACAAGAGCTAAAGTCTTATTTGATATTGCTACAGCAAAATATTTAGATAGAAATGCTAATATTTCTCATCTAGAAGCACAGCTTACTGCTGATAGAGCTGCTGTTGTAGTACTACCTCCTACTGGACATATATTTTCATATTCTCAATATAATTGGTTTGGACCTAATAGTGATTATCATTTATATTCTAAAAATGGTACAACTAAAATGTTAGTTGCAAGTGTTTGGAAAGTATTAACTATTATTACAGCTCTAGATTATATTGAAAACTTAAACGATACACTAACTGTTTTAGCTTCTGATTTATCTTCAAGTACACCAAAATATGTTGGTGGAGAAGTAATAACTTATAGAGATGCTCTATATTTTATGATGCTTCCTTCTTCAAACACAACTTGTACAACAATTGCTAGAACTTTAGGTAAAATGATAATTGAAAAGGGTTTATAAAAATCACAAAAAAGCTCACCAAATGGTGAGCTTTTAAAATACTTTATTAAATTTCAATTTCCGCATAATGTGCAAAATGATCTGAAACAATCTTTTTGATGATTTTTGCGTTTTTATATTTTAAGTCTTTTGAAACAAATATATAATCTATTTTTTTAATAGGTTCATTAGAAGGATAAGTTGCTTCTTCAAAGGGATGAGTATTTACTAAAATGCTTTCAAGGGTTTTAATTTTGGGATTACTTGGTTCCATATTTAAATCTCCCATAAATACTATTCTTTCTTTTATATCGTTTATAAGATTTAAAGTAGTATTAAGCGCATTTTCTTGTTCGGTATCAAATAAACCATAGTGAGTAATAAGTAAGTTTAAATCAAAATCTTGAAAATTAGTTCGAATTATTGATCTTGTCTCATACCAGTGACTATCTCTTACCTCAGGATCTGGAATCATAATGTTTTTAGGATCTTTTAGAGGATATTTGGATATTAAAGCATTCCCAAAAGGAATGTTTTTCCAAGTAATTGTTTGGCCAAAATAATAATAAAAACCAAGCTTTTCTGAAATTTCTTGGTATTGAGCCTTATTATTATCAAACTCTCCATAAACCTCATTTAAACCAATAATGTCTGCGCCTGTTTCTTTGATTAGATTTACAACAGAATCAATATCAATTTGCCTAGTAATAAAATTGCGACAATGTTGAATATTGAAAGAAAGTAGTTTTAGTTTCATCTTTATACCTCGTAGTGATTATACCTAGACAGTAAAAAAATAGCAAGTTTTTTTGCTATTTCAAAGTAGATAATATATAATTAATAACGGAGGACTTAATATGATTAATAAAATGATAGAAGATAGCTTTTATGCTTATAAAGAAATAAAAGAAGAACTAAATAATAGTGCTGAAGTAAGATGGTTAAAAAAAGAAGTGAAAGATTCTTTAGTTTTATATGATGGATCAACTCTAGAAGGGGTTGAACTTAGAAATTCAAATGAAGAGCACAAAGCTATAATGACACTAAGTGATAAATATAAAATTCACGATAAATCACTAGTAGCCGTAGCTAATCCGAAAATCGAAAATATTAAACCAAGGCCAAGTTTTAGTTTTAAATTAAATTTTAATAAACTTGATTTAAGTAAATACAATAGAATTAGAGCTAAAATATATATAGAATCAAGCGGTTATCAAAACTTTTATTTTCATTTTGGGTTCGGTAATCCCGATGCTTTTACAAACCACGCTCCAAGCCTATATCCAAATATAGTAAATGATGTTGTTTGGGAAGTTAGTCATATTGCAAGAGACAAAGTCGAATATCTTACAATTGCTCCTTTTTTAATGGGAATGCCACCGGAGGCAGAACCAAGTTTAAAAGTTTATGTTTTAGAAATTAAAGCAGAACTTGTGAATGGTGAATATGAACTTGGTTGGGATTTAGAAGATAGAATAGCATATTGTCATAGTGGTTATTATAAAGATGCAAAAAAAATTGCTTTAACTCAAAATATGAAATCAGAACATTTTTATCTCTTTAAAGATGATGTAGAAGTGTATAAAGGAAAACCAAAAGAAGAAGCATCTAATTTTGGTAATTTTAAAGTATTAGATTTTAGTGAATTTACTAATCCTGGTAAATATAAGATAAAAGTAGATGATGTATTTGGTGGTGAGTTTGTAATTAACGATAATCCTTATTTATCGCCTATTTGGAAGAGCCTAAACTTCTTAAGATTACTTAGATGTGGTGAAGATATTGCAGGTGTTCATAGTGCTTGTCATTTGAACTGTCGTTCTTATGATGAAGATGGAAGAACTGTTCCCAATTTTGGAGGTTGGCATGATGCTGGTGATGTTTCCCAGTTTGAAATTTGTACTGCTGAAATGGCTCATGCATTGCTTGATTTACATAATAATACAAAAGATAAAATGTTAAGCCAAAGAATACTTGATGAAGCGAAAGTGGGTTTAAACTGGTTACTTAGAACAAGGATGGAAAATGGCAATAGAGCTCTAGCTGTTACTTATTCAATTTGGCGTAGTAATGTTTTAGATAAAGATAATCAAACAGTTCTAACAAACCCTGTTGAAAATGGACCATTTGAAAACTTCTTAGCTGCTGCAGCAGAAGCTGAAGCATATCTTGCTTATAAAGATGTTGATAAAGTCTTTGCTTCTTGGAATTTAAGAGCTGCAATTGAGGACTTTGACTTTGCAGTAAGTGGCTATATTGACGGAATATATACAAAAAGATGGGGACCAAGTATTCCATCGCAAACATCTGGGGCTGGTGCACTTGCTGCAAGTATTTTGTATATGATAACTAAAGATAATAAATATTTAGAAGTAGGTAGTAAGTATGCGAAGACCATTCTAGCATGTCAAGAAAGAGACTACCTTGGAAATAGTAAGATTAGAGGCTTTTTCTATGAAGATGAAGAACATAATTATATTCTTTCATATGACCATCGTGGTCATGAACAGTCTCCTATTCAAGGACTAGCAAAACTATATGAAGTTGCAAGTAATCACAAAGATAGTAAATTATGGCTTGAAGGCTTGAAACTATATGCTGAATATTTGTTGGAAACTGCTAAATATACAAAACCATATGGAATAATACCTGCTAATATTTATATTTTAGGAAAAGTTAATTTAGATCATATTACGATACCTGGTAGAAAAGATCTTGATGAGGCTTTAAGTGAACTAGAAACTCAAGTAAAAGCAGGATTTAAGATTACAGATGATGTGTATTTAAGAGTATTCCCAATTGCAATTCAAAGAAGAGGCTATCATGCTACACTTTTAAGTAAAGCAAAAGCTATTTCAATTCTTAGTAAAATCTTAAATTCAAATGAATTAAAACAACTTGCAATCAATCAATTAGAATGGGTACTTGGAATGAATCCATTTGCCTCTTCCACAATGTATGGAGAAGGTTATAACTACCATCCTTTATATGTTGCTTTTTCAAAGCAAATGGTAGGTTCACTTCCAGTTGGTATAAAAACATATAAGGAATTAGATAAACCTTATTGGCCAGTTATTAATAATGCAGTCTATAAAGAAATATGGGGGCATACAACAGGTAAGTTCTTATGGGTTTTAGCTGATTTATAAAATAAAAGAAGAAAACAAATAGTTTTAAATGTTTTCTTCTTTTTCTATTGTTTTATTTTTTGAACAAAATTTGGAATAAGGACTCTGTTTCAACAATAATTGGTCCAATAATAAGAGCAATCATCGACATTAATTTAATTAAAATATCCATTCCAGGTCCTGCAGTATCTTTAAATGGGTCTCCTACAGTATCTCCAGTAACAGCAGCTTTATGAGCTTCGCTACCTTTACCGCCGTATAAACCACCTTCGATTAACTTTTTAGCATTATCCCAAGCTCCACCAGCATTTGCCATAAAGATTGCAAGCATTGCTGCAGTAGCAAGAGCTCCAACTAATAAGCCAGCTAAAGCTTCATTACCAAAGACAAAACCTACAAATATAGGTGCAACAACAGCGATTAAAGAAGGTATAATCATTTCTTTTAGAGCTGCTGATGTTGAGATTTCAACACATTTTGCATAATCAGGTTTTGAAGTTCCTTCCATAATGCCTGGGTCGTCTTTGAACTGACGCCTTACTTCTTCAATCATTTTATTTGCTGCTTTTCCAACTGAACTAATTGTTAGAGCAGTAAACATAAACGGAAGCATTGCCCCAATTAAGACCCCAAAGATTACAAGTGGGTCAAGGACGCTTATAGCATCACTATCAAGTTTTGTAACATGAGCAAATGAGATAAATAAAGAAAGCGATGTAAGAGTAGCTGCACCAATACAAAAACCCTTACCAATTGCTGCAGTAGTATTACCTACTGAATCTAGTTTATCTGTTATTTGTCTTACTTCTGGTGATAGTTTAGCCATTTCTGCTATACCACCAGCATTATCTGATATTGGTCCATAGGCATCAACTGATACAGTTATTCCAACTGTGG
>CAYOXB010000010.1:16974-41644 GCA_964407835.1 uncultured Bacteroidales bacterium
TATCGTTTATTAAATAAGAAATAATAATCCCTAATCCTAAAACAATAATAGTTATTCCGGTTGATTTCATTCCAACTGAAAAACCAGAAATTATATTAGTTGCATGACCAGTTTGTGATTCATAAGCAACTTCTTTAACTGAACGATATTCTTCTGAAGTATATAGTTCAGCAATAAATCCAATTAAAATTCCAACTCCTAAACCAGTAACAATTGAAAAGAAGTGGTTTAGTTTGTTTTCTTGATCTTTAAATACAAAAAAGCTAAAGACCAAAGCTAGAACTAAAACAATTCCATTAGCAACATATGTTGCAATATTTAGTGTTTTTTGTGGTTCTTTCCATTCTTTCATTCTAATTAATGCAATACTTAAAATAGTTGCAACAACACCTGCTCCAGCTACTAATAGTGGATATAGGGCAAATGAAAGCCTTGTATTAAATGTGGTTGCAGTAAATATTCCAAGTGTCAGAGCTGAAATTATCGCTCCTGCATATGATTCTAATAAGTCAGACCCCATTCCTGCGATATCACCAACATTGTCCCCAACATTATCTGCAATAACTGCAGGGTTACGAGGGTCATCTTCAGGAATACCAGCTTCAACTTTACCAACCAAGTCAGCACCTACGTCAGCTGCTTTTGTATATATTCCCCCACCAACTCTAGCAAACAAAGCTACTAAAGAAGCACCAAGTCCATAACCTACAACTATTTGGCCCGCAAGTTCAATACTACCTTGAGTTAAATATAAAACTAAAAACGAAGTAGTTAATCCAAGTAAACCAAAACCAGCAACGCTTAAGCCTAAAACAGATCCACCACTGAATGCCATTTTTAGTGATCTACCCATTCCGCCTGTAATTGCTGAAGAAGCGGTTAAAGCATTAGCTTTAATACCAGCGCGCATTCCTGAATATCCAGCTAGAGCAGAAAAACTTGCGCCGATTAGAAAACAAATTGCTGCTTGCCAACCAACACCGTCTGCTGAAGCTAAAGCCGGCAGAAGACCGAGTAGTGCAAGTACTACAGCAATCCCAGAAATGAAAATAGCAATAATTGAATACTCTTTTTTAAGAAAAGCAAGTGTACCTTCTTTAATAAAAGATGCGATTTCTTCAATATCTTTATGATTTACTTTTGTTTTACTTAGTTGTTTATGTAAAAACAATGAATAAATTAAAGACATTAAGGTAACGCCAATAATAAGAATTAGAATAAATATAAATTTACTTTCTTCCAAAATATCATCTCCTTTGATTTTGTAAATTAGTTTTTTATAATAATATCTGGCTACTTTTATAAAACACCAATTACTAAAATTATACTAAAAATATATATTATAATCAATGCAATTTCAAATATAACTAAAAATAAATAAAAAAACCTGATTATTTAATCAGGTTTTTGGGCTTTATTTATCCATTGGATAAACATTTATAACAGGTAATGTGAACATAAAACCAGTTCCTGGTTGTTTTTCATCAAATACATCATTAATAGCTTTTACTAAATCTTCTATAATTTCTTCTTTCACAACAGAGAAAATAGTTTTATTATATGGGTGCTTTTCATTAATTAATGTTCTTAAAGAACCAAATAGTGGAATATTACGATATCCGCCGCTAACAATTGCGCCTCCCATTCCTTGAGAATCTAATATTGTTGCACCTCTAACTTTAAATTTAACTAAAGTTGAAAGAACATCATCTAAATAATCTACTTTATTTAAAACAATAATAAGTGTAATCATTTATTTAGCCTCCTTTATGCTACTTCTATTTCAATTTCTTTTGCATCAAACTCATCCATTCTGTCGAGTCCGTCAATTTCACCTGCGAATTTAATTGCAAGTTTAGAGAAGATTGGTCCACTTGTTTCATAAATTAATACTGCAAACATAATTATTGTATTAATTATTGAAGAATATTCTACTGGTAGTGTTGTTGCAACAACAACAGAAAGACCTATAGATATTCCTCCTTGCGGTAGGAGACCAAATCCTAAGTATTTGGTGACGGTAGGTTCTGCTTTGGCAATTTTTCCACCAATATAAGCACCACTATATTTACCGATTCCTCTAGCAAATACATAGGCTATTCCGATAAAACCTACTCCCCAAAGTATTTTTAAGTCTAGACCTGCGCCTGCAAAGACGAAGAACAATACATAAAATGGTGCAACAAAGCCGTTGACACTATCAAATACTCTAGTTGATTTCTTCATTACATTTACTAAAGTCATCCCAATTGCTATATTAGTTAGAAGTGGTGATAAATTTAACCACTTAGCGATTCCTACTCCAAGAAAAATTGCAATAATTGAAATTACTTGCAAATCATCTGGGTCTTTTTGTTTCTTCGCAATAATTGAAAGAACAAAACCAAGAACAAATCCTAGAAGTATTGAACCGAATATTTCAATTACTGGTCCTAAGACAAGGGATGAGAAAGTTATCGCTTCACCGCTTAAAGATACTTTCGCAATTGAAATTGCAACTGCAAATATAACTATCCCAATAACATCATCTAAAGCTGCAACGCTGAGTAGGCTCTTTGTTACTGGGCCATATGCTCTAAACTGCCTAATTACAAGCAAAGTTGCTGCTGGAGCAGTTGCTGCAGACATCGCTGCAATAACAATGCTAAAAGCAAAAGGATTATCTACATAGTTTTTACTGCTGAAATATGTTATTAAAAACATTACAGAAAAAACAACAAATACAGCACCGATAACTTCTGCTATTGTAATTATAAAAACTTTTTTACCATATTTTTTTAATTCTTTTAATACAAACTCACTTCCAATACTAAAAGCTATGAAAGCAAGTGCAAGCTCGCTAATGAAAATTAAATTATCTAGGTCACCTGCATTAAGTATACCATAATCTCCAAAGAACGCAGGTCCTACAAACAATCCTGCAAGCAAATAACCCGAAACACTTGGTAGTTTCAGAAGTTTTGCTAGTTTCCCGCCTGCAATACCTATTGTAAGTGCAAGAGCAATTTTAATAATAATATTCAACTACTATCCTCCTATTCCATTGTACATAAGTAGCATTTATTATAATAAAATGCGTACAACTAAAAAAATTTGTCATACGCTTGGTTACTCCTATGAGGTTAGCTGACGGGTTCGGGTATCCAAGTAACCCTACTTTAAAAAGATTCACCCCAAGTATTGGTTCCCCCACTAATATTCTTATTCGGAGATATCTAATTAAATATACTATATAATCTATATTAAGTCAACACTATTTGAATACATATTAATATCTTAATGTCTAATTGCTTGAAAAAACTACTTTTATATGATATATTTTAAGTATAAAACAAAAGGTGGATAAGAATGAGTAAAATAAAAAATGTTATTAATGAATTATTAGTAAATATATTTAATACTATTTTATCAATTGAAGAAGCAGAACTTAAAAAACAAGGTGTTAACTTATCGATGAATGAAGTTCATACATTAGAAGCAATAGAATCTAGTGATGATCCTACAATGAGCAATGTTGCTAGAAAACTAAGAATAACTACCGGAACTCTAACTTCCACAATCAACCGCCTTGTTAGCAAAAAATATGTAACAAGAGATACTGATGAAGCAGACCGTAGAAAAGTTTACTTACGCTTAACAAATAGCAGTCTAAATGTCTTAGAAGAGCATAGTAAGTTCCATAATGAAATGATTGATTCAATATTTGATGAACTGCCGATTGCTGAAGACGAGGTGCTCTTAAAGGCGCTTGAGAGTATATCACAATATTTTAAAGAGAAATACTAAAGACTTAAATAGATTTTAAGTCTTTTTTTGTGTTTGAAATTAAAAATCTTAATAATTAACTTAATAATATTAATAATAATATTAAAATTATTAATTATTTACTTGACAACGTTAATTTAATATGTATAATAATAGGTGAGGTAAGTAATTATGACAAAAATTTTAGAGAAAGTTTCAAACAATCAAATAACAATAGATGATGCTTATTCAAAAATATATAAAAGAGAAATAAAGAAAAGCAAGAAAAATAGAGCTAACTTTATAAAAATAAAGTTAAGAATTAAGGAAAATCCTTTTATTTCATTTTTTGTAAATTTGTTTATGATTATTCCACTACCAGTAGTAATTGCAAAACCATTTTTGAAAAAACAACTTACTAAAAATGATATGCCTAATGTACTATATCAAGATGCAATAAATAATGCTAAAGGCTTTTCAATAAAAGTTGATTCAAAAGAAGCAAAAATAAGAATTAGATTATTCTAGGAGGTTATATATGAAAAGAGAAATTATACCGTATTGTCCTGTATGTTCAAAAGAACTTACAATAACAAGACTAAACTGTGAACATTGTCAAATTGAAATAAATGGTCACTTCCATTTAAGTAAGTTAAGTTTACTTTCAAAAGAACACTTAACTTTTGTAGAAGTATTTTTAAAAAATTCAGGAAGTATTAAAGCAATCGAAAAAGATCTTAATATTTCATATCCTACAGTAAAGAAACTTCTAAATGAAGTATTAACTGCTCTAGGTTATGATGTTAAAGATGATGTTGAGACAAAAGAATCATTAAAACGCCAAGAAATATTAGATAAACTTGCAGCTAAGGAAATAACTTATGCTGAGGCGACAGAATTACTTAAGAATGTGAGGTAAAATCATGGAAACTGAAAGAAGAAAAATATTAGATATGTTACATGAAAATGTAATAACAAGTGATGAGGCTGAAGAATTACTTAAAATTTTAGAAGAAGCACATGAAGATGAAAAGAAATTCTTTAAAAGATTTAAAAAAAATGTAGTTGCAAAGTTAGAATTAATTAAAGAAGGACTAATTAAGATTAAAAACAAACTACAAGAAAAGATTAATAAAACTGAAATAGGTAAAGTTAGAGATAACTTAGTTAATCAACTTAAAAAAATTGATGAAGAAATTGCTAGAATTGATAAACTAATCTTAGAAAAAAGTAAAAGTTTCTTTGATAAGTTTAAAAGTAAGAAAAAAGAAGAAAAATATGATGATTTAGATGCTAAAGACATCGATATAAAATATGAGGAATAGGTGAAAAACATGCAAGAAAGAATTAAAATACTCGAAATGTTGCAAGAAGGGATAATTAATGTCTCTGAAGCTGAAAGTTTATTAAAAGCAGTTGATGAACAAATTAAAGAAGAAAAAAAACAAGAAGTTAAGACAAGAGCTACTACAGTAGCTAAACCTAAGTTTTTAAAAATATTTGTTGATTCAAAAGAAGGTGACAAAGTTAATGTTACTATTCCAATTTCATTTTTAAAAGTAGCTATAGCTTCAGGTGATTTTATGAAAATTAATAGCGGAAATATTAAATTTGGAGGAGTAGATTCAGATTTACTAAAAAATTATGTAGATATGGATCTATTAATGAGTAGTATAGAAAATGATTTTGTAGGTGAACTAGTAAATGTAGTATCTGCAGAAGGCGATATTGTAAAAATATACTTTGAATAAACGGGGCAACCCGTTTTTCATTTTCTTAACATTAATCTAAATTAATGATATAATGTTATTATATTTTAAGGAGATAAATATGGTTATCATAAATAATGCAAAACTTCATAATTATAAAGAATTACAAACTATTATTATAGATGGTGAAATAATAAAAGAAATTTTTCCTAGTAATAGTATAAAAGAATTTCCTAAAGATTCAAAAGTAATTGATGCTAAAGGTAGAACTGTACTACCTGGAATGAATGATTCTCATCTTCATTTAATCAATTATGCCTTCACAAAACTAAATTTAATGCTTGATAAAGCAACCTCAATAACGGAAGTAATTAGTCTTGGCAAAGAATATTTAAAAAATAAACCTAAGTTTATTTTAGGCAGATTATATAATGATAATAATTTAAAAGAAAAAAGACTTCTTGTAAAAGAAGACTTGGACCAAATATCAAAAGATATTCCGATTATAATTTATCGTGTTTGTGGACATATTGCAACAATTAACTCAAAAGCTATAGAGATTCTAAAACTAACTCCTGATATTGTTGTTGATGGAGGAGCACTTGATAGTTTTAATGGTGAGTTAACAGGTGTTATTAGAGAAAATGCTCTAGATTTAACTGGATCTTTATTTAGTAGAAATTTTAATTTAGAAGATTATAAAGAAATGATTGCCTCAGGAATTAAAGATGCTAATAAAGTAGGGCTTACATCACTTCAAAGTAATGATATTAATAATAATATAAAACGTGGTCTATTGATTAGTAAGGCTTATAGTGAACTTCATAGTGAAGGAAGACTTAATGCAAGAATTTTTCAACAAATTACCTTTGATGATACAAATATGTATAAAAAATTCTTAAAAGAAGAAATAGAAGAATCAAGTTATTATAAAATTGGACCATTGAAACTATTTATTGATGGTTCACTAGGTGCAAATACTGCTGCTTTATTTAATAATTATTTAAATACAAATACTAAAGGTATTTTATGCTTAGAAGAAGATAACTATGAAGAGTTACTTAATATATCTAAAGAAAATAAAAAACAAGTAATTGTTCATGCAATTGGTGATAGAGGAATAAGTATTGTCTTAGATGGGTTTGAAAAAGTCTTTGGAAAAGACAATTATAATCGTAATGGTGTTGTTCATGTCCAAATAACTTCAAAAGAATTATTAAATAGATTTAAGGAATTGCAAGTTTGTGCTTTAGTTCAACCGATTTTTATTAATACAGATATGTTTATGGTTTATAATAAAGTAAGTGAAGAGTTAGCTAATTCATCATATGCTTTCAATACACTTTTTAAAAGTACTAAAACTAGTTTTGGTAGTGATGCTCCAGTTGAGGATTTTAATCCTTTTTACGGTATTTATCATGCTGTTACAAGAAAAGATTTATCTGGTAAGCATGAATATATTAAAGAAGAAGCTTTAAGCGTAGAAGACGCAATTAAAGCATATACTGTAGATGCTGCTTATATGAGTTATGAAGAAGATGTAAAAGGAAAAGTTGAAACTGGCTATTTAGCTGATTTAGTTATTATAGATAGGGATATATATACAATTCCAAAGGAAGATATTAAAAATATTGAAGTAGATTATACAATGGTAGGTGGAAGAGTAGTCTATGAGAAATAATTTAAAAGCAATTTTTTAATTGCTTTTTTTAGTTTCAAGTTTAATAATTTTAGACTAGATAAAAAGCTGAAATTGTGATAAAATACAAACTAAGAGGAATAAATATGAAAAGACACAACAATAAGTTTTTAGAACTATTAGAATTTTTAAAATTAGATAGTGAACAATATCAAGGTGGCAAGATTATGAAAGTAAATGTAAATAATCTTGAAAATTCTTGGACTATTTACTTAGAGTTTCCAGAAGCTTTGGATATTGATAAACTTGCAACTATTGAGGAGAAATCGATAGTTTATTTTAAAGCGCAAGGAATTAGTAAAGTTGATGTAAAATTTTCATTTGAAAATACTCATATGACAAGTGAGTATGTTGAACAATATTACAATCATTTTCTTCAAAAAGCTAAAAATGATAAACCAAGATATCGTGGTTTAAAAACTTTCACAACAGACTTTTTTGATAATGGGATTAAAGTCTTTGTTGGGGGGCGTTTAGAAGAAGAAATGGTCAATAATTTATTTAGAGGAATAAGTAAATATTTTGTTGATTATGGGCTTAATGTTGCTATTAGTTGTGAACATAGTCCTTTTCAAATTCCTTTGGAAGAAGAAATTCAAACTAATATTGAAAAGTCAACTGAAGAAGCACTACGTGAACAACATTTATATGATCTTATGAATAAGGAAAAAGAAACAGAAAAAGTTCATAAGCGTAAAAAGAAACTTATAAAAGAAATTAATGGAGAAGTTATTCCACTAAAAGATGTTCCAGCATCTGAAGTTGAGTTAATAGAGTACCAACAAAAATATTCATCAACTAGTTTTGTTGTTGAAGGTGAAGTTATAGAAGCTGTTATTGCAGAACCAAAGGGTTATAAACTATATACAGCTACTATTTTTGATGGTGAAGATTCAATAATTATAAAAACATTTTTAGATGTAAGAAATAATGATGATGAGCAGTACTTTTTAAAGCATTGTTTTGTTGGTGACCGTGTTAAGGTCTTTGGTTATGCTAAATACGATAAGTTTTCACGTGATGTTGTAATAGACATTAAAGAAATTCATGGGCTTGAAGGAAAACAAACTAAGACAAGAGAAGATTTTTCTGAAATAAAAAGGGTTGAATTACATGCCCATTCAAAGATGTCTACTCAAGATGGTGTAGTTGATATTGCTGATTATATCGATTTACTTAATGTACTTGGTCATAGAGCAATTGCAATAACTGATCATAATAATGTTCAAGCATTTCCTGATCTTGCAATCCAAGCTAAAAAAGCAAATATAAAGCCTATTTTTGGTGTAGAAGGTAATTTAGTTGATGAAGTTAAGTTTAAAATAGCCCTAACTGATAATGATGATATTGCTTTAAAAACTGCAACATATGTTATATATGACGTTGAGACAACGGGACTATCAAGTATTTATGATGAAATTATTGAAATAGCTGCTGTTAAAGTAAAAGATGGTTTTATTATTGATGAGTTTTCTAGTTTTGTAAAACCTACTAGAAGTATCTCAGAAAAAATAACTGAGATTACAAGTATAACTGATGACGATGTTAGAGGTGCTCCTACAATCGATAAAGTTATTAGTGATTTTGCTGGGTTTATTGAAGGAACTATTTTAGTAGCTCATAATGCTTTGTTTGATAATTCTCATTTATATAGAAATTTAAAAGATTATGGTTTATACAAAAAGGATTTCCCAACTATAGACACTTTGCAACTGGCTAGAGTTAGATATGGAGATAAACTTAAAACGTTTAACTTAAAAGCTCTTACAAAGTTTTTTGATGTTGAATTAGTTCAGCACCACAGAGCTATTTATGATGCAAGAGCTACTAGTGGTGTGTTTATAAAGATGTTAGCTGATCTTGAAGCTATTAAAATCACTAATTATAAAGATATTAATAGTATTATTGATCCAAATGAAGTATATAAATTTGCATTTCCAACGCATTTTAATATTTTAGTTAAAAACAAGGTTGGTCTAAAAAACTTATATAAAATTATAACTTCATCTCACACTACTTATTTTCATCGTGAACCTAGAATTCTAAAACAAGAATTAATTAAAAATAGAGAAGGCTTATTAATTGGAAGTGGTTGTCCAAATGGTGAAATATTTGAGCTAGCTTCTAGAAATTCATATGACAAATTATTAGAAGAAGTAGAGTTTTATGATTATTTAGAAGTACAGCCTGTATCCCATTATATGCACTTATTTGATTCTGGTGATAGAAATTATGATATTGAGTGTATAAAAGATGCAATTAATAGAATTCTAAGAGCCGGGAAAGAAAAGAATATCCCTGTTGTTGCAACTGGAGATGTTCATATCCTTAATAAAGAAGACTTAAAATTTAGAGAAATATTTATAAATGCTCCTCAAGTTGGAGGAGGGCTTCACCCACTTCATGGGGTTAAAGATATTCCGTATCAAAACTATCTTACAACCGAGGAGATGTTAAAGGAGTTTTCATTCTTAGATAATGAAATGGCTATGGAAATTGTAGTAACAAATACAAATAAAATAGCTGATATGATTGAAGTGTTTCCGCTGTTTCCTAAAGAATTATATGCGCCTAAAGATGATTTCATGAAAAAACATGGTGTTGATTCGTTCAAGGAAGCTGTTTTAGAGTTGACATATACAAAAGCAAAAGAAATATATGGTGAAACATTACCAGATTATATTGACCATAGAATAAAAAAAGAACTTGATAGTATAATTGGCAATAACTATGCTTCTATTTATTATATTTCTCATTTATTAGTAAAAAATTCTAAAGAAGCAGGATATATAGTAGGTAGTAGGGGTAGTGTTGGCTCATCCTTAGTAGCGTTCTTAATGGAAATTACTGAGGTTAATAGTTTGCCTCCACATTATTATTGTCCTAATTGTCATTTCACAGCATTTAAATTCAATGATGATGAAAGGAAAAATTATCCTGTTCATGCAGAAGCAAAGGATTTATATAATATTCTTCACCAAGTTGGTACGGGATTTGATTTACCAGAGGCAAGTTGTCCACATTGTCAAACTAATTTAAATAGAGATGGTGTAGATATTCCATTTGAAACCTTCTTAGGCTTTGATGGTGATAAAGTACCTGATATAGATTTAAACTTCTCAGGTGAATATCAAGCAAGAGCTCATGAGTTTTGTAGAGACCTATTTGGTGTTGATAATACATTTAGAGCAGGTACTATTTCCACAATCGCAGAGAAAACTGCTTATGGTTATGTAAAAGGGTATTTGGAAAGAAAAGGAATTGAAGCAAGAAATTGTGAGATAAACCGTTTATCAAATAGAATTACAGGCGTTAAACGTTCAACCGGCCAACACCCAGGTGGAATTGTAGTAGTTCCAAAAGAAATTGAGTACACAGATATTACTCCAGTTCAATATCCGGCTGATGATATTAATTCGAACTGGCGTACAACTCATTTTGATTATCATAAATTTGAAGCAAATCTTTTAAAACTTGATATCTTAGGTCATGATGATCCGACGATGATTCGTCAATTAATGAATTTTGTGGAAGAAAACCCGGATGAGTTTCCATTTAAGAAAGCAGAAGATATACCACTAGCTGATAAAAAAGTATTAGCTTTGTTTAACGGGCTTTCTTCGCTTGGAGTTGATGCAACGCAAATTCTTCAAGTTGTTGGAACAACAGGACTTCCTGAATTTGGAACTCAATTAACTAAAGAGATGTTAAGTGAAATAAATCCAAGAAGTATTGATGATTTAATTAAAATATCTGGTTTAAGCCATGGAACTGATGTTTGGAATGGTAATGCAAGAGATTATATGCTAGGTAAAAAGCCTGGTGTTCCACCAGTTGATTTTAAAGATTTAATAGGTTGTCGTGATGATATAATGGTTTATTTAATGAATAGAGGTTTAACTGCATCTGATTCATTTGAAATAATGGAAAGAGTTCGTAAAGGACGCGGTGTAAGTGTTGAGTATGAAAAGAAAATGCTTGAGCACAGTGTTCCTAAATGGTATATAGACTCTTGTAAATCTATTAAATATATGTTTCCTAAAGCACATGCTGCTGCTTATGTTATTATGGCTTTAAGAATAGCTTGGTTTAAAGTATATAAACCTATTTATTACTATTCTGCTTATTTTTCAAGAAGAGCAACTGCTTTTGATGTCTATGTAATGGCAAATGGTTATTCTACAATTAAGTTAAAAGTAAAAGAATTAGAAGAAAAAATAGCGAATAAAAAAGCAACTAATAAAGAAATTGACCTTTATGGAACTTTATTATTAGCTTTAGAAATGACAGCTAGAGGATTTGAGTTCAAACAAGTAGATATTGAAAAATCTGCAGCTAGAGATTTCTTAATTGAAGAAAATTCGCTTAGAATGCCTTTTTCTGCTGTAGATTCCCTAGGAGAAGCAACAGCGAAGTCTATAACCGATGCAAGGGATGAAAGTGAATTTACATCTGTAAGGGATGTTTTAAATAGGACTAGAATAAATGCAACATTATATGAAAGGTTGTTTCAATTAGGTACTTTTGGTAATTTACCTGAAGATGATCAAATTGATTTATTCAATTAAAATCTTGTAATAAAGTGAGATTTAGTCTATAATAATATGAAGAAAAGGTAGGTAATAAATATGAGAGGAAATAATCCTGTTTTTAAAAGAGCAATGGAGTCTGAACATGTATATGAAGAAGTAGCAAGTGCTTCATATAAAGGTGTGATTGGTAAAACATTATTCTATATTTTATTATTAATTGCTGGGGCAGTTGGTGGAATCGTTATGATGGTTTATTCTCCTGATTTATTTGTAGGTATGCTAATGGTATCAATCATTACAGCATTTATCTCAGGAATAATAGCATTGTTCTCACCTAGACTTGCAAAAGTAATGGGGTCTATATATAGTTTGACCCAAGGTATGGTAGTTGGTGTTGTTTCACTTGCTTTTGAAGCAGCAGCTCCTGGAGTTGTTTTAATGGCACTGCTTTCCACAATCGTTGTTTTAGTTGTAATTGCTACTTTATTCCTAACAAATATTGTGAAAGTAAATACTAGATTTATGCGTTTTCTAATGACATTTGCTATATCAGTAATGATTAGTATGTTGTTTATGTGGCTACTTAGTATAACAGTTTATCGCAATGCTGAATTTAGTTTTGGATTTAATGTTGTAGTCTCACTTGTTATGATTTTTCTAGCAAGTTTATATATTTTATTTGATTTAGAAAATATTCGTCAAGTTGTAGAAGGCGGAGCATCAAAAGAGTTAGAATGGTATGTGTCCTTTGGTTTAGTGTTTACTATTGTTTGGATGTACATGGAAATATTACCACTAGTTTTTAGATTACTTAATAAGAGTAGAAACTAAAATTAGCTAATTAAATATCTAAAATTTAAAGTGGTTGTAAAATCACTTTAATTTTTTTTGAAATTATAGTATAATTATTATAATAAAAAGGAGCAAATTATGGATTTAAGAATTCATCCTAGTAATTTAAGAGGAACAATCAATGTTCCACCATCAAAAAGTATAACTCACCGTCATTTGATTTGTGCTGCCTTAAGTAAAGGTAAGTCAATAATTAATAATCCTTTGATTTGTGATGATACAATGGCAACAATTGATGTTTTAAAAACCCTAGGTGCTAAATTTAAAATTGAAAAAGATCGTATTATTGTAAAAGGCAATGGAAAACCAAAAATTATTGACCGTGAAATTACAGTAATAGAATCGGCATCAACTCTTAGAATGTTGTTGCCTGTTTTGGTGTTTTTTTCTAAAACATTAAAAATCCATGCTTCAAAAAGATTGATTGATAGAATCTATACGAGTGATTTAATGGATTTGCCGGGACTATCTTTTCAAAGATCAAAGTATACTCTTACTGTATCGGGTAAAATTACAGATTTAGATATAGTTTTATCAGGTAAAATTACAACACAGTTAATAAGTGGTGTTTTATTTGTTATGCCATATTTAGATCATAGAACAACTCTTAGCTTAGTAGGCACAACTTTTAAAAATCCGTATGTAGAGCTAACAATAGAAGCTATTACTGCATTTGGTGTTCGTTTTGAAATTAGTGAAAAGCAAATTAAGCTATTAGAAAAAGCTAAATATGAAAAGAAAAGCACATTTATCGAAGGTGACTTTTCACATGGAGCTGTTTGGTTAGTTGCTAGTTATTTTCATCATGATTTAGAAGTAAGTGGACTAGATATGGATTCTATCCAAGGTGATAAAAAAATAGTTGAATACTTTAATACGATGGGTGTTCACTTTAATTATGAAGACAAAACATTTTCTTATAAATCTGGGATTATTATTCCTGCTATTGTAGATATATTTGAAACACCTGATTTAGGGCCAATTCTAGCTACTCTAGCTGCAAAATCTCAAGCAACAGTTATAATTAAAGGAACAAGTAAATTAACCTTTAAAGAAAGCAATAGAAAACTTGCTATGGCTGATGTAATTAACAAAATTGGTGGTTTTGTAAGAGTAACTGAAGATGAAATAACTATTCATGGTAGAAATTTTATTCGCGGTGATGTTGTGGATTCTTATAATGATCACAGAGTTGTTATGGCTGTTACAATTCTAGCAACTATAGCAAATAATCCAGTAGTTATTAAAAACTTTAATGTTGTGACCAAATCATATCCAAAGTTTTTTGAAGATTTTGAAAATGTAGGCGGTAAACTTGAGGTTATTTAAATGAAAGAAATAGTTATTAATTACTCTACTAGTTCAACAAAGGTTTATATAGCAAATGATTTAATGAAATTACTAGCTACATTTTTATATAAATCAAAGAAATATTTTGTAATTACAGATGATATTGTTCACTCATTGTATTCTCATTTATTTAAAGACTTAAATGTTGATTTTTATGTTATAAAAAATGGTGAAAAAAGCAAGAAAATGGAAGTTGTAAATCAAATCATATCTTATATGTTTGATAAGCACTATACTAAAACCGATGTTATTATTAATTTTGGTGGTGGTGTTGTTAGCGATCTTGGTAGTTTTGTTGCTTCAATTTATAAAAGAGGTATTGAATATATCAATATCCCAACAACCCTTATAGCTCAAATTGATGCTGCAGTTGGCGGCAAGACTGGTATTAATTATTTTCATAATAATTCAATATATAAAAACCAGTTAGGTACGATATATCATCCTAACCTAGTTTTAGTTGACCCTGTATTACTTAAGAGTTTAAAAGAAGAAGATTATCAATCAGGTCTTGGTGAGGTTATTAAATATGGTCTTTGTTTTAGTCCTGAATTATTTTCAAAAATTGACATAAATATGGATTTAGAAGATATTATTTATTCTTCGCTTTTAATAAAAGCTAAAATTGTAGAAGAAGATGAGTTTGATAATAATGTTAGGTTAGCTCTTAACTATGGTCATACAATTGCTCATGCAATTGAAGGGATAAATAAAGGTAGGATTAGTCATGGTATTGCTGTACTATATGGTCTTATTATAGAAACTAAATCTAATGAGATAAAAAATGAATTAGTTAAGCTTGCAAGAAAACTTGGAATTAAGCTTAATTTTAATTTCAATTTTGAAAAACTCAAACAATTAATCTTAGAAGATAAAAAAATAAGAAATAATAAATTAAAATTACCTATTCTTAAAGAAATAGGTAGAGTTGAAATCGAAGAAGTTGAAATCGATGATTTTATAGAGGGATTAAAATGAGCACTTTTGGAAAAAACTTAGAAGTATCTATTTTTGGGGCTTCACATGAAAAGTATATAGGTCTAACTATTCACAATCTTCCTGGAGGAATAAAGTTGGATCTAGATTTAATTAAAGAAAGACTTAAATTAAGACTAGGGCTAGCTCATCTTACTTCTCTTAGAATTGAAGAAGAAGAATTTGAAATTATTAGTGGTTATTTGAATAATTTTACTACAGGAGCACCACTTACAATTTTAATTAAAAATAAGGATATAAAAAGTAGCGATTATGAAAGCATAAAAGATACTATTAGACCATCCCATGCTGATTATTCATACCATTTGAAATATAAATCTTTCCATGACTATCGTGGGGGTGGGGTATCAAGTGGAAGACTAACAGCGTGCCTTATAGTTTTAGGAGCTATTTCAGAACAAATATTAAGGGATAAAAATATAATAATAGCTTCAAGAATAAAACAAATAAAAAATTTAGTTGATTTAGAATTTAATATAGAAGGAGATAAACTAAAAGCATTAAAAGAAGAAGCTTTTCCAGTTGTTGATTTAAAAACTAAAGAAGCAATGCTTGAATTGATAAAAAAAACTAGGGAAGAAAAAAATAGTTTAGCTGGGATTGTAGAAACATTTATAATGAATCCCCCAACTGGATTAGGCGAACCATTTTTTGACAGCTTTGAATCAATTCTTTCTCATTTAATCTATTCTATACCTGGAGTTAAAGGTTTAGAATTTGGTTTGGGATTTGATTTTATTAATTACTATGGTAGTGAAGTAAATGATGAATTAAGTTACGATAAAGATAAAGTAAAACTACATTCAAACAATAATGCTGGGATCAATGGTGGAGTTACTAATGGTGAGGTTATTAATTTTAAAACAATATTTAAACCTACTCCATCTATAGGTAGTAAGCAAAAAACTATTAATCTTAAAAAGAAAACAAATGAAGAACTTGAAATGGCTGGTAGACATGATGTAATAATAGCAGTTAAAGGTCTTCATGTTGTCAATGCAATAACTAATTACGTTGTTTTAGAATTGCTCTTAAGGAGTAAACAATGGGATTTTTAAAATTACAAAGAAAAAAAATAGATAAAATAGACCGTAAGGTCATGACTCTTTTAGATGAGAGAATGGAAGTTGTAAAAGAAATTGGTAAATATAAATTAGTTACTAGTGAACAAATTTTAAATGTAAGTAGGGAAAAAGAAATTTTGGAAAAAGCAAAACACTATATTAATAGAGAAGAAATTGAAAATATTTATAAAGAAGTATTTATTCAAAGTAAAGATATTCAAAAATATAGATTCTTTTTACTTGGAAAAACTTTAAGTCATTCTTTTTCACCACTTATTTATTCAATGCTGGGAATTAAAGATTACAAACTTCTAGCAATAAATGCTTTTCCTAATCTAAAAGCACTTAGTTTTGAAGGTGTTAATATTACTAATCCATATAAGAAACAAGCTTTTAAAATATGTGATGAATTAGATGAATTTGCTGCTAAAACTGAAGTTGTTAATACGATTACTAATATTGATGGAAAACTTAAAGGTTATAATACTGATTATTATGGATTTAATTATTTATTAAAATATAACAATATAAGTTTAAAAGACAAAAAAGTATTAATTATTGGTAATGGGGATTCTTCAAGAACAGTTACTAGTGTTTTAAAAGATTATCAAGTAAATAAAATAAACTATTTAGTTCGTGAAGTTAGAGGTCTTGGAGAATATTTAATTGATGATTTTAGAAGGTTTTTAGACTATGAAGTTATTATAAACACTACTCCATATGGAACAACACCTGAATTATTAGTTGAACAATTATTCCCTTTAGAAGAGTTTGAAAATTTAGAAATATTAATTGATTTAATTTATAATCCTGTTAAGCCAACTCTACTTAATTTTAATAAACAAGGATTAAAAAAAATAAATGGTCTAATTATGCTTGTTGCTCAAGCAGCTAAAGCTGCTTCTATTTATTTAGGTAGAGATCTTACTGGTGAAATTGATAATATATATAACAAACTTAATTTCCAGCTTTCTAATATTGTTTTAATTGGAATGCCTTTTGCAGGCAAATCTAAACTAGGAAGAAAATTATCTAGAATGACTAACCATCAATTACAAGATATTGATCTTTTAATGAAAAAAAATAACCATGATTTAAAAAGTATTCTAAAAGATGGAACTATAGAAGATTATAGGGCATTAGAAGAAGAATATGCAATTGAAGTTGCGAAGTCTAGAAATAAGATAATTGCAACTGGTGGTGGAATTGTTTATTCAGAAAAAGCTATGGAAGCTTTAAGAAAAAATGGTTTTGTTATCTTTATTGATGAATCACTTGATAATCTTTTAAAAAGATTTAATAAATCTAGGCCACTAATTCAATCAAAAGAAGATCTTGAAGAATTATATTTTGAAAGAATAGAATTATATAGAAAATATAGTGATTTTTCTATTAAACCTAATACTAAAGCAAAAACACTATTGGAGAATATTTATGAATATCTTAATAATTAATGGACCTAATTTAAATATGCTAGGGATAAGAGAAAAAGATATTTATGGAAAAAAAACATATGGTGATTTAGTTAATTTTATAAAAGATTTAGGGAAAAAATTAAATCTTGAACTTCAAATACACCAAACTAATAATGAGGCTGTTGTAATAAATCTAATCCAACAAGCTTACTACACAAATGTTGATGCGATTATTATTAATCCTGCTGCATTTACTCATTATTCCTATGCAATTTATGATGCTATTAAAGCAGTAAATATTAGAACTATCGAAGTTCACTTAACAAATATAAATGAAAGAGAAGATTTTAGAAAAATAAATGTAATTAAAGATGCTTGTGAAGAATCCTTTATGGGTGAAGGTTTTATGAGTTATCAAAAAGCACTAGAATATTTAGTTGGTGAAAAATAATGAAATTAGCAAAAAGTATAAAAGATAATATGAAAATTGATGGCTTTAATCAAGGTAAAGAACTTTTAATTATTGCTGGACCATGTGCAATTGAAAGCGAAGAACAAATGTGTGAAGTTGCGAGTAAAATGGAAAAGCTTGGTATTAAATATTTAAGGGCTGCCTTTTTTAAACCAAGAACATCTCCTTATTCATTTCAAGGAATTGGTGAAGAAGGACTAGAAATAATAAAGAAAGTTAAGGCTAAATACAATATTAAAGTTGTAAGTGAAGTTTTGGATGTTGAATCTTTAAATAAATACTATAGTTATATTGATATTATTCAAATAGGTGCAAGAAATATGCAAAACTTTGAACTTTTAAAAGCTGTTGGGAAGTTAGATAAACCAATTCTTTTAAAAAGAGGTTTTGGAAATTCAATAGAAGAATGGTTAAATGCTTGCGAGTATATTTTAATAGAAGGAAATAAAAAAGTAATTCTTTGTGAAAGGGGTATTAAAACATTTGAACCTCTTACTAGAAATACACTAGATATTAGCAGTATTCCGATTGTTAAGAAGCTTACTAATTTACCAATTATCGTTGATCCATCCCACGCAAGTGGTAGAAGTGATTTAGTTTTTCCATTATCACTAGCAGCTATTGCAGCTGGGGCTGATGGTTTAATGATTGAAGTTCATCCAAATCCAGAAAAATCTTTAAGTGACAGTGTTCAAACAATTAGTTTTGATGAATTTGAAATCTTAACTAAGAAGGTAAAAAAACTATTTGATAACGTTATCACACAAGACAAATTTGTTGAAAAATAAGGTATTTAAGTATATAATATATATGTAATACAGAAATAAGGAGGAAAATTATTATGGCTGTAAAAGTTGCTATTAATGGCTTCGGTAGAATTGGAAGGTTAGCTTTCCGTATAATGTTTGGTTCTGAAGATTTTGAAATTGTTGCTTTAAACGATTTAACAGGAGCTGAGGATCTAGCTTATTTATTAAAATATGATAGCGCGCAAGGTGGTTACAAACGCGACTCTGTAGGAGTTAATGGTAATGCACTTGTTGTTGATGGAAAAGAAATCAAAGTATTTGCTGAAAAAGATCCAGCAAATTTACCTTGGAAAGAATTAGGTGTTGACGTTGTTTTAGAATGTACTGGTGTATTTAACACAGAAGAAAAAGCTATGGCTCATATAAATGCAGGAGCTAAAAAAGTTGTTCTTTCTGCTCCAGGAAAAGGAAAAAATCTTAAAACTGTAGTTTATAACGTTAACCATGAAGTATTAGATGGTTCTGAATTAATAGTTTCAGGTGCATCTTGTACAACAAACTGTTTAGCACCAGTTGCAAAAGTTTTAAATGACAAATTCGGAATCGTTAAAGGCTTTATGACAACTGTTCACGCATATACAAATGACCAAAACACATTAGATGGTCCTCATAGTAAAGGTATTTACTCACGTCGTACACGTGCTGCTGCTGAAAACATTGTTCCTACAACTACAGGAGCTGCTGCTGCAGTTGGTTTAGTTTTACCTGAACTTAAAGGTAAACTTGATGGTATGGCATTAAGAGTTCCTACAGTTACTGGTTCAGTAGTAGATTTAGTAGTAGAACTTGAAAAACCTGTTACTGTTGAAGAAGTAAATGCTGCTATCAAAGCTGCTGCTAATGAAAGTTTAGGCTATACTGAAGATCCAATCGTATCAAGTGATATTATCGGTTCTCACTATGGTTCAGTAGTTGATGGACTTTCAACATCTGTACTTGATGTTGATGGAAAACAACTTGTGAAAATTATTGCATGGTATGATAATGAAATGGGTTATACTGCACAATTAATTAGAACAGTTAAATATTTGATTAACTCAAAATAATATTTATATTATAAAGCGCTTATAAGCGCTTTTTTATTTGAAATAAAGAATGATAACGATTTTTGTAATTTGATTTTTATTGACATATTTTTATTAAAAACATATAATAGATTTAAAATAGGGAGGGAATAATGAAACTTAAAAAAACTATTTTATTTCTTTTGTTATTTCTAGCTTTAGGCTTTGTTGTTGGCTGTGATAGGTCAACTTCTGAAGAACCTAAACTTGAAATAAGTGCTACTAAAACTACATTAATTATTAATGAAGAAGTTTTACTAGAAGTTAAAGTTGTTACTGGAGAAGAGAGTGAAATTTTATCAGCAGATAAGGTTACTTTTGTTTCTAGTAATCCAAGTGTTTTAGAAGTTTCTTCTTTAGGGGTTGTTAAGGCAATCGCAGAAGGAGAAGCAGTTGTAACTGCAAGCACTGTGTATTTAGAAGAAGATCTTGAAGATACTTTAGAATTTAAAGTAAATAAAAATTCTTCAAAACCGAGTGTTTTAGAAAATTTAAAAAATGTTAAGATTGAAAATGGTATAGTTTCTTGGGATAAGATTAGCTATGCAGATGATTACGTTGTTCAAGTTAATGGTAAGGACTACACTATCAAGACAAATCAATATGATTTGAAAAAGTTAGATTTAGCTTTTGGAAAATATAGTGTTGTTGTTTATTATAAGAGTGGAAAATTGAATTCTAACTCTGCAACAGTAGAATTTGTAAACTATAATACTGTTCCGCCGGTGCCGAAAAATTTACAACTTAATAATGGCATTCTAAAATGGTCTGCAATAGAAGGTGTAAATGAGTATAAAGTTGATGTTGAAGCAGTAAGTGTAACAGTAAATGAACCAACATTAGACTTAAATACTTTAAGTTTAGGATATGGAAATTTTGTTGTTAAAGTATCTGCAAAAAGCGGAAGTTTCTTGTCGCCACAAGCAACAATTACATATAATAATGAAGATCCTGCATTAATGGACGGCCTATTAACTGAACTTCTTAAGAAGATAGATTCTAGTTATGAAGATGATTTAGAAATATCTGATTTTATAGATGAAGATGACTATTATGATTACTATCACATATTAACAAAAGTAAGTTTGTATGTAGACAAAGTTAAATCAAATGGCGTATCATATCAAGAATCTAAAGATTTCTTTGATTTTATATTAGCAGCTTTGGAAAAAGACTTGGGAGATATAGTAGTAATTAAAGAAACAGTAAATGAATTCTTTGGTTTCTCATTAGCAAATTCATTCTTTAGTGATATTTTATTAACATTTGCTGAAGAAACAATATCATCAGAAATAGATTACCTCACAGATGAATATTTATATTATGTTGATAAATATGAAGATGCCTTAACAAAATATAATACCTTTTTAGCTTCAACTGAGTATGCAGACTTAGTTACATTAATGAATTCGAGTCTTTATGGAGATCCAAAAATTGTCGAATATTTACTTACATTACCTTTGGATTTTCCAGGAACATATTATGATATAGCTGATGCGCTGGAAAGACTTACAACCCGTCTAATAGATCAGCATAATGGAATTAATAGTTACGATTGGTTTGAGGATTATAGAAATTATGGAATTACATATTATGACACTTTAATGGATTTTATACTTTCGAATTATGTATCGAACTTTCAATTTATTGAAGATTTAAGAGATATGAAGCTAACATTTTTAGTAAACCATTCTAATCAAAGTAGTGTTTATTATCATGAAGTTAACGTTAATGCTTATCATTCTGATTTAGAACAGTTAAATTTATATTTAGATTTATTAACTAATAGAAGAGATGAATTAGTAAGTTCAATTGATGTAGTTCTAACATTTTTAGAAAATTTATCAGAAAATCTTGATGAAGGTATAATTGATTTGGTTGTTGAATTACTTGAAAGTGGAGAATTAACTCTTGAAGAAATCTTCATTTTAAAGGGTGAGATAATTGATTTATTAGTAACTACTATGCCAACGACTAATGATTTTAAATCATTAGTATTACCATTAATTATCTTAGGAAACAATAAATTTGAACTTGATATTACTGACTTAGATGCTAAAGCTTTACAAGTTGCTACAATTTTTAAAGATTCATTAGATTTAGTATTAGAAATCGCTGATGATTTTGATTTAGATAGATTTACAGAAATAACAACTTTATTGGAAAAGATTGTTACTTATGGTGAATGGAATGAAGAAACCAACGAGTACGAAGATGATATTTTTGATCCGTTTGCTTTAATAGATGCTATTGTATATTTTGGAAATTATTATTATGAATTAAAGGATAAATATGGTAGTAATGTTTTAAATATAGTTTCTGAGTTAAATGGCTTACTTAGTCTTGAGCAAGTACTACAAATAGTTCCTTTCGTTCTTGAGAACCCAAGATTTGAAGATATGGATGAAGATTTTCTTGAAAGATTAGATGATACTATATTCTTTATTGGTCAAATTATTATAAACACTAATGGTCTTGGTTTTATATATGAAGATGCTAAAACAATTCTATCTGATGTAATAAAGAAATTTATTTCAACTGATGGCAAAATTGCAAAAGATATATTGTTTATATTTTTCCCTGATTCAGAATTTACATTAGATGACTTTGCAAACAATATTAATGGCATTATTATTCAATATATTGAATATAATGAATTGATTTTCCGCCCAATACTTTCTTCACTTAATAATGAAGAACAATATCTAGAGTTTTTTGGTATTATAAAAGATTTATTTGTTGATTTTGAAGAAGAAGCTGAACCAATGTTTGAGTTTTTCGAGGGATTAATTCCGGTTGGACTTGATTTATTTACTAATATAATTCAAATAGAAATTGAGCTATTAGATATTGTAAGTACAATGGAAGCTGGAACTGAATTCTTTGAACTTTCAAACCATTATATGGCAGGAGAAGCAATGGCTATAGTAGCTATTAAAGCTTTAGATCAATTATTAACTCCAGCAAATAAACAAAAGATAAATGATTCAATTGACTCTGTATTTACAAATTTCTTTGAAACTGAAATGGGTATGGATATTATTCAAATGGATGAAGTAGAAGTTGAGGATTTATATGTTAACATTACTGGTTTAGTTGAAATGTTTATTATGGCAATTGAAGAATTTGCTACTTATGATTTCTATGCTTTATCAGAAAGTGAACTTTTAGAGTTCCAAGATTTTATGACCAATTTCTTTGGTTTTGAATACGAATAAAACTAGCCGTCTATGTGAATAGACGGCTTTTTTTGTTTTATTATGCTATGTTTTATGATATAATTTAAATATTGGAGATCAAAATGGAACTAAATAAAATTTATGAATTAGAATGTGTAGATTTAAATCACTATGGAGAGGGTGTTTGTAAGAGGGATGGTTTTACTATTTTTGTAAGAGGGATACTTCCAGGTGAAGTTGGACTAATCACAATAACAAAACTTAAAAAAACTTTTGGAAATGGTAGATTAGTGGAACTTTTAAAAAAGTCTAACTCTAGAGTAACACCTATATGTCCAATCTTTGAAGATTGTGGTGGCTGTGATATAATGCATCTAAGTTATGATGAGCAACTTAAATATAAGCTTAATCAAGCAACAGAAACATTAAGAAGACTTGGTAATATAAATTATAATGTTGAAAAAATCATAGGGATGGATGAGGCATATTATTATCGTAATAAAGTCCAAATTCCTTTGCAGATGAAAAAGGGTAGAGTTGTTTGTGGTTATTATAGAAAAGAAACTCATGATATAGTTGAGTTTACAAAATGTTATATTCAAACACCACTTGCTAGTGAAATTGCTATATTTATTACAAGTTTATTTAATAAATACAGTGTTAAAGCTTATAATGAATTAACAAAAACAGGTAATATTAGACATTTATTAATTAGGAATAATGTTGATAATGAGTATATGATTGTTTTTATTACTAAAGAAAATAAAATAAGCAATTTCAATTCAATTATTAATGAATTAATTAATAAGTTTCCTGAAGTTAAATCTATTTACCAAAATATAAATTCCTCCCCAACAAATATTATTTTAAATGATGATTTTAAGTTGATTTATGGTGAAGAAGCAATAATAGATAAATCAAAGGATTTAAATTATTATATTTCGCCTAATTCTTTTTTTCAAACTAATCATATTCAAACTGAAAAACTTTATCAAAAAGTAATAGATTATGCTAGAGCAAATAAAAACGAGGTAATAGTTGATGCTTATTGTGGAGTTGGGACAATTGCCCTAACACTAGCAAAACAGGCAAAATATGTTTATGGTATAGAAATAGTAGAACAAGCAATATTAGATGCAAATAAAAATAAAGTACTTAATAAGATAAATAATGTTGAATTTATTATTGGTAAGTCAGAAGAAGAAATTAAAAACATTAAAAATAAAATAGATACTATTATAATAGATCCACCACGAAAAGGTTGTGATGAAAAATTACTTAGTAGTATTATCGAAATGCAAATTGAAAAGATTGTTTATGTTTCTTGTAATATTGCAACCCTAGCTAGAGATTTAGAAATATTGGCTATTAATTATGAAATTAAGGATATTTGTCTTGTAGATATGTTCCCTCAAACGGCTCATATTGAAACAATTATGTTACTTGAAAGAAAACAGGGAAAAAGTGCATATTTTATTTGTTAAAAGCTAGAATAATGTATTTTTAATTTACAAATATTATTAAAAAAAATAATCTAAAATTATGTTTATTCATTGACATAATTTTGTAGTGCATTAGAGATTAATATAAAATAATTTAAGTTAATCTTTATTCTAAGAAATCATTATTAAATTTAATTCCTAACTTATTCTTCAATTTATAGATAAAATCCCCAATACATAGAGTTTAAATATATATATAATATAGTATAATATAATTATAATTATAATTATAAATATAAATATAAATATAAATATAAATATAAATATAAATATAAATATAAAT
>CAYOXB010000011.1:0-40990 GCA_964407835.1 uncultured Bacteroidales bacterium
TCCGGTTATTATAAAACCTCGGCGTTTTTATATGCGCAACCATAGCATGCTTATACTACTTCAGATAGCCTGTCGAATCCATAACTATCCCATTTAAAGAAGATTACTCTTCTCTTATATTATATCATATTATTACTTAATAATTAACTTTGATAATTCAAAAACAAATTTCAATAAAACAAAAGCTATTGAAAGATATGCTAATACTTTTGCTATGTCAGCTATTGGTTTAAACTTTATTCTAGCTTTTTTGTTTGCAAAAACAAAAGTAAGAACATTAAACCCAACAAACAATAAGGCATATAAAATAATAATGACTGGACTAACTACAAACAATACACCAAATATATTTGCTAGAATTGAAAAGATAAAAGCAAGAACTGGATTATCTACTAAACCTGCACGTTCACTTTTGTCAACTTCAGGATCGTCATAAACAACAACTCTTTCTAATCTCTTATGCTCAGCTACATTAAAGCCACAATTCTCACAAATTACCGTATCTTCTGCTATTTCAGCTCCACAGCTCTTACATTTCATAATATCACCTATTTTTCAAATTACTAGCAATGTCTCTTTTCATTGCTTCTCTTTTTAGGTCATCCCTTTTATCGTAGGATTTCTTACCCTTGCAAATAGCTATTTCTAGTTTTGCTAGGCCTTCTTTTAGATATACAGTTAAAGGAATAATAGTTAAACCTTCTTCTGATACTTTTCCATGCATTTTTCTTATTTCTCTTTTGTGAGCTAAAAGTTTTCTATTTCTTGTTTCATCGTGATTAAATATATTTCCTTCTTTATATTTAGCTATGTGCATATTAATAATAAAAAGCTCAGAGTTTTTAATATTGCAATAAGCATCTTGAATTGCAACTCTACCTGCTCTAATTGATTTGATTTCTGTGCCTGTCAAAACAATCCCACAATCAAATTTCTCTAAAATGAAATAATCATGAGCAGCTTTTTTGTTTCTAGCTATAATTTTAATATTTTCCATAACTAATCACCAGCCTATTTTTCTTTAATAATTTTAAAATCTACTTCTCTTTTTTGTTTATCAGCTCTTAGAACTTCTACTAATACTTTATCACCTAGTCTATATTTTTGACCATGAGTACTAGTTAAAGATAGAGTTTTTGAATCATATGTATATTTACCTTTAATATTACTTATATGAACTAAACCTTCAACTGTATTAGCCAGTTGTACAAACAAGCCATATCGATTCACTCCAGAAATAACACCACTAAAGACTTCACCAACAAAGTTTTCCATATATTCTGCTTTCTTCAAGTCTTCAACTTCATATTCACATTCAATAGCAGCTCTTTCTTTTGCAGAGCTTTGTTCTGCAATATCTTTAATTTTATTATACAGTTCTACATTCTCAGATGGATCTATTTCATGATTGAATAAATACTTTCTAATAAGTCTATGAACTATTAAGTCAGGATATCTTCTAATTGGCGAAGTAAAATGTGTATAACAATCACTTGCTAGACCATAGTGACCAATATTTTCCACATCATAAATTGCTTTAGCCATTGATTTCAAAAGAATTGTTTTTAAATAACTATCTTCATCTTCAATACTGCTTAAGAAATCTTGTAATTGTTTAGAGTTTGTTTTTGTCTTTAACTTCTTATAGCCTAAACTATTAGAAAGTTGTTTGAAAGAATTAAGTTTAAGATCATTTGGTTCATCATGAACTCTATAAATGAAAGGTAGTTCTAAAAAATAAATTCTAGAAGCTACAACTTCATTAGCTTTTATCATGAATTCTTCAATTATTCTTTCACCAATTCCCCTTTTAATTACTTCAACATCCTTAACTTTTCCATCTTCACCAATGATAATTTTAGCCTCAGGAACATCAAAATCTAAAGCTCCCCGCTTATTTCTTGCTTCAGTTAAAATATCTTTTAACTCACGCATTGCAAGAATATCACTATATATATCTTTATACTCTAAAGTAACTTCACTATTACCATCTAAGATAAGATTAATATTATTATATGTCATTCTATATTTAGTTGCAATATAAGATGGGAATAAATCACTATTAATAACTTCCCCATATTTATCTATTTCCATCTCTAAAGCTATAACCAGTTTATTAGTATTCGGATTCAAAGAACATAAATCATTACTAAGTCTTACAGGTAGCATTGGTAAAACAACATTAGTCAAATAGACACTTGTGCCCCTTGAATATGCTTCCAAATCAACTTCAGAGCCCTCTATTACATAATAACTAACATCAGCTATATAGACACCTAAGAGGAAATTTCCACTGTCTAATTTCTTAATTGCAACAGCATCATCCAAATCTTTTGCATCTTCACCATCCATTGTAAAGATATTTTCTAGACTTGGTTTTTTTCTTATTTTAATTTCATTTTCAATATTATCGCTTCTAGAATCTACTTCTAAAATAACTTCATCAGGAAACTTATTTGAAAAATCATATTTTGCAGCTATTTCAAGTATATCAACACCGACATCGTTTTTATAACCAATTCTTTCAATTACATTTCCTTGGATAGGAACTTTTTTATAATTAATTATTTCAACTTTTACAATATCACCAACACTGCATTTTAAACTATCAATAATATCTATTTGTTTTACTTGAGGATTATTAACATCTAAATAATATTGATTAGCTTTCCTTTTAAGTTCACCAACAAAAGTCTTTAGATTTCTTTCTAAGACTTTAATTACTCTAGCTTCTTGCTTTGAAGAATTCTTATATTTAGAACGATAAAAATCATCTAGACTAAAAACGACTAAATCCTTATTAAATGCACTATTCATCCCATTTTTATGAACATATAAATCTTCCGAAAAACTATCTGATGTAATAAATCCATAATCTGGATTATTAATAGATATTATTCCCTTATAGATATTTGCATCTTTAGGAAGAATAAATCTACTCTTCTTACTTAAAACTAAATCATAATTATTAAGCATTCTATTAAGAGTATTTCTAAACTCTTTTTCTTCTTCAGGTTTCACTTCTAAAAAATCATATAATTCTTGATAATTTTTAGGTTGATAGTTACTACTATTAATATATTCTTCTATTTTGTACTTCATTCAAGCTACCTCACTTATATAACTAGAGTTTAAAAAAAGGCCTGTGATCAGGCCTATTATATTTTATAACGGTAATCTATCTACAAAAAATGCAGAAAGAATAGCAAGAACAAAAAACGCTACTGATAAGCCACCTGTAATATAGTTTATCCATACTTCAATTCCACGGGCTTTTCTATTCGCAAACAAATCAGATTTTTCTCCTGAGAATGCTTGTGATGCGTCTTCTTTTGACTCTTGTAATACTATAATAGTTATTAATAAGACTGATACAATTAACAATAAAATATCTACTGCGTGCATAATTCCTCCTACGCATGTATATAATACATAAAATTACTAAATAGGTCTAAAAAACCAACACAAATATTATAACACAACTAGTGGTTCATTGCAAATGGTTTTTTGATTTATTTGTTTTAAAAATAGTTGGTATTAATATAATACCAACTATTTGAATTTTTAAATCAAAGCATTCCCCAGAACATCATCAATTGTTTCAATTGAAACAATTTCAAGTTCCTTACGAACACTTTCTGGAATCTCATCTAAATCCTTAATATTTTCTTTTGGAATTAAAATCTTATTTAGTCCGCTTCTATGAGCTGCAATTGCTTTTTCTCTTAATCCTCCAATAGGTAGAACCCTACCTCTTAGGGTAATCTCACCAGTCATACCAACACTATGGCGAACAAAGCGATGAGAAAATGCACTTATAACAGCTGTTGTAATTGTTACACCTGCAGAAGGACCATCTTTTGGAACAGCACCTTCAGGAATATGGATATGAATATCATTTTCTTTAAACAATTTAGGATCAATTCCATATTTATCAGCATTGCTCTTTACATAGGATAGGGCAGCTTGAGCAGATTCTTTCATAACCTCACCAAGTTTACCAGTTAGAACTAACTTCCCATCACCCTTATAATATGTAACTTCAACTGGAAGAGTATCTCCACCAAATTGAGTATAAGCAAGGCCAGTAACAACACCAATTTTATCTACATTATCAAGTTTATTAAATTGATATTTAGGTTTTCCAAGCCACTCAGTTAGACTATCTTTTGTAATTACAACTTTTGATTTCTTTTCAAGTAAAATTGCTTTAATTACACGACGAATTAGAGTTCCTATATTTCTTTCTAACTCCCTAACTCCAGCTTCTTTTGTATAGCTACGAATAATATCCCATAAAGCTTCATCTTCTAAAACAAAATCTACTTCACTTAAACCATGAAGTTCAAGTTGTTTAGAGATTAAATGCCTTTTCGCAATCTCAAATTTCTCAAATTCTGTATAACTACTTAAATGAACTATTTCAAGTCTATCTCTTAAGGCAGCAGGAACATTATCTAAATAGTTAGCTGTTGCAATAAAGAATACTTGTGATAAGTCATATGGTTCTTCTAAATAATGGTCTGAGAAGTATTTGTTTTGTTCTGAGTCTAGTACTTCTAACATCGCACTAGATGGATCTCCTTTATAGTCAGATGATAATTTATCAATCTCGTCAAGTAAGAATACAGGATTAATTACCCCAGCTCTTTTCATACCTTGAAGAATTCTTCCAGGTAGAGCTCCTAAATATGTTCTTCTATGACCTCTAATTTCAGCTTCATCTTTAACTCCACCCAAAGATTGTTTCACAAACTCTTTATTCAAGCTCTTTGCAACACTTCTTGCAAGTGAAGTTTTACCTACACCAGGGGGACCAACAAGACATAAAATGGCTTGTGGGTTTTTCTTAGTCATGATTTTTACAGCTAAATACTCTAAAATTCTTTCTTTAACTTGATCAAGACCATAATGATCTTTATCCAGTTGATCTTTTGATTTCTTAATATCACTACTATCCTTTGATTGTTTAGACCAAGGTAGAGCAATAATGAAATCTAAATATGTTTTAATAATCGCACTCTCTCCACTTGCAGTAGAAAGTGATTGATATCTTGAAAGTTCAGTTAATGCTTTTTCTTCCATTGATTTTGGCATTTTAGCTTTAAGGATCTTATCTCTCATTTCATCAATTTCAGTATCCTTCTTAGCTTTATCACCAAGTTCATCTTGAATTACTTTCATTTTTTCTCTTAAGTAATACTCTTTTTGGTTCTCATTAATGGATTTTCGAACTTCATTTTCAATATCCATTTCAAGACTACGAATATATTTTTCTCTTTTTAGATCTTCTAACATATATCTAAGTCTTAAACCAACATTTGGAGTATTAAGATATTTAATTTTAGTATTTAAATCAAGTGGTAAATTATAAGCAAGCACATCTGTTAACTTATCAGCAGTAACACCTTGAGAAATAACATTAGTTAACTCTTGATTACCTTCAAATAAGGTTTTAGCTGCTGATTGTAATTCATCAATCAAAAGACGAACATAGGCAAGTTCTTTATCTAAGTCATCATTTTCCATTGGCATTGTGACAATAGAGGCATTCCAATATGGTTCCGTTTGAGTAAATTCTAATACTTGACAACGTACAATACCTTGAAGTTTAACTTTATGAAGATTAGGGCTTGCCATATTATAAGAAATCTTAGCAACAAGTCCATTACGATAAACATCATTAACAGATGGTTTATCTTGGGTATGATCTTTTTGAACAAATAAAACAATGTATTTACTTTGTCTTTCTGCTTCTTTTAAGGCAAGTATACTTTCTTGGCGACCAACATCTAATCTTATTTCATTATTAGGTAGTGGTACACTTCCCCTTATAGGCATTGCAGGTATAATTGCTGGAACTACTGTTTGATTAGTAAACATACTTTCACCTCCTTATTTTTTTAATCGAATTTCACGATATTATTATCGATACAATATTCTAAAACTCTCGTTTCAAATATTCTTCTATTTACATATTCTTGATATGAGTTTAAACGTATAGGATTCTTAAACAAAATTTTATCAAATTCATACTCTTCTAAAATATTACTTAAAAACCTAGGCGCCACATCTACATAATTCAAGTTTATTATTGTTATTATATATTCTTTTACTAATTCTCTTTGAACTTCTTTCAAATATGCATCTACCTCGTTTTTCTTTTTTGGAGCAAGCTCGTTATCTAAGAAATGAGCAATTACATATTCATCAAACTTAACGTCTTTTGTTTTTAAAACAAATTCAGTTAAATAATTTATTAAAGCAATAGAATAAGTAGAAAATTTAAATATATTTGTTATTCTTTCATTAAACTCATCAACTGTCTTAGTTTCCAAAAAACCTATTTTTTCAACGAGTTCATCACTGAGCTTTTTAACAACCTTTTTATGAATCTTAGTTACTTTAGCTATTACCTTAACACTATCCGACTCATCTAAGTTTATTATATCATCTTTTTTACAATTTAAGAAAAGCATGCTCTCAGCTTCATTCAAATTAAGGTTAATTGTCATATCTTTAACTTCACTTAAAACAAATGAATCTTGAACATAGTTTAAATCATAAGTCACTATCGAATCCTTTGTAGCTTTTTCAAATTCAACTTCATCATACTCTTCATGTTGGATTAAAAGATTATCTGTAAAATCTTGTAATACTTCATTGATATAAGGTATATCTAAATGCTCAAGATTAATAAAAGCAGGAAAACGAATTTGAATATCTGAAGATAAAATACAAAACTGACAAATAACTAAAAGAGGTTTGTCTCTTTTTATTTCCGTTAAGTAGCGATACTTTCTACTACTTAGAGGAATCCTTTCTAGTTTTTCTAGTTCTTCTTCGATTATAACATCTTCTATTTCTTCAAGAACTAACTTTGTAATTAAGTTATTATTTTTTTCTAATTCTTTCTTAGTGAATCCTCTTTTTTTAATAACACTGTCAAAGATATTATTTACAGTTCCAATTGAAAAAGTAAAATAAACTTGATGGTACTGACTACTTATAGGATTTTCTTTAACGATCATATCTCACCTAAGCTAATTTAGAACTAGCCTTTTGGCTTGGTTTAGATTTAATAAACTTAGCATCAGCTTTTGTATTTACTACTTCTTTAGTAATAATACACTTAAATAAATCTTTCTCATCAGGAACTTTATACATTACATCGAGCATTATATTTTCGATTATCGCTCTTAAGCCCCTTGCTCCTGTTTTTTGTTTATGTGCTTTTTCCGCAATAGCGCTAATAGCTTCTTCATCAAATTCTAAACTAACGCCATCCATTTTAAGCATAGTTTGATATTGTTTGATTATAGCATTTTTAGGTTCTTTTAAAATCTTCACTAAATCATCAACGCTTAAGACATTTAAAACAGATATTATTGGAAGCCTACCAACAAGCTCAGGAATAAGTCCGTATTTTTGCACATCCTCATGAGTAACTTGACTATAAATTTCATTATCAGTTAGTTTCTTACTTGAATTTGCTTGAGTAAAACCAATTGATTTTTTACCAATTCTAGTATTTACAACATCAGTAATACCTTCAAACGATCCACCACAAATGAATAATACATTAGTTGTGTCAAATGGGATAAATTCTTGATGTGGATGCTTCCTTCCTCCTCCTGGAGGTACATTAGCAACTGTTCCTTCTAAAATTTTAAGAAGTGCTTGTTGCACACCTTCACCAGAAACATCTCGAGTAATCGAAGGATTATCTGATTTTCTTCCAAGTTTGTCGAGTTCATCTATATAGATAATTCCTCTTTGGGCAAGGTCAACATCATAGTCTGCTGCTTGAAGAAGTCTTAGCAATACATTTTCTACATCCTCACCTACATAACCTGCTTGGGTTAGAGTTGTTGCATCAGCAATAGCAAAAGGAACTTTAAGTATCTTAGCTAGTGTTTTCGCAAACAATGTCTTTCCACTACCAGTTGAACCTAAAAGTAAAATATTACTTTTATCTAGTTCAATATCTGCTTTATGGAATAAATTGTTTTGAACTCTTTTATAGTGATTATAAACAGCAACAGATAATATTCTCTTAGCTTGTTCTTGACCTACAATATAATCACTAAGTAATTTATTTATTTCTTGAGGTGTTAAGTCCAAGGCAAATTCTTCATCCTTAGTTTTAACTTCAAGATTTTCTTCATTGAAAGCATTCAGTTCAAACATTTGATGGCAAATGTCAACACACACATCGCAGATATATGCATTTTCTCCTTCAATTATATGTCGTTCATATGACTCTGGTAGACCGCAAAACGAACATACTCTTTGTTTTTTAGATTCTTTTGCCATTGTCTTCACCTCTCTTCTTATATATTATTATATATTATTTTTTTATTTTCGCTTTAGCCTTTAATAATTCAATAGTTTTTTGTAATAGGAAGTGATAAGTAACTCTATCAAGTGGTAATTCATTTTTAATTACTTCAACTTCTTGATTATAAGCAAGAGCTAAATCTTCATAGCCTTTGTTTACATCTTCATCACTAAGGTCGATATTTTCAACTTCCATTATTTTATTTAAAACCAACTCACGGCGAACGTCGTGTTTTGCAACTTCTTGCATTTCTTTTTTATATTGTTCTAAAGTCATTCCTTGGTATTGAAGAAGTTGTTCAAAGGTAATATTATAACCAGCTACTCTTTGCTCTTCTCTTTCAATAATACTATCAACTCTACGATCAATTAATACTTGAGGAACTTCTAAAGTTGCATTTTCGCTAACACTATTTAAAACTGCAAACTCAAATGCATTTTCGCTCATTTCAGTTTTATCAGCTACAAGATGCTCTTTCATATGTTCTTTATATTCTTCGACTGTTTTTAAATCACCATGACCTAATTCTTTCACAAATTCATCAGTTAATTCAGGTAAAACAAGTTTTTTAATTTCATGAATTTTAAGTTTAAATTCAGCTTCTTTGTCTTGTAAGTTTTCAGCTTGATAATCTTTTGGAAAGCGAACCTTAATACTTGCTTCTTCATCAGATTTTAAACCAATCATTTGATCTTCAAATCCAGGTATAAATTGACCACTACCAATTTCTAAACTATAGTTCTCGCTTTTCCCGCCTTCAAAAGCAACTCCATCAACAAAACCTTCGAAATCAAAAATAACAGTATTACCTTTTTCAACAACACCGTCTTCAACTAACTCTAATTCAGCTTTGTTTTTTAAGTCTCTTTCAATCGATAAATTTATTTCTTCGTCCGTTACAACAACTTCTTCTTTTTCTACTTCAACACCGAAGTATTCTCCTAAAGTAACTTCAGGATAAACTGTAACAGTCGCAGTATATTCAAGTACTCTATCTTTATTTAATTTTTCAAAGTTAATATCAATTTCTGGATCATCTAGTGTTTGTATTTTTTCATTGTTTACTATTTGGAAATATGTATTCGATAAAGCTCTATCAAGAGCATTTTGAATAACTACACCATCCCCAAATTTAGATAAAAATACTTTGCGGGGAACTTTACCTTTTCTAAACCCCTTTACTTCTGCTGTACTCATTTCTTTTTGAAGCTCTGCTTCATAATAAGTATCAAATTGTTCTTTTTCTACAGTACAAGTTATTTTAACTTGATTGCTGCTAATTTTTTCAACATTAAATGTCATTGTTTTCTCCTTATACTTCTAAATTTATAACTTATTTATTATACCAAATTTTATCTTTTTATTCAACACATTAGATTTTTATATTTCAATGTTGAAAATTATCTTCAAAGCAAATATTAATTTAGTTATTATTCCATCAGGATAGCCTATTTCATAAAGCATATTGATTAAATCAAAAAATCTAAACAAAATATATTCTTGATCTAGTTCTATATTGTTTGCTAGTTCTCTAGATATTCCTTTTAAGAAATTAACTACTAGTATTGCTAATTGTTCTTCTTCTAAAAGCTTATTTGACTTAATTAAATTAAGATAATTTGCTCCATCAATTTCAAAATATATTTGTAATTGTTCTTGTTTTAATAACTTACTCTTATTAATAATTGAAAGAGCTTGGTAAATATCAATATTTGCAATTAACGCAAGAATAGTATAGTAAACAATAGAGTATGTTTCTATTTCCTTTTTTAAAAACTCGAAATATAAAATTACTACTTGATCATATTTTTTAAGAAAAAAACAAGATTTAACTAAATTATCAAAAGCAAAATTATTTAATTCTTGATAATTAGTAAGTATTTCATCTTTCATATTATAAATACTTATATAATCTTCTTTATTTAAGTATTCATTAATTTTTATATTTGTTCTTGCTTGTTCTTTTGGAAACTTCATATTTACCTCTTATTTTTTAAACTAATTTACTTTTATCAAAGTTACTTAAATATTCTAGGATTGGTTTTGTAACAGCTTTAATTGTTCCATCAATAAATGGATTATCAAGACCAGCTACTTCAAGAAGCTCTAAGAATGATTTACTTCCGCCTTCTTTACATAACCTTAAATATGACTCCCAGGCATCTTTTAGATTTTCTCTACTTCTAACCCAATATTGTTGAGCACAAACTTGGGCTAAAGTATAATCAATATAATAAAAAGCAGTTGAGAAAATATGGGACTGACGATACCAAATTGTACCTTTTTCTAAAAATTCATTTTCATATTTTTTAAATGGCATATATTGTTTTTCTAATTCACGCCATTTATTCTTTCTTTCTTCCTTAGTCATTTCTGGATTTTCATATATTTCAGTTTGAAAATGATCAACTAAAACTCCATAAGGTATGAAAGAAATTGTTCCTGCTAAATGTTGATAGCGGTATCTATCTGCATCATCTTCAAAAAATAACTCAAGCCATGGCCAAGCAAAGAATTCCATTCCCATAGAATGAATCTCACAAGCTTCTAGAGTTGGAAAATAATATTCTGGAATATCAAAGTCCCTACTTGAATATACTTGGAAAGCATGCCCCGCCTCATGAGTTAAAACATCAATATCACCACTAGTGCCATTAAAGTTTGAAAAAATAAACGGGCTTCTATAATTAGCTATATAAGTACAGTATCCACCGCCAGCTTTTCCTTCCTTAGCTTCTAAATCAAGCAAATCTTTTTCAACCATAAAATCAAAAAATTCTTTAGTTTCTTTACTTAACTCACTATACATCTTCTTAGCTTGACTTACAAGCTGGTCCTTATTCCCAACTGGTTTAGGATTTCCACTAATAAAATTAATTCCACCATCATAGCTCATTGGATTTTTAATTCCTAGGCGCTCTACTTTTTCTTCAAATATTTTAGTTGCTAGTGGAACTAAATCTTCTAAAACTTGTTTACGGTAGTTTGCAACATCTTTGCTTGTATAGTCAGTTCTGCCAAGTCTTAAATATCCTAAATCAACATAATTATCATAACCTAGTTTTTTAGCCATTTTAGTTCTTAGTTTAACTAAGCTATCATAAATATCATCAAGTTTATCTTCGTGTGATTTAAAAAACTCACTAACTTTTACCTCAGCTTGTTTTCTAACATCACGATCTTTATTTATTGCATAAGGTCCCATTTGCGAAAGGTTCAAAACTTTACCATCAAAGTCGATTTTTGCGGAAGCAAGAAGCTTTTGATACTCAGTTACAAGCTTGTTTTCCTCTTGTAACTCAGGGATTATTTCCGGACTAAACGTCTTCATATTAGCTTCAATTAGTCTAAACCATTGCTTCCCATATTTATTTTCTAAGTCTTTTTTGTATTTTGATGATAGTAAAGCCTTACTTAATTCAAATTCAAAGTTTGAATATAGTGGACTATTATTATCAAAAAAAGATTTTTCTTCTTCATAAAAAGCATCTTTTGTATTTATTGTATTTCTAATATAACATAAATTTGCCATAGTGGCAAAAGTGTTTCTAGCACTATTAACTTTATCAATAGCTTTGATTTGTTCATCAAGTGTACTATTGGTAGTTACAACCTTAATTGCTTCTTTAAACTCTTTTTCAATTTGTTCTAAGCTTGGTCTAATATATTCATAATCTTTGAATTTCATTTTATATACCTCTATTCTTTCTATATTAATTATAGCATTAAAAACATCTCTTTTCAATTATCATATGTTTTTAAATAACATATAAAATGAATATGTCATTACTGTTTTAAAACCATAATAAAAATATTTAGCTTTTATTTTAATTAAAAATATCTTTATTTTTCAATCCGATTTTGATATACTTAGATTAGAAAGGAGAGTATATGAAAAATTTTAAATTTTTATTACTTTTGATATTCGGCTTAGTACTGCTTAGTGCATGTACAAAAAGCCATACAGTTTCTTTTGTAACTGGATCTGATGATAGTTACGAGGATGTTCTTGTTGAAGACGGTAAAACTGTATCTTTACCAACTCCTTCTAAAGAAGGCTATACATTTGAAGGTTGGTTTAAAGATGAGGCATTTACTGATGCGTTTGAAGATGATGACGCTGTTACTGAAGATTTAACTCTTCATGCACAGTGGAAAGCTAAAACTTATACGGTTAGATTTATGAATGGTGGCGAAGAGCTTGCAAAACAAACAGTTGAGCATGGTAAAAACGCTACTGCTCCTGCTGAACCAGAAGTTGTTGGCGAAGTATTTAAAGGTTGGGATAAAGCATTCACTAATGTTACAAAAGACTTAGTTGTTTATGCAGTATTCGAAGCACTTGAACTTGAAGTTAAATTTATGGATGGAGAAAACCAATTAGGCGAAACTCAACTTGTTGAATATGGCCAAGCTGCTGTTGCTCCAACTGTACAACCAAAAGACGGATGGAACTTTAAAGGTTGGTCTGTTGAATTTGATAATGTTACTGAAGACTTAGTTGTTGAAGCACAATGGGAAAGAATTACTTATACAGTATTATTCCGTGCTAAGAGTGGTATGGTTCTTGCAACTCAAACAGTTAATCATGGTGAAGATGCTGTTGCACCTACAAACCTTCCAGCTGTTTTAGGTTATACATTCAAAGAATGGAATAAACCATACACTAATGTTACTGAAGACTTAACAGTTGACCCTGTATATGAAGTTAATGTATATACAATTACTTATTATAAAGGCGCTGGTTCAGCTAAAGTTGACCTAGAATTATCACCTAAAACTTATACTGTTGAAGACAGTGTTGTGTTCCCAGAACATAAAGAAGGTGCTGAACTATTCTATGGTTGGTATTTAAATGAAGATTTCTCTGATGAAAGAATTTTTGGTATTGATAAAGGAAATACAGGCAATGTTGCTGTTTACCTAAAAGTTCTTGATCCAACTGACACTGATGATATTTCTTATGAACTTAACGGTGGAGATTGGTCTTGGACAACTGGTACAGTTACTGCTCCAGCAAATGGAATTAAAGCAGTTTCTACATTACCTCAAATCTTTATGCAAGACTTCTATACTTGGTTAGTAAGAAATGACTTACTAGAAGCTGATTACTTACATGCAAATCTAGTTGTAGACAACTGGGCTGACTTTAGTAAAAACTATGATGACCCAGAAGCATTATATAACTGGGCTTCAGATGCAGCTTACGGTGGAAACTATTCAACACACACTGGTTATTCACAAATGTTCTATGACTCAGGTTCTGGAAATGAAGCAACTGGTGAAGTTTATGATCTAGTTGGTGGATTCCTAGGTTCTGAAGGATATAAAGAAAAATATGCATCTGTTGCACAACATATGGCATATCTACTTAAAGCTAAATATACTGATACAGTTAACTCAATTTGGTTAAGCCCTTCTTCTAAACAAGCTAATGCATTTGTTTGGGATGGCTACCTATATGGTACTCAAGGATTAGGATCATTAATCGATGATAGTTTCACAGCATATTTCACAGCATTCAGAAGTGCTATCCCTACTCCTACAAAAGGATACAAATGGAATGGTAGTGCTTTAGAAGAAGTTGCATATGATTTCATCGTTGATGAAATGATATTTGGAACAAGAGCTGCTCTTTCAATTCCAAGTAGATTAGGCTATTTTTTTGTTGGTTGGTATGATAATCCAGAATTAACTGGCGATGCTATTTGGGCTGTTCCAGAAGGACAAAGACCTGCTGCTAAATACTATGCTAAATGGGAATTAGCTGCTTAATAAACAAAACAAAAGGCCTATATCTTAGTTGTTGGCATTTAGACTTATAACTAAGGTGGCGGTCAAAAAATAGGCATTTCAGCTTTTTTAGCTGGAATGCCTTTAATTTATTTATGCCATTATTATACTACAAAAGATAGCATCTAAAAGCTGTTAATTGTTGAAATTTATTTTGTCTTTTTGGTTATCTTTATTATGTCTCTTACATGATTTGAAATAGCATAAATTTCTTTTAGTCTAATTGATTATTGTCATGTCAAATTAATCTATAACTAAAATGGAGATGACCACCAAGATAGTTATATATTCATAATAAAAATAATTTCGTTTATATTCGAAATAATGCTTGACTTTTAAACCTACTTCGATTATACTCGAAATAGAGGTGTTATTATGATTAAAAGAGAAGCTTATATTACTCAACTTCTTCAGTATAAAGATAAAAACTTTATTAAAGTCATAACAGGACTTAGGAGAGTTGGGAAGTCAACTTTATTAGATCTGTATATCGAAGAGTTGAAAGTTCAAAGAATTATTGAAGAACAAATTTTGAAATTAAATTTTGAACTACCGGATACATTTGAAATTAAAACCTATGTTGATTTAACTAACTTTGTATTGGAATGGTCAGAAAATAAGAATGATAAATTGTATATAATGTTTGATGAAATTGGAAGAGTTGAAAATTGGGAAAAAGCAGTTAATGCTTTTCATGCAATGAATTGCTTCGATATATATATAACTGGTTCCAATGCTGATTTATTATCATCAGATTTAGCAACTTATTTAGCTGGTAGGTATGTTGAGATCTTAGTTCATCCTTTTTCATATAAAGAATTTAAAGAAATATATAATAAATCAAGTTTTAATGATTATGTTGTTTTCGGTGGAATCCCGTCGATAATCCCCTTTAATTTAGATTACGAATATTCAATGAATGTTTTAAGAGATTCTTTTAATTCTGCTGTTTATAAAGATATATTAAATAGGTATAACGTTCGAAATCCATTGTTGTTAGAAAAACTAATACATTATATTTTTGCAAATCCAGCAACAACATTTTCAGCATTATCAATATCAAAATATTTTAAATCTGAAAATATTAAAATAAGTGTAGATACGGTTTTAAGTTATTTAAAATACATTGAAAATTCATTTTTAATTTATCGCGTTGCCAGAAATGATATTGAAGGTAAAAAAATTTTAAAAACAGAAGAAAAATATTTTATTGCAGATCACGGAATGAGAGAAGCAATTATTGGCTCTAATAGTAAGAGAATAGAATTAGTATTAAAAAATATTGTTTTTATAGAGTTAATTAGAAGAGGTTACAAAGTATATATTGGAAAACTTGATGATAGGGAAATTGATTTTATTGCAATAAAGAATAATGAAATTAGCTATTACCAAGTATCATATTTAATGCCTAATGAAGAAACTAGAAAAAGAGAATTTGGAGTTTATAAATTAATTAATGATAATTATCCTAAATATGTAATATCTTTAGATCAACTTGATTTTTCTCAAGATGGAATTATCCATATGAATATTGAAAGTTTTCTATTGAATAAAAACTAATAATTTATTTGATGTATGTAGGGGGGTTAAAATTCGCATTGACTTTCCTCCACCTTTGCTTCCTCCCATATTTTTTTTAGTGATATTAGATGAATACATATACAAATAAACGTAAAAGGTTGTTATTTGTACTTTTAGATTAATCGAAGCAACTTATTTAAGTGGCCTTATATCTTAGTTATAATTATAGTTATATATAGACCCCCAAGAAAGTTACATATCTTAAACAAAAACCTCAAGAATTTCTTGAGGTTTTTTTAATGCCTTATTTTCCTAGAAAAACTTAGCTCTTGCTTGTTCTTTAATTTCTCTAGATGTTGAGAATGGAATTCTTGTTGTATATCCAGCTTTAGCTGCAACAATCATCTTAGTTGGCCATTCAAAAATATCTTGGTTCCATCTTAAAACAGTGTCATTATACACTTCTCTAGCGGCAGTAATCTCTTTTTGTAAATAAGAGTTTTGTTGCATAGCATCAGCTAGTGTACGATGTGCTTTAAGTTCTGGATATGCTTCAAACGCAATATTGATACTTCTCATAGCACCATCTAGTTGACTAGAAATTTCACTTCTAGTTTCTTCATTTGGATGAACTCCACCGCGATAAGCAGCAACAGTTTTCATAACATCTTTATCAAGATCAATTGATTTTTCAACAATACCAACAACGTTTTGTAAGATCACAACTCTTTGTTCTAGATAGTTATCTATTTGCGATGCATTGTGTTGTAATTTTTGTTGTAATTGACGTAAATACTTTTGCGCATTTATTTTCATAAATAAGAAAATAATTCCAGGAATAATAAATATCCAAAGTATTACTTGGAAAATTGTAGACCCAACTCCTACCTTAACAGGAATCTGTCTTTCAATAACATTAATATCTCGCCCTTCTTGGTTAACTGGACCAGTCATTTCATCTAATTCATTTGCCATTAGTAAATCCTCCCTTTTTTACTTATTTTTATTTACAATATAGGCTATAACAGCGCCTAGTCTGTACATTTCTTTTTCAGAAATCTCTTTGTTTTTGACTCTTTCTAGTAAATTTTTAATCCTATCTGCAGGACTTTCTTCTTTTGTTTCTGGATAATTAATTGCTACTTCTGATTCTTGAGATACAGGAATATATTCTACCCACTCAACAGGTACGTTATGACTACGACCATCAGAGGCTGTTTTTCTAACATACTCAACTCTTGGAATCATTTGGTAACCATATGATGTAACTTTTACAGTATCTGTATTTTGCGCACTATTCGTAACTTGAGTTTTTAAAATGTTTCTAGTTTGTGATAGCGGATGGATAAACTCAGTTGCATTCATTAAGTTTACAACTTTTTCATGCTCATAAAAACTATTATAACTATCATATAAATCTTGATAGATATATTCTTGTGGTTTTTGTTGTTGATATAATGGAATAGCTAAAAGTGGAGCAAAGGTAAAATATATTTGCCTGAAGAATTCATTATTGTAATCAACAAATTTCTTTCTCATATCTTCTATATTATACCCATAATAATAACTTGGGGCTACATTAATTTCAAATCCCTTTGCATGTTTAGGGAATATATAATTGATTTTTTTATGTTTCTCAAAATCAAATTCATCTCCATAGCCGTATTCAGTTTCTTTCATTAATTTAAGTAACTGTTTTTGAGCTAGTGGAGTGAACAATAATCTAAACTGAACTTCGTGGTCCCTATCAACTGCTCCAAATAATACATCAAATTCAGTATTACCTAAAATAGTTAATTGTCCACCTTTTGAAACGCTCTTTCTTGCTGATTTTTCAAGTTTCTTTGTTCCTTTTTTAACTTTTTTATCAATTTGTTTTTCGCTCAATTCTTCTACATCAGTTTCTCTTCTTGTGAAGGTCAAATCTGGTGCAGCTTCATTACCATATACTAAATAAATATGTTCAGAAAAATAAGGACAAGGTTTAGTAACGTGAGCAGTAAGAGTTTGTGTTCTTGTTACTGTTTGTGTTTTACCATTAATTGTTCTTGTAGTTCTGTAACTTACTACTAAAGAACCTGAGTAAGTCTTATTTCCTAAAACATGTATTAAGTCTCTTGTAATATAAAATGGATTACCGTTTATTTCACCCGACTTGATATACAGAGTTGAACTATTATTATCTGTATGACTATCTAGTCCATATTTATTAACAAAATAATCAAGTCTTCTTGAATCAAACATCGCATCAAATTTAATTAGCGGTGCAGTTTTTGTAAATAAATTTACGCTAATGCCTTCTGTAAATAAATTATTTAGAGGATTTAACTGTTTATATGCTTCTTGAATGAGTTTGTTTCGTTTAGCTTTTTCTTTTGCTAGTAAATCATTTGTATTTTTAATTTTTGGGTTTAATTTTTTTACTAATATTAAAATAAACCCTATAGTACCAACTACTCCTACAACAGCCACTAAAGTTTTAATCCAGTCAAAGCCAGTATTAGTCATAAGTACTATTGATATTACTGTTGCAAACAAGAAAATAACAGCTAATAATATAAGGAAAACTTTATACATCCTACTTTTTGAAACTAGCTTTTCAAGTAAAGCAATTTCATTGTCACATTTTTTAATCAATTTATTTGTATCTTTGTTTGCTTCAACATCGACTTCAGACTTTTCTACAAGACTATCAAAATATTCTTTTACATTTCTATCATGAAGCTCTTTAAACTTACTTTTGTATTCAGAAAGCGGCTCATGAATATTTTCTGCTAGTTCGTAATCACTCATAACATCACCTCTCTTTTGTATATTTTACTATAAATATACATTTTTTATTTTACTCTTCTTTTTCTAGCAAAATACTTTTTATACCATTTATCTAGTTGAAGGTCATCAAGTGGTTTTGCAATATAGTAACCTTGAATATAATCACATTTCAATGTCTTTAAGACATCCATTTGTTTTTTCTCTTCAATCCCTTCAGCAATAACTTTAAATCCAAGTTCATGAGCTAGACCAATTGTCGATTTAACTATTGTAAATTGCGATTCATCAGCTAATATTTTATCAATAAATAATTTATCTATTTTAATAAAATCAATAGGTAGTAATGAAATAAAGCTTAAAGATGAAAAGCTCTTGCCATAATCATCAAGTGCAATGCTAATACCAGCATTTTTAAATATTTTCATTACTTCAATATTTTCTTCTGTTCTGTTCATAAATGAACTTTCAGTAATTTCAAACTCTAATTGAGCAGGATTTATATTACTTAAACTAACAATTTCTAATGCTTCTCTTACAAAATCTTCATTTAAGATATTCTTAGGAGATATATTTATCGACACAAGTATTTTAATTCCTAGCGCTTCAAATTCCTTAATCTTTTCTATCGACCTTTTCAATACCCAAATTGATAAGTTATTAATCAATTTAGTGTTTTCAATTAAGGGTAAGAACTCAGCCGGGCTTAAAAACCCTCTTTTTGGGTGTTCCCAACGAATTAATGCTTCCACTCTAAAATCTCCACCTGCAGCTAGGGCAACCTTTGGTTGATAAACTAAATATGTTTGATTTGTTTCCAAAGCCTCTGTAAATTCAGATAATAAAGAATAGTTTGATTCTTGTTGTCTTTGAGTTCCATCAAACACAACTGATCTTTTATTATTATAATATGCAAGTCTAGCACATAAATCTGAGTTATAAAATATTTCTTGTGGTTTGAGTTTTAAAATATCATCAACAAGCTCATAACCAAGAGAATATTCAAAGTATAGAGGAACATCATCAATATCCCCGCTTCTACTAAGAGCACCAGCAATATACCGATCTGCTTTTTCTATATCGCATTCTGTTGTCATAATCCAAAATCTATTGGAGTTATTACTTACAATTAAACCATCTTGTTGAACCTCAGTACTAAGGTCTATATATATTTTGTTGAGTAATTTAAAATAAACGTTTTGGCCAAACACTTGAACAAGATTTTGATGGCTATGAATTAAAATAGTTATTAGTAAAACTTGCATATTTTCATACTTATCAAAATTTATAGTATCCATCATGTTCATATTGGGAATATTGGATACATCGTGATATAAGAATGATTTTTTAATTCTTGAATTTTGAGTCTTATATGTCCTCTTAGCTATTCCACTGAATAAGCCAATGAGAACAAAAACTATCAATCTAAGTAACCAGCCATATGTTCCTTGTGCTAAATTAGCAGCAACATCCATAGGCATTACTGGGCCAAGCAAAATTCCTGCTAAGATACCTAATAGAGCTCCTATCCAGTGTCCTAATAAAAATCCTCCTATTACAAGTGGTATATACATTAGATGGGGGTATGGGTTTTTAGTGCCACCAGTAAAATATACTATGGCAGTTACTCCCCCAATACTAAATAAAACTAGAAATAATTTTAAGAAAAAACGAGGGATGTAATGTTCTTGTTGATTATACATCATTTTCCTCCAATATAAATATTCTAAATTACCTTTATATTATACTCTAAATATCAATTTTAATAAAGCCATTTTAACTTAATTTAAAAAAGAGTTAACTTTTCAGATTAACTCTTATAAAAATGCATCTAAACTAGGTACAAATCTTTGGAATATTGTGAAACCAAATCCAACAACTGTAATAATTAGAAAAACTATTAATACTAAATTATACACCTTAATTCTTTTTGATTTATCTAAACAATAATAATATCCAAAAGAAAACGGTAAAAATATTATGAATAGAGATGTTTTCAAATCAGTCTTGTGTTTTAAAGCTAAATAAATTCTTATAGCAAGTAATAACGGGATGAATAAATAAATTGATATATACATGCATATATGCATTACTAAAGTTATTATACCCATTATTCTTTTTCTCCTTGCTTTAGGAATATTAATCCAATCGGCAATAGATTAATCAACATAAAATAAAATGATCCAAAAATGAAAACTAAAAATATACTTATTATTAATATATGAATAAATATAAATAAAATATCTTTTATTTTCATGATAGCACCTCGTAGTCATATACTAAATATGTATCTAAGTCATAATTATAACCACCAAAATAATTTATCTTAATTATTCTAGCCCCTTTAGCTGATGTACCATAAGCATTATAACCACTACTAAGTCCATAACCTAATAAGATATCTTCATAATAAAAAGTAAAACTATTTAAATGATCATGACCAACAAAAATACCTAGAGTCTTTTTACTATTATCTAAAATTGCTTGGAAAAAGCCTGTATCTTCTCCTTGCGACCATATTGTTTCATTTTGTTCTTCACCATCATAGTTTTCATACTGTTTAAGCGGAATATGCATAAACGCAAGTGAAGCTACTAAATCATTTTCTAGATTTTCTCTGAACCAAGCTACTTGTTCAAGCGTTAAATAGTCATAAGGATATCTAGAATCTTCTACACCATCTGTTCTATCAGCTTTTGTATCAAGCAAATATAAATTCATAACAGGATTTTCATTATTCATAATCTTAAGTTTAAAATTTGAATATCCATGAGTCTTATCGCTAGATAAAATAGGCCCATAGTGAAAATACAAATATTCTGTTTTTGCTTCCATCAACATTTCCACAAATATTTCTTTATTATGATATTCATCTTCATGATTACCAAATGTAAAGGTCCAAGGAATTTCATAAGAATCCATAAACTTAATAAATTTCTTAAATAATCTTTTTCCAGAAATACTCATAAAGACATCTCCAGTTACTACAATCAAGTCTGGTTCTTCTTTTATGATTAATGCATCTATTAGTTTATAAGTTTTGCGGTCTAAGTAATCAAAACCATAAGCTAAATGCATATCCGTGAGTTGCATTATCTTAATGCTATCCTTTTCTATATTAATATAGCCAAACTCTTCTTCATCATAATTATCCTCAAATTCAAACCCCTTTGAACAAGAAGTTAGAAAGCCCAAGAATAAAATTAAAATAAAAATAAATGTTTTTTTCATTTTTCTCCTCTTCTAATTCTAAACTTATTATAACACAAAATAAAATCCAAAAGAAACTTTAATTCTCTTGGATTATTTTAATATTATTCCTTGTTAATCTTCACCATCGGTGCAACAGAAATTATTCTACTTGTAACAATAGGGTTATTCCCAACATGCCCATTAGCAAAAGTACCTCTAACATTATTAGGTTGCCAGTTTATTGGTGAACGAACCCAAATTTGAGCTAGGCCAATTGTATTTTCTATAGTACTCACAGACCCCTCACTGCCTCTAACATAATCAGTAGCTAAATGCTGCCTCATTGGATCTTGATCCATGTAATCTGTTGAAAATCCATAATCTGCATTTGTAAGATCAGCATAGCTTGGTATGTAAAAACGATCAATTGTGTTAGCACAAGCATATTGGTTGGAAGAGTAGCCCGTAGTTTTAACACTATTATCATTACTACCTTCAATTATTAATGCTCTTTGCGCTTGGGAAATATAATTATTATAAAATACTTCATTAAGCCAAGTCCTAAGATCACTATGTTCATAATTATTAGGATAAATTGTTTTTCCACCGTATTCTCTTGTGTCTGTTGATTCGTGAAACTTTTTAGTTGTTAAAGCTTTTTCACTGTACAAGACAAATTCCTCTAGACCATCCAAAAGAATTCTCCATCTAATTGGCTCGACTTTAAAATAATATGTTGTTTGTTCTAAAATTAGTTCTCCATTTGAAAAATAAGTGTGTGGCATATAACTTTTTCCAACTAGCGAAGCATAATAATGACCATCACTACCCAAATAATAACCCAAGCTATTTTGATTTTCTAAATCTATCTCAACATCTGCTTCTTTTATTGTTTGAGGAAATTCACCAAATAATAAATATTGACCAAGGGGGTCTGTTTTGTTTTCTTCATTTACCCTTAAATACAAACTCCAAACCGCAACGACACTTAGATCTTCAGTTATTCTACTAAAGTCCTTATCAAAACTTAAAATATAACCTTCTTTATAATAAACTGGTGCAACAGCTGCAGAGCCACCTTCTACTTCTTGAACTTCATTCCCGCCAAGTAATACTCCACCACTGCCATCGAAAGTTACTGTAAACTTTTTTGCCGACCAAATAGCATTAACTACTAGATCAGCTTTCACATTATCAAACGATATATCCCAGCTTAATTCAAAGTCTTCCTTTTCAAAAATAGGTGCCACAGCAGATTCTCCTTTTTTTATTTTCTGAACTACTTCACCAGACACATAATTTCCACCACTACCTACAAATTCTACAGTGAATTCATTTTTTAACCAAACTGCAGTAACTACTAAATCAGTTTTCACATTATCAAATGACACATCCCAAGTTAGAAAATATCCTTCTTTCTCATAAACTGGAGCAATAGCAGAGTGATTGTATTCTATTTCTTGAATTTCTTCACCACTTATATATTTACCACCACCACTTATAAATCTTACTTCTAACTTTAGTGGTGTCCATATTGCTTTTACATGCAAATCAGATTTAATATTTTCAAATTCTTTGTCCCAAGATAAAGCAAATCCCTCTTTTTCAAATATAGGAGCTATTGCGTTTTCGCCTTTTTTTACTTCCTGAATTTCTTCCCCACTTATTAATGCTCCACCATTACCATCAAAGGTAACTTTGTATGAGTTACCATCCCTACATCCCATTAAAACAAAACTTATTATTAATGCGCCAATAAAAAGTACTACTAATTTCGCTTTCACAATAACCTCCGTATGCATATATTGTAATATTATATTTTAAAAACAGCAAGTCTATTTATAAACATATTAGTGCTTTTAAAAAACTCAAACGTTTTCTTACGTTTTCACTGCCCTAAAGCTCCGATTTTGCTTGACAATGTTCACCAAAAGGTCTAATATATATGCGAGATAAATATTTCTATAGGAGGAATTAAAACGAAAAAATTTATTGCATTAATAGCAGTTGTTCTTGTAGCATTCACACTAGCTGGATGTAAAGAAGAAGCTAAAGATTCATCTGCAACAGGCTATGGTCTAGTTCATGGACATTATGTTGGTGTTATTGACTTAACAGTTGACTCTAAGAAAGTTGTAAAAGAAGCTAAAATTGAAGAATACTATTTAGCTTATAATGCAGCTCAAGTTGAAGAAACAGAAAGCGAACTTGTTTTTGAAGTTAGTGGCAAATTCTATGCTAAATATTATAGCGTTGATGGTCAACTATTTACTAGTGAAGGAGAACTTGTTTGGTCTAATGACAAAGATGTTTCTTTAGAAGAATGGGTTAAAGTTGAAGCAAATGCAAAAGCATATGTTGAAGCTGTTAAAGCTGGAAAAGTATTCATCGCTAATGAAGATGGAACTAAAAATACTGAATTAGTTGTTACTGGAAACGCAAAACAATTCATGACTAAATCAGAATCAGGATACGGCGGAAAAATTTGGGATTGGCCAGCAGCTATGAAAGGCGTAGAAGATATTCTTGTTGGAACAAAAGTAGATATGACTAGCGAAAAGAATGATGATGGAAAATGGGTTGTTAATGACGTAGTTACAGGCGCAACTTTAGTAGATTTCCCTGATTACTTTGCAGTTGCTAAACGTGCATATGTTAGCGCAACAAAATAAAAGATATCTATGAACTTAATATAGGGTATATATATCCCTAATTAAAAAACGGTAAATAAAAGCATACCAATAGTGGTATGCTTTTTTTATTTATAATTTTATGGCGCCCTGAAAGGGATTCGAACCCCCGACCATCGGTTTAGGAAACCGGTGCTCTATCCAGCTGAGCTATCAGGGCAGATATATTATTATATCACTATCATTATGGATATTCAATTAAAAACAAGTGCAATTTTGCACTTGTTTTATTTAATTTCACCATAAATCATAGAAGCTACTTTTCTAGATATAACTATATTTCTCTCATTTACCTTCACTTCTAAAATATCATTTAACTTATCTATTTTAATAATTTGAATAATACTATTAATAGTAACATTATTTTTCTCCAAGAACTCTAGTAAATCATAATCATCTTGTACTCTTTTAATTAATAATTCTTCGCCTACATTTAAATCTGCTAAATTTGTATTAATTAATTCGGGTATTGTTTTATTGTTTTGAGGAATTGGATTGCCGTGCGTACATGTTTTAGGCCTACCTAAATAGTTATATAAAGCTTCCGCTACTACATCAGTAGTAGCGTGTTCTAATAGTTCTGCTTCTAAGTGAACATCTTTCCAAGATAGACCAAGTTTATCAACTAAAAATACTTCCCATATTCTGTGGATCTTAGTTATTCTAAGTGCTTCATCTAAGCCCTTCTTGGTGAGCCTAACTCCTTTATAAGGAATAAACTCTAAAAAATTATTTTCTTGAAGCTTTTTCAACATTTCATTTACACTTTGAAAAGTAAGATTTAATTCATTTGCAATTTCTTTGGTCTTTACAAACTCTTCTTCTTTTTCAGTTGTAAACTTATATATTAATTTTAAATAATCTTCTTGTTGTTTATTCATAATTAACTCCTAATAAACATAAATTATTATCCTTACAAAAACTAGTAAATGCTTCTCTACCATGCTTTGTTAGTCTAACTTTATCTAGTTGTCTTTCAATAGTCTTTGTTTTTAAACCTAATTGAATTATTTTATTAAAAAATCTATCATTCAATCTAAAGTCTTCTTGGATTATTTCTACTGACAATTTATAATCTAAGTCTTCATTTTCATGGTTGATTATATGATATAGCAAGTTCATCAAAGCAAATTGATATTTTTGTTTATTTCTTCTTACCATAATACTTATTAAACCCTTTTTAGGTGCAAATATAAATACAGCTAAAAACGTAATTAAGGTAAATGTTGCTATTGTTCCAGAAATTGTAAGATCATAAAAATAAGCAAAACCATATCCTAAAACACTATTAAGTACTCCTATTATAAGTGTATATACTATTGTCTTAACCAAATCCTTAGTTATTAAAAGTGCAGTAACTACAGGACCTACCATTAGAGCAATTACTAAAATAGAACCTACAGCATCAAAAGCAACAACTGCAGTAAATGATATTAAAGTCATTAGCAAATAATGTATTAAGCCTACAGAAAATCCTAAGACAGTTGCAAGTGCACTATCAAAACTAACTATTTTTAATTCTTTATAAAATATTAAAATGAAACTCACATTTAATATTAAAACTAAAAGCAACATATATAAACTCTTCGGTCCTATATCCTTACCAAATATAATAAGTCTATCAAATACAGCAATTTCTAATTTCCCTAGTAATACCGCATCTATATCAAGATGAGTATTTCTAAATTTAGTGTTGATTATTACAATAGCAATACTAAATAGCAGTGGAAACACAACGCCAATTGCAGCATCTTTTGTTGTTTTATTTGTCCTTATTAAAAGTTCAATTAAATATACAGTAACAACACCTATTACTGTTGCACCAATAACAAGTAGTGGTGAGTTCAAATTACCAACAACTAAATAAGCTAAAACAATCCCAAGTAAGACAGTGTGGCTAATTGCATCAGTCATCATTGACATTTTTCTTAAAACCAAGAACACTCCTATAATACTAGTAGAAGCAGCTACTAAAACAGCAATAATTAAAGTACTTAAATCCATTTAATATCACCTACTAATAGCCTTTCCACAATCCCTATTCCCTTAGGAGTTAGGATGAGCTCAGCATTGTCTAAATTAATTAATTTCTTTTTAATAAAAAAATCATATTTACTTGCTTCTTCTTTAGCTATTTTATTACCACTATAAAGATGAATCAGGGGTTTATATTGTTTTAATAATTTTTGATGCCTAAGGCTATCAAAACTAGTTTTAATTAAACCTTGTTTAGGTGAAAACAAAATAGAAATAATTACAAAGAAACTTAAGATTATAACAATAACTGGTCCTGTTGGTAAATTAGTTTGATTAGCACTAACTATAGTTCCAATTATTCCAGTAACTAAACCTAACACTCCTGCAATAACAACATTTAAAGTGAGTTTATTACTCCAAAGCCTTGCAGCTACTGCAGGGGCAATAAGTAGAGCACTCATTAAAATTACTCCAACTGTTCTAATACTAATAACAACAACCATGACAGTCATTATCGTTAGTAAATAATTTACAACTTTTCTCGAATAACCTAAACTTTGGAAATATTCATTATCAAATATATATAGTTTTAATTCCTTCCAAAATAGTAAAATAATTATTATTACTACTAAAGCTATAATTCCAATAAATATAATATCACCTATTAGCATTGTTGCCGCTTGACCAAAAATGATTTTATTAAGTCCTGCTTGTGCAGCATTTCCCGTATTTTGGATAATAACAAGTAATACTTGACCAAAACCAAAAAACGAAGAAAGTATTAAAGCTAGAGCTGCATCGCTTTTAATTTTCGAATATTTCTTAATTAAATTCAGTACCCACATTGCAAATACTGCAGAAGCTGCTGCTCCTATTAATAATACTTCTAATCTTTTTGAACCTGTAAACATAAAAGCTAGAACAACACCAGGTAGAGTTGCGTGAGAAAGCCCGTCACCAATAAGTGCTTCTCCTCTTAATGTATTAAAAACACCTAAAATACCAGTACTTACCCCCAAAAGGGCAGTTCCTAAAATAACAATAATTAAAGTATAGTTTTCTTTTATAAAATCAATCATCATTATCATCTCTTAGTTTACTTAAACTATTGCCTGCATAAGTTAATTTAATATTTTCATCAGTGAAAACTTCATCAACCTTTCCATAAGCAATAATTTTCATATTAAGTAAAGCTACACTATCAAAATATTCTTCTACAGTTTTAAGATCATGATGAACAACAATAACTGTTTTTCCTTCTGCTTTTAATTCTTTTAAAATTTCTATAATTGCTTTTTCAGTTCTTACGTCCACTCCTTGGAATGGTTCATCCATAAAATATATTTCTGCTTCTTGATTTAGTGCTCTAGCTAGGAATACTCTTTGTTTTTGCCCACCAGAAAGCTCTGATATTTGTCTATCTTTAAAACTTTCCATACCAACTTTTTTTAAAGCTTCTAATGTTTTTTCTTTATCAATATTAGTTGGTCTTTTAATCCAACCAATATGTCCATATCTACCCATTAAAACAACATCAAAAACCGAAGTAGGAAAATCCCAATCTACGGATCCTTTTTGAGGTATATATGCTATTTTTTTCCTATAATCTTTATATTCTTTATCAAAAAATAAAATATGACCTGAAGTTACTTTCACAATCCCAAGAGCTGCTTTAATCAAAGTTGATTTTCCTGCTCCATTTGGACCAACAATTGCTAATAATATACCTTGAGGAATATTAATATCTATATCCCAAAGAACAGGTTTTAAATCATATGAAACGGTTAAGTCATCTATATGTACAGCATAACTCATTTTAATTTCCTCCAGTCAGTGAATTTATTATTATATCAATATTTGCTTTTACAGTTTTTATATATGTTTCTGTGTTATTAGCATTATCGCCTAGAGAGTCAGAATATAGTTCTCCCCCCACTCTTAAAGGATGTCCTATAGCTTTTGCAGCATCGATTACTGATTTTACTGTAGCCTCAGATACAGAACTTTCCACAAATATAGCTTTTACATCAAGTTCTTTTGTAAGTTGTGCTAACTCTTTAATATCTTTAATACTAGCCTCACTTTCAGTAGATATTCCTTGAATTGAATGAACCTCAAACCCATATGCTCTAGCAAAATAATTAAAAGCATCATGAGCTGTTATTAAAATTCTCTTTTCTTTTGGAAGCAAACTAGCCTTTTCTTTTATATATGTATCTAGATTAGTTAGTTGTTCTAAATAATTATTTGTATTAGCTTCATATATATTTTCATTTTCTTCATCTAGATTAATTAATTTATCTCTTAGAGCACTAGCTGCAACCATCCACAAACTAACGTCAAACCAAATATGGGGATCAATTACGTCGTTTTCTAAATGAATTAAAGTTTCTTTATCTAGATAATCTCCAACCGCTAAAACTCTTTCTTTTGCTAGTTTTTCTAAAACATACCCCATTTGTCCTTCTAAATGAAGACCATTAACTAAAATAAGATCTGCTTCTAATAATCCTTTAGTATCACTTGCTTTAGTTTGATATTGGTGTGGGTCTACCCCTGAATTCATAAGTGTAGTTACATTTACCTTATCCCCACCAATTTCTCTAGCAAGATCACCAAGCATTGTCGTTGTTGCTACTATATTTACTTTATCCTCATAATATATAAATCCAACTTTAGAACAAGCAAATAAGAAAAAGGTTATAAATATTAGTATTATTAATTTTACTTTTTTCATATTATCACCATTTTTTAAGGCTTACCTTAATATAATATTATTATATAATGAAAATTATAAAATGTCTAGTCTTATAAATAATTATTTTACTCATTTTTAAAACTAAAGAGTCTAAATTGTGATAAAATTAACTAGAGGTGTTTTATGGATAAAAATGAAAATCTTCTAAAGATTAACGAAGCAATAAAAAAAGACCCTGCTAATATAGAATATACTAAAAAGGGTTATGAACCCCTATATGTAATAGATAAGGATTCAAAAATCATAATTATTGGCCAAGCCCCTGGACTAAAAGCACAAGAAAGCAATATGGCTTGGAACGATTTAAGTGGGAACAAACTAAGAGAGTGGCTTGGTGTAAGTAGGGAAGAATTTTATAATAGTAAATTATTTGGCCAAATACCAATGGACTTTTATTTTCCAGGCCATGGTAAAACTGGAGACCTACCCCCAAGAAAAGAATTTGCCATTAAATGGCATAAACAAATACTAGATAATTTAGAAGACTTAGAATTAATTATTCTAATAGGTAATTATTCTCAAAAGTATTATCTAGATACTAAGGAAAATCTAACTGAGATAGTACGAAGTTATAAAAATTACTTACCTAAGTATTTTCCACTACCCCATCCTTCACCAAGGAATATTCGTTGGTTTTTAAAAAATCCGTGGTTTGAAAGTCATGCCCTACCAGAATTAAAAGAAATTGTAAGAACAATTATAAATAAAAAAGGTAACAATTAATGTTACCTTTTTTTACTGTTTCACAATATCTTGATTAACTACTTTTTCATATCTAGCTTTATTCCTAGATTTTTTAGAAAAAGGATTCCACACTTGAGCAAAGAAACGATCTTTAGTTGCTCTATTATCATAGTCCCAGTGAATTTTTTCACACTCACTACACCAGTGACCACCTTCAAGAATTAATCTTGGGCTTGCAGTAAATTTATGACCAAAAGCACATTCAAATTCTAGTTTAGTTTTCCAGTCACCTGTTAACATATCACTTGATAATAAGTTGCCACCTCTAAACTGGCTAGCTTTTTTCATATCTTCTAAGTTTAGTTCGCTTTCTGGTTTAGATTCATCATAACCATGATCTATCCAAACGACATCATCCCAGTTTTTATATCTTTCAAAATCATCAAAAGATTTTGGAATTTCTTTTACTTCTTCTTCTGAGCCAAAATAAGCATCAATTTGGGGGTTTTGATTCTTTCTAAAAAATCTAAGTGTACCGAATTTCTTCCTAGCTGTTGTTTTAAATTTACTTTGAATCATTTTTCCAACTAACCACTGTCCTCCTGGAAGTTTACAAATAATTCTTGTGAAGAAACCTATAAAGCCTAACTCTTTTTTCACAATATCATAAAAATATTCAATTGAATCATTTCTAAAACCTAAGAAATCATTTAATTTGTCAGAATCTAAATAATATGTTCCATGGAAGTTTCTTGTTGCAAACATCTTTGGGCTAATAACATATTTTAAATTCTTAATTCCTAGGGCTTTATAAACATTTTCGTATAGTGTTACTGTATCAACTCTAGTATTTGCTCCACCGCCAATATTATAAATATGATTCCAAAAATTATCTTTTAATGCGCTACTTATATCTTTATTCCAAAGATTACTTAGCATAATTCCTGAATCACGATCAGATACATATTCTAAAACATTATTTAAACCATTATGAAACAAGATTGGATCATTTGATTTCTTAAACATATCTTTTCCTAAAATACCAGTTTGTCTCAAACTTGCCCAGTATTTTAGATCAGATTCTATAACATATCTTTCAGCTGCAACTTTTGATACAGCATAGTAATCAAATATACTTGGTTTTATTGGATCCCCAACTCTACCCCAATGAATTGGAGGCATTCTATCTCCAGTTTGAGCAATTGTTCCAATAAACACGAATTTAGTTTTATCTTTATTGCCAAGATTAGTAATTGCATCAACTAAGTTTTTAGTTCCACCATAATTTATTAGCATTGCAAGTTCAGGATGATAATCTGCTGCTGGTGAAACAAAAGCTGCAACATGTAAAACCATATCTACATCTTTAACTGCTTCTTCAACTTCTAAGTAGCGCGTAAGATCTCCATAGCTCACTTCTAGTTCATATTTCTTTGTATATTTTTTTATTATCTTTCTATCGCTTTTAGAATCGCGTACAAATACTCTTATAATATAATCATTATTATCTTTAATTAAAGCATTTAAGACCATTCTTCCCATTGCACCGGTTGCACCGGTTAATAAAACTCTTTTCATGTTTTCACCACCAATTTTATTTTTTTTATAATAAAACTATTAAAATCCTTGTTGTTTAACTACAAACTGTACTGATTGTGGCGATAGATTTTCTTCACTTAAGAATGAGACAGCTTCAGCCACAGTAAAATCAATTGGAATTAGTTTAATTAATTCATTAACAGAAGCTAGGGCTTCTAAACCTTCATAGAAGCTCATATCTTGACCTTCTTGAGCAATTGAAAGTGCCTTATTCATTTCAATAAAGCCCATAACTAATTCATCAATCTTACGTACTTTAGTTTGTGCATTAATATCATATAGTCTAGCAAACTGATTAAAATCAACATCGGACCCAAAATCTTGTTCTTGTAGTCCTTCTAAAACTAAATCAAGCGCATCAACTAATGCAGGTGTTCCTGCATCACCTTCCATAACCCCTTTTACAAACTTATCCATTATTCCAAGTGGATCTAAGTAAGGCGAGAATATATCATTGGCCTTTCCTATATTTATTTCATCTACAAACTCTATAACTTGTTCTTTAAATATAGCAATGTATTGAGCAAATGAAATAATATTATTTATTATGTTTTCTAGACTTGATGTATCAAGAGCTAAATCTTCTAAATGTAGTGCTAACGGATACATATCTAAAATCAAGTTTTGGAATAACTCTTTAATTTCAGCATTTTTATCGCCAATTTCTCCAAACTTTTGGCCAACAAAAGTTTTATTATTTGCGATTGTTTCAACGCTGAGTTCACCAAGACCTTCAATTTCAAGAATATCTTCAAGAATTGAATCTAAATTTTCAATAATATTTTCAAAGTTTTTAAACTTACTAGGGTATGTTTTAACTTTATTTACTTTAGGTTCTAAAGTATTTATTGACGATATAATATTATTATAAGCTGAACTAATTAAATTGATAGTGCTTTCTAGATTATCAGCCAAACCTTTATAGTGTTCAACATGCTCTGCTCTATTTTCCAAAGTTAGTTTAATTGAAGCTTGTGGTTGTCTATATCCTAGAGAAAAATTCACACTTTTTAAATTATCTACTAATTCTTGAAGTTGAGTAATTTCATTATTTGAAGTTAGTTCACTTAACATTTCAATTCCAGAAAATAATTGACCCATTTGTCCATAAGCAGAATTAAATTCAGCTATTATTGTTTCTAAACCATCAGATAGTTGATTAAAACTAGAAAAACCTAAATCATCAAAGTTAATAAACGATGAAATCATATCGCCAATATCAAGCATTTGATATGTTGCTTGAATTCCATCGAATTTAAAATTAGTTGTAAGTAGTTCTAAATTTAATTTTGTTGTAGTATTAGGTAGTACCATATAAGCAACAGTTGCTGTTGTTCCTACAATTACTTTTCCCATTGCTCCTTCAGAAGAAATAATATGGGCATTATTTAAATTAATTGGTATTTGGACTTGTGCAGCAAAATTTTCTTTAAAGTAGTCCGGTGAGTTTTTATTTGGAGTTAGCTCTATTTCTATCTCAACTCTTCCTGATGCTCCTGCTAAACTTTGATATCCTACAGTATAACCATTTAATTTGTATTTAAAATCAATTTTAAATGGTAGTAAGTCTAAATAATAATTATAATCCATTGCTAGAGTATAGAAGAAATTATCATATTCTTCTAAAGATGGAATTAATGCTTTACCATCTTTGATTATTACTCCTGCTCTTCCTGATGTTATATTTGTATGTCCTGATTTTGCGAAAACACCACTTTGCTCATAATAAGCAAATTGTGTATTACGTATATGGTTTGTAGCCTTCATGGATGTTACTCTTCCACTTTGGTCTAAGGAAACAAAAACAACTTCGTTTCCAGACTTCTTTATTGATTCATCAACAAGTGGAAGTACAACTTTATCATTATCCTCTTCTTCTTCGTTGTTTTTACAGCCAACCATGCCAAAGCTTAAAACTAGTAGTAAAATTATTAAAATCGGAAAAAATTTCTTTTTCATGGCTATGCAGCTCCTTCCTCTTCTTTTTCTTTTTTGAATTTATTTTTAATTTTCTGATATAAGGTTTTAAATAAACCTTTTTTTATTAATGTTTTTTGAATTGTCTTATCAAACAACAACAATAGCGCTGGTAGAACAAAAATAACTAATATCCCTGAAAGGAGTGCTCCTCTACCTATTAGCATTCCAATCTCTTTCACAATACTAAGTCTTGAGATAATTGCTTCCATAAATCCTGCCACTGATAAAACAACAGCAGATGTAATAATTGCCGGAACAGACTTAGATATTGCTTCTTTCATTGCTTCCTTAGGTTCAAGAGTTAACCTAAACTCTTGATACCTTCCAGTGAGCAAGACGGCATAATCTATTGTAGCCCCCAGCTGTAAACTATTTACAACTAAATAACCAATATATACAACAACTCCTCCACCAATAGAAGTAATTGCTACATTTATCCAAATTGATATTTCAATTAATAAAACTAAGATTACCGGTAAAACAGCTGACTTTAAAGCTATACCAATAATTATTGCAATTAGCAGTGCTGATAACAACTGAACAAATATACCATCAGAGGTAACTGAGGTCTTTATCTCTCCAATAGCAATTGGTACTCCAATTACATAGGACTTAGATGAAAGAGTATTTTTGGTTAGATTTACTATTTCCTCAGAAACGCTATACATCTCTTCATTTTCTTCAACTAAATCAATGTAAATAATCATTCTTGAATAATTCTTGCCCTTAAACTGAACCAGCGCCTCTACTGGTAAAATATCCTCAGGCAAGGAAGGATCTATACTAGTAACTAAACTTTGTATTTGTGTTACATTATCAATTGCCATTAGTTTATTTGCTAGTACAATTGCCTCACTTCTATCTTCGTGTTTATACATTATTACAATTGGTTGAAAAGCTCCAAAGCTATCTTCAATTGCATTTTCATCTCTAACAACTTCATCTTTTGGATCTCTTAAAACTGCATCTCCATAAGCATAGTTTGCTTTTGTTTGAATCCAAAATGATATTCCACCAATAGCAACGATAACTATAAAAATCGGAATCTTAAACCTACAAAAGAAATTATTAAGACGATCTAATTTAAAATTAAACTTTTTATGTTTTAGTTTTAATAATACTTTATCAAATGTAATTAATAGTATTGGCAATAAAACTAAAGTTATTACAAAACTAACAACAATTGCTTTTGCAAGCGAAACACCAATATCCATACCAATTTTATATTTCATTACAACTAAAGCTAAAAATCCAAAAATAGTTGTAATTGCTGATGCTGTTATACTACTAAAGGCATCTTTAGTACTTTTAATAGCAGCTTCTTTCGGTTCTAGACCATTTTCTCTTTCTTCATAGTATCGATGAATTAAAAAGAGTGAATAGTCCAAGGACATCGCTAATTGTAATACACTAGAAATTGCCATTGTAATATATGAAACACTCGGTAGCATATAGTTTGTTCCTAAATTTATAACAATTGCAACAGCAAGATTTATAAGAACTATTACAGGTTCAAACCAAGACACAGATGCTAGAAACAAAATAACAATTGCTAGTGGAACTGTAATTAACAAAATCCAAACCATTTCTTTATTTAATTTATCTCTAGATGATTTGTTTTGAATTGCAGGACCTCTTAGATGGAAATTAATATTTCTATTACCTAAAATTGTTTCTATCTTTCCAAGTGATTCACCAACCTCAAGTGAATAATCATCTTCATTAAATTCTATAATGAATAATAAATCCCCATCATTATAAAAACCAGCAAGCAAATCTCTATCAATATTTTCAATTGGAACAGTAATATCCGCAACCGATCCAAGCCACATTACTGACTTAACATTATTTATTTTATTTATTTCATTTAAAATTGGTGCAACTTCTTCTATTCCTAGATTTGTAGTCATAACTTGGATCATTGAAGTTTGACCAAATTCTTCTTCCATTTTTTTTAGCGCCTCGCTAGTAACAGAAGTTTCAGGCAAGTATTCACGCATGTCATAATTAATTTTGACTAAAGGACTAAGTCCAATAGACAAAACAGTTATTGCTAATATTACTATTAACACTATCATTCTTGTTTTTTTACCTAAAAGCTTCTTCATTTTTAACCTCATATCCGCATTTAAAATGCCCATTTAAAATCTTCATTTACATTATAACTCTAATATGGTATAATGTCACTATAAACGGCAATTGAAATTGCAATTAAAATAACATTTAAAATACCATTTGATAATTACAGGAGGGAATATGGACAAGAAAGATCTACCAATAAAAAAACAAATTATTGAAACGACAAAAAAACTACTTGTGGAGAAGGGAAATATTACTATAAAAGAAATAGCTGATGCTGCATATGTAAATGCCGCTGCTATTAATTATCATTTCAAAACTAAAGATAATTTAATTCAAATAGTAATTGAAGAAGTTGTTACTGAATTAAGAGAGAAAATAGTTGATGAAATAAAAAGAATTGATTCACTTAATTTAGACTTTGAGGAAATAGCAATGGTAATGATCGAAATCATTTTTGATTTTGCGGAAAAAAATGTAGGAATAATAAGTTATTCATTCCTACAAATGGCAAGTCAAAGTTCTGCAACAAATGTACTTGCTGAATTATTTATATTTGACCAAAACTTTATTTCAACAGTTTTAGGGCAAATAGCACAAGTAGCACCAGGCCAACCTGAGGAAGTTCTACTTTCTAAATATTTAATAATATTTTCATCATTCGTTGTACCTTTCTTCTTAAGTTTTAGTGGTATGTATACTTTTTATCAAGGCGGTGCTTTCCTTGATAATGAAAAAAACTTTTTTGCAAGGTATAAACCTTATTACTTAGGGGAACTAAGCAAACTATTAATTTCATAGCAAAAAAGCTTACCATTAAGGTAAGCTTTTTATTTATTTAAGCCTTGAATTAATCTTATATAAAATTCAACACTTTTTATTATATTTTCTAATTTAATTTTTTCATTATTGCCGTGAATTGTATTTCTATCTTCTTTAGTTAATTTCATTGGTGAAAATCTATATACATAAGGAGATATTCTACCATAGTGCCTACTATCACTAGCAGCAAACATCAAATATGGAGAAACGATCAAATCACCCCAAGTTTCAAATACAGCATTTTCTACTTTTTTATATCCCCAAGCATCTACTTCTGATATTCTTGATGGTTCATTTGGATTATGTTTAGTTATTTGAATATCTGGGTTATCAATTACTTTCTTTAAATACTCTACTGTACTATCACTTGTCTCGCCAGCCATTGTTCTTGAATTAATTCCAAGCTTTGCTACTGGAGGAATTACATTATTTGCACTACTTCCTTCCATTTGAGTAAATGCAATAGTCGTACGCATTAAAGCATTTAATTCTCCACCTTGTTTTTTATTAACCTTATCTAAAAGTCCAGAAAATAACCATAGATTAGCAAAAATCATTCTGTAGAGAAAATTAGAATGCCTACCTAAAGTATCAAACATCAACCTTACAGGTTTTGTAAGATTTCTAGGAAGAGGCTTGTTTTCAATTTTAACACAGGCCTTAGCTAACTCACCAATATTTGTATGTGCTTTAGGTGCAGATGCATGACCACCACTAGATTTCAAAGTTAATTGAATTTCTACAGCTCCTTTTTCCGCAATCCCAATTAATGCACAATCTTTTTTTACACCAGGAAAGACATTATCTACAACGGCTCCACCCTCATCAAGAACTAAGGACGGACTCATACCTTGTTTTTCAAACCAAGTTACTATATCTGGAGCACCATAGCCCAAAGTTTCTTCATTACCTGAAAAACATAAATAAATATCTTTTTTAGGTACAAAGTCTTCTTTGATTAAGTTTTCAACTGAACTAAGTACAGCATTTAGGGTTCCTTTAGTATCAAGCGTTCCCCTTCCCCAAAGATAACCATCTTTAATAAGTCCTGAAAATGGATCTACATCCCATAACTCTTCTTCAACAGGAACAACATCATAATGAGACATTAAAACAATTGGCTCTTTTGTTTGTTCTAAGCCCTTCCAGTAAAACACTAAACTCTTTTTGCTTACTTTTGTAAATTTACATACTTTATTAACAAGAGGGAATAAAATCTTAACTTGCTCTTCTAGTTTTAAAAACTCTTCATAATCTTCTTTAGTCTCATCTTTATATGATATAGTTTTAAGTTTAATCAACTCTTGTAGTGTATAAATAGCACGGTCATGATCAAACTTAACCTCACTTGCTAAAGCTGTCTTACTCTTTTTTGGTTTAAATAAAATTGTTCTTATTACAATAAATAAGATAAATACAACAACTACACCACCTATTCCTAATAAACTAATTTGTGTTGTACCCATCTATATCACCTTCCACTTCATTTTTTTTACCTATATATCCTTTTTTATATAGTATTCTAGAAATTCCTATTGTAACAAGCGCACCAATTGGAACCATTATTCCAACTTTACTTGCATCTAGAAAATCTACAAAAATAAATAGAACTAACATAAGCAGTAATGGTCCAATTGCTATCTTCCAGCTTTTACTAATATATACAACTGCAAGCCCTCCAAATAAAGCTGGTAAAATCTGATCAAACATCGGTTTGATTTCTTCACTTTGTAGGAAGTTTTGAAATGGTTCACTAATCGCAAGCAATAATACTCCAAAAGCTACTATTAATGTTGTAACTATTGAACTAATCGCAACAGCGATAGTTGATATGATTTCTCCTTCTTCTGTTCCAGCTTTCACATTTGCATTTTCCAGTGCAGTTAGAGCAGCAGGAGCTTTTAAAGATGTAATGTTCCCAGTTACAAAAGCTAAATAGCTTGCACCTGAACCTATCATCGGTACATAAGTTATAATCTCAATTGCCCCAATAATCCAAAACATCGGAAGTATTGCTAAAAGACCACCAAATAATCCTTGCCAATCAGGAAGCGCTTGGTAAATAATCATTAAAACAAATGGAAAAGCTAAAATAGCTGCTGCAGCAACAATACCCCATACTTTCCCCCAAGAGTGTATACCTTGAATAAAATCTCTATCTTTTTTCATGCTATCACCTACCCTAAAATTGCCCTAGTAATTGGTATTGCGCAAACCATAGAAACAATCATACTAATTGGAATAGCATAATTTTCTAAAACTTTTAATTTTGTAACTTTAATTATTACACCCATTAAAGCCATTGTAGCCGCTGATATTAACATTACAAATACCGGAACAAGTCCAGGCATTCCTGTTTTCACATCCGAGAAAACCAATCCTAAAAATGCACTAATCATTCCTATAAATAATGAGTCAACTAAAATATTGATCCATTCATTATTTCTAGTCTTCATTTTATACAATTGATTAGAAATAGGTTTGATTGTAAAAGGGGCTGCTACTGAACTAAGAGCAATACCAAGTGTCATAACCAAAGCAACAGTTATATAATGTGATGCATTTGCTATACTAGCAATTCCAAGTGAAGATTTAACTGCTTCTGCAGCAGGAACTTCATAAGTAACTGCACCAATAACACTTAAGCGAAGCCAAGGTAGAGCATAACCACCCAAACTACCATATAAAGTAATAACTGCTATTAAAATCGATATTGCAGGAACTATAGTAAAAGTTGCTGAACCTTTAATAGTATTACTAATTACTTTTTTATCAATCCCAACTCTTTTCGCATGACTTATTCCTTTAAATAAAAAGAAAAACGATTGGGCAAGTACAACTAAAATTATTAAACCTACAACAATTACTACAATAGGTTTGTCCATAGAAAATATATTAAAAATTAGTTTCATTTTTTCCTCCACTAGCTAAATTATAGCATAGCAGTAATTTTTTATAAAGTTTTTTTATATTCTAGCTTGCTATTTATATATAGTATAATTAGTTTAATGTTATAATATAGATTAATAAGAGAATTTAATAAAAAAAAAGGAGGGAAAAATGAACAACAATGATAATTTGCCTAACATTCCTGTGAATAAAAAATCAAGCATTGAAAAAGTTCAAATGATTTATTTTTATATTTCAATGAGTGTTCTACTTTTTAGTATAATTATTCTTGGTCTTGGAATTGCAAATCTATATATATTATCTGTATTTCCAGATGAAGTATTTGAATTTCTAAGAATTTTTATTTATTATCATATATTCAATTTTTTTGCTGGTATTGTTATACTTATTTTCTTATCTAGACATAATAGTATTCAGACAATCAAAGTAAGAATTTTAAATACTGTTCTAGGGATTATATCATCCCCTATTAGTATAGTTATAACTTTTGTCGGTTTTCTACTTTTGGGGTTTTCAAGCTGTGCTGCAAATACATAATATAAAGAGGATAAATTTTACTTCTAAAATTTATCCTCTGTTTTTTTATATTGGTAATTTTTTTGCTTTTGTATAAAATGTTGTAACAAAGTCCCCCGGTAAAAAATGAATGCTTCCGCTATCTAAAACAATATAACCATTAGTAACGCCATAACCATAATAAATTAGTTTGTATTCACTAAGGTCAAAGCCTTCTATTAATTTAAACTTAACTTCAACTCTAACCCAATAGCTATCTTTATCTATATTCTTCTCTATTTTTTCTTTATAAGGGTAAGAGCGAACACTATCAACTAAATATCCAATAGATTCTTTAGCACTAATTGTTAAATGGTCTACTTCATCAACAGTACTTTTACCTTTTGGCTGCATTTTATAAAATATTTCTACTTCTACAACATCATCGCTTAAAAATGGTAAATCAATCCTAGGCCAGTCCTTAGTATCATAACCACAGCTACTTAATAAAATAATACTAAAAATAAATATTATAAAATATCCAAACTTTTTCATTTGCACACCTCTATTAATTAAGTATATCATATATAATTAATTAATGGAAATAAAAAAAGGAACCCCTATGGGGTTCCAAATGTCTTTTTATTAAGGTTTTGTAATTAATGTCCAGCTAGTGTTAGTTAAAATAAGTTTTTCAACTTCAGCTGTGTCAGTAATTGCTACACCATCTGCATCTTCTAAATAGTTATTAGTTAAATCCGCAGCATCTTCTTCTTCATAATAAACATAGCCAATTGGATCTAAGAATTGGTTGAAGTTAATTTCAGCACCCCAGTCTCCTTCTAAATGACCATTATTACGTAAGTGAATTGAGTTAACACTATGTTCAAAAACATTTCTCTTAATTGAAATACGAACATGTTCCTCGTTCCAAACTGAGAATGTAATAACTCCTGAAGCCGGATGAGTTCCTGCCATAACTTGATTGTCTACATCTCCTATATTTTTGAACGTATTATCTTCAATATTGATGAATTGTTGTTTGTCTTCATCGGCACTGTAGCATCTAAATACAAGAGCAGCTGATGCACCTAAAACATCATTTTCAAAATTATTTCTTAAGATATTATAAGTTCCACCATTATATCCACCATCAACTCTAAATACACTTACACCAAAGTTCAAGAATTCATTGTCAACAATTTTAATTTCTTTACCCGTAGTTGTACGATCAATTGAAATAATATCAGAAGATATATTATTGAATGTGCTCTTTTCAATAGTAATTTTTCCTATTTGGTCTCCACCAGCTCCAGTATATAATTGAATAAATGCATTTACACCAATTCTGTTTGCTGGAGCATAAGGGGAAGGAGCAAT
>CAYOXB010000012.1:0-35495 GCA_964407835.1 uncultured Bacteroidales bacterium
GGACCCGTAGCTCAGTTGGTTAGAGCTACCGGCTCATAACCGGTCGGTCGCAGGTTCGAGTCCTGCCGGGTCCACCAGTATAATACTATGCGGAGGAATACCCAAGTCCGGCTGAAGGGATCGGTCTTGAAAACCGACAGGCGTGAGAGCGCGCGCGGGTTCGAATCCTGCTTCCTCCGCCAGTTTTTATATTTTGTTTTTCATATTTTAATATTTATATCGCGGGGTGGAGCAGCTGGTAGCTCGTCGGGCTCATAACCCGGAGGTCATAGGTTCGAATCCTTTCCCCGCAACCATTTGGTCCCATAGTGTAGTGGTTAACATGCCAGTCTGTCACACTGGAGATCGCGGGTTCAAGTCCCGTTGGGACCGCCATTTAGGCTCGGTAGCTCAGTCGGTAGAGCAAAGGACTGAAAATCCTTGTGTCGGCGGTTCGATTCCGTCCCGAGCCACCATTTGGGCAAATTAAAAGCAAGCTAAATAGCTTGCTTATTTTTATTTTCTAATAGTTTTTAATGCTGTTGTCCATGATAGTAACTGGTCTAACATTAAATTAACAGTAGGTCTATGTAATTTTTCTTGAGGTTTAAATGTTGTAAAGTTTTCAAAATCTAAGAATAGATTTAAAGTTGGATGTGTTCTTACATCAGCTATTAACAATTCTCCTAAAATACCTCTTAGGTGTTCAGCTGCTCTTGCTCCCCCCGTTGAACCATAACTAATTAAACCTGCAGCTTTGTTATGCCATTCATCTCTTAAGTAATCTAGAGCATTTTTAAGTGCTCCTGAAATACTGTGATTGTATTCGCTAACAACAAAAACAAATCCGTCTAATGAATTTATTTTTTCCTGCCATTTTTTAAATCCTTCTGGATTATGTCCTTCACCAAGTAATGGTAGTTTATAATCTTTAATATCCACAACTTCATAAAGTGCATCTTGTCTTTCATTTGCAAGGTCTAAAACCCATTTTCCAACTTGTGGGCTAACTCTACCTTCTCTAGTACTACCTAAAATAATTCCTATTTTTAATTTGTTATCCATATATATCTCCTTTCAGATAATGTCATTATATATTACTTGAAAAGATTAAGCATTAAATATGCAATTGTGACGAAAATTAAAAATTACTTTAAAAAACTTAGGGTTTGTGTTAAAATTATACTTAGGTGATAGAGTGGAAAACATTAATAAATTTAAACTATTTTTGTTGGATTTAGATGGAACAATCTATTTTGAAAACAAATTAATTCCGGGAGCTAAAGAATTTATTGAAAAATTAAATCAATATGATTTAAATTATGTTTTTATGAGCAATAATTCTTCAGTTAGCAGGAACATCTATTTAAAGAAACTTAAAAACTTAAAACTAAAAGTTAGTGAAAACAATATATTTTCTTCATCAATGGCGATGGGGTTGTATTTACAAACAGAATACCCAAATAAGAAAGTCTATTTAGTTGGAACAAAAGCTTTCAAAAAAGAACTAAAGAGTTATGGCGTTAAGCTTGTGGAAGAAGACCCGGACATTGTTGTTGTTGGCTATGACCGCGAACTTAATTATAAGAAATTAATTAAGGCTTGTACATTTTTAGATAATGGCGCACTTTTCCTAGCAACAAATCCAGACTTAGTCTATCCACTTAAAAACAAAAGGTATTTACCTGACTGTGGTAGTATTTGTGGGATGATAACAAATGCAACTAATAAACTACCTATATATATAGGAAAGCCAAATTCAAAAATGGTTGATGTAATTATTTCAAAATACAATATACCAAAAGCTGAAGTCATAATCGTAGGAGATAGGCTTTATACAGATATGCAAATGGGGATAAATGCAAATATTAGTAGTGCTCTAGTTTTGAGCGGTGAAACTACCGAGGAAATGTTAGAAAATTCTAACGTAAAACCAACATATGTTTTTAAATCAATTAAAGATATGATTGCTTTAGTTGGAAAGGAGAAGAAATGAAACATAGAACATTTATATTATTATTAATCGCTATTTTAAGTTTAGGATTAATAGGTTGCGATGATGATGAGGTTATTACAAAGGATCCTGAATTATATGTTATGGCAGATAAGTACATATTAAATATAGGTGATGAAAAAGAAATTGATTATTTTGTTGATCACCTAGGAGATCATCTTGTTGTCATAGAGTCAAGTGATGAGAATGTATTTACAGTTGATGGAGATAAAATTAAAGCTGTTGCTCCTGGGGATGCAGTTCTTATTATAAGAATTGAAGGTTTTGATTTAGAAGAATCAATAGATATTCAAGTATTATCGCCTAAGGGCTCAGAAGAACTTCAAATTTTAGAATGGGCAAAAACACAAATAGGTTATGATTTAATTGACTTTAAACCATTCCCTACAAAACACCCAACTTATCCACAAGCAGTAATTACATATGAATCACTAAATCCAGAATTAGTAAGTGATATGGGTATTTTATACGAAGAAGACTATGATACTGAGGCTGAAGTTAAAATTACTGTTACTTTTGATGGACGTAGTGCAAGTTCAGTTCATACTGTTAATGTAGTTGGACTAGTTCCTAAAAATATTTCTAAGGACTTTTTTAATCAATTTCCTTATTACATTATTTCTGATATTACAATCAATTATTTTAAAGATAAGTATCCACAAGCTACTATAACTTTAAGTTCATCAAACACTCAACTATTTTCTAATACTGGAAAAGTAACAAGACCAGAAAACGATGCTACTGTAATGTTAACGGCACTTATAGTTATTCCTTCAAAAGGTTATTCACAAGAATTTACTAAAAATATTGTATTAAAAGGAATTACTACTGGTGAAAAGGCAAATATTGTTAGAGAAAATTTAATTAGTTTATTAAAACTAGATAAACCAGTTGCGACTGCTTTAGAACTTCCTGATGTTGATGAATTATATGGTGGAACACTAACTTGGTCATCTTCAGTTCCTGAAGTTATAAGTAACAATGGTCAATTTGTTATGCCTTTGTTGAATTTAATTATTGAATTAAGAGCTGTATATACGCTAGCTGGCGAATCTACAACTATTAGAATTCCAGTTGAAGTAACAGGATCTGATTCTTTAGATAAATGGGATAATATTGAAGAATTTTTAAATACTTATATATTCTTAGATGAAATTAAAACAATGGGTTATGATGTAATGGGTGTAGGCCCTACTTATAGAGCATATAATGAAGGCTATGTAAACTTCTATACAAATGATAGCTTATCTATTACTCAAGATTTACTTAGCACTTCACATCCTATGAGACCTAAAACATACTTAAATGTTCAGTATATAACAGTACATGATACTGCAAACAATAAACTTGGTGCAGATGTTATTATGCATAGTAAGTATATTCATCAAGAAGATAGGACGGTTTCATCTTGGCATTATACTGTAGATGATATTAATCTGTATCAACATATTCCTGATAATGAAGTTGCTTGGCATGCTGGAACAGCTGCAGGCAATAGTAGTGCAATTGGAATTGAAACTTGTACTCATATAGGTGTAGATTATGATTTAGTTATTAGAAGACTTGCAAAACTAGTTGCGGGACTTTTAGATAAACATAACCTAACAATAGGTAAAGTAGTTCAACACAACTACTGGTCTGGTAAAGACTGTCCACAAGTTATTAGACATTCTAATAGATGGCAAGAAGTATTAGACTTAGTAAGTCTTGAATTATATGGACAACAAAAATTAAAAGATGTTAATTTTGTTTGGGAAAGTCTAAGTCCAACCATTCTAGACAATACTGGTAAAGTATTTAATCATCCAGGGGCACAAACTGATGTAAGTTATAAAGTAACTGTTACTTATGCTGGTGTAACTAAGGTTTACACACATACAGCTACACTACAAGCATCAAAAGCAAAATAAAAATAATAAAACCGAGTTATCTCCTATGTGATTAACTCGGTTTTTATTGATCTGTAGTTGTCATTTGTATACTCCTTATCTTTTGAATGAATAACTATAGTCGTCATTTGAATTGACATGGTGTGAATCTGTTCTAGTGTACTCGTATGAGTCAATACCTTTCATTAGGCTTTTGATTATACTTCTACTTGTAAGAACTGTTACAACTACACCAATAATAATAAATAATAGTGTCATAATTCTCACTCCTTTCTTCTATAATCATTATATCACTCCTTTGATAATATAATCTTTGAAAACGCATTAGCATTTTCATGAAAATGATTTCATAAGTTTTCATTAATTAATTTACCAAATAGAGTTTGATTTTTTAGAAGGGATAATGTAAAATAAAAAAAAGAGGTGTGCTATGAAAATATCAAAAACAGCATTTAAAGAATATGCAAGATGTAATCGAATCTATCCACTTGAAAGATTATATTTACAGAAACTAGATACTAATCTTTCTTATTTTGATGAAGAAAGCGCAAGAGATCTTTTGGAGACAATGTTTGATATTGATACTGGGGAAGATTTAATTTATCAAGAAGATGAACAAATTCAAGAATTGATGAAATATTATGAAGAAGTAGAAAGACTTACTATAGATATTGCATCAAGAAAGCTAAACATTGAATTGCCTTATTTTTCAGACACAAAAAAACAAACAAGTTTTTCTTTTAAAGATGATAGTGGTCATGAGTTTTATAGTTACCTAGACGGGTTTGGCCAAACAGAAGATGAGTTTATAGTTGTGGAAGTAAAGGCTACAACATCAAAGAGCTTCTTAGAAGCAGGTTCTAAAGAAAACCCAATATTTATAAACCAAGACAATATATTTAAATTAACGCCAGTAATACCAGAAGACGATAAAGTGTTTTATAGAAATTATGAAAAGCTATTTAATATGTTTTCAGCTAATGGTAAGTATGTTTTTGATTTAGCTGTAGAAAGATATATTATAGAAAATTCAATAAAACAAAAATTCCCAAGTCTTGCAAACAAAAAAGGTAAATATTACTTAGGGGTTCTTAACTCAAACTATGTGTTTTCAGGAGAGTATATAAACGCTAAACCAAACTATACTGATGACTTAGTTGTTTTAATTGATTTAACTGAAATTACAGAACAGTTTTTAGAAAAAATCAGTGAATACAAAAATCAAATTGTTGAAGTTCTTTTAGGAAAAGATTTAGAAGAACAAAGATTAGGAAAAAAATGCGGATTTAAAAGCCAAGGGGAATGTATCTTCTTTAATACATGTTTTCCAACAATCAAACAAAAGGGAAGTATTACTGAATATATTATGGCAAGGAAGTTTGGACCTCATAAATATACTAAGGAAGAAATGTTTAATAGGGGTATAAAAAAAATAGGTGATATTCCATTTGATTGGCTAGAAAACCCTAATAACATAATTCAATACAATAGTTTTATGAATAACACTATTCATTATAATAAGGATAAAATAGCTAAAGCAATTAAATCATTAAAGTATCCAATCTATCATTTAGATTTTGAAAGCTTTAATTGTCCACTTCCAAGATTCAAAGGTGAAAAACCATATATGCAATCACTATTTCAGTACTCTATACATATAGAAAGAGTTGCAGGCAAAGCAGACATTCTAAAAGATAATTATTCATTTCTTGCAAGTGATCATTCAGATGTAAGAGAAGAACTAATAAAAGAGATGATTAAAGTAATTGATCTAACAAATGGCGGAACTGTTTTAGTTTATAATAAGAGTTTTGAATCAGCTAGAATTAAAGAGTTAGCAAATATATTTCCTGAATATAAAAATGAACTTCTAAAAATCAATGAAGCTATATATGATCTGCTTGATATTGTGAAAACTAGTAAAAATGTATACCTTGAACTTGGTTATTCAGAAGAGGAAAGTAAAGAAGTTAATTTCTATCACAATGATTTACAAGGAAGCTACTCAATAAAAAAAGTCTTACCAATATTTTCTAATCTTTCGTATAAAGACCTAGAAGTACAACACGGTGGTGATGCAATTTTAGCTTATGTTAAAATGAAAGATATGGAAAAGGAAGACATTGAAGTTTTAAGAAACCAATTACTTGCTTATTGTAGGCAAGATACTTGGGCAATGTTTTTAATTTTAGATGAATTTAGAAAGATATAATAAAAGAGCAATTTTTCAATTGCTCTTGTTTTTTTATTCTACAACATAAATTACGTTTCTTGTAACAATATCGAAAATTGCCTCAGAATAGAAAAATTCAACTTCAGGAAGTGCAGGATCGTGAACTAAGATCTTTCTTCCTGTTGGAGTTATTTCATATCCGCTTACTACGATTAAGTGTCCGTTAGTAGTATATCTACCAGTATTACCTTTAATACTTAAAGCAACAGGACCTACTGTAGCTAAGTGATGGAATAATTCTTCGATTGAGTAAATCTTCTTAACATATGAGTTTTCACCATAAGCACTCATTCCAACTGTATTATATACCCAGTTACCATAAATCTTATTACCGTAATCCATAAATAAAACTGCTGTTTCACGGTGTGGGTATTGATCAGTAAATGTATGACCCTTATTCATAAGTAGCATTGCTGATGATGTTGGTGAACAAATAGAACCCCCAATACTAGGAACATCATATTGATATAATTTAGTTAATTTATATTCTACCTTATTAGGTAAATCGCTAATATCAACATTATAAGTATAATCTGGGATAGTTAATGCCATTGAAACTAATGATAACTTAGGGGATTCGCTTCCTGCTGTGTTTCTATTTAAGATAACTTTGTATTGGAAAGCTTCACCTTTTTTAGAGTTATTAATATAAACTTCATCAGTGCTAAGTTTAGCTACACCACCGTTTTGATTAAGCATTTTGTTTTGTAAGCCAAGGCCAAATTTACCATATGATAAATAACTACTCCATACTCCTTCAACACGAACTCTAACTTGGATTTCAGCTGTAGCAGTCATTGATGTAATTGCAGCCCACGAAGCTACTAGAATAGTAAATTCATTTAAAGTTTTAAATACAGGCGATTCATACGAACCTGTAGTTTTTCCTGCAGATAGTACAAGTCTATCTCCTTCTAGTTCTACATTATTAAATTCTCTTTGGTCAAATTCGGTAGCATAACCAAGATAGTGATGAAGTCCTACTTGAACTTCTCCCTCTTCTATAGTTCCGGTCATTAAAACGTATTCTTTTTCCATTGTTTCTTCTCCTGCTTGTAATGTTAATGTAATTGAAAATTGTTGTTGTTCTTGAGTAAGAGTGATTTCTCCTGAGTTTGTAACAACTCCAGGACTATTACTTTTCCAACTTCCTGTTACACCATATGCAAATGATGTTGGAAGTGTTAAGTTTTTAATTATTAATTCTGGGAAAGAAATTGAGTTAATTGCTTGTTCAAATTTAAATTCTTTCGTATATCCAACTGCTAATGTTGTATAATTTTTAGTAACTACTTTACCGCTATATACAAAAATTGCTTCGAAATTTACAGTTGTATCAAAGTTAGGTTTAAAAAATGTTCCACTACTTGAAATAATACTTGAATCACTTGGTGTCCAAACAACACTTACAACTCCAATTTTTGAAGGTAAATTTAAATCAGCTTCTGTAATACTTGGAAACTTAAAGCCATTTGCAACAGAATTTAAGATTTCATCTGCAGATAGTGCTTCAATAGTAAGAGTATAAAACTCATTATATGTATAAGCTAAATCTTCATAAACTAAATTAAGTGTGAAAGATACAGTTTGTATTTCATCAGTTACAGTTACCCTACCATCATTGGTTATAACTTCAGGGTTTTCTGAAACCCAGTTTAAAGTTAAGACATGATTAACTAAAGCAAACTGCTTTGGTAAGTTTAAGTCAGCTGAAGTGCTAGAAACTAAATCTAGCTCATCTAATAAAATATTCTTTAATTCACTTTCAGTATATTTAGTAACTAAGAAATCAACTTTTTTAGATTTTGATTGCTCTTTATAATAAACAGTTATTGTTCCAGATACTTCTTGATCAAATAAACCCTTAGTAATTTCGCCTTTATTAGATAAAATATTACTATCATCTGATTTAAATTCTACTGGATGATCATAGTTTTGATATTTATATTTGGTTATGATTGTTAAATCTTCATTAAGTTCGTAAGGAAGTTCTTCAATAACTTTGTTAAGAACAGTTTCTAAATCTACCACTTCACTACATGCATATAAAAATATCCCAACTAATAATAACAATAGTATTTTTATATATTTCATTATTCCTCCTTATATTTATATAATTTAAACATACGATAACTATTATAACATAATAAAATTATAAGTAAATTAAAAAAGCCCATTCTATTCATTCAATGGGCTTTTCACTATTCAATTCCTAGGATTTTTAATTGCTCCAAGAAATTATCATCTTCTAAACTGAATTTTATTACATGTTTATTTGCAAGTGCATAAAATTCATTGCTGCTATAACTAACAACTTTGTTGATTATAATGTTTTCCAAATCTAAGTAATTAACTGTTGATTCTTTTGTTTCCTTATCAATACGAACTATTGTATAAAGCCCGTTTGTGTTTTCATTATTTCTAGCAGCAAAACCAATATAGTAATAATTATCACTTTCATTTAAATATAGCGATGAGCTATACTTAATTGCTTCTATAACTACATAGCTACTATCTGTTGCTAAATCAGAGTAATCTAAGTTTAATTGATGTTCTACTATTTCTTTAGGAACATTTGGATTTAAGTTATAAAACTTAATTTCAAACTCGCCAGTTGCTGGTTTAATTGCTTTTATGTTAAATCCATAGCTTTTATTCAAAGCGACGATGTTTGAATAATATGGTTTTTGTCTTTGGCTACCTTCAGTAACAATCTTATTTGGATCAGTAAAGTCTAGAATAGTAGAATTATGTTCTAGTCCTATTGTTTCTATAACAACAAAGTCATTAATAAATTTAGTTGCTAGAATTGTAATTGCACTATCAAAGTCATTATCCTCTTGAATAATATAATTACTACTTAAGTTTAAGTTATAATTATCATTTGTTTTTATTGTATTTAAATTTACAACATTAATATAATAGTTAACTGCTTTTACTTTTTTGAAAAATATAAAACTACGATTAATTTGGTAATTACTTACTTCTAAAACCATTCTTAGGTTTCCGTTGTGTTCATAAATATGAGTTTTATCACGTACGCTACCTTTTAAAGTATATGATCCGCGGTAATCCATACCTATGTTTTCACTGTCTTGGAATTTAATCACAGTAGTATATTCACCATATTCTAAATTCTTTTTGAAGTTCATGTGGTTATTAACTAAATATAGATGATCTTGCTTGAAATAAACAAAGTCCCATTTATCAAATGATAAGAATATCTTTTCATGAGAATCATTACTTACTAAATCAATAGTAGTCAAGATTGTATAGGAGTCGCCCATAATATTATCTAAATAACCAATATCATTTGGTGAAATAATTTTTTTGTAATTATATTCTTTAATGAATGGGAAAATTGGATTATTTAAGATAGAAACTAAATATAATTTGTTTTCATGAATATGAGAACTAATAAATGTAGAAGCAATAGAATAAGTATATAGCTTATGCAGTGTATCTACATTATACTTTACAACATTAATATAGTTTTTATTATTATAAATAACTATTAGGTTTTTGTTTACTAGATACATTGTTTTAACATTTGTTTTGATATCAAAATCTAGTGCATCGGTATAAGCAGCAACTAAATCATCATTTGCTGCATTATAGATAACTAGCCCTTCATCATTTAAATAGTAGATTCTATTTTTATAAGTTATGGCAGTATTGTTATCGAAATCATAAACCTTATTAACATTAATTTCATCAAGATGGTAACCATCAATTAAGTTTTGTTGTGATGAAAGATAATTGTCTTTCTTTTGATTATTTTTCTTGATGAGTTTTGTAATGTCATTTTCACTTGAAAAATAATTTAAATTTACAGGTCCTTCTTGATTAGCCTGTGTTATAGGACTAGTAAGAGATGTAAAAACAATAAGAAAGATAAATATTAAAGAGGCAAAGCCAATTGCTCTTCTTAATACTGGTGTTTGTTTTCTCGGTTGATATGTATATTTAGGTTTTACTTCTGGGAGATTTGCTTTTATTTTAGCAAGCACATCAGGAATATCATATTGTTCTTCTCGTAGCTTGCGCTTGATTTCACGAATCTTCATGTTTCATCTCCTCCTTCATTTTTTTTGTTGCTTCCCGGTAGTAACCATAAATGGTTCCTAGGGGTCGATCTAATATTTCTGCAATTTGTTTGAATGTTAAGTCTAGGACTATTTTATACATTACTATGTCTTTTTCAATTTCACTTAAGTTTCTAGTTGCAATATCAAAGAATTTCTCATCTTTATTTTCTGAGAAAAGATCTTCTCTTTCGCCTGAATCAACAATATCTTCTCTATCTCTTCTGTCTTTAACATTTATTGCGTGATTTTTAGCTATTCTAGAAATCCAAGCTTTGAAATTTGTTCCTATAGTATAGGTTCCCAAATACCTAATAGCATTCATATAGGTGTCTTGCATCAAGTCTTCTAACATATTTTCGTCGAATCTATTTCGAAAGCTTCTAAGCGTTAGAAAGACAGATTTTTTAGACCCCTCGTAGATTAAATCAAAGCTAGATTCATCGCCGTTTAAAAAATTGATTATGTGTCTATCTAATTCTTCATTAGTCATGTCTTTATTGGCCATGAATCCCTCTCCTAATATAACAATTTAATAGCCTATTTTTTTGAAATTATTTTTCCTAGGCTATGTGCAATTTCATAAAAGCCTAAATCATTGAGGTGATCAAGGTCAACTGAATGATCGCTTTTAAATTTTTTCAGTAATTTATTACCATCGATAAAGATTATATTTTTATCATATTTTTTTGCAATTTCTTTTTGGTGTTTTAAGTTTTTGTTTAATCTTTGTTTTAGTTTTTTATCAAATAGAGTTTTTGAATGTGGAAAACGAGAAATTAAATAGATATTTAATTCTTTATTTTTATCTAGAATGGTTTTAATAAAGCTATCAAGTCTTTCTGTAAGTAAGTTATCAACCATTCCAACATTGGCCTCTACTTCCATTATTAAGATTTCTAAGTTTTCAACTTCTTTTATTAAGTTTGCTATTTCAGGTCTAAGCATTGCATTGCCCGAAAAACCTAAATTATAAACAGAATAATTTGGAAGAAGCCTTCCAAGAATTGCTGGATAACTCATGGCGCTTCTTGAAGCACAGGCACCTTGAGTAATGGAAGTTCCATAGCAAATTATTTTTGGTTTGATAGAATTTTCTTGAATTAATGAAGAGTTGGAATCTAAAATCAATTCAAGCTCCTCTAGTTCTATATATAAAGGAAAGTAAATTCTAAATTTCTTTTTTGTTTTTGGTAAGTTTTTTATAAAAGTATAAGTGAATTCTATTTCACTTACTTTAGTTGTTCCTAGAAAAGTAAAATTATCTTCTTCAATATAATAAAGATCTAAACCAATTGAGCCGGTCAAGGCCATATGGGGAAGATTAATTTTATTTATAGATTTTACTTTAACGCCAATTATGCTAGAGTCCGTAGTAAAGTCTATATATCCTCCGCTGGAATGACTAGCAACAACAAGTAATGATTCATCTGTTTTCAGTGTTTTTGGTAGTCTTTTAAAGTTGTTGTTTTCTTTAGAATATAAAAGACCATCAATTAAGTAGCCGTTAGTGTTTATTTTAATATTCTTAAAATTGTTTTCTTTATTATTGTTCATAGTTCAGCCTCTAATAATTATTATAACAAATATAATGACAAAAGGGAAATAAATGAGCACATTTTAGTTGCTTTTTTTTAACGTTTGGTATATACTATTAATGCGTTGAAAGACGCGCTTATCCCCTACATATAGTGTGAATAAATATTATTCACAACATCCCCTTCCTAAAACCGGATCCTTGCGGGTCCGGTTTTTCTATTTTGATTGATTAAAAAAATATAGTTTTTTTAAAGCAGATATGATACAATATTATATGGTGAAATATGAACTATCTAACAATAGACTTTGAAACAGCAAATAGCAGTCTAACTAGTGCGTGTAGTTTAGGTATTGTTGTTGTAAGAGAAGGAAGAATAAAAGAAAAATTACATTATTTAATTAATCCCAATGAGGAGTTTTTAGACTATAATATTAGTATTCATAAAATAACAAAAGAAGATGTTGCTGACGCTCCTTCATTTGATGAGTTGTGGGTGGAGTTATTTAGTTTATTTGATAACTCTTTAGTCTATGCTCATAATGCAGGTTTTGATTTAGGGGTTTTAAAAGCTAATATAGAAAAATATAATTTAGATGTTCCTAAGATAAAGTGGGGTTGTACTTTAAAAATAGCTGGAAAGCTATGGCCAACAGAAATGATTAATCATAAGCTTGGAACTATAGCAAGTTTCTTAGAATTAGAGCACAACCATCATAATGCCTTAAGTGATGCAATTGCTTGTCATGAGATTATTAAACGCGGCTTAAGAATGATGCAAGTTGATACTTCAGTTGAGTTATATGATATTTTAGCTCTTCGCTATGGACAATATAATCCAGAAAGATTTTATGGTTCATACAACAAATATAGAAATAACAAAAAAGTAGAAATAATTGAGAAGAAGCAAATAACAAATAAAGTATTTTTCTTAGAAGGCAAACCTAAAACACTAACAAAAAAAGAGTTAGGAAATAATCTAACAAGTTATGGAGCCTATATTGAGAAAAATATCAATCTTAGTTTAGATTACTTTGTTGTTTTAGGTAATGCGAAGAAAAGTAGTATGGATAAACTAAAAGGATTAAATGATAGACTTGGGAAGATAAAAATAATTAACGAAGAAGATGTGCTTAAATTATTAGAATAATATATATAATATAGAAAGACTTAATAGTGAGGTGAGAGAATGGAAAATTTAATTAGCTTTTCTCATAGATTATTAAAAGATAATATTACTAATGATGATGTTGCAATTGATCTTACAGCCGGTAATGGCTGGGATTCTTTGTTGTTAGCTAAACAGGCTAGATTTGTTTATAGTTTTGATATTCAAGAAGTGGCTTGTTTGAAGTCTGCAGAGCTTTTAAAAAACTATGATAATTGTTTGATAATTAATGATTCACATTTAAATTTTGATAAATATGTGAAAGAGGACTTTAGGGCTTGTATATTTAACTTAGGGTATTTACCCGGAGGAGATAAAACCATAACTACTAAAGCAAATATTGTTTTAGAAACCTTAATAAAGCTACTAGATAAAATCTTGGTTGGTGGTATTGTTGTTATTGTGTTTTATCCTGGACACCTTGAAGGTGAAGCAGAAGTTAAAGCTGTAGAAGCTTATTCAAAAGATCTAGAACAAAGCCATTTTCAAGTTTTAAAATATGAATTCATTAATCAAATTAATAACCCACCGTTTTTAATTGCAATAAGGAAAATAAAATGAGAGCGTTTATTGGATTTAAAGTAGATGATTGTCTTGAAAAAATAGAATACGTTATTAGGGAATTAAAACTTAGAGACAACAATGCTCGGTATACAAGACTTGAAAATGTTCATATAACTTTAAACTTTTTAGGTGAGATAACAAATGATCAAGTTATGCAAGTTATTGATATTTTAAAAGAAATAAATGAAAATGCAGTTGAAGTATGCTTAGATAAAGTTTGTAATTTCCATAATATGGCAATTATTCAAGTTAATAAAAACATTGAATTATTAAAGCTACAAAAAAACTTAACTAAAGCTTTAATAAATAATAATTTTAAAATTGAAAATAGAAAATATTTCCCGCATATAACTCTAGCTAGAAAATTCAATGCCTATGTTTTAAAAAACATTAAGTTAATTACAAAGGTAGAAGAAATCATTTTGTTTTCATCGGAGTATATTGAAGGAAAATTAACATACACCCCTATTTTTACTCAAAAATTAGGTGGATAATAGAATTAATAAAGAGGAGAAATAATAATGACAAAATTTGTTCCATATGAATCTGGGAAGTTCGTTGTGAAACTTGCAGAAACAAAGGAAGAACTAGAACAAGCATATAAGCTTCGCTATGAAGAGTTATTGCTTTTCTTCAATAAAGATAATACTAATGATAGTGGACTATTCATTGATGAATATGATCCGCTTTGTGATCATTTAATATGCATCAACAAAGAAAATAATGAAGTTGCGGGCACTTATAGATTAGTTATGAGAAAACACATAAAATCAATTGGCCATTTTATTACCGAAAAATCATATGATCTTTCTAACCTTAAAGATAAAAGTGTTGTAGAGTTAGGTAGAGCCGTTGTGAAAGAGAAGTACCGTGATGGTATTGCTATTAGTTTACTTTGGCGCGGCGTTTTACAATATGTAAAAGCAAATAAGATTCAGTACTTATTTGGCACAGGTTCTTTTTCAGGTCTAAACACCGAAAATTACGCTCATGCTCTTTCTTATTTATACTATAATCATTTATCCCCACTTGAAGTAAGAGCTTATGCAAAGGGCGATACAAAGAGAAAAATGGATATTTTAAGTGAAGCAGACATTGATCCAATTAAGGCAAAAGAAGAAATGCCGCCACTAATAAAAGGATATATAAAAATAGGAGCTACATTTGGTAACGATGTATTTTTAGATGTTCCTTTCAATAGTACAGATGTTTTAATACTACTAGATTTAAATGATATTAATCCAGCAATTGCAAAGAGATTGGTAAACTAAACAGACGAGTTTAACTTGTCTGTTTTTATTGTTTTTTGTTTGTGATATAATAAATTAAAGGTGTTTTCGAAAATATCAAAGGCTTAATTGTTATATTAATAGAAGCGGAGGTAAATATGAAAAAATATTTAGGAATTATTGTTGCAGTTATATTCTTATTCTTAATTGGCTGCAGTAATAAAGTATCAGACAAAGCTTATTATGAAGTTGCGAAACTGGAAAGAACTAATTATAAAGAAGTTCTTGGAAGTAAGGATAAAGACCTTGTTTTAAATGAAGAATTTAAATCTGCACTTTTAGACTTTTCTTATAAGAGTGCTGCTGATTTGTTTGAGGAAAGAAACGGAATGTATTCACCACTTAGTTTATATATTGCTCTATCAGAATTAGTAGAGTTAGTAGGTGGGGATACACAAGCTGAAGTAATGAATATTTTAGGAATTAATAATGTTGACACTTTTAGGGTTGGTAATAGAGATTTATATAAAAAACTCAGTTATGAAAACAAAATTTCAACAGTAAGAATTGCTAATAGTATTTGGTTGAACGATAGTTATCTATATGAAAAAGCACCACTTGAGGCATTAAAAGATTATTATTATGCATCTAGCTATGGTGTTGACTTTACAAAACAAGAAGACAAAGATGTCATGACTAAATGGGTTAATGATAATACTGGTGGTAAACTTGGTGAAAATTTATTTGATGAGTTAGATTCTGACACGATATTTGTATTATTAAATACTTTATATTTCTATGATGAATGGGTGAAGAAGTTTGATGAAAAACAAAACTTTAAAGCTAACTTTGGTAATGTTGGTCAAGTTGAGTTCATGTCTTTAGAACAATCAGGAACTTATTATATTGATGATGAATACATGGCGAGCTATTTAAGTTTTAAAAACGGCTTAAAAATATCCTTTGCTATGCCTTTAGAAGAAGTTGATTTCTTAAGTTTTATTAATAATAAAGATAAACTAAAAGATGCTCTAACTATTAAAAATGAAGGACAATCTCTTGTGCTTTACCAAATACCTAAGTTTAGTTATAAGAGTAGTTTTGATCTAAACGATTATATTGAAAGTTTAGGAGCTAAACTAATATTTGATATTAATAATAGCAACTTTAGGCCATTAACAAATGTTCCAATCTATATATCTAGTGTCTTCCAAAAGACATTTATAGAAATAGACGAACAAGGTGGTAAGGCTGCTGCAGTAACTGGGATTGTTGGTGATACGGAATCTGTTCCAATGTATGATGTATTTAGACTTGACAGGCCATTTGTTTATGCTATATATTCAGATGATATACCTTTATTTATGGGTGTAGTTGCTAATCCAAATTCTGCTGCAGAAGAAATTTATTAATTAGGAAGGGATTTATAGGAGAGCAAATTATGAAAAAATATTTAATTCTAATCATTTTTTCAATGTTATTAGTATTAAGTGGTTGTAAAGAACAACAAGAAACTAATGAGAATGCATTCTTTGAGGTTGCTGATATCAAAAAAACAAATTCAAAGGAAGTATTAGGAAGTGCAGAAAGAGATCTTGTAATTCCTAGTGAGTTTATGGACGCTTTAATTGACTTTTCGTATATGAGTGCAAGTGACTTACTTGAAGAAAGAAATGGGATGTTTTCCCCACTTAGTTTATTTATAGCTTTGTCGGGGTTTGCTGAGTTAACAGACGGCGTAACTAAAGATGAAGTTATGAATGTTTTAGGGCTTACTAATCAAGATATCTTAAGAGAAGGTAATCAATTGTTATATAGAAAGCTTAGTTATGAAAATGATATCTCTACTTTTAGTATAGCTAATAGTATTTGGTTACGAAATAATGCACAGTATAATGAAGCGCCACTTAGAGTTTTAAGAGATAAATATTATTCATCTAGTTATGGTGTTGATTTTTCCTCTATGAATGATAAACAAAAGATGAATGATTGGGTATTAAAACAAACCCGTGGTCGACTTGGCGAGGATATGTTTAACGACTTAACAGAAGAGACATTTTTAGTTTTAATAAATACACTATATTTTATTGATGAATGGGTAACGCAGTTTGATAAGGATTATAATACGTTTTCAAATTTTGGTGAAATTGAAAACGTAGAATATATGAATAATACGCAAATGGGTTCAGCCTTCAAAACGGATAAGTATGAGTTTGGCGAGCTAAGTTTTAAAAATGGTTTTAAGATTAAGTTTCTTATGCCAAATGAAGATGTTAGTTTTAATAGCATATTAGAAAGCCCAAATAAACTAAAAGAAGCGTTTGGATATAAGAGTTTCCTAACAACAGAACTAACTGTAAAACTACCTAAATTTACTTATAAGAGCTCTTTTGATTTAAATGGCTATCTTAAACATTTAGGTTTAGAATTGATTTTTTCAGGATACCAAGCTGACTTTTCACCGATAACAAAACAGAAATTATTCTTATCGGAAATTTTCCAAGAAACTTTTATTAATATAGACGAAGACGGTGGAGAAGCAGCTGCTGTTACTGCAGGTGTTTGTAGGTCCACATCAGTAACTATCCCACTGTCTATCCTGATATTAGATCGTCCATTTATTTATGCTATTTGTTCAGGAGATTTACCAATATTTGTTGGAGTTGTTAATAATCCTAATTCAAAAGCTAAAGAACAATATTCTTTTAAAAAATAAAGAAGCATATTAGTTGAACATATATTTAGGGTTTGGTAGAATTAAACCATAATAAACCCTCCATGTTTATTTGAAATATTTTTAAAGAACTTAAGTAGCCGCATACTTAAGTTTTTTTAATGCTTTAGATAGGAAATAATCACTAAATTAATACTTCTTAAAGAACGAAAACAAGACGGTATTATTGGCGAAATTATTGGTTTATTTTATAAAACATATAAAAAAGAATAAATATTAATAAATATTACTTGACAATAAATAGTGATTTTGGTAATATATACAAGGCTTTTTGAGAGGCAGTGATGTGCGAGGTTGCTGATATACACGGGTGCGTTGCCGACCGGAGTAAAAATCAGGTAATTCACATGGAGCCGAAGCTACATTATAAAATGCATGCGCAAGGAGGAACATTATGGCAAAACAAGCATTAAGAATCAAATTAGTTTCTTATGATCACAGATTGTTAGATCAATCTGCAAAGAGAATTGTTGAAGCAGCGAAGAAATCAGGAGCAGTTGTTTCTGGTCCGATCCCGCTACCAACAGAAAGAGAAATCTTCACTATTATTCGTTCACCACATAAATACAAAGATTCACGTGAACAATTTGAAAGAAGAACTCACAAACGCCTAATCGACATAGTTGAGACAACTCCAAAAACAATGGATGCTTTAATCCATTTGGAAATTCCAGCTGGTGTTGATATTATCCTAAAATAATGAGTAAATAAGGAGGTGAAACTCATGGCCAAAGGAATCTTAGGGAAAAAAGTCGGAATGACTCAAATCTTCACAGCAGACGGTGTTTTAATTCCAGTTACTGTAATTGAAGTATCACCAAATGTTGTTACCCAAAAAAAGACCGTTGAAACAGATGGATACCAAGCTGTTCAAATCGGATACGCAGACAAACCAGAAAGACTAGTAAACAAACCTTTAATGGGGCATTTTAATAAAGCTAATGCCACACCTAAGCGCTTCGTCAAAGAAATCGCTGGAGAGGAAATGCAAATCTTTGAGGTTGGTCAAGAGGTTAAGGCAGATATTTTTACTGAAGGTGAATTAGTTGACGTTACAGGAACTTCAAAAGGTAAAGGGTTCCAAGGTGTTATTAAACGCCATAACTTCAGTAAAGGTCCTATGTCACATGGTTCAAGATACCATCGTGGGATCGGTCCTATGAGTGATGTAAATTCTGCTAGAGTTAAAAAAGGCAAAGGAATGCCTGGAAGAATGGGTGGAGAACAAGTAACAGTTCAAAACTTAGAAGTTGTAAAAGTAGATTTAGAAAAAAATGTAATATTAGTTAAAGGTAATGTACCTGGCCCTAGAAAATCATTTGTAGTTATTACAAATGCTACTAAGGCAAGTGCAAATGCCGTTAATGCTAATTAAGAAAGGAGTATAAAATGCCTAACGTAGTAGTATATAATCAACTGGGTGCAGAAGTTGGTAAGGTTAACTTAAGTAAACATGTATTTGGAATCGAACCAAATATGCAAGCAGTATATGAAGTAGTAAAAGCAGAACGCGCTGGAATGCGTCAAGGCACTCACAAAGCAAAAACACGTACGGAAGTAAGTGGCGGTGGAAAAAAACCTTGGCGACAAAAAGGTACAGGACGCGCTCGTCATGGAAGCATTAGATCTCCTCAATGGCGTGGCGGCGGTGTTGTATTTGGTCCAGTACCAAGAAGTCATAGTATTAAAGTTAATCGTAAAGTTGTTAAGTTAGCAGTTAAGTCATTATTAAGCTCAAAACTAGCTAATAATAATTTAGTTGTTGTAGATAAGATTGAGCTAGAAGATTTCAAAACTAAGAGTTTAATTCAAGTTTTAGAAAACTTAAAAGTTGAAGGTAAAATTATCGTTATTACGGCTGAAGAAGACTTTAATTTATTTACAGCAGGAAGAAACATTCCTAATGTATATGTACAAACAAAACAACATTTAAGCGTTTATGATCTTATTAACGCTGATATGTATGTTGCAACCCAAGATGCAGTTAAAAAGTATGAGGAGGATTTGAAATAATGAAAACACCATACGATATTATTAGACGCCCTCTAATTACTGAAAAAACAACTAGCCTTGTAGAACAAGGTAAATACACTTTTGAAGTAATGCAAGGTGTTAATAAAATTGAAATTAAAAACGCTATTGAACAATTATTTAATGTTGATGTTGTTAGCGTTAAAGTTATTAATGTTAGAAAAAAACCACGTAGAGTTGGAAATCATTCAGGATTTACAGCAGCTGTTCGTAAAGCTATCGTAACTTTAGCTGATGATCAAACTCTAGATGTGTTTGAAGTCTAAGGAGGATAGCAATGGCTATTAAGAAATTTAAACCAATTACCAATGGACGTCGTAATATGACTGGATTAACATTCAGTGAAGTTACTACTAATAAACCAGAAAAAAGTTTACTTTCTCCACTTAAAAAAACTGGTGGAAGAAATAACTCTGGTAAAACAACTGTTCGTTTCCTAGGAGGCGGACATAAAAGACAATACCGTCTAATTGATTTCAAAAGAAATAAAGACAACATTGTTGGTAAAGTAGCAACTATTGAATATGATCCAAATAGATCAGCGTTCATTGCATTAATTAATTATGTAGATGGTGAGAAGAGATATATTCTTGCACCAAAAGGACTTGAAGTAGGTCACCAAATTATTTCTGGACCAGATTCAGATATTAAAGTTGGAAACTGCTTACCTTTAGAAAAAATTCCTGTTGGTACATTTATTCATAATATCGAATTAAACCCAGGCCGTGGCGGACAACTTGCTCGTTCAGCTGGAACAAGCGCACAAATTTTAGGTCGTGAAGATAAATATGTAATTTTGCGTTTACAAAGCGGAGAAGTTAGAAAAGTATTAGGCGTATGCCGTGCGACAATTGGTCAAGTTGGAAATTCAGATCATGAATTAATTAAAATTGGAAAAGCAGGAAGAACAAGACATTTAGGTGTTAGACCTACAGTTAGAGGATCTGCGATGAACCCTAATGATCACCCTCATGGTGGTGGTGAAGGTCGTACACCAATTGGACGTAAAGCTCCTATGACTCCATGGGGTAAAAAAGCTTTAGGTATCAAAACACGTAATACAAAGAAAAAGTCAGCGGATTTAATCGTTAGACGCCGTACCAATAAATAGAAGGGAGAATTAATATGGCACGTTCATTAAAAAAAGGACCATTTGTTGATGACCACTTATTTAAAAAAGTGGAAGAACAAAGTCAGTCCAAATCAAAAAAAGTAATTCAAACATGGTCACGCCGTTCTACTATATTCCCCGAATTTGTTGGTTTAACAATCGCGGTATATAACGGTAAACAACATATTCCAGTTTATGTAACTGAAGATATGGTTGGTCATAAATTAGGTGAATTTGCACCAACTAGAACTTATCGTGGACACGGTAAGGACAAAAAAGCTGCACCTGGTAGGAAATAGGAGGTAGGTTATGGAAGCAAAAGCAATCGCTAAAACTGTTCGTATAGCACCTCGTAAAGTGCGCTTAGTTGTTAATTTAATTAGAGGTAAGAAACTTGATGAAGCAGCCGCAATTTTAAAATTAACTCCTCATGGAGCTACTGTTGCTGTTGAAAAAGTTGTGAAATCAGCTGCTGCAAATGCAGTTAATAATTATCAAATGGACCAAAGCTTACTATATGTTAAAGAAGCATTTGTAGACGAAGGGCCAACATTAAAAAGATTTAGAGCTAGAGCAAGAGGAAGCGGAGCTAGAATTAACAAAAGAACTAGCCACATCACTATCGTTCTAGAAGAAAGACAGTAGGAGGATCTCAATGGGACAAAAAGTTAATCCAATAGGTTTAAGAGTAGGAATCATCCGTGATTGGGATTCAAAATGGTATGCAAGTAAAAATGAAGTACCTGAATTATTACATGAAGACTTATACATCAGAGATTATTTAAATGATTTCTATAAAAAAGCATATGTATCAAGAATTGAAATAGAAAGAACTAAAACAAAGATTATGATAACAGTTCATACTGCTAAACCAGGTGTTGTTATCGGTCGTGAAGGTTCTACAAAAAATCAAGTAGTTGCAGAACTACAAAAGAAAACTGGGAAAACAATCTTTTTAACGGTTGTAGAAATTAAATCTCCTGATTTAGATGCAAATCTAGTTGCTAGAAATATGGCTGAGCAATTAGAAAACCGTGCATCATTCAGAAGAGTACAAAAAATGGCTATCCAAAGATCTATGAGAGCAGGAGCAAAAGGAATTAAAACTTTAGTTTCTGGTCGTTTAGGTGGTGCAGAAATGGCTCGTGCTGAAGGTTATAGTGAAGGAACTGTTCCTCTACATACTCTAAGAGCAGATATCGATTATGCACATGCGGAAGCTAATACAACTTATGGGAAACTAGGCGTTAAAGTATGGATTTGTAAAGGAGAAGTTTTACCAGCTAAGAAAGAAAAGAAGGAGGAATAGATTATGTTAATGCCAAAAAGAACAAAATATCGTCGTCCTCACAGAGTAAGTTATGAAGGTAAAGCGAAAGGTGCAAAAACTGTTCATTTTGGAGAATATGGTTTAATGGCTGAACAAGGCTCATGGATCACAGCTCAACAAATAGAAGCAGCTCGTATTGCAATGACTCGTTTTATGAAACGTTCGGGTAATGTTTGGATTAGAATATTCCCGCACATGACATATACAAGAAAACCTCTTGAAGTTCGTATGGGTGGAGGAAAAGGTTCACCTGACGGGTATGTAGCTGTAGTTAAAAAGGGTACAGTAATGTTTGAAGTTGGTGGAGTAGATGAAGCTACTGCAAAAGAAGCTTTAAGACTTGCTGGACATAAATTACCTGTTACTACTAAGTTTGTAAAGAGAGAAAGTGGTGAATAATAATGGCTAAAAAAGTTAAAGAAGTTAAAAAAGTTGTTAGAGAAACTGAAACTGATAAAATCAGAAAGATGGATGAAGCCACTATTGAAGAACAAATTAAAGAATTAAAACAAGAATTATTCAATCTTAGATTCCAAGCAGCTGTTGGTAAATTAGAAAACACAGCTCAACTTGGTAAAACAAAAAAACAAATAGCTCGCATGAAAACCGTTCTAACCGAACGTGCTAATGCTGTTAAGTAAGGAGGCTGACTATGGAAAGAAATAACCGTAAAGTTTATACTGGAAAAGTAGTTTCAGATAAAGAAGATAAAACTATCAAAGTTGCAGTAACTAGATATCGTCGCCACCGTCTATATGGTAAGCGAGTTGAATTAACTACAAAATTAACTGCACACGATGAAAACAATGAAGCAAGAATTGGTGATGTTGTAAAAGTTATGGCAACTAGACCAATTTCTAAACTTAAACACTTCCGTTTATTGCAAATTGTAGAACGTGCTGAGCAAGTTTAGGAGGTTCATTTAGTATGATACAAAAAGAATCAAGACTTAAAATTGCTGATAACTCTGGCGCTAAAGAAATTCTTACAATTAATGTATTAGGTGGAACAGGTAGAAGATATGCTAATATTGGCGATGTTATTGTTGCTACTGTTAAAAGCGTTATACCTGGTGGTGCTATTAAAAAAGGCGAAATCGTTAAAGCTGTTATCGTAAGAACTAAAACTGGAAGTAGAAGAAATGATGGCTCATATATCAAATTTGATGATAATGCTGCTGTTCTTATCCGTGATGATAAAACTCCAAGGGGTACACGTATCTTTGGTCCAGTTGCTCGTGAGCTTCGTGAGAAAGATTTTATGAAAATTCTTTCACTTGCTCCTGAGGTTCTGTAAGGAGGATATAAATGCATATTAAAAAAGGTGATACAGTTTTAGTTATTACTGGTGACAGTAAGGGCAAAACTGGTACAGTATTACAAGTATTAAAGAAACAAGAAAAAGTTGTTGTTGAAGGTGTTAATATTGTTTCAAGACATACAAGACCTTCTAATTCACACCCTGATGGTGGAATCATAAAAAAAGAAGCTCCAATACATATTTCTAATGTTCAATTTGTAGAAGCTAAATCTAATGTCCCAACTAAAATTGGTTACAAAGAAGTTGATGGCAAAAAGGTTCGCTATGCAAAAAAATCTGGAAATGTTTTGAGCTAGAAGGAGGAAAATAAATGAATCGTGTTCAAAAAGAATATGTTGAAAATGTAAAACCAGCAATGATTAAAAAGTTTTCCTACACTTCAGTTATGCAAGTTCCAAAAATAGAAAAAATTGTTGTAAACATGGGAGTTGGCGATGCTATCCATAACTCTAAATTAATTGATGCAGCTGTTGAAGACTTAACTATTCTTACTGGTCAAAAACCTGTAGTTACTAAAGCTAAGAAATCAATCGCTAACTTCAAGCTACGTGAAAATGTAGCTATTGGCTGTAAAGTTACTTTAAGAGGTCAAAAAATGTATGAGTTTTACGACAAACTTATTTCAATTGCTCTACCACGTGTACGTGACTTTAGAGGTTTGAATAAAAACTCATTTGATGGTCGCGGAAACTATACAGTGGGAATTAAAGAACAATTAATTTTCCCTGAAATCAATTATGATAAAGTTTTAAAAATTCGCGGAATGGATATTGTAATTGTTACAACTGCTAAAACTGACGAGGAAGGCCGAGAGTTGCTAACGCTACTTGGAATGCCTTTCAGGAAGTAGTAAAGGAGAAGTAATGGCAAAGAAATCATTAGTTATTAAAAATAAACGTAAACCTAAATTTAAGGTTAGACAATATACACGCTGCGAAAGATGTGGAAGACCACACGCAGTATATCGTAAATTCAAATTATGCCGTATTTGCTTTAGAGAGTTAGCGTACAAAGGTGAGATCCCTGGCGTTACTAAAGCAAGTTGGTAAGAAAATGTTGGAAGGAGGCCATCTAAATGGTAATGACTGATCCAATTGCTGATATGCTTACACGTATTCGTAATGCTAACCAAAGAAAGCATGAGTATGTTGAAATGCCAGCATCAAAAATCAAGTTAGAAATTTTAAATGTAATCAAAAATGAAGGTTATATCTACGATGTTGAGTTAATTCCAAACGATAAACAAGGCATCTTAAGAGTAACAATGAAGTATACAGAAAATAATGATAGAGTAATTAGAGGGTTGAAAAGAATTTCCAAACCGGGATTACGTCTTTATGCAAAAGCAACTGAAGTTCCTAAAGTTTTAAATGGCTTAGGTATTGCTATTGTATCAACATCAAATGGAGTTATGACTGATCGTGAAGCTAGAAAACAAAATTTTGGCGGCGAAGTCCTAGCATTTGTTTGGTAGAGGGAGGAAGATATGTCACGTATTGGTAATAAAATTATTAAATTAGCTGCTGGTGTTACAGTAGAAGTAAATGAAAATAATTTTGTAGTTGTGAAAGGTCCTAAGGGAGAATTATCAGCTACATTTCATCCTGAAATGAAATTTGAAATTAACGAAGGTGAAATTAAAGTTGTTCGTCCAAGTGATTCACTTGAACACAAAAAACTTCATGGAACAACTAGATCGCTTTTAGATAATATGGTTCAAGGAGTTCATGAAGAATATTTAAAAATTCTTGAAATCCAAGGAACTGGTTATCGTGCTACCCTAAAGGGTGACGTTCTTGCAGTTAATGCTGGTTATTCTCATATTATTGAAAAACCAATTCCTGCAGGATTAAGCGTTGTAGTTCCAACAGCAACGGAAATTCAAATCCGTGGTATCGACAAGCAAAAAGTTGGTCAATTTGCTGCTGAAGTAAGAGCAATTAGAAAACCTGAACCATATCTAGGTAAAGGTATTCGTTATCGCGGCGAACAAATCCGTCGTAAAGAAGGAAAGAAAGCGACTTAAGAAAGGGTATATATAAAATGATAAAAAAACAATCACGTAATGATGCAAGATTAAAACGTCATCTACGTATTCGTAAAAACATTGTTGGAACATCAGAGATACCACGTCTTAACGTATATCGTTCCAATTCAAATATTTACGCTCAAATCGTTGATGATTCAAAAGGTGTAACTTTAGTTAGTGCATCAAGTATTGATAAAGAATTAAAGTTAGCAAATGGTTCTAATGTAGAAGCAGCAAAACAAGTTGGTGAACTTCTTGCTAAAAGAGCATTAGATAAAAAAATAAAGAAAGTAGTATTTGACCGTGGAGGATTCTTATTCCATGGACGTGTAAAAGCGTTAGCAGATGCTGCTAAAGCCACAGGCTTATCGTTCTAGGAGGTATATGAATGCGTCAAGATAGAAAGAAAAAAGATTTTCAAGTTCAAGAAAAGCAATTTGAAGAACGAGTAGTTAGTATAAACCACGTTACAAAAGTTGTTAAGGGTGGTCGTCGTTACCGCTTTAACGCTGTTGTAGTTGTTGGTGATAAAAAAGGAAAAGTTGGTGTTGGAACTGGTAAAGCTATCGAAATTCCAGATGCAATTAAAAAAGCAGTAGAAGATGCTAAGAAGAACTTAGTTGCTGTACCAATTGTTAATACAACTATTCCCCATGAAGTTTTAGGAGTTCATGGTGGTGGGCGAGTATTCTTAAAACCTGCTATTGATGGGACTGGAGTTATTGCTGGTGGACCTGTACGTGCCGTTATTGAGGCTGCTGGTTATGAAAACATATTATCAAAATCTCTAGGTTCCAATACTCCTCTTAATATAGTAAGAGCAACAATTAAAGGTTTAAGTGAACTTAGAACAGTTGAAGATGTTGCTGCTATTAGAGGTAAAAATCCTGAGGAGATTACAGGATAATATGGCAAAAGCAAAAGTTAAAGAAATTCAAATTAAATTAGTTAAAAGCGGTATTGCACGTAAACCGAACCAAAAGAAAACATTAGAAGCTTTAGGTTTAACTAAGATGAATCAAATTGTTACAAAACCTGATAATGAAGCTGTTCGCGGTATGATCGCAACAGTTAGTCACTTAGTAGAAGTACTATAGGAGGTAACGAAAGATGAAATTACATGAATTAAAACCAGTTGCGGGAGCAACTCATTCAAAAAAACGTGTTGGACGAGGCACTGGTAGTGGTTTAGGAAAAACTAGTACACGTGGCCATAAAGGGCAAAATGCTCGTAGTGGCGGTGGAGTAAGACCAGGATTTGAAGGAGGTCAAACACCTTTATTCAAACGTCTTCCAAAACGCGGGTTTACAAATATCAATCGTGTTGAATACGATATTGTTAATTTAGAACAATTAAATTGTTTTAAAGAAGGTACTGTTGTAGATTCTAAAAAACTTGTTAAAGAAGGCTTAGTTAATAGCAACTTTAATAAAATCAAGGTTTTAGGAAACGGTACACTTAATGTAAAATTGACGGTTAAAGCTCATAAATTTTCTAAATCAGCTGAAAAGGGAATTGTAGACGCTGGTGGAAGTATAGAGGTGATCTAAATGGCATTAAAAAACAAAAAAGTAATTAAGATGCTATTATTTACTGCTTTAATATTACTTATTTGGCGTTTAGCTTATCATATTCAAATTCCATTAATTGATAGAAATTTATTAGGTTCTCAAGTTACTCTGTTTGGGTTCTTAGACGTATTTAGTGGTGGAGCTCTATCTAACTATTCTATAGTAGCACTAGGGGTATCGCCATATATTACGGCTTCGATTGTAATTCAGTTATTACAAATGGATATTGTTCCAACCTTAAAAGAGTGGGCTGAAGAAGGCGAAACTGGAAAGAAAAAATTAAGTCAAGTAACTAGATATCTTGCATTAGGACTTGGATTTGTTCAAGCGCTTACTATTACTGTAGGTCTTGCAGGATACTATGAAGACACAAGTTTAATGTTTCAACTAGGTGTTAATGTTAATGCATTTACATTTGTATTTCTTGCTTTAGTTATGACTGCAGGAACTGCGTTTGTATTATGGTTAGCAGAACAAATTACTTTGAAAGGTATTGGTAATGGAACTTCAATGTTCATCGTTGCTGGTATCGTTGCTAGTTTTCCAAATATGATCAATGATTTAATCTCAACATATATTACAAAAACAGATGTTGCTTTTAAAGATATCGCAATATTCTTTGTTGTTATTTTACTTATGGTTGCAATTATCATTGGTGTTGTATTTATGGAAGCAGCTCAAAGAAAAATACCTATTCAATATGCAAACAGACCTGCAACAGCAGCATTTAGAGGCAAGGGAGATTCGAATATTCCAATTAAACTTAACTCAGCTTCTGTTATTCCGGTTATCTTTGCAAGTACTTTAATGAGTTTACCAACAACTATTGCGAACTTTATTAGTTCAGGCAGTACAAGTTATTGGTTAAAACAAGTATTTAGCTATACTGAACCAATTGGTTTTGTTTTATATATTATTTTGATATTTGTATTCTCATTCTTCTATTCATTCTTACAAATGAATCCAGAGAAGATGGCAGAAAACTTACAAAATCAAAATGCATATATTCCAGGTATTCGTCCTGGTGCAGAAACAGCATCCTATATATCTAGAGTTTTATTTAAAATAACAATGGTAGGTGCAATTTACTTATCACTTATTGCTAGTATTCCAATAATAATGCAAAAGATATTTGATTTACCATCATCTGTACAAGTTGGTGGAACAAGCTTAATCATCGTTGTTGGGGTTGCTATTGAAACTGCAAAACAATTGAAAACTCAAAGCCAAGATAAACAATATAGAGGATTTATCGGATAGGGGTAGAGAATGAATTTATTAATTATGGGAGCGCCAGGGGCTGGAAAAGGTACTCAGGCAGAAATAATTAAAAAGCATTATAATCTTATACATTTATCAACCGGTGAAATGTTTCGTGAAGCAATTGCTTTGAACTTAAAAGTCGGTGATATTGCAAAAGATTACCTAGATAGAGGCGAATTAGTCTTAGATAAAGTTACAATTGATTTAGTTAGGGAAAGACTTCAAAAAGAAGACCTGAGCAGAGGAATCTTATTTGATGGCTTCCCTAGAACAATTGTACAAGCAGAAGCACTTCAAGAAATACTTAAAGAACACAATACTCAAATTGATAAAGTTATCAATTTAGTTGTATCTGAAGATACAATTATAAGGAGAATTACGGGAAGAAGAGTTTGTGAAGACTGCGGAGCTATTTATCATATCGAAGGAAAAAAACCAAAAGTTGAAGGTATTTGCGACATTTGTGGTGGCAAATTAATTCAACGAGCTGATGATACAGTTGAGACTGTTCAAAATAGACTTAGCGTGTATTATGAAAAAACCAAGCCTTTGCTTGATTTCTATAAAGACTTAAATCTACTCATCGACGTATGTGGAGAAGGAGAATATAAAGATACTTTTGAAGAAGTTAAGAAAGTATTGGAGGGAATAAAGTGATTTTAATAAAAAGCAATCGAGAAATTGAACTTATGAAAGAAGCAGGTAGAATAGTTGCTCTTACTCATAGAACAATTAAAGAAGCTATAAAGCCTGGTGTTTCAACATATGAACTAGACCAAATAGCTGAAAAAGTTATTCGTGAAAATGGAGCAACCCCGTCTTTCAAAGGCTATAATGGCTTTGAAGGTTCAATATGTTCATCGATTAATAATGTTGTTATTCACGGTATTCCTAGCAAAAAAAATATTTTAAAAGATGGCGATATAATCTCAATTGATATAGGCGCAAACTATAAAGGTTATCATGGTGATAGCGCCTGGACATATGGAGTAGGCGAGATTAGCGAATCAAGGAAAAGACTTCTAAAAGTTACAGAAGAATCATTATTTGCAGGATTAGAGCACGCAAAACCTTTTAATCGCTTATCTGATATCTCACATGCAATTGAAAAATATGTTCTTGAACGTGGCTATAGTGTTGTAAAAGACTTTACTGGCCATGGGGTGGGTCGTAGTTTACACGAAGACCCAATGATTCCTAATTTTGGAGCACCCGGACATGGACCACTACTTCGTGTAGGCATGACGCTTGCAATCGAACCAATGGTAAATGCTGGAAAGTCAGATGTTGTTGTCTTAGAAGATGACTGGACAACTATTACAGTTGATAATAGTGATAGTGCTCATTTTGAACATACTATTGTTATAACAGATAGTGGATATACGATTTTAACAAAGGAGGAATTGTAATTGTCTAGAAGCGATATTATAGAATTAAAAGGCACAGTTACGGATGCACTTCCAAATGCCGTATTTAAGGTAACTTTGGAAAATGGACATCAAATTATGGCTCACGTTTCTGGTAAAATCCGTATGAATTTCATAACCATTTTACCAGGTGATAAAGTGACTGTTGAATTATCGCCATACGATTTAACACGTGGCCGAATTACTTATAGACATAAGTAATCTTTCTTAAGAGGAGGAAATTAAAATGAAGGTTAGACCATCGGTAAAACCAATATGTGAACAATGTAAAGTTATTACTCGCAAGGGTAAAGTTATGGTAATTTGTAAAAATCCAAAACACAAACAAAGACAAGGTTAATAGGAGGTGCAATAGTGGCACGTATATCTGGTGTAGATATTCCAAGAGACAAGCATGTTGATGTTGCTTTAACATATATTTATGGTATAGGCAGACCAACTGCAATTAAATTACTAAAGAATGCAGATATTAATCCTGACAAAAGAGTTAGAGATTTATCTGAAGAAGAATTAGCAACTATTCGTAAAGAAGTAGGTCAACTAAAAGTTGAAGGTGATCTTCGTCGTGAAGTTGCTATGAATATTAAAAGATTAATGGAAATCGGAAGCTATCGTGGTGTAAGACACCGCCGTGGCCTACCTGTTCGTGGGCAAAATACTCGTTGTAATGCTAGAACAAGAAAAGGTAGAGCTAAGACAGTAGCTAACAAGAAGAAGTAAAAGGAGGGTGAACAATGGCACGTAAAGTACGCAGACGTAAAGTTAGAAAGAATATACCTAGTGGTGCTGCACATATTCATTCTACTTTTAATAACACAATAGTTACTATTACTGATCCAGTTGGAAATGCTGTAGCTTGGAGCTCAGCAGGTGCTCTCGGATTTAGAGGTAGTAAAAAATCAACTCCATTTGCAGCGCAAATGGCGTCAGAAGCTGCAGCAAAAGCTGCTTTAGAATTAGGAATGATAACAGTTGATGTTTCTGTAAAAGGTCCTGGTCCAGGACGTGAAGCTGCAATTAGATCACTTCAAGTTGCAGGATTGGAAATAACTTCAATTAAAGACGTTACACCAATTCCACATAATGGATGTAGACCACCAAAGAGACCTCGCGGTTAATGAATGTGGATAAAGCTATAGTAATAAATTTTTTAAAAAGGAGAAGCGAATGAGAAAATTTGAATTTATCAAACCTCAAATATCCTTGGAACATGTCGAAGGGGAAAACTATGGGAAATTTGTTATTACACCACTTGAAAGAGGATATGGCACTACAATAGGCCATTCTCTTAGACGTGTATTACTGTCATCAATGCCTGGAGTTGCAATTGTTGCAATTGAAATAGAAGGTGTTGAACATGAGTTTATGGCTCTTGACAATATTCGTGAAGATGTAACAGAAATTATCCTAAATCTAAAAGACATTATCTTTACTGTTCCGGAAGAGAAATTATTTTTACCACTTCCAAACAGAAATGAAGATTTAATAGAACTTAGCATAGTTGCTGAAGGGGAAAAAGTTTTGACTGCTAAAGACCTACATTTTAGCAGTGACGAACTAATAATCGTTAATCCAGATCAAGTGATCGCTCATTTGCAAAAAGGCGCTAGTTTCAAGGCTCGTTTCTTTGCTAGAAGAGGAATTGGATACGTAGGTGCTGATGAAAATAAAGTGTTTTGTAAAACAAAACAAGGTGATGTAGTAATTAGTAGAATTGCTATTGATGCTATTTATACACCAATAACTAAAGTAAAATATAATGTTGAGAAAACCCGTGTAGAAGAAGATGTTGATTACGATAAGTTAACAATCGAAGTTTGGACAAATAAAGGGATTACTCCTCCAGACGCAGTTAGTTTAGCTTCAAAATTCTTAATGCAACATTTTGAAATAGCTTCTAAATTCAACGAACAAATTTTAGAACAAGATTATATGTATGAAAAAGAAGAAAAAGTATCTAATAAGAAATTAGAGAAAAAAATTGAAGAACTTGATTTATCAGTTAGATCATACAATTGTCTAAAACGTGCAGGAATCAATACTGTTGGTGAGTTATCACAAAAAACAGAAGAAGAGATGATGCGTGTTCGTAACTTGGGTAGAAAATCATTAAAAGAAGTAGTTACAAAACTTCGTGAAATCGGATTGGATTTACGTCGTTCATATGACTCAGATTATGATTCACTTGATGACAATGAAATGTTTGATGATAACGAAGATATAAATCCAGAAGAAGACGATTTGGATTAATAGTTTCTAGAGGAGGACTTAATAAAATGGGATTAGGTTATCGTAGACTTGGTCGCAATCAAGCAATGCGTAAAGCATTGCTAAGAGACTTAGTTACGGATTTAATTATTAATGAACGTATTGAGACAACTCTTCATAAAGCTAAAGAAGTTCAAAGACTTGCAGAAAAAATGGTAACATTAGGCAAGAAAAACACTTTAGCAAGCAAAGTTCATGCTGCAAAATATGTTAGATTTGAATTTGTTGATGGAGAAAAAACACAATATGCTGTTCAAAAATTATTCGAAGAAATCGCTCCGAAGTATAAAGACCGTAATGGTGGATACACAAGAGTATTAAAAACAGGAGTTCGCCGTGGAGATTCTGCTCCTATGGCACTAATTGAATTTGTATAAAAAACTCACCAATTTTGGTGAGTTTTTTTAATGACAATATTGCTAAAATTATGTAAAAATACTATTGCAATAGTATTGAAATTGCAGGGTAGTTATGTTATAATTGTAAAGATGGGAAAAAAGGAATACAAGGGGGTATTTGACATAGTAGATTTAAAACGAAAACTAATGTATTTCATCGGGTTTTTGGTTTTAGTTGTCGCATCAGCTTTTTTTGTTGCGCCAACCGAGTACATTAGTATCGAAAACTCAAAAGTAGAAAATTTAAATAATAATTATAATCAATCGCAAATAGTAAGATTAAGTAATGGAAGTGAAGATCAAGATAGCTTTGATATAAGCTATCATTTATATGATATAATTCCTAATGATCCAGTAGATTTTAATCCATCAATCCTTACTTATACTGAAGAAGATGAATTTACTTTAGAAATTCCAAGTGATAGATTATCGGCTAAATTCGCAGGATGGTATTTAAGTCCTGATTTTTCTGGTAGTGTAGTAGAAAAGATTGAATTAGGTTCAACAGGAGATATATCTTTATATGCAAAGTGGCAAACAAACAAGTATACTGTTACTTTCATATATGAAGATGAGATTATAAAAACAGAAGAAGTTGAGCATTCTCAGTCAATTGAAGAATTGCCAATAGTTTCAAAAGAAGGATATGAATTCCTGGGATGGCGAACGATTAACGATGTTGACTTTATATCATCAACAACAGTTAATAAAGATGTAGTAGTTTATGCTGTATTTGTTAAATTAAATAAAATAACTTTCAAGGTAGATAATGTTATTTATAAAGAAATAGCAGTTTGGCATTTAATGAAGATTAACGAAAATAAATTACCTGAAATACCAGCTAAAGAGGGGCATGAATTCTTAAGCTGGCATTTTGGCGTTGAAGAATTTAACTTCAACAGTATAATTACAAATGATATTGAACTTAATGCGACGTTTAAAATTAAGAAATACACAGTAACTTTTAAGGATGATACGGGTGAGTTGTTATCATCTCAAAATGTTGAATACGGTAAGACTGTTAGTAAGCCTGATGATCTTAAGAAGGAAGGCTATGAATTTTTAGGATGGTATGTCGGTGAAGTCCGCTTTGATTTCGCTTCAGCAATTACAAAAGATATTGAATTGAAAGCTGTATTTCAAGAGATTGAAACTGAAAAAATACCTCCTGCATTATGGTGGACTTTTGGATCTCTAGGTTTTGTTGTAATTCTAGAAGCAGCATTCTTAGTGCTAAAGAAATTAAGTAGTAGCAGAAGAAGGATGAATTCGTTCGCATTTCCTGCTTTGACTATTTTAGCTTTTACAACTATGTACGTGTTCATTGTTATACTAGCTATAGCAGCAGTAACTTTAGGTGTTTTAATTATACTTTCATTTAAGAAAGATAAAGATAATCAGAAAGAAGTTATTAATTTATCTGAGATAGAAAGACAAGAACCTATGAAACCTAAATCAGAGCAAAAGACAATTGATGATATTTATGCTGAAATAGATGAATTGGAAACAGAAGAATCAGAAGACGAAGAATTAGAGGATGATTTAGAAGAAGAAGTCTTTGAAGAAGAAGATACCGATGAGGACCCTGAAGAGTTAGACGAAGAAGATGACGAAGAAGAATCAGAAGACGTAGATGAGAATATTGAAAAAGATACGCAAAAAGAATCTTTAGTTATCCAACCTGACTCAGAAACATCCAAAGCAATCAAAAAGAAACCCGTATATAATTATAGTTTTCAATCTAGATTACATTTGGCAGATGAAGAAGCGTGTGATTATTACAGTACTTTAAAAAATCATTTGCTTAGTTATAAAGGAATAAAAAGCAATAAAAGCTGGAAGCAAGAATTATTTTCTATAAAAGCCAAGTCTTTAGTAAAAGTAAGATTCCACGGTAAAACGATGAGACTATATTTTAGCGAAGACTTAAAAGACAAATTAGAAGAAAAATATGGAATAAAAGACGTTTCCAATGTAGCTACACACAAGACAACACCATACTTTTTAATTATAAAAGGTCCAAAAATATTTGAATATGCTATAGAATTAGTTGATTTATTAATGGAATTACAAAGCATTAGCAAAAAAGACAACTATAGAAACAAAAATTATTGTGTCAAGAAACTAAAAAGAAGTAAGTTAATTGATATGGGATTAGTAAAGGTAAACGGTGTTGCAGTTAAACCAGTTGTACAGAAAAAGAAAATATACAATTACAGTTTCCAAGCAAGGTTGCACTTAGCAGATAAGGAATCTTGTGAATATTATAGTAAACTAAAAAATCACTTATTAAGTTTCGATGATGTTACATCAAACATTAGTTGGAAACAAGAATTGTTTAGTACAAAAGGAAAATCAATATTAAAGATAAGATTCCATGGAAATTCAATGAGAATTTATTTTGGAGAAGAACTAAAAGGAAAAATAGAAGAAAAATTTGGGATGAAAGATGTATCAAATGTAGCATCCCACAAGACAACACCTTTATTATTAATAATTAAAGGTCCAAGAATTTTTGAATATGCACTAGAGCTGGTAGATATTTGGATGAATTTAGAAAGTGTAGACAAAAATGAAAAATATGAAGAACTTGATTTAAGGGTGAAAAAAATCAAGAGAGATGAACTAATTAATATGGAATTAATTAAAATCAGTGAATCTACATTTTAGATTTGGAAAAAGAATAGGATAGAAGGAGTAACGAATGAAATTATTTAAAAAATTATTTATTATTATTAGTGTTATTTTTAGTGTAGCTTTAATTCTTCAAAGACCTTTTGAAGTTGATGCAGCAGAAAACATAACATTTACTTTCGAGACCCATGAAGTTGATAAAGAGTATGTAGAGCTTAATGTATTACATATGCCAGCAAATCAAAGCCATCCAAAAGGCGTAGAAATTCACCATATAGAGGAAGCAATTGCTTCAAACTACACGTTTATGGGATGGAAATATATCAAAGACGGCACAGAGCATATCTTAAAGAAATATGATAAATTCGAAGAAGATACTACGTTTTATGCAACTTGGGTTGTGACCTTACGATTAATTAGCTATGAGCTAGACGGGGGAATTAACCATATTAATAATCCTTATTATTTTTATGGAACAGAAGAGGTTACCTTAGAAGAACCAGCAAAAGAGGGATATTTGTTTGTTGGATGGTATAACAATCCTGATTATGAAGGATTAAAAATTGAAAAATTAGACAAACATACTATAAGCATGACTTTATATGCTAAATGGAGTGTTGGTCAATATACAGTTACATTTAAAGATCATGATGGAGAAGTACTTAAAACTGAAGTAGTTG
>CAYOXB010000013.1:0-34391 GCA_964407835.1 uncultured Bacteroidales bacterium
TTACAGTCAAGAACAAAGAAGACCATTTATAAAAGTAAATAGTCTAAAGATAATGACTATTAAATTTATATCAATATTTCTTGTAATATTTTCTTGGTTGAGTTTCTTCCTTAACTATTATGGTTCGATTGGTAATTCTCTTCTTTTAGGAACTTTAGGTGGTTTTATTGCTGGATATGTTTTAATTGTAACTAAAAGAGAAGAATTTCATAAAGTATTTAATAAAAACTATGAAGTTACAGACTTGCCAGGAATGGTTGGTTTAGTAATGCAAAGGATAGAGGCAAATAGAACATCAATAGGTCAAATTATTATTAGAATAAATAATAAGAATATTAAATTATTTGCAATTTCTGATGATGATTTCGCAATCCCAGTTGGTTCTGATATTCAAATAGTTGATATTTTTAATGAAAGAACAATGATTGTTCAAAAAATAGAAGAGTAATATATTAATTAGGGTTTTCATAAAATAATATGAAAGCCTTTTTGTTTTCAATTGCTTTTTATCCTATAAATTGCTATAATAAGATTGATATTAAAATGAAAAAAGGAGGATTTTAATATGCCCAAGGTAAATAAGAAAATATTTGCTAGTATCTTTTTATTTGTTGTTATACTCTTTAGCAGTATAGCTTTAAGTGGGGGATTTAAAACTCGCTTAAATGCTGCAAATTTAGCGGGTATTGGTGAAGAAAGGTTTTCTTGGAGTAGGGAAGTGTATGATGGGGTTGAACTTAATCATGTAATGAGTTACAACACCAACAAAGAACAAAAAACCTACACTTTATCTTTTGATCCAAAGACAGTTAACTTAAAACCTATTATCGCCTATGGCGGAAATGCTATGTATGGTTCGACCATGACTAGCTTAATCGATTATGAGGAGTCGATAGGGAACCACGTTGTTTTTGGGATTAATGGAGATGCCTATGATACTTCCAATGGAGTGGCAAGTGGTATCGTCATTAGCGAAGGTGAATTAATTACATCATCAAACTCATCACTCGGATGGGGAATGTTAGCTGATGGAACAATTAAATATGGTTCTGCAGCTTTAGAAATGAAAGCTACCATTCAAGGTGGCTCAACGATTACGCTTAAACATGTTAATAAAGAAAGAAAAACGGACCAAAGTGGTGTTTATTTATTAACAGAAAGATTCCATACTACTACTGAATCTACAGAATCTGGTGTTGAGGTTGTTTTAGATATTATTGCTGAACACCAAAACTTAGGACTTAAAATTGGTAGAACATTATCAGCTAAAGTTTCTAATGTTATTGTTGTTCCTAGAAATGCAAATAAGAATAAAACAGTTATCGGCAAAAACCAAGTTGTTCTTGCTACACATTCTAGTAGTCCACAGTATAGTACTCTTGCAGGTTTAACAGCAGGAACTCAAATTGATTTTAATATTAATGACGTTTCTGATGCTAGAATTGATTGGAGTGAAATTGAAGTTGGTATGGGTATATTCCATCTATTAATGGAAGATGGCGTAGAGACTAGCCAAACTGATAACCCTGACATTCATCCTAGGACATCGCTAGGAATCAAAGAAGATGGATCTGTTGTTTTAATGCAAAATGATGGCCGTCAATTTGGTTGGGCTCAAGGTGTTTCTTTTAAAGAAATGGCTGTTTATATGAAATCTCTTGGTGTAGTTACTTTATTTAACTTTGATGGTGGAGGCTCATCTACTATTCAAGTTACTATGCCAGGTAATGATCGTGCTGAAATTTTAAATAAACCTTCAGATGGAAATGAACGTGCAAATACAAATGCTTTATTATTCATCGCAAAAACTGAACCGGTAGAAAATCCACCAGTTGAGAAATTGCATCTATATCATGCGCAAGCAGGAGATAATGCAACTAAAGCATTAGTATTAGAAAATAGTACAATGAAATTTAATTTAAAAGCAACGGATAATGATTATTTCAAAGCTTCTTTAGCTGGTAAAACAATTACTTATGCTGTTGAAAATGAGGGTTCTAGTAATATTGGAACAATTACAAGTCAAGGAGTGTTTACTGCAGCAAGTGGAACAGGAAAGGGCAAGATAAAAGCAACAGTAGATGGAAAAACAACAACTTTCGATATAGAAGTTGTTGACGCTTTAACATCTATTGAAACAGACTTAACTATTCTATCCATTGCTCCGTCTAAAACAATAGATTTAGACTTTAAAGCATATAATGATAATGTTCCTGTAACATTATCACCACAGTCTTTAACATTTACCCTAAATCCAGTAACACTTGGAACTGTTTCTAGTGAAGGGGTGTTTACATCATCTTCAGCATCTGGTACAGGTGAGTTAAAAATCGCTTATAAAGATTTCTCATTTACTCTACCAGTTGAAGTAGGTAAATTACCTGCTCCTATCTTAGATTTTGAAACTGATATCTTTACATCTGGTTGGAATAAATACTATACAAATATTCCTGCAAATGGTGGTTCAGCTGAAATTTCTATAAATAGAGATGAACGTTATATTAAACACGGAGATGGTTCTTTAAGAATCGATTATGACTTTGCAACAGTACCACTTACTGGTACGGTAGCAATTGAAGTTGGTAAATCAGGTAACCTTATTCTTGAAGGACAACCTACAGCAATTGGTGCTTGGGTTTATGGAGATGGTAATGGTGGTTGGTTTAGAATCCAACTTAGTGGTGGAAAATACGCAGGGGATACAATTATCGACTGGGTTGGTTGGAAATATATTGAAACACCAATTCCTACAGATGCGCCGTTCCCTTATGTTGTTCAAAGGGCTGTAAGGCTTCTAGGAACTGCAAGTATTGGAAACAATAAAAAAGGTACAATTTATGTAGACTCTGTTAGAGCTATTTATGACTTTAAAAATGACGATAATGATGCTCCAGTAGTAGAGGCTTCATCAATTTCTCCAGCACAAGGTGCTACAACAGCAAATGTACAACAAGAAATTAGTCTTAAAGTAAAAGATGCTGAAGGAAATGGAAAAGTTTATACAGGAATTAATACATCAAGAACTCAAATGTATATTAACAACAAACTTGTAGATAATGTACAACAAACAGTTCTACCTGATGGTTCTGTTGAAATCCATTATAATCCTGGTGCACTTGATCGCTTGCGTCCTGGAGTACAAAACGTTAGAGTTAGAACTGAAGACAACTTTGGTAATAAAACATTCACGGAATGGAGTTTTACTGTTGAAGGCTATGCAGTAACATTAACAGAAGAACATCCTGATGTTGATATTGTTTATCCTGGTCAATTATTTAATTATAAAATACTTACACCGGATTATAAAAACTTCCAAGGTTTAGAATTAGAATTTGAATATAATAAAAACAATTTAGAATTCTTTGGAGCTACTATAGATCCAAGAGTTAATGTGATTGTAGAAGACATTAATACTATAACCGGTAAGGTGAAAATTGAACTAGCTTATATGGACAATGTTCCTTATGATCCTGATGTAGAGTTATTAGACTTTAAGTTCATGGTTAAAAATGAATTTAGTGGTAAAACTGGCATCAAAGTAACAAAGTCAACAATAAAAGAAAATGATCAAAAAGTTGATTTAGTATTAATGGGCTTTGATGTTGAAATAGATTATAAATACATCCTATCTTTCAATGGTTTAACTGTTGGTAGATATACAACATTGAAAGTTGTTTCAGATGGTAAAGGTGTAGCAGGAGTTTCATTTACAGCTACTGTAAATGGCGCTGCTGTTGGTTTACCAGGTTTAACAGATGATAACGGTACATTAGTTACTGATGCCTTCTCATCTTATCCTGTTGGTGCTGATATAAAAATTAGAGCTACTAAATCAGGAGATTTGAGCAATGAAATTAACTTCAAGATTATGGAAAGCTTAGGATCTTTAATTCCTGAAAAAATCGTAGTTCATGCAGGCGAAGATGCTGCTACAGGTATTGGAATAGGATTCCAAACATCTCATGCAGTAGAAGATGCAAAGATTGTTCTATCTTTAGACGAAGCTTTATCAAATCCATTTGAAGTAATGGCATTGCCAAGAATTATACGTACAACAGTTGATTCAACTGAACGCGAATATACTGGTTGGGGTGCATATGTGGACGGATTAACTCCAGATACATTATATTACTATAAAGTTGGAAGCGATGCTGGTTGGTCAGAAATGTATTCATTCAAAACTGCAAAAGCTAGTGGAGATTATACTATTGCTTACTTTGGAGATATCCAAGGAGCATATGCTGATTTTGCTGGTGCTGTTTCAACTGCATATACTATTTATCCAGAAATAGATTTAAATATTATTTCAGGTGACGTTGTAGACGCTGGTCATATTTATAGTCAATGGACAACTCTAGACTCAGCTGCTAAAAACCATTTTAGAAACGGTTTATGGATGAGTACAATTGGTAACCATGATACTACTTTAGGTGCTGAATCATTTACAGGATTCTTCTATGGGCCAGATAATGGTGTAGAAGAACCATATGGTGGAGCTAGAAACTACTGGATGGAAATTAATGATACTGTAATCTTTAACTTTGATACAGAAGCTGGCTTTGATTCTTATGATCCTGGCTATGTAAAGCAAATTGCTTTACTAAAAGAAGTTATGGCTAATACTACTAAGAGCTTTAGAATAGTTGTTATGCATAGAAGTGCATATCCACTTAATTATAATGAAGCAAGTATTCGTGCTCTTGCTCCTGTATTTGAAGAAGCAGGTGTTGATTTAGTATTAAGTGGTCATGACCATGTATATAGTAGAACAACAATTTGGGAATCTGAAAAAGTTGAAGTTATGAATGGTGTAACTTATGTAGTTGCTGGTACATCTAGTGGCGCTAAATTCTATAGCGGTGATGATACTAGACCATGGGTTAATGTTGTTTATGATAAATCAAATAGAGTTATCAACTTCTTGAAGTTTAGAAACGGAACTGAGTTAGAATTCGAAGCATATGCATTAGAGGGTTCTACAAATAAATTAATCGATAGCTTTACAATTTCTAAATTTGAAATTGATAAAGAAGTAGCTACAGGTGTTGTTCTAAACGGACCATCACATGCAAAAGTTGGCGCAAAATTAAAATATACACTTGATGTTAATGAAGACTATATTGTAACAGGTGTAACAGTTGATGGTGTTCCAGTAACTGTTATAAATAATTCATTTGAAGCATTAATTACTTCTGAAGATACAAAAATAGTAGTTCAAGCTTCTGAGCTCACTGGACCAGTAGCTCAAAACATTCAAATAAAAGGTAAATTCTTAGTTGGTGAAGAATTAACTGTATCTTATGATTATAAGAACAATAATAATGATCCAGAATCTGGAACTAAAGTTGAATGGTATGTTGAAGGAGTTAAAGTAGGCGAAGGAAGTAAAATTACTCTTAAAGCTGCTTGGGCTGGTAAAAACATTGAAGTTAAAGTTACTGCTAAGAGTACAAAAGAAACAGGAATTACACTTAGTTATGTTGATCCAACTAATATTGATCTATTTGGAGATTTAGATGGTGATGGTATAGTAACTAAAGCAGATGCTCAAATTTTATTAGATGCACTTGTTGGTAAGGTAGTATTAACTGAAGAACAAAGATATTTAGCTGGTCTATCATCTGGAGCAATTAAACTTGCTGATGTTAGAAAAATCTTATTAGCGGTAGGAGGAAAATAAGATGAAAAGAACATTTAAAATTTTATCATTCTTATTAGTATTGACTCTAGCATTTACTTTAATTGGCTGTTCAAAGCCTGTTGAGTTAGATGCTCCTAAAATCACAATTGAAGAAGGAATAGTTTCTTGGTCAGCTGTTGAAAACGCAAGCAAATATCTTGTTAATGTTAATGATGACTCTTATGAATCAACTACAACTTCATATGATTTAACTGTATTAAAAGAATCTAAGTATTCAGTTACAGTTGTTGCTGTAGGTGATGATAAAGACTTTACAAATAGTAAGCCAAGTAATAAAGTTGTTGTTACTCCTGAAGATAATGTTGAACTTCAAAAAGTTAGTAGTGCTGAAGGAAAACTTAAATATAATTTAAGAGTTCAAGCTAAAGAAGATGCAATTGGTTTTGAAATTGTTGTTTCATTTCTTCAAACTGAATTAGCACTTACTGAAGATGATGTTAAATTTGTATTACAACTACCTTCAGATTGGGTTAGTGGTTACCATGTTGAAAATGGAAAAGTTCATATTGCTTTAGTAGGAACAAACAATGCATTCAATGTTAGGTTTGCGAAAACACTTCTAACATTAGAGTTTGATTTATTAGTTGCAAGTGGAGAAGCAAGTGTTACTAGCTTTGAAATTGAAATTATGTCTTAATAATTAAAAATAGAAGCAGCTTTCTATATTGAAAGCTGCTTTTTGTTTGCTAAAAAATAAAAATATTTACTTTACTATCTAAAATTGATATAATCTATAAGAAGTATTATAAGAATAATCTAAAGGAGTTAATATGTATTCACCATCTGAATTAATTGAAATTACAAGCGAGATAAGTGTTAAAAAAGTTAATAGGAGCTTTTTAAAAGTTTTAGTTTCATCTATCTTAGCAGGAATGTTTATAGGTCTAGGCTACTACACTTATATAATAATAGCTGGAGGCAATGCAGTTGTTATTGAAAATGCTGGATTAAATAAATTTTTAGGAGCTAGTATCTTTACTGTTGGAATAGCAATGGTCTTAATTGCTGGAGCTGATTTATTTACTGGTAACTGTTTAGTTACAGTAGGTGCAATTGATAAGAAGTTTAAACCTTATAAAGTTTTAACACATTTACTAATTGTTTTACTTGGGAATTTAATAGGTGGAGTTTTAATAGCAGTAGCTATTTATCTTACAAAAATGGAAACAGAACCTATCTTAAATTTTTTAGAAGAACTAACAACTAGAAAAATGAACTTAAATTTCTTTAGAGCTATCTTAAGTGGTACACTTGCAAATATTTTAGTTGCTATTGCTGTATATATGTCATATGCTGCAAAAGATGTTACAGGGAAGATGTTTGCTGCAGGTGTTCCGGTTTTAGCATTTGTAATTTTAGGTTATGAACACAGCGTAGCAAATATGTTTTTATTACCTTATAGTTTCTTACATGGTAATATAAATTCTGTTATAGATATAATATTTAAAAATTTAATACCAGTTATTATTGGTAACTTTATTGGTGGAGGGATAATTCTACCATTTGCTTATTATTATTTATATGGCAAGAAAAATAAAAATAATGAAGAAAATGTCTAGGAGAACCCTATGGTTGTTGTAAAAACAAAGTTCGATGAACAAGTTACAAATACAATAAATAAAGAACAACTAAAGAAATTATCAAAATTAATTATATTCATTGCTATTGTGTTCGCTTTACTTGGTGTGTTTTATATTTATAAAGGCAATCTTATAGTAGGTATAACATTATTAGTCGGGGCTATTGTTTATTTTCCTCTTGTGAAAATTCTAACGAAGCATTTTCAAAAAAAAGTTAATAAAACTATGTCTATTTTAAGTTCGCAAACTGAAGAAACTTATACTTTTGATAGTGAGTTTATTCAAATAGAACAAGTTAAAGGAGAAGAATATAGCGCAGTTGTAAAGACTAAGTATTCTTACCTTTACCAAATCATTGAAAATAAGGATAATTTTCTTTTGTATATCTCAAAACTTCAAATGCATGTTATTCCAAAGGATAAGATTGTAGAAGGAAGCGTAAGTGAACTTCAAAGTATATTTTCTGAAAATCTAAAAAACAAGTATCAAATAAAATCTCGTTAGAAAAACTTAAATAATAAAATAAACACTTTCAAAGAAAAATGAGAATTCACTAAAAATGTTTCGCAATTAACTTTGGAAGTTTTTTAATTCAGGTTTGATTATTGCTTCATATAGTTTTACATTTTATTCGGTGTAAAAAATGTAATATTTACATTTTATTCGGTGTAAAAAATGTTGCAAATATAAATATTTAGTGTATAATGTAATTGGGTGATTAAAATGCTTAAAAGAAAAATTACAATAGATTTAATTAACTGGAAAAATAGTGATAATAGAAAAGCTTTAATAATTGAAGGAGCAAGACAGGTTGGTAAGACTTATATCGTTAGAGAGTTTGCTAAAGCAGAATATTCTAAGAATTTTATTGAGATTAATTTTATTAGTAATCCTTCTTACAAAAACATATTTACAGGCGATCTTTCATTTGAAGCTATTTTTGAAAAAATTAAAATATTATTCCCTGACCAAAAATATAATACAGAAACCCTATTGTTTTTAGATGAGGTTCAGGAATGCCCTGAAGCTATTACGTCTTTAAAAAGTTTAGGAGATCAAAAAATATTTAGTGTAATAGCTAGTGGATCTTTGTTAGGTGTTCATTACAACTTAGTATCTTCATTTCCGGTAGGATATGTTGAAAGAATGACTTTATATCCACTAGATTTTGAAGAGTTTTTAAATGCTTTAAATGAAACTAGTCTATTAGATATTATTTCTATGAACTATCTTGAAAAGGTCAAGATAGAAAAAGTATTTCAAGATAAAATGTTAGAGTTGTTCATTAAGTATATAGTAATTGGAGGAATGCCTGAAGTAGTAAAAACACATGTAAGTACAAGTGATTATTCAAAGGTGTTAAGGAACCAACAAAATATAGTTAATGACTATAAAGATGATATTGCAAAATACGGTGACGCACAAGAAAGAGTAAAAGCAAGAGAAGTATTTGATTCTATTCCGTTCCAACTTTCAAAAATAAATAAAAAGTTTCAGTATAGCCATGTAAGGAAGGGTGGAAGAAGCAATGAATATTTCGGAAGTATTAAATGGTTAATTGATGCTGGGATTGTGTATAAGGCCAACCTACTTACAAATTTAGGAGTTCCTTTAATTACATATAGCAATCCTGATCATTTTAAAATATATTTACTTGATACAGGCTTGTTAGTTTCTATGCTTGGGCAAGATGCCCAACAAATGCTATTAATGAATAATTTAGGTATTGCAAAAGGTGCAATATATGAAAATATAATAGCTTCTATTTTAAAAATGAATGGTCATGATTTATATTACTACGAAAGATCATCAGGTTTGAAAATTGATTTTATAACAACAATAAATACATTAATAGTAGCTATTGAAGTTAAATCAGGTGAAAACACAAAATCAAAATCCCTGCAAACATTATTAGATGAAAACTTAGTATCTTATGGTATTAGATTATCAAGAAAAAATTATAGTGAAAATAAATCAATTAAGAGTTATCCTCTTTATTACAGTATTTTTATATGAAAAAAGGCATTTTAAAATGCCTTTTTGTTTTGAAAATATAAGGTTTAATAGAGATCTAAATATTCATCAAATGCATTTGCAAGCTCATCTGGTGATTTAGGACCCCAAGTGTTATCCTTATAAATATGAAGTGTTGGATTATGTTTATGCCAATAATCAACAATTTGATCTATGAAACGCCAAGAGTATTCAACTTCATCCCATCTTGCAAATAGAGTTTGATCACCTTCGATAACATCGAAGATAAGTCTTTCATATGCTTCTGGGGAGTTAAAGCCAATTTCACAGTTTTGACAGTAATCCATCTTTACACTCATTACATCTTTAGTATTTCCTATTTTCTTTGTATTAAAGCTTAAGAAGATGCCTTCTTCAGGTTGGATTTTAAATACTAGATAGTTAGGTAAGGAATTATGATATAAATTATTTTCAACTTCTTTGAACTCAATTATTATTTCTGTTGATTTTCGAGGAAGTTTTTTTCCTGTTCTTATATAGAAAGGAACACCCTGCCATCTTTGGTTTTCAATTTCCATTTTAAGTGCAATATATGTTTCAGTTGAAGAAGAAGAATCTACATTATCTTCATCTTTATAAGATTCATATTGCCCTCTTATAATGTTTGATTTTAAACTTTCTTCACTAAAAGATTTGAAAGAATTTAAAATTTCAATTTTTTTATTTCTTATTTCATTATTATCTAAACTAATTGGCTTTTCCATAGCAACTAAAGATATTAATTGTAATAGATGGGATTGTAACATATCACGAATAATACCAAAGTTTTCAAAGTAATTTCCTCTAGTTCCAATACCAATTGTTTCTGATGAATTAATAATTACCTTCTTTATGTAGTTATTATTCCAAACTGGTTCAAACATAAGATTAGAAAATCTAATAACCATAATATTTTGAAGCATTTCTTTACCTAAATAGTGATCAATTCTATAAACATTTTCTTCACTAAATACATCAACGATACTTTGATTTAGTATTTTAGCTGTTTCTAGATTGCTTCCAAATGGTTTTTCAATTACAATCTTTGGATGTTCATTTTTTGTTTCACCTAAACCATGAGATTTTAGATTGTTCACTATTGGTGTGAAGTGCTCAGGTGAAACAGCTAGATAATATATTTTTTCTGATTGATATTTATCAAGTTCAGCTTTTAATAAATCATAATCATCATTTACTGTATAATCCATTTTTAAATAATTGATTTTTGTTTTCAGGTTATCCCAAATGTTATTATTTATTGATGCTCTTGAGTATTTCTTAGCAGCTTCTTTTAAAATATTTAGATATTCATCATTTGTATAGTCGCGTCTACCAATTGCTACTATATTTATGTCTTCTATGAGTTCGCCTGTTAATTCTAAATTATAAAAAGCGGGAATTAATTTTCTTTTTGTTAGATCTCCAGTTGCACCGAAGATAATAAAAGAAAGAGATTTCTTTTTCATAGTATCCACTACTTTAATTCTACCTTATGTCCACCAAATTCATTGCGTAGAGCAGCAATTACTTTTCCAGAAAATGTATCTTCTTGGTGACTACGGTAGCGTACAAACAAACTTGATGTTATTACATGTGCTGGAACACCAATTTCTAAAGCTTCTTGTATTGTCCATAAGCCTTCACCTGAAGAATGAACAACACCTTTTATTTTGTCTAGATTAGCGTCTTTTTTGAATGCAGATTCAGTTAATTCCATTAACCATCCTCTAATTACAGAACCATTATTCCAAACTTTTGCAACTTTTTCATAATCGAATTCAAACCTACTCTTATCAAGTATTTCAAATCCTTCCGCAATTGCTTGTAACATCCCGTATTCTATTCCATTGTGAATCATTTTTAAATAATGTCCAGAGCCAACTTCGCCGGTATGCAAGTATCCATCAACAACACAAGCATCTTTAATGAATGGTTCTATTTTCATAAATACATCACTATTTGCACCAATCATCATACATGCACCGTTTCTAGCTCCGCTAGTGCCTCCACTAGTACCGATATCTACAAAGTTAATACCTAAATCTTTTAGTTTGTTATTTCTTCTTAGGGTATCTTTATAGTTAGAGTTACCTCCATCTATTAAGATATCACCCTTTTCAAGAAAAGGAGTGAGTTTATCGATCATTTCATCTACAGGATCACCTGCTGGAACCATAATCCAAATAACTCTTGGTTTATCTAATTTGTTTACTAACTCCTCAAGTGAGTAAGCACCAATTAGTCCGTCTTTTTCTGCTTCTTTAACTTTTTCTAAACTACGATTGAAAACAACAACTTCGTGTTTATTATCTTTTAAGTTTAGGGCTAAATTATAACCCATTTTTCCTAGCCCGATTAATCCTATTTTCATTTTATTTCCTCCTAAATTAATATATAAATATTCATTAATATTATAATATCAAATATATACATTTATGCCAAATGTTTTGCTATAAGTTAATAATATATTAGTTTTCTTAATATATCTTTAAAAGTTTCTTAAAATATGCTATAATTACTTACAAATAGAAAGAGGGTATAGTATGGATAAATTTGCTTTAGTTACTAATGCTAATAATCAGCTTGGTAAAGAAGTTGTGAAAAAGTTAATATCAGAAAACTATATGGTTTTTGCAAGTGATTCTAATTACGATAATAAAAAATTTGGTAATTTAATTTATTTGAATCTAGACCCTAATAGTAGTAGAAGTATTGAAAACGCAAAGAAGAATATATTGAGATATACATCAAGACTAGAAGCTATTGTTCATTTAAATAATTACTTTGATTTTGGAAGTATGCTTGAAATTGAAATAGAACAATTAGAAGAAAGTTTAAAACAAAACTTTTTTGAGGTTTTTAGAATAAATAAAGTTATGTGGGATTTAGTTGGCTATAAAAACGGTAAAATTATCCATGATTGTTCTGATGTAGCTGCTTTTGACTTTGCACCATTTAATGGAGTATATTCTCTTGCTAAAGGGATGTTAGTACATTATAACGATATATTAAGAAAAGAGCTTAGTGCCCGTGGTGTTGATGTAATAAGAGTTCATACTGGTTATGTTAATGATGAAGATTTTGAATTTTATAAAAATGAATACCATAAAACTGCAGAAAACAGTAAATATTTTTACCGTGAAATGATTCAATTAATTGATTTAAATATGTCGAAAGATTCTTTGGTATCAATTGATGATTACTGTGATTTTATTGCTAAAATTGTAAAATCAAGAAATCCTCAAGAAGTATATTACTATAGCTATAATAAAGACTTAAAAAAAGCTAGTAAGATGAAAGAAAGAGCTAAAGACATTTTTTATAGAAAATTTAAATAAAGGTTAATAATGGAAAATACAAGAAATAGGCACTATTATATTGACCTAGCAAGAGGAATTGTTTTTATTTTAATGGTTCTAGATCACTTGTTATATAATATAAGTAGTTTGTTTGATTACTATTGGTATAAATATTTCCCATCAGATTATTATTTAAATACTTTAAGTTCACTTGTTAGTGCTTATAGACACAGTACTTTAGGTTATGGTTTAAGATTAGCATTTGTTGCTTGTATATTTATTTTTATATCAGGAATAAGTGCTCATTTTTCTAAGAATAATTTTAAAAGAGGACTTAAGTTACTAGTCATTGCACTAGCATTAACGCTTGGAAGCTATATTGTTTCTATAATAATAGATAATCCAGGATTCGTTATTGTTTTTGGGATACTTCATTGTTTAAGCTTGTGTATGTTACTTACGCCATTACTTAAAAAAATTAATAAATATATACTACTTGTTATTAGTGTTTTAATAATAGGCTTAGGATTTTATTTTTCAACTGTGCATGTTACTACAAATATCTTTATGATGTTTAATTTAACTGCATTTGGGTTTACATCTGCAGATTACTATCCTTTATTTCCTTTTTTAGGATTTTATATTTTAGGATATTTATTTGGAGATTATTATTTTAATTTTAAAAACAATTCTAAAATTACAGAAAAGTATAATGATAATCCACTAACTTATTTTGGTAGAAATACTTTAATTTGGTATTTTCTCCATCAAATAATTTTAGTTATTTTCTTAGCTTTATTTACATATATTAGTTATTTAATGCCAATGATATAAAAAATAAAATTTAGAGGGATAAAATGGAAGAAAACAAAACCCAAGAACAAAGTTTTTGGACAATAACAAAAAAATATTTAAAAATACTTTGGGAGTATTTAATTAAGACATTTAATGGAATGGCTCTCGGCCTTTTTTCAACTTTAATTGTTGGAACAATTATCGGTAATATTGGAAAACTTCTTGATTTTCAATTCTTTATTGATCTTGCAACTCTTTTAAAGACCCTAACTGGTGTTGGAATAGGGATTGGAATTGCCTATAGTTTAAAATTAGAAGGGCTTAAGTTAATAGGAGCAGGAGTAGCTGGTGGAATTGCATCTGGTCTTAATTATGGTAATCCAGGAGATCCTTTAGTTATTTTCTTTACTGTTATTTTTTCAATAGAAATTGTGAAGTTAATAATGAGAGTTAAAACTCCACTTGACATATTGTTAATTCCTTTAATATATGTACTATGTTCTTATGGTATTTATTTATTAATTAGTGCACCACTGTCTAGCTTCACCAAAGCAATTGGTAATTTTATTGATAGAGCAACAACTATACAACCGTTCTTTATGGGAATTGTTATATCTGTTGTAATGGGAATGTTGCTTACTGCACCAATCTCATCTGCGGCAATTGCTATTGCAATTGGGCTAAATGGTATTGCGGGAGGAGCAGCTTTAGTTGGCTGTTGTGTGCAAATGGTTGGTTTTGCTGTTATGTCTAGGAAAGATAATAATATTGGAACTATTATATCAGTAGGAATTGGAACATCAATGTTACAATTTAAAAACATCTTGAAAAAACCAATTATTTGGTTGCCGACTATTATAGTTAGTGCTATCTTAGGCCCTATTGCTACACTAGTTTTCAAGTCCACAACAAGTCCGGTAGGGGCTGGTATGGGAACATCTGGTTTAGTTGGCCAGTTTGAAACATTTGCGGATATGGGTAGTACTTTAAATACTTGGTTAACTATTGGTCTACTACATATCGCTCTACCAATAATAATGGTTTGGGGACTTGATTTATTATTTAGAAAAAAAGGATGGATAGTAGAAGGAGATTTAAAGGTTTAAGATTAAATATAGTGATGATAAACGTAAGTTTATCGTCACTTTTTTATTTTAAAATAATTTAAAAAGTACTTTACATTTAGATAAGAATATAATATAATAGTTAGGTACCTAAGTATTATAGGAGGAGAAATGCATACAAATCATATAATAAAAGATTTATTTATTATTTCTAATAAATTAAGAAGAACTCTAGATAAAGAACATCAAAAAAGTGGGATTTATTTAGGTCAGGCTAGAGTTTTGCGCTTTATGGATATGTGCGTAAAAGAGCCTGTATATCAAAAAAATATAGAAGAAGCTTTAGCAATTAGAGGAGCATCTGTTACTGGTTTAATAGATGGCCTTGTGAAGGATGGTTTATTAACTAGAGAAGGTTCTACTATAGATAAAAGAAGAAAGAAAATAAGTTTGACTGAACTTGGTAAAAAACGAGCAAAAGAAGCAAGAGATGTTGTTTTAAAGTTTGAAGATGAGCTAGCAAGTTTATTTACTTTAGAAGAACTTAAAAATTTTGAAGATACAACAATAAGAATAAATAATTTCTTGGATGAAAGAGAGAAGAATTAATGAGAAGATTATTTAAATATTTTCATTCCTGTAGGAAGAATTTAATATTAGCACCATTTTTAGTATTTCTTGAAGTAATATTTGAAATTGGAATACCTATCTTTATTAGAAGAATGATCGATGATGGAATTAAGGTAGGTAACAATGATGTTATTTTTAAAAATGGAATATTCATGATCGTATTTGCTATTTTAGGTTTAGTATTTGGTGTTTTAGCAACTATTAATGCATCTAAAGTATCAATGCAATTTGGAAGAAACTTAAGACAAGCTCAATATGAAAAGATTCAAACATATTCTTTTGAAAATTTAGATAAGTTTTCTACATCATCCTTAATCACTAGAATGACAATGGATGTTAATATGGTTCAAAACTCTACTAACATGCTAATTAGGGTTGCATTTAGAGCGCCTGCAATGCTTGTGTTTTCAATTGTAAGTATTGCTTTGTTTGCTGGTAAATTAACATTTATATTTGCTATTGTTGTGCCGATTTTATTATTTGGTCTAACAATTATGATGATGAGTGCTCATAAGTATTTTCTTAAAATGTTTAAAAAGATTGATAGACTCAATCTTACTATTCAAGAAGACTTAATTGGTATAAGAACAGTTAAATCATATGTTAGAGAAGATTATGAAATTGAAAGATTTACTAAAGATGCTCTTGATGTAAGTGAAAATGCTAAGAAAGCTGAGCGTAGAATTATTTTCAATAATCCATTAATGCAGTTTTCAATAGGATTAGCATTTATATTGTTTTCATATTTTGGTTCAAGAGAGTTGGTTTTTGGATCATTTACTGAAGGACAGTTTTCAAATGTTATTTTATATATAAATCAAATTTTATTTAGTTTAATGATGATTTCTCAAGTGTTTTTGATGTTTACAATGTCGAAAGCATCAAGAGAGAGAATTGCTGAAGTATTAGATGAGGTTCCAACATTAACAGAAGTTGAAAATCCAATAATGGAAGTTAGAGATGGATCTTTTGAATTTAAAAATGTTAAGTTTAAATATAAACAAACAGAAGATAATTCTGTATTAGATGGTATAAATCTTAAAATACCAAGTGGATCTTTAGTTGGAGTTTTTGGAGCAACAGGAACAGGTAAATCTACTTTAGTACAATTACTAGCTAGATTATACGATGTAAATGATGGTGAAATTATAGTTGCTGGTGAGAATGTGAAAGACTATAGTCTTTCTGTCTTAAGAGAAAATGTTATCTTAGTTCTTCAAAATAATGTTTTGTTTAGTGGAACAGTAAGAGAAAACATGAAATGGGGTAAAGAAGATGCAAGTGATGAAGAAATCATTGCAGCTTTGAAAAAAGCTCAAGCTTATGACTTTGTTTCTAAAATGCCAAAAGGATTAGATTCTTGGATTGAACAAGGTGGGGTTAATGTCTCAGGAGGACAAAGACAAAGATTAACTATAGCTAGAGCATTAATTGCAAATCCTAAAATATTAATTTTAGATGACTCTACTAGTGCAGTAGACACAAAAACTGATGCTAATATTAGAAAAGCTTTAAAAGAAGATGTGAAAGATATGACTAAAGTTGTAATATCTCAAAGGCTTTCCTCTATGAGCGATGCTGATTATATTGTTATAATGGATGCTTTGGGTATTCAAGCAATAGGAACGCATGATGAATTATACAAAAACAATGTAATGTATAAAGAAATCTATGATGTTCAAGCTCAATCAAAGGAGGTGGACTAGATGCACGGAAGAAGTAGATATATGGGTAAAGCTAAAAAAGGAACTTTAAGAAGATTACTTAAATTAGTATTTAGCTTAAATAAGTTTACTCTTGCTTTAGTGTTTGTGTTAATGGTTTCATCAACTTTTGCTAATATTGGTGCTATTACAAGAATTCAATTAATTATTGAAGAATCAGTAAAAATTTATGAAAGTTATCGAGACTTCAATGTTGCTGATTTCACAGAAGTTATAAAACTAATCGGTCAAATGATTGGTTTATATGTTATTCATATTGTATTTATTTATACTTACTTAAGAATAATGGTAAATGTAGGTCAAGGTACTTTAGTTAAAATTAGAAAAGATTTATTTGAACACATGGTTGGTTTACCACTTCAATACTTTGATTCCAATAAACATGGGGATTTAATGAGTAGATTTACAAATGATGTAGATGCCACAAGGCAGCTAATATCACAATCACTTCCTCAACTTGTTGTTTCGTTTACTAGTATTATCGGATATTTTATTGCAATGGTAATTACATCATGGCAATTAACAATTATAACTTTAGTTTTTACAGCTATTTTATTTACAATTGTTAGATTTATATCTAGAAGAAGTATAAAATACTTTAAAAACCAACAAGAATCTATTGGTAAAGTAAATGGCTTTATTGAAGAGATGATTGAAGGTCAAAAAGTTGTAAAGATATTTAGACATGAAGATGTTGCAGTAGAAGAGTTTACCGAACTAAATGAAGAATTATACAATAATGCAAGGCAAGCAACAATGAGATCAGGAATGCTTATTCCAATTACAATTAACTTAGGTTATTTAAGTCTTGCAATAAGTTCAATTAGTGGTGCTTATTTTGTAACACTTGGATTACTTAAAATATCTCAATTGATAGGTTATACTCAATATGTTCGTCAGTTTACTGGGCCTTTGAACCAAGTTTCCCAACAAATAAACTTTGTTCAGTCAGCCCTAGCTGGTGCAAGTAGAATATTTGATGTACTTGATCGTGATGTAGAAGTTGATGAAGGTAGTGTAAGATTAATTAGAGCTAAATACAATGATTTTGGTGAACTTGAAGAAGCAAGTGAATATACTGGTATTTGGGCTTGGGCGAAACCAAATGAAGAAAGTTTAACTCTACTTAACGGAGATGTTAGATTTAATAATGTTAACTTTGGTTATGTGGAAGATAAATTAGTTTTAAAAGATATATCATTGTTTGCAAAACCAGGGCAAAAGATTGCTTTTGTTGGAGCAACTGGTGCAGGTAAAACAACGATAACTAATTTAATTAATCGTTTTTACGATGTTAATGATGGTGAAATTACTTATGATGGAATTGATGTAAGAGATATTGAAAAATCATCTTTAAGAAACTCTTTAGGAATGGTTTTACAAGATACACATTTATTTGAAAAAACTGTAAGAGAAAATATTCGCTATGGCAGGCTTAATGCTACGGATGAGGAAGTAGTAGAAGCTGCCAAACTAGCAAGTGCTCATGATTTCATCATGAAACTTCCAGAAGGTTATAATACTGTACTTACAAATGATGGAACAAATTTATCACAAGGACAAAGACAACTAATAGCTATAGCTAGAGTTGCAATCTCAAATCCTCCTGTATTAATTTTAGATGAAGCAACTTCATCAATAGATACTTATACAGAAAAATTAATTCAAGAAGGTATGGATAAATTAATGCATAATAGAACAGTATTTGTTATCGCCCATCGTCTTTCCACAATTAAAAACTCAAAAGCTATAATATTACTAGATAATGGTAATATTGTAGAACGTGGTAATCACGAAGAGTTGATTAGACAAAACGGTATGTATTATCAATTATATACTGGTGTATTTGAACTTGAATAAAAAGATAGTCTAAATTGACAGACAACTTAAATTATGTTAATATTTATAAGTGAAAAGGAGGGGAATTATGCCAACAAGAACGTTTATAAAATTACCTAAAGACAAACGCTTAAGAATTCTTAAGGCCGCAAAGAAAGAATTTTCACGTGTGCCCCTTGATAAAGCAATTATTGCTAATATAGTAAAAGATGCTGAAATACCAAGAGGTAGCTTCTACCAATATTTTGAAAATATTGAAGATCTATTCCTTTATCTATTACAATATATGTATGGAATCGATAAAAAGAAATTTAGTAGATATTTAAAAGAAACAAATAACGATGTTTATGAAGCATTGAAGTTAAGATTTTCAAATACAATTGAAAGATTAGCTAATGAAGAAAATCGTCAGTTTAGACTTAATATCATTTCTACAATTTTTAACGACAGTAGTCGTGATGAGAATTTCGCAAAACAAATTGTTCAACCTGATACAGATATTGATGTTTCATATTTTCCAATGGAAATTCAAAACTCTATGTATTCAAGTTATTTAGCAGATGCTGTTCAAATGATTGGAAAATCGTGCTTAGATAAGTTCTTATCTAAAGCAGCAACAGAAGAAGAAATTATTGATGACTATAATTCTTATATTGATAGGATTAAAGTTTCATTCACAAAATAAAATTGACCCACAAGGGTCTTTTTTGTTTGTTGTTTCTTTATTTGTATGATATAATAGGTTAACAAATAAATAAAGTTATAGTCTAAAAGTATATCATACTTTAGGGAATTGGGTTAGAATCCCAAACAGCCCCCGCTACTGTATTTAACTAATAAACTTATATTAAGCCACTTAAAGGGAAGGCATAAGTTTGTGTTTGAAGTTATAAGTCAGGATACCTAGCTATAATAAAATACATATTTCGGTGGGAAATAAAGTAGATTTTAAAATGTCTTTTACCGCTAATATGCGGTTTTTTTATTTTGAAGTAGGAGGAGTAAATATGGAATTATCAAAATCACATCCAATTGTTATTTTATTATTCTTTTTGAGTAATATTATAATAACAATGTTAACTAAAAATCCTCTATTTATAACTATTTCTTTTACTTCAGTAGTTATATATTCATTTGTTTTAAAAAAACCTAAAAATATTATTAAAACTATTTTACTAATAACTATAATATTAGTAATATCTGCACTAACAAATCCTTTGTTTAGTAATTATGGTGAGACTATTTTGTTTAGTATTGGTAAGAAAGATTTTGATTTAGAAAGTATGCTCTATGGTCTTTTTACTGGTTTAATGTTAGTGTCCATAATATTGTGGTTTAGAAATTATAATATTTTGATGACAAGTGATAAATTTAGATATTTATTTTCTAAATACATGCCACAGACTGCCTTAATCATATCTCTCATTTTAAAATTAGTTCCTGAATTAATAAGTAAAATGAAAGATTTTAATAATGGTCAAAAAATAACAGGATTTTATTACAACCAAACTTTCTTTGGAAAACTTAGAAGTAGATTTAATACTTTGGGTAATTTGTTTTCTTGGTCGATAGAGTATTCTATGCAAACTGCAATTTCAATGAAAGCTAGGGGTTATGAACTAAATAAAAAAACAAGATTTATTATTTATAAATTTAAAACAAGAGATATACTAACAACACTTTTAATAGTTCTAAGTTTTATAAGTATATTAATATTAGGATTTAATAGTATTTTTAATTTTAGTTATTATCCGGTTTTAGATAGTTTTAGTTTAGATTTTAAAAATATAGTAGCTTATAGTGTATTTATAATATTATCTAATCTAGCAACAATAATTCACGTAAAGGAGAGCATAAAATGGCATTATTTACAATCAAAGATTTATCATTTACCTACGCACTAGCAAATAAGCCTGCGCTTAATTCTCTTAATTTTGAAATCAATGAAGGTGAATTCATTGTTGTATGTGGAAGCACGGGAAGCGGTAAATCAACCCTACTTAAGATGATGAAAAAGGAAATAAGTCCTATTGGTAAGTGTGAAGGTTCTATTGAGTATAATGGTAGTAGTTTAGATAACCTTGCAGCAACAAAGAGTGCTTCAGAAATAGGATTTGTAATGCAAAATCCTTCCTCGCAAATAGTTCACGATATGGTTTATAGTGAACTTGCATTTGGATTGGAAAATATAGGTACAAAACCAGAAGTTATTGCAGTTAAGATTGCTGAGATCTCTAGTTACTTTGGGATTAACAATTGGTATCAAAGAAAGACTAGTACACTTTCAGGTGGTGAAAAGCAAATATTAAACTTGGCTAGTACGCTTGTAATGAATCCAAAGGTACTTTTAATTGATGAACCAACTGCTCAACTTGATCCAATAGCAGCAAGTGACTTCTTAATAACTCTTAAAAAGATCAATGAAGACTTTGGAATAACAATAATTTTAATCGAGCATCGCTTAGATGAAGTGTTTTCTTTAGCTGATAGAGTTATGTTTTTAAATGAAGGTAGGATACTTGCTTTTGATAATCCAAAAGAAGTAGGAAAGAAAATAAAAGATGAACGTTTGTTTTTAAATTTACCAAGTTTATTTAGACTTGCGAAGAAATTAAAATTAAATGAATATCCTTTAACTGTAAAAGAAGCTCAAAACTTAATAAGTGATTTTCCAAAATCAAGTTTAGAACTAAATATAAAAGAATTTCAAAAGAAAAAGGAAGTCTTTAAGATTAAAAACCTATATTTCAAATATGAGAGAAATCAAAATGATATTTTAGAAGATTTAAGTTTAAAAATATATGAATCAGAAATATTTTCAGTTGTTGGAAGCAATGGAAGTGGTAAGACTACCTTACTTAAACTAATTGCTAATTTATTAAAACCTTATTATGGGAAGATTAAACTAGACAGTAAGAATATAGACTCTTACAAAGAAAGTGAATTATATAAAAACAATTTAGCTTATCTTCCTCAAGACCCTAAAGATATTTTATTTGCTATGACTGTAGAAGAAGAACTAGGTTTAAGTAATATTAAAGATGAGGAAATATTAGATTTATTTAAAACTTTAGAAATAAATGAACTTATTGGAAAACATCCAGATGACTTAAGTGGTGGAGAAACCCAAAAACTTGCGATTGCGAAAATATTGCTTCAAAAACCTAAAGTAATATTACTTGATGAGCCAACAAAAGGGCTTGATCCTTTTTTAAAAACAAAGTTAGCTAATATTTTAGAAGAGTTAAGGTTAAAAGGACTGACAATAATTATAGTTAGTCATGATATTGAGTTTGTAGCTAGGGTGTCAACTAGAGTTGGTCTACTTTTTTCTGGAAAGATTTTAGCAATCTCAGATCCTAGAACTTTCTTCTCTAGTAATTATTACTATACGACAATTATTAATAAAGTAGCAAAAACCCAGTATCCAAATGCAATTATAGAAGATGATTTAGTTAAGCTATTAAAACATAATGGTGTTTTATGAAAAAAATACTTAATAATTTAGTTTATATTGTTTTAATACCAGGGCTATTATTATTAGGGTTTATGCTTTACAAGTTAAAACAATATACTCTTATGTCTATTTTAATTGTAGTTCTAGCGATGGTTCCATTTTTTATAAGTTTTGAAAAGAAAAATGTAAGAATTGAAAAGATAGTTTTGATAGCAGCTTTTGCTGCTGTATCCTCACTTAGTAGAGTTATCTTTAATTTTGTTCCGTTTTTTTCTGGGTTTAATCCCGCATCAGCAATCATAATTGTTATTGGCGTTGTATTTGGACGTGAGGTTGGTTTTATGGTTGGAGCTTTAACTGCCTTAATATCTAATATGATGTTGTCACATGGACCTTGGACACCATTTCAAATGTTTAGTTGGGGAATTGTAGGTTATTTAGCTGGAGTATTATCTTTTGTATTAAAGAAAAGTAAGGTTAGTTTAATTGTTTATGGAATATTTGGAGCAGTTTTATATTCTCTATTAATGGATGTCTATACAGTTTTATCCTATGATAATGCTTTTAGACTATCTAGGTATATTACTATTATAGGTATATCTCTACCCTTTACAATTACTTATGTTTCCGCAAATATTTTATTTTTACTACTTTTTTCTAGTGTTTTTATTGAAAGACTAGAAAGGATAATTAAAAAATATAATTTGTATTAGTTCTTTGCTTTATATGATATAATATTTAATGTAAAGTTGTGGTAAAGGTATGAAGACAATTAAAGATATAACAAGATTAGCTTTAGTTGCAGCAGTTTATATTGCTTTAACTATAGTTATCTATCCATATTCATACGGGCAAATTCAGTTCAGGCTTGCTGAGGTATTGATCTTACTTTGTTTTTACCGCAAGGATTATATTTACTCACTTGTTATTGGTTGCTTAGTTGCTAATTTATTAAGCCCACTTGGTTTTTTAGATGTAATATTTGGAACTCTTGCAACATTAATTTCTGCTATTTTAGTAGCCTATAGTAAAAAACTATTTGTTGCTAGTTTATATCCAGTTATATTTAATGGAATTATAATTGGGGGATTAATTTACTTTACTACTGATAATCCTCTTTCTATATATATACTAATGTTATATGTAGGAATTGGTGAGTTTGTTGTAGTTAGTGTAGTAGGTTATATATTATTTAAGCTATTAGAAAAAAACACAATGTTTTTAGAAGTAATAGAAGCGAATCAAAATATAAAATAGTTCGCTTCTTTTTGTTGCTTTGTGTTATAATATTTATGAGATAAAAAGTATGAGGTTTGAAAATGCATAATATATTAGAACATTATCATTTTAAAGACGAAGTCTTATCAGTTAGTAAATACGGGAAAGGACATATTAATAGTACCTTTTTAGTAGCTACTTCATCAACTAAATATATCTTACAGAAAATCAATATTGAAGTATTTAAAAAACCAATTGAAGTTATGGAAAATATTGAGCTTGTTACAAAGCATTTAAAAGAAAATGCTTCTAAATACGAGGATAATCTTAACAACTCTTCTGATAGAATAGCGCTTCAAATTGTAAATACGATTAATGGAGATAGTTATGTTAGTTTTCAAGATACGTATTGGCGCTGCTATAATTATATTGAAGATTCTATAAGTTATGAAATAGCAGAAGATCCTCAAATTTTTTATGAGGTTGGACTTGCGGTTGGAAACTTTCAGAAGATTTTAAATGATTTTCCTGTAGATAGATTAAACATAACTATTAAAGATTTTCATAATACACCAGCGAGATTTGAAAAGTTTTTAAGTGTTGCTAGAGAAGATCCACATTATCGTGGACTAGATACATTTAATGAAATTAAGTTTTTGCTAGATAGAAGTAAGTGCATGAATAATTTAATGGGATTAATTGATAGTGGTGAAGTTCCTATTAGAGTTACCCACAATGATACAAAACTAAATAATATATTAATTGATGAAAATACAAATAAATCAATTTGCGTTATTGATTTAGATACAGTAATGCCAGGAAGTGTTTTATTTGATTTTGGTGATGCAATTAGAGTTGGGGCTTCTACAGCAGCAGAAGATGAAGTTGATTTAGAAAAAGTAAAATTAGATTTAGAATTATTTGAGGCTTTCACAAAAGGATTTCTTACTCATACTAAAGATATTTTAGTTGAAAAAGAAATTGATAATTTAGTTGAATCAGCTAGAATTATAACACTAGAGTGTGGAATGAGATTTCTTACAGATTATTTAGAAAAAGATATCTATTTTAAAATAGGTTATACAAATCACAATTTGGTTAGAGCAAGAACACAATTTAAGCTTGTGGAAGAGATAGAAGAAAACTATGAATCTTTAGAACAAATAGTAAAAGATATAAAAAAAGACCTTTTTAAATAAGGTCTTTTTTATGTTTTGAAAAATAAAATAAATTATAGTCTTTAATTTATTCCTTTGCTATAATTAATTTGGATATTAATTTGAATTTATTTAGTTTGAAGAAGGAGTAATTATTGAAAAAAACAATTGTATTTTCAGTACTTTTTTTATTATGCTTATTTATTAAGCCTAGCTTAATAAATGCAAACAATTACGATTATTATCCAAGTGGAGTAAATTATTTAGACCCTACAAATCATGAGCTTATCGACATAGATAATAATTATTTTAAATACCTTACAACTAATCCTTTTAGAGTTAAGGAGAAAATGGACTATTCATTTCATCTTACGACGTTTCCGCTAACATCACTGGATGAACTTATACTTAATATATATTCTGTTAATGGTGAGGTTTTAGTAAGTCCTAGTTATAACTCTATAATTGAAAATGATAAAATAAAAAGTTTTCATTTCTATATGCCAGAAAATGCTTATAAAATGGGTTTTGAAATATATTTTTCTCATAACTCTATAATGCAAGCTGAATACGATGAAATTGATATGTTTTTAGTTTTATGTGAAGGCTTAGAGTCTCCTGGAGTTAATGCAAACTATCCATATGCTGGTCCTGTTCCTTTTGAGCCCGTCTTTAGTGGTTTTGAAGGTTTTTATATTACTAGTGTAGATAGTCCAATAACTGCAGAAGAGATAAAAAATTCTTTAGTTGCATTTGATGAGACTGATGGAGATGTAAGTAGTTCAATTATTATTTATGAAGATAACTATACAGAAAATATTAAGACATTAGGAACATATACTCTAACCTTTAGAGCTAATGATTACAGTTTAAACTATGCATTTTTTGTTGTTAATGTTAAGGTGAGTGATTTAGTTCCTCCAAATGTTTTATATACTGCAGTTGAAGCTAATAGTTATGAAGCACTTACATTAGCAGATATAATAAATTATATTGAAGTAAGTGATAATTATGATGATATAAGTAATGTAAATATTGAAGTAGTAGAAGAAAACTATTTTGATAATTATAATATTGTTGGCAGATACACTATTCAGCTTAAACTAACTGATAGTTCAAATAATACAAGTTATGAATTTATATATATTGATGTAGTAGACAAACTTAAACCAGTTATTGAAGGTCCCCTAAAACATATAAAGGGAAATAATTATTCAATTACTTTAGAAGAGTTTTTAGAATACTATAGTTGTTATGATGAGACTGATGGTGATATTACAAATAGACTTGTAGTATTAGAAGATAACTATTCAAAAAATCAGTTTAAAGTAGGTTTGTATGAAATTAAATTATCAGTTAAAGATAGTGGTGGTAATGAAGCTATCTTAGTTGTAGTTGTGGAAGTCGTTGATAATTTAGGACCAGTTTTCTATATAGATAGAAGTAAGATTATTATTGATTTAATTGAAGTAGCAAGTCTAAATTCAATAATTGATTTTCTAAGAAATAATAATGTAATAGAAGATGCTAATATTATTAATATTTTAGTTGACGAGTATTCAAATAATATAGGTGAAGAAGGAAGTTATAAAATAGTTTTAAACTATAATGATTTTGAACATGAGCTTGAAATAGAATTAATAAATAGATTAGATGATGAAGAAAAAAAGGAAAATAAAAAAATTGCCAATTTCTTTAAAATGCTATGGCAATTAATTTTGAATATTATTTATTATTTGTTTTGCTAGGATAGAAGTCTATCCATAGTTTCTCGATTTTTGTTAGTGGTGGTGGATCATACTTTGGTTTAAAAAGAGGATTACATTTAAGAATTCTAATTGTTGTTAGCCAAGTTGCTTTGAAAAAGTTGAATTTTCTAAAGACTTCTAAGCCATAATTAGAACAAGTAGGTGAGTAGCGACAGTGGCTAGTTTTTCCTCTTTTTAGTTTTTGATAGTATTTTATTAATTTAATCATTAATTTATTCATCTGTTTCACCTAACCCATTATACATTAATTTATATCTACATTCAAGAAAGATGAAGAGAAGAACTCTTCATCTTTTTTAAGGTTATATAATCTTGTATTTATCGGTGTTGTGTGATATTATACTTATATGTTAATAGTTTGTACAAGCGATGTGCATAGAAGACTTGAACTTCTTGAAAAGGTAAGAAAAGAACATCCTTTAGCTGATTTGTATTTAGATGCTGGCGATAGTGAAAGTTATGAATTTGAACTTGAGCCTTTTTTATCGGTTAAAGGAAATTGTGATTATAAAATTAAAAATAAACATAGAATAATAAAGTTAAGTGAACATAGTATCTTTATCTTTCACGGTGATGGGTTTTATTTAAGTGCTGAAAGTCTTGCTTTTCTTGCAAAGAAACATAGTTGCAACATTATTATTCATGGGCACACTCATATTCCCTATACTACTATATATGATGGTGTTTATATTTTAAATCCGGGTTCCTTATCTTCACCAAGATCAACCTCAGGTAGAACTTATGCCTTAATTAAAATTGAAAAACAAAATATAGAAATTGAAATCGTAGGTTTAGATAAATGGTAAATATAGATATTGTTTTTGATTGTTTAGATGAAGCAGCTTTAATTTATTATGATGCTGTTAAACTTGATTATTTACTTGCTCTTGGTGAGATTGCAAATAATCTAACTAATGATATATATACTTATAATTTAAGTGAAGAAGTTTTAGAAAAACTAAATAGTGCTTATAATAAGATTAAAGGAATTAATCTACAGGCTGAAGAAATAAGGCAGGCATTACAGCTCTATGTTATTAAAGGCTTTAAACATGTAAACTATAAGTTAGATTTAATGACTCCTGATTTTATTAATTATTTATTTGTTTTAATAGTTAAGGAACTATTTTCAGGAAGTGATTTAAATATAATAGATCCTAATCTTGGAACTGGTAATTTACTAGCAACAATATATAATAATTATCTTGGAAAGATTAATCTTACTGCTGTAGAGGACGATGGGTATTTAGTAGAGTTTGCAAGAGCATTTTTCTTGCTTCAAGATATTGATATTAGTATTTATTATCAAGATGCACTTGGTGTAATAAGTGGTAAATATAACTTATTTATAAGTGATTTAGATAGTTACTATGTAGATGAAGAAATAGACGGGTTTAATTATTTTCCATATTTAGTTTTACGAAAATATATGGATAATCTAGAAGATGATGGATACTTTATTTTCTTAGTCGATAATGATTTCTTTAAAGTTGATTATTCAAACCTTTTAAGAACCTTAGATAATGAAGTAAGTATATTAGGGGTTATTACTCTACCAAGTAATTTGTTTAGTAATAGTGATAAAGAAAAGAGTATTGTAATAGCTAAGAAAACAAAAATTAAAATAAATGAATTAAATGTTGTGGAGTTTAATGCTCTTAATAGTGCTGGTATAAAAGACGCAACAAGTAAGATTATGACAATGATAAATATAATAAAGGAGTTAGAATAAATATGTTGAAAATTATGGCGGTTAATGCTGGTAGTTCATCACTAAAGTTTAAGTTGTATGAAATGCCAAGCGAAAAGGTTGTAACAGAAGGTGTTGTAGAAAGAATTGGGTTAGAAGATTCTTATTATACAATTAAAGTAAATGGTGAAAAAATTAAGAAGGTTTTACCGATTAAAGATCATGCTCTTGCTGTAGAGATTTTACTTGCTGACTTGATTGATAAAAAAGTAGTTACAAGTATTAATGAAATTAATGGTGTTGGCCATAGAGTAGTTCAAGGTGGATCTTATTTTACAGATTCAGCTTTAATTGATGATGATGTAATAAGCAAAGTTGAAGAGATGGCAAGTCTTGCACCACTTCATAATCCTGCTAACTTAACAGGAATAAAAGCTTTTAGAAAGGTTCTTCCTAATGTTCCTCATGTTGCTGTGTTTGACACATCATTTCACCAAACAATGCCAAAGGAAGCATATATGTATGCTCTACCATACGAATGGTATGAAAAATATAAAATTAGAAAATATGGATTTCATGGAACTAGTCATAAATATGTATCTTTAGTTGCTGCTGAAATGCTAGGTAAAAAACCAGAAGAAGTTAATATAATTACTTGTCATTTAGGTAATGGTGCTTCAATTGCTGCTGTTAAAGGTGGTAAATGCGTTGATACATCAATGGGTCTAACACCACTAGAAGGTATTCCAATGGGAACAAGAAGTGGCGATATTGATCCTGCTATTATCGAGATGATGTGTAAGATGGAAAATATGACTGCATCTGAAGTTTTAAATATATTAAATAAAAAATCTGGTTATTTAGGTGTATCAGGAATATCTAATGACTCTAGAGATTTAGAAGAAGCAATGGAACAAGGTAATGAAAGAGCTAAGTTAGCACTTGATTTACAATACAAAAGAATCGCAGACTATATTGGAGCATATGCTTTAAATTTAGGCACAGTTGATGCTATTGTATTTACTGCTGGTATTGGTGAAAACTCATCCCATACAAGATGTGAGATTATTAAAAGAGTTTCTGCTTTAGGTGTTAACCTAGATAAGGAAGCTAATAAAGTTAGAGGCAAAAATGCTGTAATTTCAACTCCTGAATCTAAGGTTAAAGCTCTTGTAATAGCAACTAATGAAGAGTTAATGATTGCAAGAGATACAGTTAGAGTTGGGAAACTTAATTAATAAAAAACATTCTTTTTCGGTGGAGGTAAGTGATGGAGTTTATAATAGGCTCAAATATTAGAAAAGTTGAACTGCTTGATAAAGTTAGTTCACTTAGTGAGCAATTAACTTTTCTATTAATAGAAAAATCTGATACACTAAAGTTAGGGTATCGATTAGATAAAAAATACTTTTCTCTTGTGGGTAGATTTGAAGTTGAGAGATATTATGCTTTTTTCGAATATGAGAAAATTAGAAGGACAATAGAAATTTATCAAAAAGCTCTAAATCATAATGAGACTATTAGTGAAGAAAAAGTAAATGAATTACTATCAAAAGAAATAGAAGAATATGAAAAGAAATTAAAGCAAGTTGTTAATGATTATGAAAATGCAAAGGCTTTTATGAAACTAGAAAACTTAAGTAAGGAAGATTATAAAAAAGTAAAGGAAACTTATCGTTATATTGTAAAAAAGATTCACCCCGACCTTAATCCAAATTTAACTGATGAATATAAAGTGCTTTGGGAAATGACCCAAGTGGCATATGGAGAAAATAATTTGAATGAATTATTAACAATAAAAGAAATACTAGATAATAAAGGTATAATAGCAAAAAAACATGATAATGAAATAGAAGAATTAGAAAAAAAAGTTATGAGTTTAAAGGCTAGCATTGATAATACTTTATTATATATTAGCAATATTAAAAAAGAACATCCTTTTACAATAGAGGAAATTATAAATAATAAGTTTTTACTAGAAGAAAAGATTGAACAAATAATTTCAGAAACAAATGAGTTTAAAAAAGCTATTAAAGAACTCTTGATACATTTAGACTTTGTAAAGTCAAAAACTGAATGGGTGTGTTAAAATGTCAGATATAATTAAAACAGATGGTAAAATATTAGTTCAAGTTTCTTCAAAAGATTTACCTAAGCCTTTTGAAAAGGAAATATTTTTATTTAATACACATATAGCTGGAACAAATTATATCGAAAATATTGAAGAAATTGCTGTGGAAATGAATTTCGAAGACGAAGTAAGATTTGTAAGAGAAAGTAAAAACGAACATGATAAATATGCTATTTGTGTTAGAAACAAAAACAACGAAAAACTTGGCTACATTCCAAGAGTTGACAATATCGTTTTCGCAAGACTAATGGATGCTGGGAAACTCCTTTATGGTAAGATAAGAGATGTAGAAGAAGTGAATGGTTGGTATAAAATTAAAATTAGTATTTTCTTAAAAAATATTTAATAAAGACGCACCTTTTATAAGGGTGCGTTTTATGTTTCAAAATATGAAATTATATTTCAAAATAAAAGCGTTTTCTGATACTTATTTTAAAAAATGGTAAAATAGGTTTGTACTATAGAGGAGGTATACAAAACATGAAAAAAATTATGTTTGCTATTTTTATCTTTTTAGTTAGCTTAACTTTAATAGGCTGTGAAAAAGATGAACAAGTTTTAAGATTAATTACTCCTACAGCACAAACAACTCTTGATGTTTTAGTTCCTAAGTTCGAAGCAGCTACAGGAATTAAATTAGAAGCTGTAGTTAAGGCAACTGGTGCTGCAGTAGCAGAACTAGAAAACACTAAAGAAAACCCAATTTATGATGTGGTTTGGTTCCCAGAAGTAGAAGCACTTAATAATGAAAGTTTATTTATTGAATATAAATCACCACATGAAAATTTATATGATGAAGCATTAAGAACAACTTCTAAAGTTGGTACAAATGTTAACTTCGTTGTTCCTATTTTATTATATAATAAAACAAAAGTTAGTGAATTAGGCATTACAGTTGATGGATACCAAAGTTTATTACAAACTGAATTAAAAGGTAAAATAGCTTATGGTTCAATTTCTTCAGCTAGTACTTATAATCATATTGAAAATATGTTACTTGCTATGGGTACTGGAGCTACTAATGATGAGAAAATCACTAGTGAAGCTGGTTGGAATTATATTCGTCAATTCTTACAAAACTTAGATGGTAAAGATGGAGTTGGTTCTGCAGCTATGCTATCTGGTGTTCAAAGTGGAGAATACACTGTTGCTATGTCATATGACACACAAGGATCAATTGCGAAAGAAAACAAAGAAAACGCATATGATAATGTTGGTGTTGTATTTATGAAAGAAGGAGTACTTGCTAAAAACTCAAGTGTTGCTGTTGTTAAAGGTGGAAGAGAAGATTTAGCTAAGAAATTTGTTGATTGGATATCTTCAAAAGAAGGTCAAGAAGTATTAGGTCTTGAAAGCCCAGGCGGAAACCCTTCAATGACTTCTGCAAGAAGTGCAGATCACAAAGTTAAAGTTAGTGAGTTAACAGTTATACCATTAAATATCTTATGGTCATCTGAGAAGAAAGCTCAAGTTACAACTGCTTATACTCCTATTTATGAAGAAATATTTGCGTAAAAACAAATGATGAAAAATATAAAGTGCTAATTTAGCACTTTATATTATAATCAGGTGTGAAATATTATTTCTTTTTTAAAAACATATATTGAAATATAATAACAGTTACGATAGAAAGGACAAAATATGAGTGTAACAATCAAAATAGAAAATGCAATTAAGAGATTTGGAGATAAAACAATTATTCCTGGTCTTACTCTAGAAATAAAAGATGGAGAATTTTTCACTCTTTTAGGACCATCTGGCTGTGGTAAAACAACTTTACTAAGAATGATAGCTGGATTTAACTCTATTGAAGGTGGAGAAATATTTTTTGATAATAATGTAATTAATTATTTACCACCCCATAAAAGAAATATTGGTATGGTATTTCAAAACTATGCAATTTTTCCTCACTTGTCAGTAAGAAATAATGTTGGATTTGGTTTAAAGGAAAGAAAAGTAAAAGATCCTGAGTTTACAGAACGCATTGAAAATATATTAAGTTCAGTACAAATACTAGATTTGATTGAAAGAATGCCTTCACAGATGAGTGGCGGCCAACAACAAAGAATTGCTCTTGCTAGAGCTATTGTAATTGAACCAGATGTTTTACTAATGGATGAACCGCTTTCAAATCTTGATGCTAAGTTAAGGGTTGAAATGAGAAGTGTAATTAAAGGAATTCAAAACGATAAGAAAATAACTGCAGTTTATGTAACTCATGATCAAGAAGAAGCTTTATCGATGTCAGATAGAATAGCAGTTATGAATTTTGGTGTCATCCAACAAGTGGGTACCCCAAGAGAAATATATTCAAAACCAGCAAATGTTTTTGTTGCTACTTTTATAGGTTCATCAAATATCTTAGAAGGTAGTATAAAAAAAGAGGGGGACAAACTTTTATTACAACTAGTTAATAGTAGTTTTGAACTAGATAAGAATAAATTTAATACTAAGAATAATCAAAGAGTAAAGGTCAATGTTAGACCTCATGATTTGTATTTCTCAGAAGAAGGTATTGCTGCTGCAGTAGTAGAAGTAATGTATTTAGGTTCACAAGTAATTTATAAACTTGATATTGGCAGTGGTGAACATGTAGAACTACATGCTAATGTAAATGAAGTGCCACATAATGTAGGTGATAAAGTATTTGTTAGTTTCCAAAAAGATGCAATTAATGTTTTTGATTTTAAATCAGAAACAACAATTGCTAAGGAGTAAGATATGACAAAAAGAAGATTTAAATTAGACGGGTGGCAAATAATAACCTTAGTTGTTGCTGTTTACTTTATTTTGTTTTTTGTCTATCCTTTATTTTCTATATTAAGTAGTAGTATTTGGGATTCTACAAATAAAACATTTGATTTTAGTAATTTTAAAATGTTTTTCACAAGTAAGTTTTACTTGAATACTTTAAGAAACTCGATGTTAGTTTCTTTAAGTGCAACAGGTATTGCTACACTCTTGGGAACTCTTTTTGCTTATTTTACTAGAACAATTAAAATTAAGTTTAAAACAGCAATCGACATGTTGTTAATGATATCCATTATATCTCCACCATTTTTGGGAGCTTATTCATGGATAATCTTACTAGGTAGAACTGGTATAATTACAACATGGCTGAATGATTGGTTTGGAATAGTATATCAAGGTATTTATGGATTTAGTGGAATTCTTTTGGTGTTTTCACTAAAGATGACGCCACTAGTTTATTTATATGTATCGGGAGCATTAAAGAGTGTTGATAATTCTTTAATGGAAGCAAGTGAAAATTTAGGTTGTACTGGGATAAGAAAGTTTTTTAAAGTTGTACTTCCTTTAGTTTTACCAACTATACTTTCTTCAGCAATCTTAGTTTTTATGAGAGTATTATCTGATTTTGGAACTCCACAATTAATTGGTGAGGGGTATAGAACACTTCCTGTAATTATTTATCAAAAATTTACATCTGATGTTGTTACGAATAAACCTTTAGCTGCAACTATAGCAGTAATAATTATATTAATAACTACTGTGTTTTTCTTATTACAAAGATGGTTCTCATCTAGAAAGACAATTGAGATGTCTGCACTTAGACCAATTGAAGCAAAAGAAACAAAAGGAGCAAAAAATGTGTTTGCTCATATCTTTGTTTATTTAATTGTGTTTCTTGCAATGCTACCTACCGTAGTAATTGTAAGTAATTCATTCCTTGCTTCTAGTGGACGGGTTTTGACTGGTGGATTAACCTTTAGGAACTATGCAAAAGCTTTTCAATCTATATGGAACCCACTAAAAAATACAATGATTTTCTCAATAATTGCAATTGTTTTAATTATATTTATTGGGGTTGTTGTGGCTTATACTTCGGTTAGAAGAAAGAGTAAGGTTACTGGTTTCTTAGATATTATAGCAATGCTACCTTATATTATTCCAGGTACAGTTCTAGGTTTAGCTTTACTTGTTTCATTTTCTGGAAAACCATTTTCTTTAGGCGGAACAGCTTTAATTATAATTATTTCATTTAGTGTAAGAAGACTACCATATACTATAAGAAGTACTTCAGCAATTCTCTATCAAATTGATAGGTCTGTAGATGAAGCATCTTTAAGTCTTGGGGCTAGTACATTAAAAACATTTTTTAAAGTTACTGTTCCTATGATGTGGACAGGAGTACTATCTGGTGCAATAATGAGTTGGTTATCAATTATTACTGAAATTTCATCTACCTATGTTCTTTTTGCGTATCGAACAAAAACTCTAACAATTGAAATATTTGAAAAAGTTGATGTTGGTGAATATGGAACAGCTTCAGCATTATCTACATTTTTAATGATAATAACAATAA
>CAYOXB010000014.1:0-26553 GCA_964407835.1 uncultured Bacteroidales bacterium
TAAACGATATCGTATTAGAAGCTAAATTAGTATTAGCTCGTAATGATGTAACAATAATCGGTAATGGATTCAAATTGTCACTTGCAAATGTTGCTGGATGGCAAGGAGATTATATACTACAAGTATATATGGCTAAAAATGTAACTTTAGTTGATTTAGGATTTGATGGCGGAGATGCTGCTTTACTAGTTAATGGCTCTAAAGTTAAATTAGAAGGAACTATTACTTTACAAAACCATGAATTTGGTGGAATTGAAGTAAGCCTTGGTTCAGGTGTAACAACTGAATTAGTTCTTGAATTAGCTGATGGATACGTATTAGTATTTGCTGATGAATCTTATGGAAGACCTGCTATTTGGGAAGACAAAGTTGCTGATCATTTAATCGGTGCATCTGCTCTTATTAAAGTAGAAGGATTCAAACCAAATCAAGTACATTATTACTTAGATGTTGATAATACACTTGTTGAATTTGAATATGAACTCAATGGCGGTATGTGGGGATGGACTGGAACAACTGTTACAGCTCCTGGAAGTGGAATTGATGCAGATAGCAATTTACCAGAAATCTTTATGCAAGACTTCTATACTTGGTTAGTTGAAAATGATCTGCTTGATTCAGAAATAGTTGCTGAAGGTTTGAGACAAAGCGATTGGGACGGATTCAGTGCAGATTACGACGATCCTAGAGCTGTTTATAACTACTCTTCAGGTACAACTGCTGGTGGTGGTGGAGGATATCCTGATCCTCATGGCTATAATCTATTCTTCTATGATACAGCTTCTGGTGAAGATCTAATTATAACTGAACTAGTTGGTGGTTTCTTAGGCTCTCCAGGATTTAGAGAAAAATATGCTACAGTTGTTCAACACTTAACATATCTTATTTCAACAAAATATACTGGTGATGCTGGATATTTCTATAAAGGAAATAGCTCTAAAGCTGCTGGCGCATTTGTATTAGATGGATATTTCTATGGAACTCAAGGATTAACTAGTAATGCAATGTTTAATGCATTTAGAGGCTTAATCCCTACACCATCTAAAGGCTATCATTGGGTAGAAAATGCCGCTGTAGAGTATGAATATGACTTCTTAAAAGAAGAAGCAAAAGATGGGGCTAGTTTTGCATTATCTGTTCCATCTAGAGAAGGATACTTCTTCAAAGGTTGGTTTGATAATCCAGAATTTACTGGTACAAGAGTTGTAAGTATTGCTGCTGGTCAAGCACCTGCTGCTAAGTACTATGCAAAATGGGAACTTGTAGATTTTGAAAAAGTTGATCAACAAAAGATTTTAGTTGATGCTAGCTTGGATAAACTTCCTGGTGAAATATTTGCAGTTAATGGCGTTTATTATCAAGAAGGTTTCAATGCATTTAAAGATTTTGCTAATGTTGCTGCTAATCTTCGAGATGGAATGACTATTAATGTAGCTAGTGGAACTTATGCTGAAGCTTTAGTTATTAACAAAGATAACGTAACAATTTTAGGTCCTAATGCTGGTATTGCTGCGGGCAAAGTAAATACTGCTCGTGGCGATGAAGCTATAATGACAAAAGTTATTACAGTTTCTGGTGTAGAAGGCTTAAGAATTGATGGTATTGCTTTAACAGGCGCTGCTCAAATAAGATCAACTACTCCAGTGAAAAATGTTTTAATTGAAAATGTTAATGCGTATGCTCCAAATATTAGTGGTGCAGAAGGTGTTGTATTCTTTGCTGCTGCTAGTGCATCATTAACAAATGAAGATATTATTATTAGAAACAGTGCATTCAATGACTCTAATGGAACAGGTTATAGAGCTATTAGAATTAATAACTCAGTAAACTTAGAAATTTTAAATAACTACATATATGGATATGTTGATGCTATTAGATTAGAAGGCCAAAATAATGCAGCCCTAGGTACAGGCTTAGGCTCTGCTGGCAAACTATATATTAATAACAACGTATTCGAAGAAGGAAAACAATATCCAGTATGGATTGGTGCAACTTCTGGTGTAGAATTACAAATTAATAATAACTCATTCCATGTTATGGCAGCTGCTGCTGGTGGATTTGAACCTTATGGATTCATCTATGTTCATGGTGTTAAAGTTATAAGTGGTATTACTTCTACAATGGAAGTTAATAACAATGATTTCTTGAATACTACTCCTGATTGGCATAACATTAGATTTAATGCTGCTATGTTCACACCGGAACAATTAACAATTAATGTTAATGGAAATAGATTCCATGAAGTTTCAAAAGTTTGGGGTGGAGCTAATCCTCCACGTTACTACTTAGTTGCTAACCATGCAGCTGGTGGAACAATTATTGATGCTACTGGCAACTACTTCTTATTTGAAGAAGAAGTTCTACCTTCTATGTTCTTAAATGCAACATTAGGTACTGTTCTTAGACAAGCTAAAGCTCAATACCCTGGTGGATTAACTACTAATATGGCTGCTGCTCCAGCTAACAATGCTGAAACTGTAGGATTAAATGCTGACTTATTTACAGTTTTATCTGTTAAAAATGCTCCATCAAACCAAATTGGGTTAAATACATCTGGTCAAATCAGACTTTATGGAAATAAACAAGATGGTAATGGAAATGCTTTAAGTGTAGCTATTGCTAGTGGTTATAAAATCATTGGAGTTGAATTTGAATTTGTAGCATCTACTAATGGTGCTATTGGAGAATTAAAACTAGGCTCAGAAGTTGTTAATCTAGCTGCTGCAGACGTAGTTAATAAAGTTCAAACTTATAATGAATTAGATATAACTGAATTCTCACTACAAAATGTTCATCAAACAGATGGTAGTATTGGTCAAATTTGGATTAAATCAATTACTATTACTTATGTAGTAGATGCTGAATAATCTAAATTGATGTAAATTAAACATAAAACATCCTAATCAATCCGATTAGGATGTTTTTTCTTATTCTAAAGTATATATTGTCACTTTATCTCTATTATATGTTTAATTATTGTGCTAAATATGTTATAATAAAAGATAGTATGAATATGAATTATAGAAATAAAATATTATTATAAGGTGATTGATTAATGGGTTTTTTTAGTATTTTTAGAAGTAAAAAGAAAAAGCAAGAAGCTGAAAAATATAGAATAGGAATGGAAAAAACTAGAAGTTCTATGTCTAGACTTAAGAAGCTTTTTGTGAATTATAATAAAGTAACAGATGAGTTATTTGATGAATTAGAAGAAATATTTGTTATGGCAGATATTGGTGTAGAAACTGTTGTTAAGTTTGTTGATGAGCTTAAAAGTGATGACAGAGTTTGGCAGTTACAAACTGCTAAAGACTTACAACCTATAATTGTTGATAAGATGTTTGATATTTATCTTAAGGGTGAGATTGTTAACTCTAACTTGATATTTAATAAAGAAGGCTTGAGTGTCTTTTTATTTGTTGGGGTGAATGGGGTAGGTAAGACTACAGCAATTTCTAAAATAGCTAATAAGTTAAAAAATGAAGGTAAGAAAGTTTTACTTGCTGCTGGAGATACTTTTAGAGCAGGAGCAATAGAACAATTAGTTGAATGGGGTAGACGAGTAGGTGTTAGAGTTGTAAGTAAGGAAGAAGGAAGTGATCCTTCGAGTGTTATTTATGATGCAATTCAAATTGCTAAAGAAGAGAAGTATGATGTCTTACTTTGTGATACAGCTGGAAGGCTTCAAACTAAAGTTAACTTAATGAAGGAACTTGAAAAGATTAAAAGAGTTATTAGTAGAGAGGTAGTTGGTGCACCACAAGATACATTATTAGTAGTTGATGCTACTACTGGCCAAAATGGGCTTAATCAAGCTAAAGCATTTATTGAAGCAACTGAGGTAAGTGGTATTATTCTAACAAAACTAGACGGGACTGCTAAGGGTGGGATTGTTCTTGCTATTAGAGATATTTATAATATTCCAATTAAGTTTGTTACTTTAGGTGAAAAGTTAGAAGATATAGAATACTTTGATTTAGAGTATTATATATATGGGCTGTTTGCGGAAATGATTGATGAGGTATAAAATGGATTTACTTGAAAAAAGACAGTATTATATAAATCTATTTGATTTTTATGAAAGTATTTTAACTGAAAAGCAAAGAACATATTTTCAAGAATATTATTTTAATGATTTGTCGCTAGCTGAGATTGCAAGTAACTATAATGTTTCAAGAAACGCAATTTATGACCAAGTAACAACTGTTATTTCATTACTTGAAAATTATGAAGGAAAACTTAAGCTATATGAAAAACATCAAAAGAGACTTAGTCTTATGGAAAAATATAGTAAAGAAAATATAAAAGAATTAAAAGATTTGATTGAGAAATTAAAAGGAATTGAGTAATTATGGCATTTGAAAATTTATCAGAAAGAATTCAAATGTCCTTAAGAAGGATAACTGGAAGAGGACGTTTAAACGAAAATGATATAGAAGAAATGATGAAGGAAGTTAGACTTTCACTTCTAGAGGCTGATGTAAACTATAAAGTTGTAAGAAATTTTACTGCTGAGGTTAAAGAAAAAGCACTTGGTGAGAAAATCATGAAATCCCTAAACCCTGGAGAAATGGTTGTAAAGGTTGTTCATGATGAGCTTAAAAAACTAATGGGTGATGAAGCTGTTGATGTTGCTTATAAAATGGGTGGACTATCTACTTTTATGCTTGTTGGTTTGCAAGGTGCAGGTAAAACAACCCAAGTAGGAAAGTTGGCTAATTTCTTAAGAAAAAGAGATTCAAAAAAACCTCTTTTAATTGCTGCAGATATTTATCGTCCTGCAGCTATTAACCAGCTTAAAACTGTTGGTAGTCAACTTGGTATTGAAGTATTTGAACTAGGAACAAATACAAAAGTAACTGAGATAGTTACTAAGGGTCTAAAGTATGCAAAAGAAAAGGGTTATGATTTAGTTATTATAGATACTGCTGGTAGACTTCATATAAATGAAGAACTAATGCAAGAATTAGAAGATATTCAAAAAATAGCAAGTCCTGATGAAATTCTTCTTACTATTGATGCTATGATGGGACAAGATGCAATTAATGTTATTGAAGGTTTTAATGAAAGATTAAAACTAACTGGTTGTATACTTACTAAACTAGATGGAGACACTAGGGGTGGAGCAGCTCTTTCTGTTCGCTATCTCACAAATATTCCAATTAAATTCATGGGTCTTGGGGAAAAACTAGACCAAATTGAAGTCTTTCATCCTGAAAGAATGGCTGGAAGAATACTTGGGATGGGTGATGTTGTTACTTTAGTTGAAAAAGCATCTGAAAGCATTGATGAAGAAGAAGCTATGAAGATGGCTGAAAGAATGCAAAAGGGTATATTTAACTATAATGACTTTTTAAAGCAAATAAAATGGATTAAAAGAATGGGTTCATTAAAAGGTATTCTAGGTTTAATTCCTGGCATAGGTAGGCAAATTAAAGAAATTGATATTGATGAGAAGCAGTTTTCATATATTGAAGCAGTTGTTAGATCAATGACTGAGGCGGAAAGAAGAAATCCTGAACTGCTGGCGAAATCGCCATCAAGAAGAGATAGGATTTCAAAAGGTTCAGGTAGACCATATACTGAGGTTAATGCTTTAATTAAAAGATTTGACGATATGAAAAATCAAATGAAGCAATTATCGCAAATGACAGGTGGGGCTAATCCACCAAAGACAATGAATCAAATGCCTAGACCTACGCAAAAGGCAAAAAAAGGCAAGGGTAAAGGTAGAGGGAATTTTAGATTTTAAATAAAAGAATGAGGATGAATTTATTATGGATTTAAAAGCAATTGAATTAGAATTTTTAAGAATTAATGGTGAGCTGAATACTTTTCTAGAAAAAACTGAGCAAGATGCAGCAAGTAAGCTTGAGCCTGCATTTAATCAACTTAAACTTGATGTTGTTGATAAAGCAAATGAGTTAAGTGATTTAGAAGTATTGATTGGCAATGAAATTGAAAATACTAATAAACTAATTAGGGAGCATTCTAAAAGATTAGAAGAAATCAGAAAAAATCAAAAAGAAGTCAAATATAATTTAGATGATGCTACTGTTGAATTTCAAAAACAAAGAGATGAAGAATTAAAACCGTTTTTAGCTACTCAAAAAAGAAAGAAAACAGAAACAGTTCACAAACTTACTGCTCAAAAAAGAGAACTTAGTTTTCTTTTAAAAGATAATACCGAAAAACTTCAAGAACTAGAAAAGAATTACCGTACTAGGGAAGTTGAACTCACAAGAAGATTAGATAGTAATCTTGAAAGACTTAGTGAAAATACAACTAAACTATATAGCGATATTGAAAAGAATTTATTCCATATTGATGATCCTAAAGAAATTAAAAGTTCTCAAAAGAAAATAAATACTATAAGACTTGCTGGATTAAAAGATTTCTTAGAGTTTAAAAATCGTTTTAATTTAGATATTTATGAAAATACCCTTAATTATAAAAAATCAAAAGAAAAATTAGAGCTTGATAAAATATCTTTAACTGAAGAATTTAATAAAAGAATAAAAGAACTTGAACTTGAGAAATACAAACTTGATATTGAAGAAGAGGAAGTTCTAGCATTAAAAGAATATGAGATTGAACTTAAATTAAAAGAACTTGAAAAAGAAAATCATTTAGATGATCATGAATTTGAGAAAAATAACTTTACAAAATTATATAATGTTCATGAAGATATATATAATGATCGAAAAGTTTTAAATCAAGCTCAAGAAACTAATTTCCTTAAGTTTTCTCATGAAGTTCAAAGTTTTGATAAAGGCCAAGTTACTAATTTTATATTAAATGATAACTTACTTCTAGAAGCATACAAGACAAGCTTAGAATTAACTTTCAAAAGTTTAAATGAGTTTATGGCTAGATTTAGTGAATTATTTAATATTATTTCACTTACATATTTAAATAGAAGAAAAGCTATTTTTGAAGAGTTTATTAATTTATTAGTAACTTCTAAGTTTTTAAGTGTGAAAAATACTGAAGCAAATTATCAAAATTTATTTAAAGATTTTAAAAATTCTTTTGATGATTACTTAAAAACATTGACACATAACTATAATACTTTTGTTAGTAATATTAAGACGATGCAAAAGAATTTTGAGAAAGAATTTAATGTATACAAAACAACACTTTATTCGTTTATAGAAGAAACTGATAAACAAAACAATATCTTTTATAATGAAATTATGGAAAGGCAACTAGTTGCGAAGAAAAACTTTGAAACTAAAGTTAAAGAAGAATCGCAAAAACAAGCCCTACAATCTAAGAATGTTTTAACGGGTGAACAACAAAGCTTAGAATCAAATCACCATAGTGTTCAAGTTAAAACGGATAAAGTGCTTAATGAGTTTAATATATATAGGCATAATCTATTAAAGAAACAAGAAAGTTTAAAACAAGAAAATAAAGAAAAAATTAATGAAGCTCAAAAAGATTTTGAAAACTTCCTTACTAAAAGTAAAGCAAAAGTTGCTGATCACAAAAAAATTCATAATACTAATATTAGTAATCATGAAAAAGTTGAAGCCTCAATATATAAAGAAGCATTAAAACAAAATAGAATAGAGTATAAAAACCGACTTGAATCACTATAAAAAAATAATCTAGTATTCCTAGATTAATTTTTTTAAAACTATTTTTAAAATTTCATTATGGTTCTTATCGAGATTATCAAATATTACTTTATCGATTTTCTTGATTTCATTTGCATTGTAACCCATTGCTTTTAGAGCATCTATTATTAAGCTTGCTTTAGGGTCTTGGGATTCTGCATCGCTGAATGATAGTTTACCGTGAAGATCAAGAACAATTTGTTGTGATGACTTTGGACCAATTCCAGGAAAGCGTTGTAAGTATTTGGAGTTTTTAGATTCAATAGCTTCAATTACTTTATCGATAGAATCACTTGCAATTATTGCTAGTGCACCTTTTGGACCAATGCCTTTTACGGAGATTAATTTTAAAAATAAATCTCTTTCTTCCTCGGTTAGAAAACCGTATAGGTCCCTTATATCATCTCTAACATGAAGATATGTAAATATTTTATATTCAGTATTTATTGTTAAAGCAAAGGGATTTGCTAGTTTGATAGTATAGCCAATGTCATTATTTTCAAGGACAATATAGCTACCTTTAATAATTGTTATAGTTCCTTTTATATAGTTATACAAGTTTATCACCACCATTTATTATTATAACAAAAATACATTTAAATGTAAATTGGAGAAGTATATGGATTACAATAATGAAGAAATTTTATTAGCTTATGATAAGAGTCTTAGACCCAAAAGACTCATAGATTATGTTGGTCAAGAATCAATTAAAGAGCTTTTAAACATATTTATAACTTCTGCTATAAAAAGAGAAGAAAGTTTGGATCATGTTTTATTATATGGTCCTCCAGGCCTTGGAAAAACTACTCTTGCAGGGATTATTGCTAACGAAATGGGCGGAAATTTTCATTCGTTAACTGCGCCTTCAATTGATAGAATTGGTGACTTAGTTGCCATTTTATCTAACTTAGAAGCGGGCGACGTTTTGTTTATTGATGAGATTCATAGACTGCCAAGGATTGTGGAAGAAGTACTTTATTCAGCGATGGAAGATTTTGTTGTTGATATTATTGTTGGAAAAGATGAAACTTCAAATACTATTAAAATTGAGCTACCACCCTTTACATTAATCGGTGCTACAACTAGAGCAGGTGATTTAACTGCTCCAATGAGGGATAGATTTGGAATTGTTCATCAACTTCATTTTTATTCCACAGAAGACTTAGCGAAGATTGTGAAAAGAACTAGTGGGATATTTGATTTTGCTATTGATAATGATGCTGCATTTGAGATTGCCAAAAGAAGTAGAGGAACACCAAGAATTGCTAATAGATTATTTAGAAGGGTTAGAGACTTTGCTCAATATCAAAATAGTCATGATTTGATTGATTATGAAATAGCTAATAAATCATTATATAAACTAGATATTGATAGTGAGGGACTAAATATAACTGACCATAGATATCTAAAAGCTATTATAGATAATTTTGGTGGCGGGCCTGCTGGACTAAATGCGATTGCTGCTAGTATTTTTGAAGATATGACTACTATAGAAGATGTTTATGAACCATATCTACTTAAGGAAGGTTTTATAATTAGAACTCCAAGAGGAAGAATGGTTACTGAAAAAGCCTATAAGCATTTAGGGATTGAGTATGTTAGTAAGTGATTTTCATTATAATTTACCAGAAGAATTAATTGCTCAACATCCAATTGAAAAAAGAACAAGTTCGAGATTGTTAGTTGTAGATAGAAAGACTAATCTTTATGAAGATAAACATTTCTATGAAATTATTAACTATTTAAATAAGGGTGATGTTTTAGTAATAAATAATACTAAAGTTTTACCTTCAAGGATTTTTGGGAACAAAGTTGATAGTAATGCTAGAATTGAACTATTGTTATTAAATGAAAAAGACGGATTATGGGAAGTTTTAGTTAGACCATTTAGAAGAGTTAAGGTAGGTACAGTAATTAATTTTGATAATTTATTTACTGGAGAAGTTAAAGAAAAGCTAGATGAAGGAATATGCAAAATTAAATTTACTTATGAAGGTATATTTATTAACTTACTAGAAAGACTTGGAACAATGCCACTTCCTCCATATATAAAAGAGAAATTAATTGATCAATCAAGATATCAAACAATCTATGCAAAACCACTAGGTAGTGCAGCAGCACCAACTGCCGGACTACACTTTGATGATGAACTATTAAAAAGAATTAAAGATAAAGGTATTGAGATTGTAAATATAACTCTACATATTGGACTAGGGACTTTTAAAAACCCAAGTGTTGAAAATGTAGAAGAACATAAAATGCATAAAGAATATTATGAAATTTCAAGTGAATCTGCTCAAATTCTAAATATTGCTAAAGAAGAAGGCAGAAGAATTATTTGTGTAGGAACAACTTCTGTAAGAACATTAGAGTCAGTATATACAAAATATAATAAATTTATTGAAACTAAGGAAGAAACAAATATATTTATTTATCCTGGTTATAAGTTTAAGGTAGTAAATAGTTTAATTACTAATTTTCATTTGCCAGAGTCAACTTTATTAATGTTAGTTAGTGCGTTTTATAATAGAGAAAATGTTTTAAAATTATATGAACATGCTGTAAAAGAGAAATATAGATTTTTCTCATTCGGAGATGCAATGTTTATAATTTAAGGAAAAATTAGTTATGGATTTAAAATTTGAAGTATTAAAAAAAGATAAAAAGACAAATGCGAGAATAGGTAGATTTGCAACAAAACATGGAGTTGTAGAAACTCCTGTTTTTATGGCTGTTGGTACCCAAGCAACAGTTAAGACCCTTACCAAAGAAGACTTAGAACAAATAGGTTCAGAAGTTATTTTAGGAAATACTTATCATTTATGGAATCAACCAGGTGAAGATATTATAAAAGAAGCTGGTGGGCTTCATAAGTTTATGAATTGGGATAGAACTATTTTAACTGATTCAGGAGGATTTCAAGTTTTCTCGCTAGCAAAAATGAGGGATATAAAAGAAGAAGGTGTAACCTTTGCTCACCATAAGTCTGGGAAGAAATTATTTTTATCCCCTGAGATTGCTACACAAATTCAAAATGACTTAGGTAGCGATATTATGATGGCATTTGATGAATGCCCACCATATCCAGCTGAATATGAATATATGAAGTCTTCAGTTGATAGAACTACTAGATGGGCTAAAAGATGTAAGGAAGCTCATAGAAATAGTGAAAATCAAGCTTTGTTTGGGATTGTTCAAGGTGGAGAGTATATAGACTTAAGGAAGAAATCAGCTAATGATTTAATTGAATTAGGTTTTGATGGCTATGCTATTGGTGGACTAAGTGTAGGTGAGCCAAAAGAGATTCAAAACAATGTACTAGAAAAGATAGCACCGTTACTCCCAGAAGATAAACCTAGATATTTAATGGGTGTTGGTAGTCCTGGAATGATCTTAGATGCAGTTGAACGTGGAGTTGATATGTTTGATTGTGTTCTTCCAACTAGAATTGCAAGACATGGATCTGCAATGACTAGTAGGGGTAGAGTGATTGTGAAAAACAAAGAATATGAAAGAGATTTTTCTGCTCTTGATGAAAACTGTGATTGTTATACTTGTAAGAACTATACAAAAGCTTATTTAAGACATTTATTTAAAGCAGATGAAATATTAGGTTATAGACTTTTAAGTATTCACAATGTTTATTATTTAGTTAACCTTACAAAAAATATCAGAAAAGCAATAAAAGAAGATAGGTTCTTGGAATATAAAGAACAAGTCTATAAAGAATATGGCTTACATGATAACGACAAGGATTTTTAATATGAAAAAAAAATATCTTATTATCTTAATATTTATATTTTTATTTGTTTTTACGGCTTGTGGGAAGATAGAAGTTGATATAAATAACAATTCTTTTACTTTAGAGTTTCCGAAAGAATCATTAGAATATTTACCATATGATGAAATTCCTAACTTTACATTCAATTTTGAAGGTGTAATTAGAACCTTAAAAGGGGATACACATTCAGATATCTTTTTAAGTAATCAAAAAACATTTAAGAAAAATGATGATTTTCTTACAAGTGAAATAATAGAAAAGTTTATTAATGAATATCTTGAAAAAGATAGAATAATGTTTAGAGTTTCAAAGTTTGAAAAACAATTTGAAACTAGAATGAATAAACTAGAAGTTGATAGTAATGGTGAAGAGAAGCTAGTATCGCAAATAATGAAAGTAAAAGAAGGAGAAGTCTATAATGAAATAGCTCATGTAAGTCTAGAAAATGGACTTATGTTGACATTAGACTATCGAAGATTTGTAAGTGACTTTGAAGGCGAAGAAAAAACTTACTATTCATGGACTTACGCTAGTTCAATTAGAATGGTTCTTCACTATGCATTTCTTATTGATGTTGATAGTAATAATAAAAAAACATTATATATACTAACTCTTCCACCAAAAGTAACTTATGAACTTGGTTTGAATGTTAAACATCCAATAAATAGGATGCTTGAAAAAGAGTTTTATTTAAATGAAAACTTTAAAATGTTTTATTACCCTGATTATCTTGATGCTAAAGAAGAAGAAAGAGAACTAGATGTAGAAGACAATATAAATCAAGTAAAATCATATTACGAAAGAGATTTTAACGGTAGAGTTGAAAATGATATATATATGTTTACATATTTAGGATATGATTTTAAGATAGATTTTGATGATAAATATTTTGTAATAAATAAAGCATAAAAGGCATTTTAAAAATGCCTTTTATTATTCTTGGTTTGTATTTAAGTATTCAATAATGTATAATAATACTGGATTATAAAGGAGTAAGAGATGAAAAAAAGCCTAATCATTTTAATTGCTTTTATTACATTATTTTTAATTAGTTGTGATAATGATGATTTAGAAGTATTGTTGGAAGTTGAGTCTAAAAATATTACTTTAAACATTGATGAAGAATATCAAATAAAAGTAAATATTAAAAACAACAAAGAAGATGTAGAATTTTTCTATTTTTCGCCTTCAGATATACTAGATGTTAGTAATCAAGGTTTAGTAGTAGCAAAAAAAGAAGGTAGTGCAGAAGTTTATGTAACTGTAGATAAATATCTTGAATTAGAAGTTATTATAAACTTTACTATAATTGATGATAAAGAAGATGATGAACCTCAAATATCTATTGTTGTTCCTAAAGTTATAATAATTGGTGAGAGTGTACAATTTGGTGCACTAGATAAGCTAGATACTGGTAGTGGAATTAGATGGGTTTCGGACACTCCTGAAATTGCTAGAATTTCCACAGTTGGTGTGGCTACTGGTATAAAAGAAGGGACTGCAAGTTTTAGAGTAATTTCGCTTGAAAATGGTTTTGTTTTAAGCTTTGAAGTAGAAATAAGTAAACAACTTGTTGTCAAAGGTATTAAAGATATGGAAGTTGGCCAGACGATTACTTTAATTGGTCTAGATAGACTTAATAGAGGTTATGGAATAATGTGGGTTGCAAATACTCCACATCTAGCAACAATCACTCAAGAAGGAGAAGTAACTGCAATTGCTTCTGGAATAGCTAAGTTTGCATTATTTTCACTTGAAAATGGAGAAGAATTAGTATTTGAAATAGAAATATTGGAGGAAAAATCTTTGCGTTATAAAGAAAAATTAGAAGAATTATTAGGTGGAAATGTAATGGGAGCACAAGTTGTTGCCTATAATGATGGTGAAATTATTAAATACAATTATGGTTATAGTTCTTTTTCAAAAGGAACTTTAGTTCAAGATGAAACAATATTTAGAATTGCATCGATCGCAAAAATAGTAATAGCAATGGCAGCAATGAAAGTTATTGAAGATGGTAAATTAAACTTAGATGATGATATTGGAGATATCTTGGGTTATCCTGTTAGAAATCCATATTTTCCTGATGATAAGATTACTGTGGAGATGTTAATGGTTCATTCAGCAACTTTCATGGATGGATCGAGTAGCTATGGTTATAATAGCGTTAATGGAGATCATAAATTTGTTGCTTTAGAAGACTTAATAAGTAATAAACAAAGTACATACTATACTAATTCCACATTTGGTAATTATAAACCAGGAACTAGATTTAGTTATTCAAATTTTGGTTCTGGAATTTTAGCAAGTGTTATTGAAAAAGCAAGTGGAGAACACTTTACAAATTATGTTAGAGACAATTTTATGAAACCACTTGGGATTAATGGAGGATTTAAAGCTGATGAGCTTGAAAATCAACATTTAATCTCAGATGCTTATTATTATAATTCTTCCTCAAAACAATATACTGTTAGTGTAAGTGGACCTGGATTTGTAAGTAGTGCTTATCAACACTATCCACTTGGTAATAACTTTAGAGCTTATGCTGGTAGTTTATATATTAGTATGCAAGATTTATGTAAAATAATGATTGTTTTAATGAATGATGGAAAATATGAAAACAAACAGATTTTAAGAAAAGAAACTGTCGATATGATGTTACAAACTCAGTTTGTAAATCCTGATGGAAGCGATAGTTATAAAGCTAAAGGCTTACAGTTAAAAATAGTTGATGAAATAAACGGTGTTGTATTGAAAGGTCATACTGGAGGAGCTTATGGAATAGTTTCTGAAATGTTTTTCTCCAAAGAACTAAATCAAGGCGTTTGTTATATTATGAATGGTGGGAGTAGTTATAGTTATCTACCAGGATTTGATAATTTAATGGCAGGAGCAATAAAGCACTTTTTAGATATTTATCCAAAAGAAGAAAATAATGTAATTAAACTAAACTTAAATACTTTAGAATCTACATTTAATACAAGAAAATTAGTATTCAAAGATTTAGAAGTAGTAGGAGAAGATGTGTTTTTATCTTTAACTGATTTATCAAGTATTTTAAATGTACCTCCTTTATATTTGGGCGGTAGATATTTTATCTTCAATAAAGAAATTACTATTGTGAATGGTAAAATAAATCTATATGAATTCTTAGATAAAATAGAACATGAATATGAAATTAATAATTCAGTTTTGACTATTTATCAAAACAAGAAATAAAGAAAGATAAAAAAGGATTTAATATGAGTATAAAAAACATTTCTAAAGTATTTAGCTTGCTTATCTTTTTAAGTTTAATATTATTTCTTGTTGCTTGTGGGAAAAAGATTAAAGTATCTTTCATATCAAAAGATCCGACTGTTGAAGTTGATGAAACTATTGAACTAGAATACAAAATTTCAGATTCTAATTTAAAAGTTATATTTTCTTCAAGCAATAAATCAATTGCTACTGTTAGTAATAGTGGTGTAGTAACTGGAGTAAAGGCTGGAATAGTCAAAGTTACTGTTAAAGTAGTAGGGTATGATGTTCAAGCAACAATAAGTGTTGTTGTGAAGGATAAATCTTAGATAAAGACTATTATTAACTAAAATTGATGATCTTTTAAATCTATAAAAAAAATTAACATCCATACTTTAAATATGGATGTTTTTTTAAAAAATAACATTATAATATTTAATTATTATATTTAATATGTTATAATACTAATGAAACGAAAATCGTTTAATATTTAAAGGAGAATAAGTATGAAAAAAGTTTTAAAAGTTTTTAGTTTACTTGTTATGCTAGGCTTAGCTTTATTTGTAGTAGCTTGTGATGGTGAAGAAGAAGAAGTTGTAGTTGAAGTATCATTCACACAAGCATCTGCTAGTGTTGAAGTTGAAAAAACTGTTCAATTAGAAGTTGAAGTATCTGATTCAAAGTTAGAATTAGAATATTCATCATCTGATGTAGCAGTTGCAACTGTTGATCAAAGCGGAAAAGTTACAGGAGTTAAAGTAGGTTCAGCAGATATTACAGTAAAAGTAAAAGATCAAGATGTATCTGATACTATAACTGTACAAGTAAAAGCAAAACCTGTTGTACTTCCAACAGCTGTTGCTGTTGATAATGAAGAAAATGAAGGGAAAGTTGGTCAATCATTTACATTTACTGCTAAAGTTTTACCAGTAGGTGCTGATCAAGCAGTTACATGGACAACTAGTAACCCTAATGTTGTAACTATAGATGAAGATGGAAAAGCTGATCTAGTAGGAATTGGACTTGCTGTTATTACAGTTGCATCTGTAAAAGATCCTTCAAAAGAATACGAATTTGAAATTAATGTTGGTGCTCCAGATGTTTTAGGTTTAGAAATTAAATCTGAAGGCGATGTAAGTAATCTTGAAGTATTTGGAACATTACAATTCTCAGTTGTTGCAACTCCAGATCTTGCATCAAACCAAGTTACTTGGTCAGTAGATAATGATGCTCTTGCTACTATTTCTGCACAAGGATTCTTAGTTGCAAAATCTGATGGTGTTGTAACTGTAAAAGCTGTTTCAGTTGGCTTCCCTGAAGTGTTTGCTGAATTTGAATTAACACTTACAAGACCTGAACCAACAGAAGTTGTTGTAGCTCCAAACCTTACAGTATTAGCTAAAGATGAAGACATGACACTAATAGTAACTGTTAGACCAGTTTCTGCTGCTCAAGATGTTATTTTCTCATCAAGCAATGAAGCAGTTGTTACTGTTGATCAAACAGGAAAAGTTGTAGCAGTTGGTGCTGGTGTTGCTACTATTACAATTAAAGCAGCTGCTAAAGAAAGCATATTCGTTGAATATGAAGTTTCAGTAGTTGCTATGCCAGAAGATGTAGATCCAAGTAAAATGTTATTAGATCCAAATCTTACAGCTGATAGATATGAAAAGATCACTGTTGATGGTAGAGATTATTATATGGGCTTAACTGCATTTACAAGTGCTGCAGATGCATTTGCAGCTTTAGAAGAAAACACAACATTATATGTTGCAGCTGGTGAATATACAGGAAGTCTATCTATTAAAGTTGATGGCGTTTCTATCCTTGGTCCTAATGCAGGAATTAAAGGTGAAAAAGACTTATCAGCGCGTAACCCAGAAGCTATCTTTAAAGGTGTAATTCATATGAATGGTCTACAATATATTACTTTTGATGGTATTCATTTAACGGGTGTAGCGCAAATCAGATCTGATAAAGCAGTTAAGAATGTTTTAATTGAAAACGTTACAGGAACTGATCATGGCGTTCCAGCTGGTGAAGGTGTAATTTACTTCACAGTTGCAGCTGGTACTAATATTAACGAAAATGTAATGATTAAAGATTCTGCTTTTGTAGATAGTAAAGACGTTGGTTATCGTGCAGTTAGAATTAACAATGCAAAAGATTTATTTATTGAAGAAAACTATTTCTATGGCTTTACTGATACTATTAGACTTGAAGGTGAAAATAGTGGTGGTCTAGGATTAGGTTATGGTGCTCATGGTAAAATCTATATTTTAAATAATATTTTTGAAGAAGTTATGCAATATCCAATTTGGATGGGAACTACTACTTCAATTGATTTAAAGATCAATGACAACTATATTGGAACTGAAGAAAAGGCTAGAGTATTTGAAGTATTTGGTCATATCTATGTAGGTAGCTATCGCCATGATGGTGTTGTTTCTACAATCGAAGTATTGAGAAATGAAATGCCTTATGCTGCTCCAGATTGGCATAACTTCAGATTTAATACTGGTAATGCAACTGCAGAACAAATTAGTATTGAAGTTCATGAAAATATTTTCCATCAACCTGCAAAAGGTACTCATAATAGCGGTGCAGATGACAACTTCTTAATTGCTAACCATAGTACTGCTGCTAATCCAGTAATTATTGATGCTAGAAATAACTATTTCTTATTTGAAGATGAAATGAAAGCTACATGGTTTAGACATGCAATTTACGAACCATACTTTACAGCTCTTCCATAAAAGATAGTAGAAGTAAAAAATTACAACTCCATTTCGATGGAGTTGTTTTCTTTTAGCTCGTTTTTATTGTTTTTTTAGGAAATATTTGGTAAAATATGTAATTGAATAGGGGCTATAAGAAAAAATAAGTTTAATAACTATTTATTTATTTTAAAATATATGTTATAATATAAAATAATTAAAGAGGAAAGTTTATTTATTAGTTATTTATACTATAAATTTATAGGAGGGTAAGAATGTACGGACAAGATGCATTTAATGAAAAACCAGTATTAAAGGTTGTTGGAATAGGTGGCGGTGGAGGAAACGCTGTTAATCGCATGATCGAAAACGATGTAAAAGGTGTTGACTTTATTGTTATCAATACTGATGCTCAAGTGTTGCGTCTTGCTAAAGCCGATACACGCCTACAAATTGGTAAACAACTTACTAGGGGACTAGGAGCTGGAGCAGATCCTGATGTTGGTGAAAAAGCTGCTGAAGAATCTGAAGATGAAATTAGAGAAATATTACGCGGAAGTGATATGGTATTTATTACAGCTGGTATGGGTGGTGGAACTGGTACTGGTGCTGCACCGATTGTTGCAAGAATTGCAAAAGACTTAGGTGCTTTAACTGTAGGTATAGTTACGAAGCCATTCTCATTTGAAGGAAGAAAACGTCAAGCTCAAGCGCAAAGAGGACTTGAGTTATTAAAACCGCTAGTAGATACTTTAATCGTAGTACCAAATGATAAATTATTATATCTTACTGATAAAAACACACCAATGCTTGAAGCATTTAGAGAAGTAGATAATGTGCTTCGTCGTGGTGTTCAAGGTATTGCGGAAATTATTGCAATTCCGGGGTTAATTAATGTTGACTTTGCAGACGTTAGAAACGTTATGAAGAATAAAGGTACTGCACTTATGGGTACAGGTATTGCAAGTGGTCCTAACCGTGCAATCGAAGCTGCTCGTAAAGCAATTAGAAGCCCACTTTTAGAAATTGATATTAATGGTGCAACTGATGCTATTGTTTTTATTACTAGTGATGTTGATATATCTATGCATGAAGTAGTAGAAGTAATGACTGAAATTCAAAACGCATCTACATCAGAAATTGATTTAGTATGTGGTACTGGATTTAATATGGACTTACAAGGTGAGTTAATAGTTACAGTTATTGCTACTGGATTTGACCAAGATACGGATGCTATAAGAGCACTGGAGAATGAATTCACTACAGGATTCCCTCAATATGTTCCACAGCAACCAAAACCTAATAGTGCTCCTGATCTTGTTGCTGCTGAAATGGAAGCGTCTGTTGAAGTTCCTGCTGAGCCTAAACAAGAAAGAGAAAAAGGAGATTCTACACTACCAGCTTGGTTGAAAAATAGATTTAAGTAAAAAACAGGTTATCTTAAGAAAGTTGCTATGCAACTTTTTTATTTTGCTGTTGCTTCCAGAAGTCTTTTAGATTATCATATTAACGTTGTAAATTGGCTTACAATCACTTTATAGGCTTAAATAATATAAATACTTTTGGTGGAAGTAAAGCCCACCAGAAGGCGAATTTAAGGGTTTTAAATATTTAGGTATTCATTAGAATATAATAATAGATATAAATATGTTATAATATTTAAAGTTATGGAGACGAAAATGAGAAACAAAGAAATAAGAACAGTAGTCTATGCAGCATTATTTGCTGCTATAGCTTCGATATTAAAAATTTATTCCTTGCAATTAGGTGCGGGATGGAGAATTTCAATATTTGCAATACCAATAATGCTTGCAGGTTATTTTTTAGGGCCTATTTATGGCCTTGCTGTGGGGTTTGTTACTGATACTGTTTATATGTTTATCTCTCCATACGCTTCTATTTGGAGTATTTATACAATTTCCACAATGCTTTGGGGACTTAGTGGATATTTAATAAAAAAATTCAAACCTAGTTTAATTGTTATTATTTTAGTTATTTTGTTCTCATCTCTTTTGGAAACATCGATTAATTCAGTTGCTTTAGTAATTGAAGGTGGAAATGACTGGATATATGTTTGGACAGGACTTGGAAAAAGGTTAATTACGCTAGTAATTCGCTTGCCATTTCTTATAATAGTTATGAAAACTCTCATTCAGAAGCTTGATATGCACGAAATGAACTTTGCAGCTGTAAAGAAAAAAGAAATATAGACAGAAAAGTATTTTATGAATACATTTTCAGAAGACCTTTCTTGAATGTAAGGCTATAAAGTAGTATAATATATATATAAGTGAGGAATTAATTAATGAGTAAGAAAAATTTAGTTATGCTTGCAATTTTAGATGGCTTTGGCTTAAGTGATGAAGTTAGAGGAAATGCAGTAAAAGCTGCAAATAAACCTAATTATGATTATTTACTTGCTAATTATCCTAATAGCAAATTACAAACAAGTGGTGAAAATGTTGGCTTACCAGATGGTCAAATGGGTAATAGTGAAGTTGGGCATTTAAATCTCGGAGCTGGAAGAATCGTATATCAAAGTCTAACAAGAGTAAATATAGCTGTTAAGAATAATGAGTTAATAAATAATCCAGCAATTAAGAAATCGATTGTTCATGCTTTAAAAAATGATTCAAAATTGCATATTATGGGACTTTTAAGTGATGGTGGAGTTCATTCTCATTTAGATCACATCTTGTATTTACTTGAAGAAGCAGTAAAAAAAGGCATAAAAGAAGTTGTTGTTCATGCATTTTTAGATGGTAGAGACGTACCACCAAAAAGTGCACTAGAATATCTACATAAACTAGAAGCAAAAGTTAAAGAATTAGGTAATTCTAAGATTGGTGTTATTAGTGGTAGATATTATGCAATGGATAGAGATAAAAACTATAAACGAGTTCAAAAAGCATATGATGCTTTAGTTTATAATGAAGCACCTTTATTTGGTGTTGATGAAGGAATTGAACTTTCTTATGAAAATGGCGTAACTGATGAGTTTGTTATTCCGTTCATTGTAAATAAAGAGTCTAATATTAAAGATAGCGATAGTGTAATCTTCGCAAACTTCCGTCCAGATAGAGCCATTCAAATGTCAACTGCTCTAACTAATCCGGATTTAGTAAGTTTAGATAATAAAAAATATTATAATAACTTACAATTTACATCGATGATGTTATATAGTGAAAATGTAAAAGCTGATGTAGCTTTTGGTTTGCAAGAGTTAAATGAAACATATGGAGAAGTAATCTCAGAACATCATTTGAAGCAGTTAAGGATTGCGGAAACTGAGAAATACGCTCATGTTACTTACTTTTTCGATGGTGGAGAAGATAAGGAGATACCAGGTTCTGTTAGAATCTTAGTCCCATCTCCAAAAGTTCCAACATATGACTTAATGCCTGAGATGAGTGCTTATGAAGTTACTGATAAGGTAGTAGATGCAATTAATTCAAATGAATTTGATACAATTGTTCTAAACTTTGCAAATTGTGATATGGTTGGTCATACAACAGTATTTGAAGCAACAAAAAAAGCAGTAGAAGTTGTTGATGAATGTTTAGGAAGAGTATTTAAAGCAGTAGAAAAGGTTAATGGTACATTAATTGTTCTAGCTGACCATGGTAATGCGGAAAAATTAGTTGCTGAGGATGGAAGTCCGTTTTCTGCTCATACTACAAATCCTGTTCCATGTATTATTACAAAAAAAGGTATTGAAATTACAGACGGTATTCTAGCAGATGTTGCTCCAACAATGTTAGATCTACTAAATATAGAAAAACCAGCCGTTATGACTGGTAAAAGTTTAATTAAAAAATAAAAAAAAGAAAGGAATAAATTAATATGCCATTTATTTATGAAGTATTAGCTCGTGAAGTATTAGATTCACGCGGAAACCCAACAATCGAAGTTGAAGTTTATACAGAAAGTGAGGCTATGGGCCGTGCAATGGTACCAAGTGGCGCTTCAACTGGTGAACATGAAGCTGTAGAATTAAGAGATGGAGACAAAAACCGTTATTTAGGTAAAGGTGTTTTAAAAGCTGTTGAAAACGTTAATGACGTTATTGGACCTGAAATAGTAGGAATGAATGTATTTGATCAAGTTGGAATTGACCAATTGATGATTGAACTTGATGGAACTCCAAATAAAGGAAAATTAGGAGCAAACGCTATTTTAGCTGTTTCTATGGCAGTTGCTAGAGCAGCTGCTGAACTTGCTGGAATGTCTTTATATAACTATTTAGGTGGATTCAATGCAAAAGAATTACCTACACCAATGATGAACATTATTAATGGTGGAAGCCATGCTGATAATAATGTTGATTTCCAAGAATTTATGATTATGCCTGTTGGTGCTCCAACATTCTCAGAAGCTCTAAGAATGGGAACTGAAGTATTCCATAGCTTAAAAGCTGTTTTAAAAGGTATGGGCTTAAATACTGCTGTTGGTGATGAAGGTGGATTTGCACCTAACTTAAAATCAAATGAAGAAGCTTTAAAAGTTATTATGACTGCAATTGAAAAAGCAGGATATAAACCTGGTGTTGATGTTGTTTTAGCTTTAGACGTAGCAAGTAGTGAATTTTATAATAAAGAAACTAAAAAATATGTGCTTGCTGGAGAAGGAAACAAATCATATGATTATAAAGGTTTAGTTCATTTCTATGAAGAATTAGTTAAAAAATATCCAATTATATCAATTGAAGATGGTCTTGATGAAAACGACTGGGAAGGTTGGAAATATTTAACTGATGTTTTAGGTAAAAAAGTACAACTTGTTGGCGATGATCTTTTCGTTACAAACACTGAATATCTTAAAAAAGGTATTTCTCTTGGAGTTGCAAACTCAATTTTAATTAAAGTTAACCAAATTGGAACTTTAACAGAAACATTTGAAGCAATTGAACTTGCGAAAAGAAATGGTTATACTGCTGTAGTTAGTCACCGTTCTGGTGAAACAGAAGATACTACAATTGCAGATATCGCTGTTGCTCTTAATACTGGTCAAATCAAAACTGGTTCTTTAAGTAGAACTGATAGAATTGCTAAGTATAATCAATTACTAAGAATCGAAGATGAACTAGGTTCTACGGCTGTATATAATGGTTTAAAATCATTTTATAACTTAAAGAAATAGATAAAAAAATAGCCAAGCAAATCAAAAAGAGATTTACTTGGCTTGTTTTATTAAAACTATTCTAAAATTTTACCGATTTTATTATAACAGTCAATTACTAATTCAAAGCTTTCGGATTTGAATAACTGGGTTGTTATTACTTTTTCCATTTCTTCGTCGGATTTTGGCATTACTTCCACATCTATATCAAGTGAATACAGCGGGCGATGATCATCTTCACCTAAAAAGTTTTTTCGTATTAACGCATACACTATAATTTCATTATAGCGGTTTAGTTCTTTGCGATATTCTTCATAAGTATAACTTTGCATAAGACCCTCCATTAAGTATTTCTAATTTAATTTTACCAAAATACAAAATATATAGCAAGATTTATAAAATAAAAGTAAATATTTAATTTTTTTTGCTATTTTGATATAATATAAATAAGAGGATGATAAAGACTATGAAACTATTTTCTTTTTTTAAAAAACGCAAAGAAACAATTGAGATAGATATTCCAGAAGTTCCAGTTCATGAGTCAATTGCAACTGCTTCAGATGAGGATATCTATTTTGAGCGTGTTGAATATGCAAAAGAACAATTTAGTTTAAGAAATTGTAAGAACAATGAAGAAAAGAAAGAAAAGATTATAAATACAGCTATTCATTTTGAAAAGCAATTTGAGGAGCTTAAACATAATCAAAACTTTTTAAAGTTATTTGCTAGAGCAGCAAATAAAGACAATAAATATCATGAAAAAATGAAACTACTTGCAAAGCAAATAGCGAAACTAAAAACTTCAAGATCAGATTTTGCACCAAAACTTGAAGCTGTTAAAGTTATGGCATTAAGTAATGCTGAATTTGAGAATATTGCTTCGCAATTAGATGATTTACTAATGTTATATTTAGAAGCAAATAGAAATGTCAACTTTATTAAAGAAAAAAATTACAAACATTTAAAGATGTCTTCTTTTAGTATTTGTAATGATAAAACATCTTTAGAATTAGAATTATTAACTTCAGAAGTTGAAAAGTTAATTTTATCATATAAAAACATTCATACAGCATATGACCATATATTTTATAATAGTGGGTCATTAATTGTTGATACAATTAATGCTTTAGTTGAGTGTTTACAAAACTCTAATAACAAAGAGTTAAAAAACGACTACAAATATAGTTATTTTTTAAGTTCTACAATTGTACTTTCTCTATCATTTAGTGAATGGGTAGAGTTATTTACAAAAATTAAGTATGTAATGAGAGTAGCCTCAAAAGTAGAACTATTTAACTATTTAAAATTTAAGGATTTATATTCAGAATTAGAAAAAAGGTATATATTAATGTTAATATTTAACGAGATGCAAAAATGAAAGAAATAAAAGCAGATTTACATATGCATACAAGATCATCTGATGGTGAAAAAGCTGTAGAAGAATTAATTGATTTGGTTAAAAACGCCAATTTAAATTATTTTAGTATTACTGATCACGACACTCTAAGAGGAAGTTTATACGCATATGATATAATAAATAATTATAAAAATTTAAACCTAATTTTAGGTTTGGAACTCTCAACCGAGTTAAAGGGCGAAAGTATTCATATATTAGGATATTTTAATTATAGTTCTAAGTTATTAGAACTTGAAGAAAAATTAGAATTACAAAGGCAAATGAGAGTAAAAAGAGCTCACAAAATCTTTAAAGCTTTAAAGAAATATTTTGATATCGATCTTGATTATAGCTTTATGGATGATATATATACAATAACTAGGGGAACTATTGCTAAAGAAATAGTAAATCAAGGTTTTCCATATACTGTGGAAGAAATATTTGATAATATGATTGGTCATAACTGTAAAGCATATTATCCAAGTACAAAGCTTACTACAGAAGAAGGTATTAAATTAATTAAAGATTATGGTGGAATTGCAGTTTTAGCTCATCCTTGTTTACTTAAAAAAGTAAAAGTTGAAGAACTAATTAAACTTGGTTTTGATGGAATAGAAGCAATTTATCCTCTAAATACAATAGAACAAGAAATAGAATTTAAAAAAATAGCTAAAGATAATAATCTTCTAATAACTGCTGGGTCTGATTTTCATAGATTTGATGACCACCAACACGGAAGTGTTGGTAGTGTGTTTTTAAAAGATGCAGATTTACAATTATTTTTAGAAAAATTGGCAGGTATGTAAATGGATCCAAGAAAATTAGCAATTGAAGCAGTTGAAAGAATCGTCGATAAGGGCGGATTTACTCATATTGTTGTAAATGAATATTTAAAGAAATTTGTTTTATCGGAAGAAGATAAAGCCTTTTTCACAAAACTCACTTATGGAACAGTAGAAAACTTAATTACAATTGCTTATTATCTTGATCCTTATATTGGAAGTAAAAGACAAAAAGCATGGGTTAAATACTTGCTTTATATTTCCATTTACCAACTTGTTTATTTAAAAACACCTGAATATGCAGTTGTTGACTCAGCTGTAAGTATTGCAAATATACGTGATAGAGCAATTGGTGGATTTGTAAATGCAGTTTTACGAAACTTTTTACGAAGTCCATTACGAGAAATTGCAGGACTTGATGAAATTAATACTTTAAGTATTAAATATTCTTATCCTGCTTGGTTAGTTGCATTTTTCTTAAAAGATTATTCAGTTGAAGAAGTTGAAAAGATACTAGAAGAATATTCAAAAGTAAAGCCTACAGCATTTAGAGTAAATACTTTAAAAGCAACAAAAGAAGAAGTAATGGATGAGTTAAATAATTTAAGTATTGAGTTTGAAGAAAGTAAACTTGCAAACAACTTTCTTTTAACTCCAAGAAACATCCAAGGTACGAAACTTTTAAAATCTGGTAAGATTGTGATTCAAGATCAAGCAGCTGGAAGAGTTAGTGAGATTGTGAGTCCAAAAGAAAGTGATTATATACTTGATTCATGTAGTGCACCAGGTGGTAAAGCAAGTCATTTATCTAGTTTAATGAATAATAAAGGTCGGATTTTAGCTTGTGATATCCATCAACATAAAATTAAACTAATGGATAAGTTTTTTGAACATAATGGTAATACTAATATTGAAACACTATTAGTTGATGCAAGACTAATAAAAGATAGTTATGAAGAAGAAACATTTGATTCAATATTAGCTGATGTTCCTTGTTCTGGACTTGGTGTAATTGGTCACAAAGTAGATTTGAAGTATCAAATTACATTTGAAGCTATTGAAGAGATTAAAGTTCTTCAAAAGGAAATACTTGAATCGACTTGGCCTTTAGTTAAAAAAGGTGGATACTATACATATGCAACTTGTACATTAAATAAAGAAGAAAATGAAAAACAAATAAAAAAATTTATAAAAGATAGAAAAGATGTAGAAATTGTAAGTGAAGTTACTATTTTACCATTTGAATATCATAGTGATGGGTTTTATATTTGTAAGATGAGGAAAACCTTATGATGGATAGTCCAATGAATAGTATTTATAACTATTCGCGAGAAGAACTAGATAAATACTTTTTAAGTAAAGGATTAACTAAATATCGTTCAATTCAAATGTTTGAGGCTTTATATAAACAAAAGATTGCTGATATTTCTTTAATGACTAATTTTAAAAAGGATTTAAGAGAAGAACTAGCTTTAGAGTTTAATACTAAAACTCTAGAGATTGCGAAATTACAAGAATCGTCTGACGGAACAAAGAAGTTTTTGTTTGCTTTAGAAGATGGTAATCTAATTGAAACTGTTTTAATGAAACACAATTATGGTTATTCTGTATGTATTACTACCCAAGCTGGTTGTAATATGGGTTGTAGTTTTTGTGCTAGTGGTTTAATTAAAAAAAGAAGAGATTTAACTACTGCTGAGATGGTACTTCAAGTCTTAGAAGTAGACAATATATTAAATAAAGAAAATTTAAGGGTTAGCCATATTGTTATAATGGGAATTGGTGAACCATTTGATAATTATAATAATGTGATGGAATTTATTAAAATTGTTAATGATCCAATGGGTTTAGAAATTGGAAGTAGACATATTACTCTATCTACATGTGGGATTGTTCC
>CAYOXB010000014.1:26653-32131 GCA_964407835.1 uncultured Bacteroidales bacterium
AAATTGTGAAAGGAAGAAATGCCTATATCAATTTAATTCCTTACAATGCAACTCAAATGTTTACTAGATCTTCAGAGGCTAAAATGAAAGCTTTTTATAAATATTTAAAAGATAGACAAGTAAATGTAACCCTAAGAAGAGAACAAGGGCATGATATTGATGCTGCTTGTGGACAATTAACTTTAAAGGAGCTTAAATGAGAGGATTAATAACAAAATCTATTAGCGGTGAATATGCTGTTACAACTGATGAATTAAAAACATATATTTGTAAGCCTAAGGGTTTATTTAGGCATACTGAACAATCACCTAAGGTAGGGGACAAGGTTGTTTTTGAGGAAAAAACAAAAACAATTACTGAAATTCTACCAAGAAGAAACGAACTTACTAGACCGTTTGTAAGTAATGTTGATAAAATGTTTTTAATTGTTCCAGTAAGAGAGCCTGATTTAAATCTAAACTTGCTAGATAGAATGTTATCAATTACAGAATATAATCAAATGATAAGTATTATTGTTTTTTCAAAAATTGATTTACTTGAAAACTTAGAAGAAATAACAAAAATAAAGGACTATTATTCAAAAATAGGCTATTCAGTCTATTTAACTGGAAAGAATATAGATAATACAGCAATACTTGCTGAATTTAAAAATAGTATTTCAGTTTTAGCTGGTCAAAGTGGAGCTGGTAAAAGCAGTTTACTTAATATGTTAAGCGATGATTTGAATTTAAAGACTCAAGAAATATCATTTGCTTTAGGTAGGGGTAAGCATACTACAAGGCATACTGAACTTCATTATTTAAATGAAGGTTGGATTGCTGATACGCCTGGATTTGGAACTGTTGATTTTCCGTTTGATGATTTACTTAGTTATTCACATAGTTTTATTGAATTTTTTGATAATAGTAGTAAATGTAAGTTCAGCCGCTGTCTACATATTAAAGAACCCGGCTGTGAGGTTAAGAGATTAGTTTTGGAAAACGAAATATTAAAGAGTAGATATGGAAATTATAGTTTGTTTTTTGAGGAAATTGATGAACTAATAAAAAATAAGTATTAGGAGAAAAAAATATGATTGTAGCACCTTCACTTCTTTCGTGTGATTTTACAAGATTACTAGAAGAAGCTAAAAATGTTGTTGAATGTGGAGCTCAGTTTCTACACATAGATGTAATGGATGGGCATTTTGTTCCAAACATTACAATGGGACCAGTAATATATAAAAACTTAAAAGGTAAAGTTGATGCAGTTTTTGATGTTCACTTAATGATTAGTGATCCTCTTTTCTACGCAAAAGCATTTATTGATGCTGGTGCAGATTATTTAACTTTTCATTATGAAACAGTTGATAATATTGAAGAAATGATAGAACATATAAAATCTCTAGGAGCTAAGGCTGGAGTATCTATTAAACCTAATACTGATGTTAATGTACTAGATAAGTATTTAGATAAACTTGATTTAATATTAATTATGAGTGTTGAACCAGGTTTTGGTGGTCAAAAGTTTATTCCAAATGCTCTAGATAAGATAAAACACTTAAAAGATAAAAAGGATAGCAACAATTATAATTATATAATTGAAGTTGATGGTGGAATAAATAAGGAAACTGCGATTTTATGTAAAGAAGCAGGAGTAGATGCTGTAGTTGCTGGAACTTATATCTTTAGTTCAAAAGATAGATGTAAAACAATTAAGGAGCTAATTGAATTATGATTATAAAAATTGTAGCAGCAGGAACAAATGAATTTGAAGAACTCTATACCCCCGACGCTAATGAATTACTTGTTGGTGTTGATGGGGGAATATATAATATTATTAATATTGGTAAAGAAGTTGATTTAGCTGTTGGTGATTTTGATTCTTGTAATATAGAAGAAGTAGTACTTCATTGTAAGAATATAAGAGTGTTTCCTAAAGACAAAGACTATGGTGATTTAGAGCTTGCTATTTTAGAAGTTAAAGACTTAGAGTTTAGTAAGATAGAGCTTTATAATGTAACTGGTGGAAGACTTGACCATTATCATTCAGCACTTAATCTAATAATTAAGTATTTAGACTTAAATATTGAAATTATTGATAAGAATAATAGAATTAAAACTATTAATCAATCAATGACTTTAAAGAAATCAGATTGTAAATATGTATCAATATTCGCAATAGATGAAAATGTTAGAGTCTCACTAACAGGCTTTAAATATAATCTCAATAATTATTTATTAAATAGAATGGATAATGTCGGTTTAAGTAATGAAATTATTAGCGATGAAGCGAAAATTGAAATCAATGATAAGAGAATACTTCTGTTTAGAAGTAAATAAAAATTCTAGTAAAATACTAGAATTTTTTCATGTTTAAGCTTGATTTTTGAAGATTTTTTTAAATATTTAACAAATTATAAAATTATTTTGAAATTGTTTTAGTATGTGTTATAATAATTATGTAAACGTTTTATTGGCAAATATTTTAAAGATGGAGGGAATTAACAAGTAGCCAATAAATTAACTTGTTAATTTTGATGGCATATGAGAAAAAACTTTAAATTTATTTTATTGTTTGTATTTGCATTTGTATTAGTGTTCTTAGCTGCATGTAGTGGCTCTGCTGGTGTTAGCGTAGTTGATGCAGAAATTAATGCTAATAATGAGCTTGTATTCACGCTTTCTAATGACGAAACCATTAATGTTGGTGTAGTTATTGGTAAAGATGGTGCTGTTGGTCCAGCTGGTGTAGCGGGCCCAATAGGTGAAACAGGCGTAGGCATTAAGTCTATTACTATTAATGCATCAGGCGAGCTGATAGTAGTGCTTACCAATGACGCAGAGCATAATCTAGGCGTTGTTAAAGGCACTGATGGCAAAGATGGTAAAGATGGAACTGATGGAACTGATGGGGCTACTGGTCCAAAGGGTGATAAGGGCGACAAAGGTGACAAGGGAGATCCTGGCGCAAAAGGCGATAAGGGAGATCCTGGTGAAAAAGGTGAAGCTGGAAACAAAGGCGAAACTGGAGATAAAGGTGAAGCTGGTGAAAAAGGCGAAACTGGAGAAAAAGGTGAAACTGGAGAAAAAGGCGAACAAGGTCTTTCTTCTTATGATTTATATGTTGCTAAATATCCTGGGTACGAAGGCGATGCTGATCAATGGATCCTTGACCTAGTATTAGGAAACTTAGTTCTTAGTGTTACTTATAACCTTAATGGAGGAGCTTTAGATCCTGAAGATGATCTTCCTGCAACAGTAATGAATGGTGGACTTCTAGTTGTAGAAGCAGAACCAGTAAAAGTAGGAAGCTTATTTGTTAAATGGTTTGTTGATGCAGCTTTACAAGAAGCATTTGATCCTTCAAAAGCAGTTACAAAAGACTTAGTTTTATATGCTGGTTATGTTGAAATTGCAAGTGCAGATGTAACTTACGCTGCAGTTTGGAATGAAACTAGACAAACTTATTATATTAAAGTACAAGCTGGTGAAGAACTAGATGCTGAAAGCATAAAAGCAATTTACACTTATATGGCTGGTGGTTTATTTGTTGAGCCTGTTGCTTTAACTCCTGATACAGATAAAGTATTATGGTTTGGTGTTGCAAAAGCTGATTTAGACCTAACTATGAAAGCTGAAGGAATTTATGCTTATAGAGTAGTACTTAATGATGATAGTGAATATTTCTTTATGTTTAACTATGAGAGATCAAAAGTTACTAACTTACCAGAACTATTAGATTCTGAAGTAGATTACAATGCTGTTTGGAATGCTACAAGAGAAGAATGGTATGTGAAAGTAACTGTAGCTGATGGTGAATTATTAAATGCAGCTAGTATTAAATCAATTAGAGTAATTAAAAGAGCTGGCGTTCTATTAGAAGAATTTGTAGATTTAACTCCAGATACTGATACAGTACTATGGATGGCTGCTGCTGGCTTAGACGGAATGGTTATTGAAAGTAAAGATGGTATTTGGTTATTTGAAGTTGTAAGACAAGATGATACAAAATACGTATTCGAATTAGACTATGACCATGAATTAGTTACAGGTGTTGAACACATTGTTACTTTAGAAAATACAGACTTTGATGACTTAAGAGTTCTTAAAGGTGAAAAAGCTGTTCAACCAGTTGATCCTGTTAAAGTTGGTTTCTACTTTGATGGATGGTTTGCTGATGAGGATTTCGAAGTAGAATTTGATTGGGATACTGAAATTGTTGAAAACACAGTTGTTTATGCAAAATGGATAGAGTTCATTCAAGCAACTAGTACTCATGCTGTATCATGGAATCCTATAAGAGAAACATGGTATATTAGAGTTGTTGTTCCAAAGGAAAGTTTAAATGCTGCTTCAATCAAAGCAATTTCTAGAATTATGGCTGCTGGTGTAGCAGTTGATCCGGTTGCATTAACTCCAGATACAGACTCTGTATTATGGTTAGGTGTTGCAGGTCTTGAAGGAAATGTTTGGACTGAAAAAGTTGGTGAATATCAATTTAGAGTTGTTCGTCAAGATGATTCTGAATATGTATTTACAGTTACATTTGATGCAGATTTAGTAACAGGCTTAGAGCACATTGTTTCATTTGATGTTGAAGGATTTGAACCTGTAAGAGCATTAAAAGGAACTCCAGCTGTAAAACCTGCTGATCCGCTTCATTCTGAATTTGCATTTGTAGATTGGTATGCTGATGAAGATCTTACTGAACTTTATGATTGGGATTCTTTAGTAGTAGCTAATATTATGCTTTACGCTAAATGGAATCATAAAGGCGCTAAAGTTAACTACAATATGAATGGTGGACAATTTGTAGCTGACCAAGAATTTTATATTACAAAATTCAATACTGGAGAAGGTACTGGACATGATGTTAATATCGCAGATAATCCTTCAGGTGCTGTAAATCAATATTGGCAAGTATTATATTTAAGCGCAACTTCAAATTCAAATGTTTTTGAAATTGTTGCCTTTACAAATTCAACACCTCTTTACACAGGGGATTATGACTTTTTAATAGGTGCTCACCTTAATGCTATTGATGTAGCAAGTAGAAATGTTGTTTTATCTTTATTGAATGAAGCTTCTGTTGGCAAATATATACATTTAAGTTCTATTCCAACAGTTACAGGCACTGTTTCAATTACTGCAAGAGTATTTGACTCGTCAGATTTTCTTTATGCTGCTGGAGCTAACTCAGTTCAATTTATTGAAGATGCTGCACCAAAAGCTATAGCAAAACCATATTATAATTTTGTTGGTTGGTATGCAAATGCTGAATTATCTGGAGATCCCGTTACTACTATTGATACAAGTGTTGATGGCGTAACTATTGATTTATATGCAAAATTTACACCTATAGTATATACAATTACTTATGAATTAAATGGTGGATCTACATCGGATAATGATAGAGCAACAACTTATACAATTGAAAGTCCAAATATCTTGCTTCCACTTGAAGCAACTATGTCAAAAGATGACCATTTGTTCAGAG
>CAYOXB010000015.1:0-28033 GCA_964407835.1 uncultured Bacteroidales bacterium
CTGATTCAATTGCAACATCAGTACCTGAACCTATTGCTATTCCTACATCAGCTTGAGCTAGAGCAGGAGCATCATTAATGCCATCGCCAACAAACGTTACTACTCTACCATTTTCTTGTAATCTTTTTACTTCATTTGCTTTATCTTCTGGTAAAATCTCAGAAAGTACATTAGTAATGCCAACTTGCTCTGCAATTGCTCTTGCTGTTCTTTCATTATCTCCAGTTAACATATAAACATCAATACCAGATTTGATTAATTTTTCAATTGCGTGTTTTGATGTTTCTTTAATAATATCACTAACTGCAATAATTCCTTCTACTTTAGAATTAATTGCTATATACATTGGTGTTTTACCAAGACTAGCAAGTTCATCTGAAATACTTAAAAACTTACCGACTTCAATATTATTAGATTCAAGTAGTTTTAAATTACCTAGCAGTACTAAATTACCATCAATTTCACCACTAATACCATGTCCTGGTATTGCTTTAAAGTTTGTAACATCGTTTAATTTTAAGTTTTTATTTATTGCTTCATTAACAATCGCTTCACCTAGAGGATGTTCAGATGTTTTTTCAACTGAAGCAGCGATTATTAATAGTTCTTCTTTTGGAAGTCCATTTGTAACTAAATCTGTAACAACTGGTTTTCCTTCAGTTATTGTTCCTGTTTTATCAAAAATAATTATTTTAGTTTTATGAGCTGTTTCTAGAGCTTGACCACTTTTTATTAATATACCATTTTCTGCGCCTTTGCCAGTACCTACCATTATAGCTGTAGGTGTTGCAAGCCCTAAAGCACATGGACAAGCAATAACTAAAACTGAAATAAAGATTGTTAAGGCAAATTCTAATTCACCTTGATAGAAATACCAAAATATTCCTGAAATTAAAGCCAGTGCCATTACAATAGGAACAAAATACCCAGATATAATATCTGCTAACTTTGATATAGGTGCTTTAGAGCCTTGGGCGTCTTCCACAAGTTTAATAATTTGCGCTAGAACTGTATCTTTTCCTACTTTAGTAGTTTCATATTTTATTGTTCCGTATTTATTAATACTTGCACCAACTATTTTATCTCCTGCTACCTTTTCAACTGGAATACTTTCACCCGTAAGCATTGATTCATCTACTGATGTACTCCCACTAACTACAATTCCATCTACAGGCATTCTCTCTCCTGGCTTCACAATTACAATATCACCAACCCTAACTTCTTCAATCGGGATTAATTGTTCAAGGCCATCTCTTTCAACTAAGGCAAACTTAGGGCTTAAGCCCATTAGTTTTTTAATTGCATCCGATGTTCTACCTTTTGATAGGGCTTCAAAGTATTTACCTAAAGTAATCAAAGTCATAATTACTGCTGCAGATTCAAAATATAGTTGATGAACATAACTATATTCACCCATCAATATTTTAATAAACGCAAAGATTCCATAAACTAAGGCTGAACCAGTTCCAATAGCTATTAGTGAATCCATATTTGGACTACCCTTAAATAGTGTCTTAAACCCTACTTGGTAAAACTTATAACCCATTATTACAACAGGAATTGTCAGAACTAACTGAGCAATTACAAAGTTAAGAGGATTTAAATCTGGATTCAAAAAATTAGGTATTGGTAAATAAATCATCGGTCCCATCGAAATATATAAAAGTGGAACTGCAAAGATTGCGGAAATTATGAATCTTAGCTTTAAGCTTTTAATTTGCTTTTGATGAGGGTCTAAATCCTTCCCCTTATTAGTAACTAATTTATATCCTGCTGCCTTAACAGCCTCAGATATATCCATTAAGCTTAATTTATCTTTATCATAATCAAGAGTAACCCTTTCAGTTGCTAGGTTTATACTTACTTGATTTATTCCATCGAGTTTTTTGATTGCTTTTTCTACAGCTATAACACATGATGCACATGTCATACCTTCTACTAAGTATGAATTATCATCGCTTTCTATTACTAGTTTATATCCAGCTGCTTTAATAGCTTTTTCTAAATCTTTTTCATTAAAGTTTTCATCAGTATCAACAGTTAATTTCTCTGTTGCTAGATTAACACTAAAATCAATAACTCCACTTGCTTTACTTGCAACTTTTTCTACTGCAGCTGAGCAAGATGCACATGTCATTCCTTCAACACTATAAGTCTTCTTCATAATTCTACCTTCCTGACATCCTATTCATTATATGCATAATCTCTTTTGTTTTTGCCTCAACATCACCTGTTTCAAATGCTTCTTTAACACAGTGATTAAGATGCTGTTCTAAAACTAACATATTTGCTTTTTTAACCAAAGACTGAATAGCCAGTATTTGGTTAGATATATCTATACAATATCTTTCATCATTTATCATATTAAGGACAGAGTCAATTTGCCCTTTTGCGGTTTTTAAATGTAAGATGGCTTTTTGTTTTTCCTTATTCATCTATACCTCCATACCCCCCCTATATGGGGGTAATTATAGTATAGTACTAAGATGAAGGATTGTCAAATAAAATAATAAAAAATGCTTTGAATGATTCAAAACATTTTTATTTTTCTATTTTATCTCGCAAATTCCAGAAGCTTCATCATAGACAAGTTCATTTACTACTTCTTCTATTGCAAGATCTATAAAAACTACATTGTTGCTATCTTTATTACAAGATATTAAAAGCTTACCATCTTTAGATTTATCCATATGTCTTGGATGACTTCCTAAAACTGAAAAACTATTTTTATATTCTAATAAACCTGAACTACCAATTTTAAACTTTGCAACACTATCCTCACCTCTATTGGATGCATATAAATACTTATTATCATTTGAGATTAATAAGGTTGCTCCATATGTCTTTCCTTCGAAGTTTGGAATTGTTGTAACAGCTTGAATTGTTTTTTTAAGTTTTACGTCTATTACAACAACTTGATTAGAATATTCAGTCATAACATAAATTAAGCTGTTATCCTTATTATATATTGCATGCCTTGGTCCAATTCCTTTTTCAAGTTCGATTAAATAACTAAATTCTAGATCATCACCTTTAATTTTATAAAAGTATATTGCATCTAGTGCAATATTTACAACACCAAGGAGATTTTCTTCGTTATTTAAAAACACACAATGACAACGACTTAATCTACTGTCTGTAATTTGCTTTTCATACTTCAAGACTTTTTGATATATTCCGTCTTTAACACTAACGCTAAAGTATGAACCATCAGAGTATGAACAACCAAATAGTATATTATTCTTATTTGAATATGCTAGGTGGGTTATTCCCCCTCCAGAAATAGCAATCTTAGATACTTCTTCAAGTAAGTTGTTCTTTACTTTATAAGAATATAGACTTAACTCTTTATCTTTACTAAATGTAAAGATATTATCTTTATTTGCAACAACAAAGCTTGGGCTTATTAAATTCTTATTATCTAAATTTATAATCTCTCCATTAGTTAGTTTATATAAACTAAGGGAATTACCTCTATTTTTATAACTTGAAATAACAAACTGCATTTTTACCTCTTTTATTCTTCGTGCTTTTTAATATTCTTTTTACGTTTGTGTCTAATTGAAAAGAAGACAATAGCTCCAACAGGTACTATAATAATTGAAAATGGTAGTATTGTCATAAATGCTAAAACAAAGAATTTTAAAAGTGATGTAACAGCATCCCAACCATTTTCAAGTGCACTTCCCATTTTACTACCAAAACTTGGTGAAACCAAAACTTTTCTTTCATAGATTTGTACAGTAACTTTACTATAATCTATTAAGCTATCAAATTGAGTTAAAGCTCCTGATAAAGTTTGAATCTCTAATTCTATTTCTGTTAATCTTTTATTGATATAAATTACATCACTAAGAGATGCAGAAGCTAGAATGTCTAGTAGTCTATCATATTCAGTTTCTAAAGCTGTAATTTTATTTTCATAATTTTGATATTTTAAAGATACATCTTCTGCTTCTTTAGTAAAGTTATAAACTGTACCAATATTATCAAATATACCAATGAAATCATCTATTCTAGCAGATTTAACTCTAAATACCATTCTAGAATAACCTGATGAATGAGTTTCTAAATCAATCCATTCATCTTCTCTAAGATTTGCTTTTAAACTTGTAACTGCAGCAGTTATATCTTTTGTATTAATTGATGTATCAACAGTATAGATTATCTTTCTATTTATAGAAACAGGACCATCATCTCCTAATACAACTCCACCATTATCATTTGAATTATCTTCACGACCCATATGGTCTGCACTCGAGCAGCCAAATAGTGAAAACATCAAAACAAGTACAATAATTATTAATAAACTTCTTTTTTTCATTTTTCCTCCATTTGTTCATTCACTTATATAACAATATTAAACTACTAATTTTTGAAAACTTATAATTTATCGAAGTTTACTATGCCTGTTGCTTCATTAAAGTTATTTCCTGCAAGTAAATATTTCTTTAAATTGCGCTGTAGTGTCGTATCTTCAGGATAATCTTCTACATTTTCATATCTTTTCTTATAGATTAAACGAATATAGTTTTTAGAATCTGTAATTATAGATTTAATTTCAAATAGATTTTTAAATTCAATTAAATGTGAGTCCTTAGGAAGTAATTTATCTAGATCCGGACTTATTAACCAAGTTTTTGTAAAGTATTCTACATTGTCATATTCTCTATAATATTTTTTGAAAAACTCTTTTGCATCTAAAAGTGATTTTTTAACACTTTCGGGTCTTAAGTCAGCACTACTAGGTATGTGAATTGATATATATTTTTTCATATTCACATCTTTCATTTCATACTCTAAAGAACCTATTCGAAAAAGTATTAATGATAACTGACGATAACTCCACCAATCACGGTCGAATGAATAAACACCATTTGCAACATATGCTTCTTTAATGAATCTAGTAAATGCCTTCATAGTTTCTATAAATATATTATCATCAATATTCTTCTTTTGATAATTTTCATATGAATAAATCATTGTATGAAGCATTATAGTTAACATTTTAAAATTCTTTTCATCTGGAGCAAGCATTTCTTGGAGTTTTACTCTAGCTTCAGCTGCAGTATCAATATTTTGAAGTTCAAGAATTTCCTTACTATATTTCGAATAATCTAATTTTTTGTCAATTTCTAAAACTATTTTAAATACTTCATCTTGAATATCTATTAATTCCATTATTTCTTTTATAGTTTTCATATTATTCACCTATATCTATTATATACTATTCTAAATGCTTTATCAAAAATAATTCTTAAAAAAAGAGATAGTTCTTCTAAAACTATCTCTTAAGATTTTAGTTAATAGGAATTACTAACTCATCATAAGTATTTATAATAAACTCACTAACACTAGCTTGTTTTAAAGCTTCAATTAAAACTTTTATTGCTTCTTTTTCTTCATTTCCAACTTTAACAGTAAGAATATTTGCATATTTTAAAGCACCTGCAGAAGATTTAGATTCGCTTGCTAGTAGAGTAGACTTATCTATTTTTGAAGAAAGGGCATAATTACCATTAATAACTGCAAAATCTAAATCAGGTAGTTGAATAGGAATTGATGCTGCTTCAATTTCAAATATTTGTACATTATGTTCATTTTTAGTAATATCTTTAACACCAACATTAGTTCCTTTACTAGGATCTAATTCTATAATTCCAGCCTCTTCAAGTAAAAGCAAGCCTCTTGAGCCGTTAGACGGATCATTTGCAATACCAATTTTTGCACCTTCTAGATCGTCTAGAGATTTCCTCTTACCTTGGTATAATCCAAGTGGTTCAAAATGTACTTTTAGTACACTAACTAAATTTGTTTTATTTTTTTCATTGAAATCAATTAAATATGGTTCATGTTGGAAAAAGTTAGCATCAACTTCTCCACTTTGAGTAACGTTATTTGGAACAACATAATCAAGGAAAACTCTAATTTCTAATTTATATCCTTTTGACTCAACATAAGCTCTTGCTTGTTCTAAGATTTCTGCATGAGGTGTTTCTGATGCAGCAACAATAATAACATCATCATCGATTGTGTTTTTGTTTCCACAACCAACTACAACTAATAACAATACTAATACACTAATTAAACTTAAAATTCTTTTCATTTCTTTCACTCCTATAATAATCTTTTATCTATTTTTTTTGTAAACTTATCAAAAATAAGTTGAATAATTTGAACAATAATAACTATAACTACTACTGTTATTAACATAACTAAGTAATCGTATTTAAAATAACCAAAGCGAATCGCTATATCACCAAGTCCACCACCGGATACTACACCTGCCATTGCGGAATAACCAATTAGATTAATAAATGTAATTGATAAACCCCTTATTAAGCCAGGTACAGCTTCAGTAACATAAATCTTTCTAATAATATCAAATGGTGTTGCACCCATACAAATTGCTTGTTCTATTACAGAATGATCTACTTCTTTTAAACTAGACTCTACAAGTCTAGCAACAAAAGTTGTGGAAGCAAAAGTAAGGGGCACAATCATCGCAGTTGAACCAATTGATGTTCCTACTATTAATCTTGTAAGTGGGATTAATAACACTAATAAAATAATAAAAGGAACAGATCTAAATAAATTAATAATTACACCAAAGATTGAATTAACAACTCTATTTGGTTTAATTCCATCTTTATCGGTTACAATTACCAAAATACCTAAAGGCAATCCAAAAATATAAGCTAGGATTGTTGAAACAGAAACCATATAGAGTGTTTCTAATATTCCTTTAAGCATATCTGTTTGATTAAATATATTAAATAAATCAAAAATCATAATTCTACCTCCTTTGCTAATAACATCTTAGTTATCATACTTTGGGGATTTTCTAAAATATCTTTTGAAATCCCCGTCTCCACAACCTTTCCATAGTTTAAAACACTAACCTCATCGCATATCAAGTTAACAACTCCAATCTCATGAGTAATAATAAGTATCGTCACTTGAAACTTTTCTTTTATTTCTAATAATAATTTTAAAATTTGTTTTGTTGTTAGTGGGTCAAGCGCACTGGTAATCTCATCAAGAAGTAAAATCTTAGGATTAAGCGCTAGTGCTCTTGCTATTGCAACTCTTTGGCATTGTCCACCACTTAGTTGAGCAGGATATGCCTTTTCTTTACCTTTAAGGCCTACAATATCTATTAAATATTCAACTCTTTTTTTAATATCTTCTTTAGAATATTTAGCAATTTCTAAAGGAAGAGCAATGTTCTTCTCCACATTCTTTTGATATAGCAAATTATAGCCTTGAAAAACAACTCCAATATTTTTACGAAACTCTCTAAACTGCTTATCTTCTAGTTTGCTTATATCTACATTATCAATAAGTATTCTACCCTCATCAATCTTTTCTAGATTTACTATTGATCTAAGTAGGGTCGACTTACCTGCCCCTGATAAACCTATAACACCAAAAATAGTACCTTCTTTAATATGAAGACTTACATTCTTAAGTGCATCTAGGTTTTCATTATTTACTAAACTAAATGATTTAGATACATTTTCTAATTTGATCATAACTTCCTCCAATTTAAAACGAAAAAAAATCTCGTCCTTCTTTCGAAAGGACGAGACTGAATTTACTAATTTATTCCCGTGGTACCACCTTAGTTCGCTATTATATCACTATAATAACCTTATCGAGTACTATCATACTCTATCGCTGTAACGGGCGAACACGGCTTAATTTAACTATAAAAGCTCAACTAAGCGACTCCGAGGCCATATTCAACAAACTATATCTTATTCTCTTTCACCAAGTGAGAACTCTCTGTGAAGACTTTCATTTGTCTACTCTTCTCTTCAATGTCTTTATTTATAAAACTTACCAATATTATATCTTATTAAAATAGCCTTGTCAAGAATATAATTTAATTATCTAAAAATCTTAAAATATCATTAACAAGTATTTTGTTATTCGGTCCCATAATCATTGTATGAGATAGATTATCATATACTTTAAAAATCTTTTCTTGACTAATTGCATTTTCAAAGAGTTCTTCTGGAGAATTCTTAGGAACGAGTTGATCAAGTTTACCCCAAGCAATAAATAATGGATTTTTAATAATTATTTTTTCTTTATTTACTCTTTTTATAACTCTTCTAAATGTTTTAAAAGATGAAGTAAAATATCTTTGTAAGTAATTTTCTTTTAAAAATGATAAACCTATCTTATCATCTTCAAATGAACCTTTTATAATTTGTTTATAATACTTCTCCTCTTCTTTATCTTTAGCACGTCTTGCTTTTTCAAGATTATAAATTGAAGATGTTAAAAATCTAATTTTAGAAAATGTAAAACCAAAGTTAAAGTATCTATTAGCAGGAGCTAATAAAACAAGTTTATTAAATGCAAATTTTTGACTCAAATAGGAAGCTAAAGCTCCACCTAAAGAAAAACCCATAACATCAATTATTTGATATTTTGATTGGACATCTTTAAAAGCATTATGAATAACTTCAAAAGTCCCTTCTTCGCTAAAATTGTATGGATCATCACCAGAATGACCTGGATAAGTTATTATTTCAATATGGTTATATCTTTTTTCAAGTTCACTTATAATAGAGTCATAGTCGCTTTTATCACTTAACCAACCATGCATTAAAACTATAGCCTTTTTCATTCTACTACCTGGCGGCCACATTTTTTAATAGTTGATGTAACTAAGACATCAGCAGCATCTAAAATATCATATTTTTCTTCTAATTCTTTACTTACAATTGAAAGCTCAGTACATGCAAGAACAAAAAGAGGATTTTCATATCTTTGAAGTAGTGTTTTAAATGCCTTATTTAGAGTAATTAACAATTCATTAATATTTTTTCCTGCTTTAAGTTTATAAATAAAATCCATTACCCAAGTTTGTTCTTCTTCGTTTGGATAAATAATATTTAATCCTTTTGCGTTTTTATTAGTTTTATAAATATTAGCTAAAATTGTTCCTTTAGTTGCTAGAATTATAATTTCTCTATTTGCAGCTATTCTTTTTAATTCTAAAAGTGCTTCATCAACTATATTAATGAAATTTATTTCTTTAGGTATTATAAATTCATCTTGGAAATAATGAATTGTATTACAACCAATAAAGAAGTTTTTAACTCCAAGACTTACTAATTCTTCAATACATTTATTTATTTGCCCTACTGGAGATGGGCCTTTTTTTAAGATTGCACTAGTTCTATCATTAATATTAGCTTTATTAAGTATAACAACATTTAAATGATCTTGTTCTTTTTCAACTTTAGTCATTTCCACAATCTTGCGATAAATATCAGCTGTAGCAAGTGGACCCATTCCACCAATAATACCTAAATCATACATTTTATTATTCTCCTAAAATATTTTCTATAAAAAAGTGATCAAATACTTCTATTTGTTCGTTGATTGAATAAGCAATATTATCTCTTACGCCTCTAGTAGTCCTACTATATAGTAAAGAGTTTATAATCGCTTCTTCTGTAGCTTCAATACAAGCTTTAAATACATTATCAATATAATTATTTCCTAGTGTTTTAATGCTGTCAAATTTACTTTCTGGATAATGTTTAATCTTATTAGCTGTAGAAAATCCTATAACAATATCCCCACTACCATTTCCAACATAACTTCCAGTTCTAGCAAGACCTAAAATAGCTCTTTTTAAAACTCTTTTTAGTTGTCTTTCACTTAGAGGGATATTGGTAGCAACAACCATAATAATTGACCCTTGGTCTGGCTTTTCTTCTTCTTTTTGAGCTAAATTAAATTTATTTCCGAAAAATACATTATTTATTATTAAATCATTACTACTCGAGCCTTGAAAATTTGAGTTAACTAAAACTCCCACATGATAATCTTCATCATCAATTTTAACTTTTCTTGATGATGAGCCTATTCCACCTTTAAATCCATGACAAGTCATTCCACTACCAGCACCAACTGCTCCTTGAAGAAAATCTTCCTTTGCATCGCTAATAGCTTTTGTAACTTCCTTACTTCCTAGTTTTCTAGTTCTTATATCATTTAAGTCTCCATCATTACATTCTAAAACTAAAGGATTAATAGTTCCAGTTTTAACTCCAATATCTTCATTTAAATCTAGCATATAATCAAGTAGTCCATCACTAACCTTTGCTAGATTTAAAGTATTAGTTAATAAAATTGGAGTTTCAATTGTTCCAAGTTCATCAACTTGCATTAAACCAATTGATTTCCCAAAACCATTATAACAATAACTTGCTCCTACTACCTTTTCTTTAAATAAATTCCCATCATGTGGTAGGATTGCAGTTATCCCTGTTTGTAAACTACCTTCTTGAAGACTAAAATGTCCAACCTTAACACCACTTACATCAGCGATATTATTTAACTTTCCGGTTTCAAGTTTACCAATTGGAATAAATCTTCTTGGTTTATCAAGTTTAAAAGAATATAGATTGTTATCTTTCTTTAAATGCTTATTAAAGAAATCAACATTTTTTGAATAGTCTTCTTCTTTCATACTCATTAATTTATTATCATGATTTATATAATATAGTTTTGAAAATAAATAGCTCAATATTTCATCGTTTAGAAAATAAACTTTTCTAATCTCTAAATTTTCATTAAAAATAAATTCTATATAACCTACAACGTCTCTATCATCAAAAGCTACAATAAAACTTGAGTCTTCTTCATACTTTTCTAATCTCTTCATTAAATATCGATTAATTGTTTTAATATATTTAGTATACATATATTTCTTTTATAATATAAAATAAAGTACTGTCCTTAGTTTTATATTAATTCCTTTCTATTTTTTAAAGTTGTAACTACTATTTCATTTTTATTTGTATTACAAAGTATGCCATACATTTTAAGTATCTGTTAAACAATTCTGGCAACTCTGGATTAATTACGGCAAGCTTTTTCCTAGAATTTTTTAAATGGCGATATTCGCTTAAATAATCTACTTGTTCTTCAGCAATTCTTAGTAAGGACTCTTCATTTTCTGTATAAACCAATAATGCTGCATGTAAAACATCGAGAGCTGATTCTTTTGCTTTATCTACATTATATGAAAAATCCCTTGTGAATGAGGCAAATCCTTTAATAGCACTTTTGATAAATTGATATTGTGTTGGATTAATCACACCTTCAGAAATAATATTAAGGCTTGTCATAATAGTGTCATTAAGCACATCATCAACTTTAATGTCTAAATTCCTTCGCTTAATTTCAGCTTGAGTTATATCTTCATATATCTTCTTATATGATGGTGAAAGTGGATAACGTTTCATCAAAAATGACACATCAAACATTTGTTTTATAACTTCTATGTCTCTATCTTCGTTTAATTTTTTACCAACAGTATTTGGAGCAAATGCACAAAGTTTATCAGCTAATAAATCATGAACCGATGGCGCAGTTACACTTATATAAGGATTAGTCGTTTTAATCAAATAATTCATTATCTTTAGTTGAGACAAATCCCTATATTTCGATTCATCGTATACAACATCTAACAATATAGATGTTTCACCATTAATAACTCCTTTATAATGAAATACAAAGTGTTGTTTGTCAATGTCATGTCTTGGTTGCCGATCATCTACTGTAACAGACTCAAATTCAGAATCTTTTATCATTTCAGACAAGTTTTCAATATCAAAGAAAGATTTGAATTGAGGATTAACTAAAATATCAATATCGACAGAAAAACGCGGGAACTCCTTCGAAATTAAAGACAAACACGTTCCACCCTTAAAAATAAAATTTTCAAAATTATTCCTTAGTGTTTCTAGTAAATGTAGTGCGTATATTTGTCTTTCGATAATCCCTTGATCGCTTCTTTCATTACCTTTAACTTGAAGAATCCAATCTTTACTAAATGTTTGCTTATCTATCATAATTAGTTCTTTCTATCTCGTCTATTATATTTTCGACCCTAGCTTTAATATTTTGTCCGCGGATTCGTGCATATGACAATAATGTTGTAAAGTTAATTCTATATTCTTTTATCATATTTTTATAAATATTTAAAGTTTCGTTTTTATCTAGACTATAAATATCATCATTATACACAAGTAAATCAACTAGAATTTTTTCTGGTTTAGGGATAGATACGTAATTATTATTTATATTAGCATATAACGGAGATCTTTTAGGCAATTTCTGGATGATGATTACTTTTTGAAGTTTGTAACTTAAATAATCAAATCCTTTTACCTTGCTAAGAGGAACAACATCTTTAAATTTTTCCTTCATCTCATAAAATAAATTATCAATTCTTTCTTCGTCTACTTCAATAATAATAAAGTTTTTATACATTTGGTGCGACATAAATTGATTCAATATATATGTTTCCCAAATTGATATTTTTATATCTATTCCAAAATAATCGTTTTTATAGGGGAAAAACTTTTTGTTATATTCCATCAAAAAATCAAGAATTTCTGAATCAATGACCATTGCAAATGTTTGATTTTGTTTTTTATCAACAACTCTATATTCATTATTTCCAATATCTTGAATATAGCCTGCATTTTTCAAATCAAATATTCGCCATGCTAATGTAATTGGTTTGATTTTTTCATAATATCTAGTTATATATGAAGTAAGTTCATTTTTGTTAATTATACTTCCTATAGTAAATTCATCATAGAAGTTTTTAAATAATTTTTTACTCATACTCTTGCCTCGTAATATGCGACTATTTGTCTTTTAGTCGTGATTTACTACAGTATAGCACATACACATATTTTAGTCAATATATTATGTAAATTACGACTATATCAATTTTAATCGCATTTTTCTTTGTTCTTTAACCTAAATTTTAAAAGTATGATACCGATGTTTTTATATAGTAAAGTATAAAACCCCAGAAGAATTAAAATCTCAACTAGGGTTAATAAAATTTAACTATATATTTATTAAAAATTATAAAGTCAATTTAAATTTTAAAATGTTTCATTATAACGTTCGATAGACTCTTTAATTATTCCAACTGCTCTTTTTCTACCGTGTACTTCTAGTACAGTCGTTTCTTTATGTTCTAATGCTTTATATACTTGAAAGAAATGTTTAATTTCATCAGATATATGAGGTGGTAAGTCATCTAAGTCATTATAGTGGTTCCACATCGGATCTTGAAATGGAATAGCAATGATTTTATCATCTGCTTGATTTTCATCGAACATCCTAACTACTCCAATTGGATAACAACGAACTAAGCTCATTGGCTCTAAGTCTTCACTACAAAGAACTAAAACATCAAGTGGATCTTCATCTTCTGCATATGTTCTTGGAATAAATCCATAGTTTGCAGGATAGTGCGTTGAAGTGTATAAAATCCTATCCAAAATAATTAAACCAGTTTCTTTATCTAGTTCGTATTTCTTTTTGCTTCCTTTTGATATTTCAATTACAGCAAGAAAATCTTCTTTTTTTATTCTATTCTTATCAACATCATGCCAAATATTCATTAATGCCTCCAATATAATTCTTTATAATATACATAAAGTATATTATTTTATATGTATATTATACTATGAAAACATCTAAAATGCTAGAAAAAATAAACGTGATAATTCTTTATGATTTGAAAGAAAGTAAAAAAAATGTTAGAATACATAAAAGAGGAGGAAATATGTTATTTTCAAATTATCAAATTAAAGATTATATTTTTAAAAACAGAATCGTTATGGCACCAATGTGTACTTATCAAGCAACTTCTCTTGCATTTGTGAATGACTTTCATATTATTCACTATGGTGCAAGAGCAATCTCAGGTCTTGGTGCTATAATTGTGGAAGCAACTGGAGTTGAAGCAAGAGGAAGGATAACAGAAAATGATTTAGGCATTTATTCTGATAAACATATCCCAGGTCTTAAAAGACTTTCCACAAATATTAAAAAATATGGAACAATTGCGGGAATTCAACTTGCTCACGCTGGAAGAAAGTCAAAAACATCAAAAACTATAATTGCTCCTTCTGCAATTAACTTTCCAAATTTAAAACAACCTAGAGAAATGACTAAGAAAGATATTAATGATGTAATTGAGGCTTTCAAACAAGCTGCCATTAGAGCAAATAAAACAGGTTTTGATTTAATTGAGGTCCACGCAGCTCATGGTTATTTAATTAATCAATTTTTATCTCCGCTTACAAACAAAAGAGATGATGAATATGGTGGTTCAATTAATAATAGAATGAAGTTCTTAGTTGAAGTGCTTGAAGCAGTTACATCAGTATGGCCAAAAGACAAATTATTAGGCTTAAGAATCTCAGCTACAGAATATAGTAGTGAAGGAAATGGAGTAAAAGAATTAAGTTATATTATTAATAAACTTAAAGACTTTAATCTAGATTTTCTTGATGTCTCTACTGGTGGAGTTATCCCTGCTGATATTAATGCATATCCTGGATATCAAATCCCACTAGCAAAAGAAATCAAAGAAACTACTAAAATACCAACAATTGCAGGCGGTTTAATTACTACAGCAAAAGAAGCAGATAATATCTTAAAAGAAAATAATCTTGATTTTATCTATTTTGGTAGAGAATTACTTAGAAATCCTAACTTTACTTACTATGCAGCAAAAGAACTCAATGTAGATTATGAAGTGTTTTCTTCATATGTAAGAGCAAAATAATAAAAGTTTTACCAAAAGGTAAGACTTTTTTCTTTTATAGTCTAAAAAGCATAATAATTGCCCAAAGTAGAAACATAATATATACTTAATCTATAAAATTAAGGAGTAATAAATGTCAATTATATTTCATAGTTTAAAACAACGCAAATATTTAATTCAAGCAGCTATATTTTTTGTTTCTTTTTTAGGAATATATTTTGTCTTGGATTACCTAAATATGAGTTATAAAGAAATGGCTAATGAATTTGGAGTATTTTTAGTTATAGTAAATATAGTTCTAAATATTTTAATGGCACTCTTAAGTTCTATTTTACTAGTTGGTAGTGAAATAATGGTAAAGAGTACTAAATCTTCTTCTCTTGGCTTCTTTGCAGTTATATTTGGGATTTTCACATATGGTTGTACTACATGTGTTATTACCTTTCTTGCAAACCTAGGAATTGTATTTTCAGTAATTGCCCTACCTTATGCAGGCCTACCTTATAAATTCATTTCCCTAGCTTTAATTATTCTTGGTTTTCTATTAACTGCAAGACAGTTAAAGCGTGGTTGTAAGATCAAAATTAATGTAGATAAACAAGAAACTCAAGTTACAGAATAAAAAAACAAACCTCAGTTCAAATTGAACTGAGGCTTTTTTTATAAATAATTAATAAAATCATCTAGTTTTTCATAGTTAAAAGTAATATCAATTAAATCAATAGCGCTATAATAACTATTTAAAATGAATATATAATCTTTACCAGATTTACCTAGAGTATTAGCACCATTTTGGCTCATACCAACACCATGACCATTACCACCACCATAAAATACAAATTCACCACTAGATTCTTCAATTGCGAAGAAACCCGAAAACATAATTGAGTTTTGATTAGATTCTTGGTATTTATTTTGAGTAGCTGTTCTTGTATAGTTTGATGTATTAGCATGTTGAGGTCTAAGTAAGAATCTCATATTGTATTGATTAATTATTTTATATGTATTTGTTGTTGTTTCGATTATTAATTCCATTACAACTCCAGATGTTCCTCTTTTTTCCACATAAACATTAGTAACATCGCCAATATTAGAAATTGGTTTAGAAACAAATGTGCTTCCTTGCTTTGTAAGGATAAGGTTTGGAGTTGAAAGATATCTTTCATTTAAATTAATATTCAATGTTTGAGTTAAACCTTCTTTTGAAAAAGTAACTCGCCAGCGATGTTGAGCTATCGTATTATCATAAGTGTTTACATTAATTCTTTTGAAAAACTCTAACATATTAGCTTCACTTGTATAATCAAAAGGAATTGTATTACCATTTTCATCAGTTGTATGATTTTGACCAATTAAATATGGAATAACACTAGGTGTTATATTATTATTATCAATCCAAATTTCATGAGCACTTCCAGTTAAACCCGATGAAGTAGCATAATAATAAGCATTAACAAGATCATCTCCATGCATCATTACTAAACCTTTTGTAAGATTAACTGCTTCTGTAGTATTAGGATGAGCATTGCCATTATTGTAAACTTGACTTTGCACTGAATCATCTACAACATAACCATAACTTTCATTACCACGGTAGAATATATCTCTATATGCATATGTTCTAGCAGCAATAGCTTGAGCTTTTAATGCTTCAGCATTATAGCCTGCAGGCATTTCGCTAGGGACAACTTTATATAAATAACTTTCTAAATCAATATCATTGACTACTATCATTTTATCAGTGTGAAGAGATACTTCTAGGTTTCCTGAATAAAGTCTAAACGATCCGCGACTAATACTACTTATATGAATACCATCTAAATTATTTGTAGGCTCAATAATAATTCTCTTATTTGTTTCAAAGTAAATATTACTGCCTTTCATTACTCTCATAAAACCGTTTTTAACATCAATAGTAATATCTCCACTAACAACAGCAGTATTTGAGTTATCAAAAGTTTTAATTTCAGTATCGCTATAGAGTTCTAAATCAATACTATAATGATATTTTGTTTCATCGATTGAAATATCAACTATACTTCTTCTAATACCAACTCTAATATTTTTAAACCCTAAATCCCCATCTATTAAGATTGTTTTAATATAATCATCTTTATCGCTATACTTAACATAGATGTTTTCCATCCCAATATATAGGTCATTTAAACTTCCAGGACTAGTAAGTCCTTCTTTTAATTTTAATATTTCGGTTTGATTAGTAATTTTAGTTATTTCAACACCTAATAATTCAATATAATTTCTAGTCCTATCGATTGTAAGAATTTTAGTATGTTCATACATAAAATCAATATCGCCAGTAGTAACTATAATTTCTTTATAAATAGTTGAATCTTCTTTATAGCTTGCTCTTATTGTAAACTCACCATAGCCAGTAACTAATAATGTTCCCTCAAGTGATATTGTTGCAATTTCACTATCAACACTAAATTCAAATAAATTACTTAAATCAATATCATTAGATTTTACTTTATAATCATATATCCTGCCTGTTAAAACTTTTTTAGAACCTTCAATTTTATATTCTTTTGGTAGACTTGCACTAATAGTTACTTCCTTTGTTGCTATAACATTTGTATCTAGGGTACTTGTAGCTTTAATAGTTACAACTCCAACACTATGTGCTTCGAAATTTCCATCATTATCTAGACTAGCAAGATCATCTCCATCTTCTATTTCCCAAGTTACTCTTGTACTAGCATAAGTAGGATTAGCATTTATACTATACTTAACTGTAGAAGATAAATACATTTCTTCAGGTCCAACAATCTCAAAACTCTTAATAACATTAGAAACTACTGTAATTTCTTGTTCAACAAAAACACTTTTATTATTTTTAAGACTAACTTTAATCGTTACAACTCCAGGTAGAATACCTTCAATATAACCTTCTTGGTCAATTTCAAGAATACTATTATCACTAGAGCTATATATATATTCAGGTTGTTCACCTTTAATATTATATTTTACTTCCACAAACTGGACTTCACCAACTTCAATAGATTCACTTACAATAAGAGTTAACTCAGGAGTTACACCAAATAAGTCACATCCTGTTAATGTTACAACTACTGCAACTAAAACTAAAAAAATCATTAATTTATTTCTCATCTTCATACCTCATTATTATTTTTCAACCTTTATTATTATACTAAAAACAGATTGCTTTTGCAAATAAGAAAAACCCTAAGCTAATTTTTGCTTAGGGTTTTAAGTTATTGTTCTAAAACTTAAACTGATCTAATTGTAAAACCATAGTTATTTTTAATAAATTTCTTAAGTTCTTTGTAATCTTCAATATTCTCAGTTTCTTTAATAAAATCAATAAACTCAGAAATCATTGTGGAAGACTTAGAAATTCTATATAAACTACCCTTGGTAGTTTTCTTAACTCCTGCTACATTTCTAATAAACGAAGCCATCAGTTCAGAATCTAAATTCATATCTTCAAATTTCTTAAAAATAGGATGAGCATTTTGATAGTTTTGCTTTTTCAAACTAAAATGAGTAAAGAATGTTTCCTTTGGTAAATACTTACCTAGTTCATTTACATAAGTTTTTATATCTTTAAGTGCTAAACCACGTTTTTCTAAATATTTCATTGTTATTAGTTTGTTTCCTTGCATTGGAAAAGCTAAATACTCTTGCCTTAAATTTTCAATAAATAAAATAAGCGTAGTTTCTCTCATCATATGATCTTTTTTTGTTACTTGATAAATATCAGAACTTAAAACTTTACGGTGAAATACATCTTTTAAGGATGAAAATTCTTTTTTAATTATATAATTAATGTCGTGAGTTTTATAGTCAAGTTCTTCAAGCCAAGAATTAGAGAAATATTGATAATTTTCTTTTGGAATATTATGATTATTCAAAATATTTTCAATTTCACTTAGTTCGTAAAAATCATCAACTAATATTTCTTTGATCTTTTCTATAGTTTTCCTATCTACAACAGCTTCATAATGATATAAAACTTTTTGAGATAAATAGTTACCTAAATTAGCATTAATAATATTTATTAATGTTCCTCTATGATAACCATATCTTTCAATTAAATTATCAGCAAAATCATCAATGTTTACATTTTCTTTTAACTTTTCCCAGTGAGATATAACAACATCTGAAAATGTTAAACCTTTTTTAGCAAGCATTGGTTGACGTTGGAAATCAATTATATCCATAAACTCTTCACTATCTAAAAAAAGTCTTCTCAAAACAAAATGAAGTTCATAACCATCATGAATATTGTATTTATTTAGTTCTTCTTGATGCAAAAGATAAAAATATGTACAAGAATAAACTGAATCAACACTATGTAAAATTTCTTTAAATAACTTAGTTGCATCCGGTCCTATTTTACTATAATCATAAAATCTAACCCTTTGCAAGTTTTGAACTGTGTTTGTAACAATATCAATATACTTATCATAACTATATTCTAAATTATTATCCTTAGCTACTTTATTAGCAATAGGTAGGATTTTATTTTTATGAAGACCACTTTTTGGAATATGGTGTTCAATAATATATTCTAAGAACTCTCTTTTAGTTAATTTATCTATAAATTTACCATATATAGAAATTCTAGGCGGGAATACTTCAGGCATTGATTCTTTAAACTTTTCTAAATCCATTTTCTCAACTACTCCTTTAGCCATTAACTCTAAAACATAGTCTTCATTAAACTCATAAGCTTCTTCAAATGGATAATTTTTACCTAAATATTTTATAACATTATAAGAAAGATCACTTATACCAAAAAGTCTTTTAAATACTTCTGGATGCCAATTGTATTTATTGTATTCTTTTAAAAATGCTTCTTCATAAATCATCGAAATTGAAAGCATTCTGTCTCTAACAATTTGTCTTATTCTTTCTCTAGTCTTTTTAAACTCTTCAGCTACTACTTGCAAGGTATTACCACTAAACCTAGAAAGTAAAATTGCTTCACTTTCTTTCTTTATTTTTACTAATTTTAATTTTTCAGTAAAATATGGAAGTCTAACACGGTCTTCTTCCACAACTATATCTCGACATTTTTTTAATCTTTTAATTACATCTTCAATGTCTATCATAATCTTTTTATTTTTCATATCTTCTTCTAAATATGAAAACTTTAAATAACCATATTCTTTATCGCGTAAATAAATCTTCAAAAAGTCAAAATTAGGTTCTGGACCATAATTATAATATTTCTTTATTTCATTAATAATTACACTAAGCGTTTTATAGTTAAACATTAAGCTTAACTCTCCACTTAAAAATGCTTTTCTTATTTTGCCAAGCGTTAAAAGATTTAATTTTTCTAAGGAATGAAGTGCAGACAAAGAAAACCCCATATTGTATACAGAAACAGAATCTATTAATTCTTTTTCACTATAAATAGGAATAATATCATAGAGCTTTTCCTTTTCCACAATCTCCATACATTTTTCTAACACTTGGATAACTGATTTTGTCCCCATGTTTTTAATATCATAGATTTCCATTTCATCAATTGCTTGAAATAATTTAGATACTTTAGTTATTCCATGATTATTTAGAGCATTGCGAGAACGCAGTGAAAGATCTAAATCATCTAAAGTATAAGAAGAGTTCAAAAAACTATAACGATCGTTTTCTTCTTCACCAATTATCTCTTGAGAAAAATGAAGTTCCTTAAAAGCATTAAGTGAACGTCTAATTAATTGAAACTCTTGGTTTTTGAATTCCAAATTATCGACATTTTTGATTAATTGATGGATATAATAAACTCCTTTTGCCTCAATATCATATATTAAGTCATCAGGAAGGTTTAATATTCTTATAGATTTTTTCATTTTCTTTCACCTCTTAAAAATTCATTATCTTAATCCATGAATAAAACTTAACTCCTTGGATCAATTAATAATGTTTTTATAAATTCACTTATATTTTCCCCTATGACATAAGCCATCTTTTTGGAATCATGAGTTAGATTCTCTGCTTCTTTTAAAGCTTGATCTAATTCATTAATAATTTTATAGGGGATAGTTACTTTTGGATTATATCCATATATTTTCTTCACTAATTTTGATGTATATGTAAAGCCCGGAGATATTCTATCATTTTTAAAAATTTTTGTCTCTATATTTTTAAGATAATTATTATATGCATTCTCACGGTGAAGTAATAGCCATATTTCAAAACAAGGACTAGTAATAAGTAAGCTAATATCTTTTGCTTTTGCTGTTTTTAAAAATTCTAAATATGAGTTTGTTGGATCGAGATGAGTTTTATAAGAATCTCGGTCAAAAACTAACCAAAACACAGCATTTTCATCATTGATATCTTTTTTATATTCAAGCATAAAATTAAGTAATTGTTCTGGAGTATTACTACCTCTATCTCTTAAAATACGGTCAATAAACACTAGTCTTATATTATTGTGGATTTTAAGCTCCGATAGTTTTCTTTCAATATGTTTAAAGTAGATTGGTTCTGTATTAGTTCCTTCCATTATTAAATAATATGTCTTAAATACATCAACACTTAAGAGTCTATCATCTAAATATCTTTTGAAAAGAGAAACTCTATTTCTAATAGCCATAACTAACCCTCAAAAAAGATTGGAACAGCTCCATAATTACCATCTAAATATGCTTGAATTAATTTCTTATCACTGAATTTAAATATATCAAGTGAATATAGTTTAGAAGAATTATTCTTCTTTTTCTCCACAAACCATATTTCATCTTTACGAATTATATCTTCTCTTAAAATATTAGCTTCATGGGTAGAAAAGATTAGTTGTACTGGATAGCTTAATAATCTTTCATTATACAAAGCTAAAAACTTTATGATTAATAGAGGATGAATACTTTTTGTAAGTTCATCAAATATATAAGTTTTATTCATATCTGGATTAAATAATACTTCAAGTAAATCAAATAACCTTCTAATTCCATCCGATTCTTCAAAAAATTCAAAAGCAAGTTCAGCATTAATATGCTTAAGTAAAACCTTATAAACTCTAACTTCATCTTTTACATCTACTGTATATAAACTATCAGCAAGTTTTAGTGAATAATTACATGGATTATTACAATTTAAGCTTTTAATCTTAAAGTCTTTTTTAAATTTCTCAAAATTAACTTCTTCAAGAATTAAAGTGTTTATACCAGTATCAAAATAGTGTAGTAAATTTTCTATTTCTTCTTTCTTTTCAAAAAGAGGTAAATGTAAGATTTTATCTTCTTTGAAAAAGTTAATACTTAAACTGTTAGAAAAATAGTCCAAAACATCTTGAAAAGCAATAATTTCTTCAAGCTCATGATTATTAATAAGACTACTTATAAATAAGCTTTCTGAGGAATTATTGAATTCTTTTAAATAAACACTTAATTTCTTTTTTAAACTAGGATTTATACTAGCCTTATAATTAAATAAAGGTTCTAAGTTATTGTCTTTAGCAATTCTTTCAAAAACTAATCTTTCTTGATCAGTTCCTAAGTCATGAACAAATAAATATTCACTCAAAAACTTAGAATCATTTAAATTGATAGTAAATCCATAGGTATAGAAATTTTTGTTTTGGAAAAACGAATACTCGAATAAGGTAGGTTTACTTAAATTATCTCTACTAATCTTACAAAAATAGTTTTTATACTTTTTAATGTCTTCATTTAAGATAATATTTCTTCCAATAGCAATTGCTTTAAGTAAATTACTCTTGCCACTAGAATTAGCTCCTAGGATAATAGCTTTTTTTAAAACCTTAACAGCTCTAATTTTATATAAAAACTTATCACTAGAATCTATACTAGGTATTTGGGAAAACTGTTGTTCATTATTGAAAGATAAGAAATTATTTATCTTAAAGGAAATCAACATTACAATCACCAACCTTTAACTAATTATATCTTTGAAAAGGAGTTTTGTCAAATGAAGTGGTAAAAAAAGGATAGACAAATCTATCCTAATCGTATACTTAAATGAAATATATAAAATAATATACTAAAACAATAAACTAATCCATAAATCACTATTCCTCTGAATTTAAATTTAAATTCTTGTAATATTTTTTCAGGAATAAATGACCTAATTTGTTTATATAAATAATACCATTCAACTAGTATTAATGTATAAAATACGCTGGCAACAACAAAACCAACTATCATAATAGGTTTTGCAATTGTAAATTCCTCAAAACCAAGGTCAAAGAAGACTAAAACTGAGATGAGTATTCCAACTCCTAGAAGTTCAAAACCACCATTAATATATCTCTTTAATCTATTTTCATATGTTTTTTGCTTATCTTTAATATAGAAATAATCAAATATAAGTAAAGCTATACCGATAGCTAGAAATATAGAGTTTAAAATTATTATCATTTTAAGTTCCTATATTATCTAGACATATATTTTAAATCTATGATTTTTATATTCATAATGAATACCAATTGTTGTAAGAGCTTTTCTTAAAGATATCAAACCATCTTCAAAGTCTAAAGCAACATCTTTTATATATACTTTACCTTCTTTTAAAGTTGGAAGTAGGTTAAGTAGACTAGATAAACCTAGAACATCTAAATAAAGGTCATCTTCTGTTCTTCTTGATTTATTTAGAATAACTTTTCTATCATTAAAATGTAGAAAATCATCTTCTAAATGAAGATCAACGATATTTTGTTTTACTTCAGGATAGAAATATTCAATAAATAGTTTTAAAACACTTGCTTGAACATTATTTAAACCAGGTAGAGCAGGTCTATATTTACCACCATTAGCAATAAAACATATACCTACTTTTGCTTCTTTAGAGAAAAACATAAAAGAACTTACTCCATAAGCTGAACCAGTATGCCCCTTTAAGACAACTCCATTAATATCATCTAAAAATCTAAACTGTAAACCTGTTGCTTTCCATGCATTATCTTCATGAACACTATGTGTTTGGAGCATTAAATCGACAGTTTCTTTTTTTAAGATTTGTTTTCCATTATAAATGCCATCATTCATAAATGACATCATAATTTTTGCAAGGTCTTGCATAGAAATAAATAATCCACCAGCAGGACCCCTAAAGTTGTTACCAAGCGAGAACGGATCATAATAATGAGCTACAAATGATTTACCAGTTCTTCTTGTAAGATACTCATCTCCATCTCTTAAAAGATAAAATGTATCTGATACTTTATCTTTCTTAAGCAAATTAGCTGCTTTAAAGGAAGCATCAATATCATAATGAGTTAAAATATTTTCTTTTACATATTTAATAAAGAAATCTCCACTTACCTTTTCCACAACACAAGCAAGTATACCAGTTCCAAAATTAGAATATATAAACTTATCTCCTGGTTTTTCAAGTGAATAAGTTACATCGGTATAATACTTAGAAACTTTATTTGCCAGTAAATCTGATAGTTCAACATAATATCCTCTACCAAGCACCCCATTATAGCCTCTTTCCACATCGTCAAAAGCAGGGTTTTCATCATCATAGCCATCAGTAATACTCGATGTATGCGTCATTAACATTTTTACTGTAATTGGAATCCTTGGATATTTTGGATTTCTAATCTCAAAACCAAATATATCTCCAAGATCACTTTCAAGATCTAACTTACCTTCTTCATATAGTTTCATTATAGCCATAGCAACAACTGTTTTTGAAATTGAAGCAATTCTAAAAATAGTATCGTGCTCTACAGGTTTATTATCTTCTAAAGAACGAAACCCCGTAGTAAAGCCGTAGGCATTACTACCACTAACAACAACAATTTGCGAACCAGCAACTTGATTTCTTAAAATACTATTAATTTTACTCGCAAAACTCATTTTTCCCTCCTCATTATTTTAAAAGTAGATAATCAACTACGAAATTTATTAAGAATATAGTAGCAATTAGATAGATAATCCAATTAACTTCTTTTGCTTTTTTTGAAAATACCATCATTATTATATATGTAATAAAACCAAATCCTAAACCATTTACAAATGAATGAGTAAAAACAGTCATTATAATTAAAATAAAACTAGAACTTGCTATTACAATATTACTAAAATCTATATGTCTTACATTATTAAATAACATTATTCCAACATAGACAAGTGCAAGAGTCGTTATAGGAGCATAATCAACACCATTAACTTGGATTGTTGCAAAGATTGAAAATAATGGATAGATTATTAAGGTTGCAAAGAGCAGTAGGCTCACAACAATACTAGAAATTCCAGTTCTTGCACCATTTCTAGCGCCAATTGCGCTTTCCGCAATTATAACTGAAGATGGACTACCTAAAGTATTTGCAATTAACATTGTTGCTGAATCGGTAATCATTATTTTCTTACCTTCAACTAATTTTCCTTCTTCATCTATTATGCCAACTTCTCTACCTACAGCAACAAATGATCCCGTTGCATCAAATAGCTGCACAAATACTGCTGAAAAGATTAAAGCATAGGCTTTTGGATTTTTTAATATACCTAAACTAAGCCAAGAGACAAAAAATGTTTCTTTAAAGTTAAGCTCATTACTAAAATTAAAGCTTGGCATATGGTTAATTCCAACTTTACCTAAAATAAAACCAAGTAAAGCTGTTGAAAACATTGCAATTACAATAGCATACTTACTTATTTTATTAGGAAGTAGGGAAAGTACTAAAATAACTAATATTCCAAATAGTGCAAGTAGGACTAGAGGATTAACCTCAGGATTAGAAAAATCATATAGTTTTACTAAAGTTGATGCTTCACTTACAATAACTCCACCCATATTAAGTCCAATAAAAGCTAAAAACAAGCCAAGAGCTGCAGACACTGCATGCTTTAGGTCAATCGGAATTGCATTTACCATCTTTTCTCTTAAACCACTTATGGAAATCACAAAGAAAATAAGTGATGAGGCAAGAGTAATTGCTAGTGCTTCTTGCCAAGTATAGCCTAATATTGCACACATTGTATAAACAAAGAAGGAATTCATTCCTGCTCCTGGTGCAGTAACTAAGCCTCTATTAGTTATTAGCCCAATAATTAGCATTGCTAGTGCCATTGAAAGGACATTAATAGAAAAAGCTGCACTTTCACTCATGCCTGTTTGTGATAAAAGCGATGTATTAACGGGAATAACATATATAAGTGCAAAAAACATTATTATTCCAGCAATTATTTCTTGAGAAAGACTTGTGTTTCTTTCTTCTAGTTTAAAAAATCTATTTATCTTTTCTTTCATTCATTTTTCCTTTTATACTTATAAAATTATTATATCACTATAAATACTAAAAACCAAACTTTTGAGAGATATTTCAAAATAAAAAGCAGGTAAACTTACGCTTGCTACCTACTTATTTATTCTAAACTATCTAAATTATGGAATACACCTTGAACATCATCGCTATTTTCTAGAGTTTCAAGCATCTTCTTCACAAGATTTAAGTCTTCACCTTCTATAGTTACTCTCATTTGAGGAACCCAACCAACTAAATCTTCTAAAAACTCTAATTCTGGGTTAGCGTCTAATAGTGTATCTCTAATTTTTGCGTATTCGCTACTTGGTGCAAAAACTGTCACAAGTCCATCATCAAGTTCTACATCAGTAACATCACAATCAGCCATTAATAAGATTTCTAATACTTCTTCATCAGTATATCCTTCAAAACTAAAGATTGCACTTGATGTAAACATATGTTTAACTGATCCTGGAACACCGAGTTTACAACCTGGTTTAGTTATAAGTGTTCTAATCTCATGAAATGTTCTATTAACATTATCTGTTAAGCATTCAACAATAAACAAAGAATTATTTGGTCCAAATGCTTCATAGATAACTTCACTATAGTCATCTGCTTGTCCACCCTTTGCTTTATCGATAGCTTTTTTAATAATATCAGCAGGAACTTGAGCTTTCTTAGCCTTTTCAATTGCACTTTTTAAGTTCAAATTACTATCTGGATCAGTTCCACCACTTTTTGCTTCTTTAAATATGAGGATTGAATGTTTCGCATACGCTTTTGATTTCTTCGCAGCTGTTTTAGCCATAGCTGCTGCACGTACTTCATATGCTCTTCCCATTATAATATCTCCTTTTTCTAATATATAGTTATTATACTATATTTCATTTGCTTTTTCAATGCTAGAATCTAATACTCTAGCATAAAGTGTGTATCTTCCGTCTTTACCAATTATTTTAATAATATTTAAATAATTTAAAATATTTAAAGCAATTTGTGCTGTCTTTAAAGGAATTTTAGCTTCTTTTTTTAAATCTTTTGATGTAAATTCCTCTTTTAAACTACTAGGTAGGAATATAAGATAATCTTCAAGACAGTTTATATTAACTTCTTCTTCTAAACTAAGAGGAATTTGGTCATAACTAAAGTATTTAGGTCTTTTTGATTTAGAATTAATTATCTTTTGATGTTTCATGTCATAGAGTAAAAGTTTAATTTTTAAGTTTTCATCTTTAAGTAAATATTTTATCTTATATAATTCTAAAAATACATCGTAGATATTACCTTTTTTAGGACTTTTACGTTTCTGTAAAATATTTAAGTCATCATCCATATACTCTAAATATTTAACTTTGTAATGTGGATAACTTATAGTAACCTTATAATTTTTGAGTAAATACTCTAATTTAGCTCTCAGCTTATTAAAATGCTTTGTTTGGATTTCAATAATCTCATTATCTCTTAAAATATCTACAAAATAACTCCCAACTTTAATTTCTTGATTATTAATATTAGGTTCTAGATAGTCTTTCACATATTTATGTAGGCTTTTCTCAGAAAGGGTTCCTATTTTACTATTCTCATCTACAAATTTAAGATCTTTAACCATTTGTTTTAAATAATACTTAGGATTTTTTAAAGATTCTTCCAACTTCGCATATTTCGGAACAATTTTATAAAGACTATCTATATTATTTTCTTTTATTGTTTTTATTTTAAGTTCATTTAAAGCACATATTGCAATAACTCTAGCTTTTCTAGCTTTCCTAGCTATTTCAAACACTACTTTACCATTTAAACTCTGTTTATCAATCCTACCTTCTCCAGTAATAATATAATCATAATTATCCTTAATTTCCTCAAAGTTAATTAACTCTAAAGCATAAGTAATTCCTAGTTTAAACTCACTATTAAAAAAACTTCCCATAGCAAAGCCAATTCCACCAGCTGCTCCACTATATTCACTATCCTTAAATTTCGCTTCTCTTGTGTTTTCTACTATTCTTGAGTAATTTATAAGATTAGCCTCTAAATGCTCTAAATCGGCAAATTTAGCCCCTTTTTGCCTAGCATATGTATATGTGGCACCTCCACTACCTATTAATGGATTCTTAACATCACTTATAACTAAAAACTTTAAGCCTTTAGTTTTTTTTCTAAACTCTTCATCATCAATATAATCTAAGTCTTTAAGTTTTTGGTTGTTTATTTTA
>CAYOXB010000016.1:0-27425 GCA_964407835.1 uncultured Bacteroidales bacterium
TATATTATACCATATTGCCGGACCTTAAAGAAGTTTTTATTAGTTTTAGTTGCAACATTAAAAATAAAAAAATAGTTTATCAAAATAAACTATTTTCAAAAAATGGTGCACCCACGGGGACTCGAACCCAGGACCCATTGATTAAGAGTCAATTGCTCTACCACTGAGCTATGGGTGCATATTAAATTATAGTAATATTATACTCTTATCTTTTTAGTTGTCAATAAATAAGAAAAAATAACCATATTTGGTTATTCTATTTCAAAATATAGCCTTTTGCATTAGGCTTAATTGCTCCTGCATTAGCTTCATCTGTATCTATATGCATTGCTGCTGCAAAGTCATCTCTAACTCTAATAACAACATCACCAAATACTAAACTTCTTCCTTCAGATAAAATTTCAACTTGAACTATTTCTTTATCATTAAGTCCCATTTGTTTTGCATCTGCATTTGTTAAGTGAACATGTCTTTTAGCAACTATTACACCATGATCTAATTCAATTTCACCCTTTGGCCCAATAATTTTACATCCGGGTGTTCCTTTAGTATCTCCAGACTCACGAACAACAATATCAATACCTAAGTTTCTAGCATCAGTTGCGGAAAGTTCAACTTGTGTTTCCTTTCTACAAGGTCCTAAGATAATAACATTGTGTTGCGTATTTCTAGGCCCAACTATTGATACTCTTTCTTCAGCAGCAAATTGCCCTGGTTGAGATAATTCTTTTTTAAAAGTAAGTTTTGCATCTTCTCCAAATAAAACTTTTAAATGTTCTTCACTAACATGGATATGTCTAGCCGATGTTTCTACAAGAATTTCGTGTTTTTTCATATTATTTCTCCTTATCTTTTCCTTCTACAACATTATATATTATACCATATCTCACTTAAAAATAATAGGTTAATAACTAAGACTTTTTCATACTTAAATGTTTAATATATTGATTATAAATATGAGCTGCTAAGTCTTCTAACTTAACAATTTGATTTTTATACATATAATCAACGTGAATGTATTTTTCAGCAGCAAACGCTGAGCGGTCATTAATGATTCTAGCTTCTATTAATTCTTTTGAATCCCCTCTTGAAATCATTCTTTGCATTCTAATTGATTCAGGTGTATTTAAAAAGACAATAACAACTTCATCCTTTAAAATCTCTTTAAAAGCATTTACGCCTAAAGGGTCTAAGATAACAACTTTATCCTCACTAATATCTTTTTTCATACTGCCATAATAATTGTTATTATAAAATGTTGTTTCAATGAACTCATCTTTTTTCTTAGCTTTTAAAAACTCTTTTTCTTTTAAAAAGGTATAATCCCTTCCATTAACCTCACCTGTACGCGGTTTTCTTGTTGTGCAAGTTACGAATTTTTTAAATTTATACTTCTCAATTAATATCTTTGCTACTTCTGTTTTTCCACTTGCACTTGGCCCTGTTAATATTAACATATTCTCACCTTTATCCTCATAATAAAAATATATATCTTTTTTAAATTATAACATATTATATATCTTTATAAAAGACAAAATATAGATAAAATTTAGCCAAACTTGATTTTAAATGAACTATTATATATAATGAGATTAGCATAAACAAAAGAGATAAATATGATTGAAATCATTGCAACAAATAAAGCTGAAGCTATTATGATTGAAAAAGCTAAAGCAGATAGAATAGAGTTAATTGCTGATTTTAATCAAGGTGGACTTACCCCAACAAGAAAAACAATTAAAGAAGTTCTAGCTGCAACAACTATCCCTGTAAATATTATTATAAGACCTCATTCAAAAAGCTTTGTCTATACAGAGGGTGAGTTAAATCAAATGATTGATGATATTTTATTTGTGAGAAAGCAAGGTGCTAATGGTGTTGTTTTTGGAGTTTTAGATGAATCGAATAATATTGATGAAATTCAGCTTAAACAACTAATCTTAGCTGCAGGAGATTTAGATATTACCTTCCACAGAGCAATTGATGATAGTATAGATATCCATAAAGCACTAAAGACTCTTACAAACTATCCAGAAATTACTTCTGTATTAACATCAGGAACGAGAGGAAATATTTTAAACAATCTAAATACTTTAAAAGAAATGATAAAAAACAAAAAGCACCTAAATATTTTAATAGGTGGGGGCTTAAATTTTGATAATATTAAGAGCATAAAAGAACAAACAAATAATTCTGATTTTCATTTTGGTTCTTGTGTTAGATTTAATAACTCTACTGAAGAGGCAATTGACTTTGAAAAGTTAACAAAACTTATAAATTTATTAAAAAAATAATCACTTTAAAAGTGATTATTTTATTTTGCATAGTTGGAAAAATAATTTTGAATTAAAACAAAAGGTGTCCCCTTATCTCCTGAACCGCTAACCAAATCTGCAAGTGAACCAAGCAGGTCTACTATTTGACGTGGGGTTGTTCCAAGAGATTCATTTTTACCAACTAAATTAGTTGATTTTTCTTCAATCAATTTCTTTAAACTAGCTTCATCTTTAGCAGTATTAGCTAAATATTTAAGTTTAAGTTCGTTTGGAGTACCTAGAAGTCCACTTGTAAACCCTGGAGAAACTACAGGATCACAAAGTTCCCATATTTTTCCCTTTGGATCTTTAAATGCTCCATCTCCATAAATCATAACTTCCATTTGTACATTCAATCTATTCTTTATTTGCTTTTGAATTTCCTTAACAACTTCCATTGAATTCCTAGGAAATAGTTTAACGCTATCTGTTGTTGCTAGATTAGCACCAAGTAAGCCATATTCTTCATTATAGCCAGAACCATCTTGAGGGGTTTTTAAAAAATCATCTAATAGTAAAACTTTCTTTGCACCATTTTTTAAAAGCAATTCTTTTGTCTTAAGTCTATCGTGAACATTTGCAACTAATATTTGATCGGTATATTTTAAAATCTCTCTAGGGTCATTTGCTAGAATAATTTTTGAATCTTTGTTTATTAAATTTTGATATAAATCTAGGTAATCTACACCTGTATATAAATGTTTAGTATCTTTAAAGATTTTTTTGAATTCATCTTTAGTAAACACATCATTATATGGATTTACTTTATTTTCAATTAATTCTTCTTCTTTAATTATACTATTACCAACTTCATCTTTTGGATAACTTAATTGAATAACTAGACTATCTACACCTTGATTTATAGCTTCAAGTAAAAGAGAAAATCTATTTCGACTTAAAATTGGAAATACAAGTCCTACAACTCCCTTAGAAAACTTTGATCTAACATCATTTGCTATTTGACTAATGGTTGCAAAATTGTTTTGGGCAATTGCAACAACCGACTCTGTAACACAAATAATATCTCCATCATTTAAAACAACACCATCTAAATTAGTTAGGTTTTCTAAGCTATCACAAACTACTTTCGCAATATCATCGCCTTTTCTAATAATTGGTGCTTTTACGCCTCTAGAAATTGTTCCTGTATATTTCATACTTTACTCCTATTCTTCTCTTTTTAATAAACCTGTTTTAATATCCCATAGTTTTTGAGATAAGTCTACATAGTACTTATGAGGATATTCTAGTCTTTTAACTTCATCCCATAATGTATCCATTTGTTCTTTACAATATTTTCTAATTTCTTCAATATTTGGACTATTATATACTTTCTTACCATTTAGAAATATTGGAACTAACATATCTTTTTTATAAAAATTGGTAAGTGTCTTTCTTTTCCACGTTGCATTTGGATCAAATAATTCATATGGCTCATTGTCATCAACTATTTCATCATAAACTGTTAACAAGTCTGCTTGAGCTTTATTAGTTGTTCTATCATATAATCTTAAAAACTTTTTGTGATGAGGTGTTGTAATTTTACCAACATTTTCGCTTACTTTAATTTTTGGAATAATAACTCCATCTTTTTCAGTAGCAACTAATTTATAAACACCATCAAATACTGGACTAGATTTTGATGTAATTAGTCTTTCACCAACACCTAAAGAATCTATTGTTGCTTTTTGGAATGTTAAATCTCTAATTACATATTCATCAAGTGAATTAGATGCAAAAATCTTACAATCACTAAATCCAGCTGCATCAAGCATTTTCCTAGCTTGTTTACTTTGATAAGCAATATCACCTGAGTCAAGTCTAATACCAACAGGCCTTTTACCTTGAGGTACTAATACTTTATTAAATGCTTTTATAGCATTAGGTACACCACTTTTAAGAACATTATATGTATCAACTAAAACAATTGAAGAGTTTGGATATAGTTCACAATATTTTTCAAAAGCTTCAAGTTCTGTTTCAAACATTTGAACCCAGGAATGAGCCATAGTTCCAACTGAAGGAACTCCATATAAAAAGTCAGTCATTGTATTAGATGACCCTGCTGCCCCAGCAATATATGCTGCTCTAGCACCTAGAATTGCAGCATTAACTCCATGAGCACGTCTTGCACCAAATTCTGTAACTGTCATTCCATTAGCAGCTCTTACAATTCTAGATGTTTTAGTTGCAATTAAGCTTTGATGGTTGATTGTTGAAAGAACAAAAGTTTCAATAAACTGTGCTTCTAATGCTTTTGCCTTTACAGTTAAAATTGGTGTATTTGGAAATACTGGTGTTCCTTCTGGAACAGCATAAATATCCCCACTAAATTTATAATTTCTTAAATAATTTAAAAAGTTCTTGGAAAATACTTTTTTTGATTCTAAAAACTTAATATCTTCTTCGGTAAATTTTAAATTTTCAATATATTCTATGATTTGTTCTAAACCACAAGCAATAGCATATCCACCACTATCTGGTATTGTACGATAAAACATGTCAAAGTAACAAATCTGTTCACCTAAACCAGTTTCAAAATACCCATTGATCATTGTTAATTCATAAAAATCACACATTAATGTATAATTAACTTTATTCATATAAACCACATCTTTCTATATCTTGCTATATACTATTATACTACTTTTTAAGTGTTTTTTAAAGTCTTATTATAAAGTATCACAATTAAAAAGAGCAGATTAATTTAATCTGCTCTTTTGCTTTAATACTATACTAATACTGTGTATTTACCATGTAATATTAGTGTAACAATATCAATAATCCATCCTATACCAAACAAGCCAAATAATAACCATAAAATTCCAGGTATTAATCTCCCTTTAGCTAATCTATAAATCCCACCAACTAGCCAACCGAAAAAGATTGTTAGCAACAACTTAACTATAAAGTTTAGTTTATCAAAAGCTTTAACAAATCCCATAGTGCGCCTCCTTTCACGTATATATTTTTATGATAAAAACTAATCCAAATCTTCGTATGCTTCGATACTTGATTTAGGGATTGGTTTTGAGTCACCATGTTTAACAAAGAACATTGTGATAAATGCAAATACCGCAAATACAGCTGAATAAGGGAATAATACTTTCATACTAACCTTATCCATTAAAAACCCACTTAACATTGGCGTAATTATTTGCGCTGCCATACTAGCAGAATAATAATAGCCTGTATATTTCCCAACATTTGATCCTTTACTCATTTCAACCATCATCGGATATGAGTTTACATTAATTGTTGCCCAACCAATGCCAGCAAGAGACATTGTGAAATAGATTAAGAACTTAGTGTCTTTAGTTGCTAGGAAACCTAGAGTAAAAGCAAAGATTAAAATAATTATTCCAACTAAGATAGTTTTCCTTCTACCAATTTTACTAGCAATCATTCCAATAGGAACAAAACAAATAATTGCAGCTGCGTTAGCTATTAATAATGGTAGTGTGAAGCCCATATCTAGTACTCTTTGAGCATAAATTGAAAACTTTGTTGTTGCAGCATTATATGCCATGAACCAAAATATAATTGATGCAATAATAAGCAAGAAACTTCTTCTTACTTCAGGTGATAGTTTATCACCAGATGTTTCTTCAGATTCAATTTCTTGAATATCGTATTTCGCAAGTTCTTCTTCATGTTGTTGTAGTAGTTTTGGCTCTTTAACCGTAAACATAAACAACACTAATAATAATACCATTAAACTTGAAACAAGTGTGAATAGAAGCACATAGCTTTGGAAATCTTTCGCAAAGAAACTCATTATTCCAAGTGCAATAACTCCTCCAAGTGCTCCCATTAAGTTAATAATAGCATTTGCTTTACTTCTTAGTGGTTTTGGCGTAACATCCGGCATTAAAGATACTGCTGGTGTTCGGTAGGTTGCCATAGCAACTAACACAAAGAATAAAATTACCATGAATAAAATAAAAAATCTAATTTGTTTTTTTGTAACATTTTCAAATACAATTTCAGCTCTTAAGACTTCTATGTCTTCTTTAACAGCAGACTTTTCTTCAATTCCATTGTAACTAAAGAAATAGATGTCTATTTCTTCCCCGCCTTCAAGCTCTTTTCTAACTTCAATTTGAGTTATACCTTCTTTTTCTAATTCCTTTAGTTGTAAGCCATCTACAACAGCTACCCCAACAAACAATATTGAACTTAAAATAACACCTAATAAAATATAGGGAGTTCTTTTACCAAATCTTGTTTTTGTTCTATCTGATAGAGCTCCAAACAAAGGTAGTAAAAATAAAGCTAAAAAGTTATCGAGCGCCATAACAGCTCCAGACCAAAAATGATTGAGTCCAAAAGTGTTAATTAACATCTTCGCAATTACATTATCATAAATTTGCCAGAAAAGACTGATAATTAGAAATGCAACACCGATGTTAATAGTTTTTCTAACATTTAGTTTCATATAAACCTTCACTTTCATATTAACTATAAATAAATTAAAGTAAATCTATTTACTAAATTTATTATATCAAATATTCAACTTACAAGCAAGAATATAAGAAGATTAAGAGAAAAAGACTAGAAACATTTTTGCTTCTAGTCAATTTTTATTATTGATTTGGATTTACTCCTAAAACTTGATCGAATTTGTTAATTGCTATTTCCGCAAATCTATCCATTCCAGCCTTATTAGGGTGAACAGAGTCTAGTAAATAAGCTTTAGCTTCAGCAAGTGTAAAGGCTTCTGCTAAGTTAATTACTTCTAAATCCATTAATCCAGCATATTTTAAAATAACACTATTATAATCCTCTTGTTCTTGAGTACTATATAAAGATACTGGTGGTAAAGTACATACATAAATTTCTGCGTTTGGAGCTTTTAAGCGAATATTATCAATCATTGTCTTATAAGCAAGATCAAACTCAGCTAAAGTAATGTATTTACTTGGCGCATCATTTGAGCCCATGTGAATAACTATAATATCAGGAACAATATCTCCAACAAATAAATACTGTAGTCTTGTAGGGTTTTGTGTTGCAGAAGCAGCTGTACCAGCAACTGCACTTCCACCCCAAGAGTTATTAGCTATTAATTGTAAGCCGTGATGATTAATTAGCTGCATCCACCATGTTTGGTTAACGTCCCCAAAGTCTGCAGTTGCATATGGATAGAAATGAGCCATATGTTCAGGAATATAACCGAGGAATGTGGAAATACTATCACCTAAAATACTTATAGTTTTACCTGCATATGTTTTTTCAGCACTAACATAAGTTGGTTTAAATACTAATTCTTCTGTAATATTAAATAATTCTGCTCCATCATCATTTTTCCATCCAGCAAATGAATAACCTTCTTTGTAGTTTGCAGTTGGAGGAATTACAAATCCACCGAGTTTAACAACCTTCGTGATTGTTGTATTCTCATCTAGTTCAAATGTAACATTAACATAATTAGGTTGATTAGCTTCTTCAAGTGATGACTTCACAACCCCCTCAGGTGATGTTCTAATAACAGCATAATATACTTTTGTAGGATCAAGAGTATATACACCCTTAATAACAGCAAAACCTGACGACACTACTGATATTGAAGAGTATGCACTAATAGTTGCAACCTTAGTATCACTACTTGACCATGTGTAAGCTGTAACTGATGTTGATGGTGCCCCAGTTGGGAACTCTGGTTGATAAACATAACTTACACCATTTGAATGTAGGTTTTTATTTATTTTTACAAACTCAGTTGCATTATCTGGAACAACAACATTTGCGCTTTCACTTATCCATCTTGCATATAATTTCAAATCACCACGAAGTTTTTCTGTTATTACATTAATCTCGTATAGTGAAATACTAGATAAAAACCAACCTGCAAATACAAATCCTTCTTTTGTAGGTGTTGGAAGTGCAAATTCATCACTTGCTTTATATTTATTGTATCCTAGATTTAATTTTGTAGTTCCATCATAATATTCAATTGTAAACTCATCTTCATTAAATTTTGCATATATATCAAGATTACTTTTTACATTATTATAATCTTTATCCCAACCAGTAAATGTGTATGTATCACCACTTTCAATAGCTGGTGGTATAACTGATTCACCATATTTAATAGTCTCTTCTTTTAATAATACACCTTTAAAACCATAAAACTTAACTGTGACATAAACTGTTTTATATCCGCCTTGAATAATTAAGTCTTCTTTTACATTTGTAAAGTCTGTATCCCAAGCAATAAAATCATAGCCCGGTACTTTTGGATTAGGAGCAATACCGTCCTCGCCGTGTTTTACTGTATCAACTCCTAAGACCTCTCCTTTTGGGCCTAGAAAAGTAAGAGTATATGACTTCACTTCATATTTAGCAACTATAACTAAATCTTCAGTAACTTTACTAAAAGCTTTATCCCAGCCAATAAACTCATATCCTTCTTTTTCAGGAGCTGTTGGGGCAACAATAGTACTGTTTTTCTCAAGCTCAAAAACTTTTATAATAGTATTATCGTTATCTATAAATTTAATTTCAAACATTTCTTTTTGACAACCTACTAAAAATAAAGATAGTAGTAAGCCAAAAAATATTAGTCTTCTGCTTTTCATAATAAGCCTCCTATATAATTATGATACCAAAAACCAAGATTATTGTAAATTAAAAAAGATGAATATCTTGTATTCATCTTAATTAATCTCTTTATTTACTAGCCTTAATCATTAGCTCAGTCATTTTATTTGAAAACTCAACAGGATCATCTAGTTTAAATCCTTCAATTAAAAGAGCTTGTGAATATAATAGTTTTGCATAATCAGCTAAATCATCATCATTATCATTAAATAACTTTTCTATTGTTTTAAATAATGCATGATTTGGATTAATTTCAAGTACCTTTGTAGCCTTTACTTTTTCTTCACTTGGAAGTGTTGCTATATATTTCTCCATTTCAAATGATAAACCATCTTCACTAACTAAACAAACAGGTGAATCAGTTAATCTCTTAGATAAAACTACATCACTTACTTCATCTTTTAAGACTTCTTTTAATCTTTCAAGTAACGACTTCTTATCTTCAGCTAATTGTTCAATCTTTTCTTTTTCTTTTTCATCTAATAAATCAAGTTCACCTTGGTTTATTGATTTAAATTCTTTCTTATCATAATCTCTCATCACTTGAAGCACAAATTCATCAACTTCATCAACTAAAACTAAAACATTATAACCTTGTTTTTTAACTAAATCCATTTGAGGAAGTGCTAAAACTTGTTCTTTTGTTTTACCGGATGCAAAATAAATATGATCTTGGCCCTCTGGCATTGCATCTACATATTCTCTTAAAGATATATATGAATCATCTTTAATTGTTTTATATAATAATAAATCTTGTAAATCATCTTTCTTAAGTCCAAAATTATCATATATTCCAAATTTAAAGTTAATTCCATAAGCTTTGAAAAATTCAATATATTTATCTCTTTCATTTTTCATCATAAGCTCAAGCCGACCAATAATTTTCTTTTCTACATTGCTTGCAATTGCTTCAAGATCTTTGTTCTTTTGTAAGATTTCCCTACTTATATTTAAAGACAAATCATTTGAATCAACTAAACCCTTAATGAATCTTAAATAGTCAGGAACTAATTCTTTACATTTATCCATTATAAAAACAGATTTTGAATATAACTGTAATCCTTTTTCAAATTTTTCTGAATATAGATTGTGCGGTGCTTTTTTTGGAATATAAATTAATGCTGTATAATTTACTTTTCCTTCCACATTAAAAAATATTGTTTCTAATGGGTCTTCATAATCATAGTATTTTTGCTTATAAAAATCATTTAATTCTTCATCTGTAACATCATTTTTATTTTTACGCCATAAAGGAGTCATTGAATTAAGTGTTTCTACTTCTAAAATATCAATAAACTTATCTTCAACTTCATTTCCTTCTTTATCTTTTTTTGGAATTGATTTAGTAATTTCCATTTGAATTGGATAACGGATATAATCCGAATACTTTTCAACAAGGTTTCTTAGCTTATATTCTTCTAAAAACTCATCATAATTATCTTCTTTAGTATTCTTTCTTAAATGCAGAATAATTTTAGTTCCCGTATTAAGACCTTCAACTTCTGAGATTTCATATGTATCAGTTCCTTTTGAGGAAAATAAATATCCTTTATCCTCATCGTATTTTCTAGTATATACTTCAACTAAATCACTTACCATATATGATGAATAAAATCCAACACCAAATTGGCCGATAATTTCTACTTCATTTTTATTTTTACTCTTCTTAATATTTTCCAAGAATTCTAAAGAGCCACTCTTTGCAATAGTTCCTAGTGAAGAAACAAGATCATCATAATTCATTCCTAAACCATTGTCTGTAATTGTTAGTGTTCTTTTCTTTTTATCAACTTCAAGGAAAATCTTATAATCATCTACTTTTTCAATATCTTTTGTTGTTAGGCTAAGATAATGATGTTTATCAATAGCATCTGATGCGTTAGAAATTAATTCTCTTAAAAAGATTTCTCTATTGGTATATATAGAGTTAACCATCAAATCTAGTAATCTTTTTGTTTCTGTTTGAAATTGTCTAATTTCTGCCATTTTCTACCTCCTCTAATTATCTATTGTATAGTATACACTATTCTATTAGCACTGTCAAGTATAAAGTGCTAAAAACCTAGCTTTTGCTAGGTTAAAAGATTAATGGCACAAGGTAGTAAAATACTACACCTAACGCACCAGATATTAAAATTAAAATTATTGGACTTAGTTTTTTCCAAAGTAAACTTAGCGAAAAGATAAATATAATTATCCCAATTGAATAATAGTCAATTTGGCCAGTATAAGCATAAATATTTGTATAGAGAAGATTTACAACAACAGCAATTATTAAACCTACTACTACAGCTTTAATTCCTGTTAGAGCATTTTGAACAGTTTGAACTTCTATAAAGTTTTTAAATAGCTTTGCTATTATTACAATTATTATAAACGATGGAAGCACAACACCTAACGTTCCAACAAATGCTCCTAATAATGCTCCTAAATATCCATACTGCATCCCAAGTTCAAATCCTACTAGTGTTGCTGTATTAACAGCAAATGGCCCTGGAGTAGACTCTGCAATTGCAATAAAGTTCGTTATCGCTTCAAAACTTATCCAACCCCTACCAACTACTTCTTCACTAATCAACGGTAGCATTGCATAACCACCGCCAATAGTAAATAAACCAATTAAAAAGAAAACAAAAAACAACTCAAGAAAGATCATCTTCATTCACCTTCTTTGCTTTTTTTGCTTGGCTTATAATACCAACAATAGCTCCAAATAAAATTATTAGTAAAGTTAGGAATCTTAAATTAAAAACATTGAAGATCGAAAGTAAGCTTAAAGTACAAGCAAATACAATGAGCATGTAACTTATAAAGTTTTTCTTTACAACCTTAAACATCTTAATAACAGCATTAAATATTAAAACTGTCACACCAGCTCTAATACCATGAAATGCTGCTGCAATAACTGGAACTTCTAAAAACTTATCGAAAAACAAAGAAATTAAAACAATTACAACAAACGAAGGAAGAACAACACCTAGCGTCGCAAAAAAACTACCCCAAAAGCCCGCAACCTTATAGCCTACAAAAGTAGCAGAGTTTATAGCAATTGGCCCTGGAGTCGATTCTGCTATTGCAATAATGTCTAGCATTTCATCTTCATTTATCCATTCTTTTTTCTCAATAACTTCTCTTTGAATAAGAGGAATCATCGCATATCCTCCACCAAAAGTAAAAGCACCAATTTTTAAGAATGATGAAAACAGTTCTAATTTCTTACCCATTTTCTAGCTCCTTGTTTATTACTAACCTATTTTCAATTATAAATAAAAAAATGGATAATTGCAAGCATTATCCATATTTCAATATTCAAATTATTTTTGATTTAAATTAGTTTGATATTTAATTACTAACTCTAAAAACTCTCTTTTATAAGCATCATCATTTAAAGAACTAAGATTCTCAATTCTATTAATAATATTTGTTAGATTTGCATCGCTTTTATATTGTGAACCTTTCAAAATTAAAGCAAATTCAATAACTGCAGCAATAAATACCTTGTCTTCTTCATTTGAAGATAATTTATTATTTAAACCTACATCTAATTTTGCTAACTTACCTTCATCAGATTCTGGATCTTTATAAGCTACTTCAACATTTAACCACTTATCAGATTTTTCTTCAGATGAAGTTTCTGCTAGAACTATTTCATATACAGCAGTAGCAGTATGTCCTGCTCCTATTTCACCACTATCGGTTTTAGCATCATTATAACTATCTTCTGTAAATAGTCTATTTTCATAACCCAATAAACGATAAGAGCTAACATATTCAGGATTAAACTCAACTTTAGCCTTTGCATCTTTTGCAACTATATTTAGAGTTCCACCCATTTCTTCCACAAGAACTTTCTTAGCCTCAGTTAGTGTATCAATATAAGCATAAGTTCCATTACCAGCATTTGCAAGAGTTTCTAGTTTATCATCTCTTAAGTTTCCATATCCAAAACCTAAAACACTTAAATAGATTTTTTCTTCATCTCTTTTTTCGCTAATAAAGTCTTCTAAACCAGAAATAGAAGATATACCAACATTAAAGTCCCCATCAGTTCCAATAATTACTCGGTTATGTCCATCGTTTACAAAATACTTTTTCGCAAGCTCATAAGCAACTTGTATCCCTTGAGAACCATGTGTTGATCCACTTGCTGATAAGTCTTCAATAACTGCATTGATCTTTGCTTTTTCATAACCAAAAGCACCTTCTAGGACTACATTAGTTCCACTTGCATAAGTTACAATTGAAACTGTATCTTGATTATCAAGTGTAGCAACAAATTCTTTTAAAGATTCTTGTAATAATGGCAGCTTATTATTTGGAGCCATTGAGCCACTAACATCAATTAGTAAAACAATATTGCTAGTCTTTTTATTACTAAAATCTATTTCTTTAGTTTTAATTCCAATTGAAACGATTTTGTTATTAGCATTCCATGGCGAATCATATATTTCAGCAGATAATGCTAAATCGTCAATTATAGGTTTATTGTATTTATAGCTAAAATAATTTACCATTTCTTCTATCTTGACTGCATTTGCTGGGATATTAACTACTCCATTATTAATCATCCTTCTAATATTTGAATAACTAGCTGTAGAGCTAGATAATCCAAAATAAGAACTCGGATGTTCTTCTACTCCAAGAAAAGAGTTTTCTCCTCTTTCAAAATAGAAATCACCTTGTATTTGAAAGTATAAAATATCATTATCCATGTTCATCGGTCCATGACAACTAACTAAAGTTGCAAAGCCAATCGCAATCAATAAAAGATATAACATCTTTTTCATTTTCTATCACCCAATAATATAACAAATAAAAACGCAATATTTTTGCGTTTTTGTTTGTTTATTTATTTTCTTTAAGTAAATCTCTTATTTCAACAAGTAAATCTTCAGCAGTAGGTTTAACTTCTACTGGTTCTTCTACAACTTCTTCTTCTACAACTTCACTTAAATCTTCTTCTGATTTCCTCAAAGCCTCTTTTGCTTTTTCAGCGCGTTTTTGAAGGCCAGTAACAACTTTAATAATTACAAATACTGTAAATGCAATAATTAAGAAGTCTATAATGTTTTGAATAAACATCCCGTAGTTTAAAGTAACAGCACTTTTAATAACTTCATCACCTTCCATTACTGCAGGAACTAAAACTACATTAGCCTCAGTAATATTAACTCCACCCATAACTCTACCAACGATAGGCATAATTATATCATTTACTAAACTGCTAACGATTTTACCGAAAGCACCACCAATGATAATACCTACAGCTAAATCTAAAACATTTCCTCTTTGAATAAATTCTCTAAATTCTCTAAAAAACTTTCTCATATATAATTTCCTCCACTTAATATATATATAACATTATATCATAATTTATTACTTTTCGAAATCTTTTACTCAAAAAACTTGTATTATTTAAAAATTATTTTAATATTTAATTATAAATTATTTATACTTTAATGGTATAATAGATAAGAGGTGATTAGATGCAAGAAAATATTCAAAAATATACAGAAATAAGAAGCCAAATGCAAGCTTATCGCTTTGCAAGTTTTGTTATAAGTTGGGATTCTAATACAGAAGCTCCAAAAGGTTCTTTTTCTGCGAGGGCAAAACATAGTGCAGTATTAAGCGGACTATCCTATAAACTTTTAACTGCACCTGAAACAATTAAAGTAATTGAAGACTTATATAAAAATAGACAAGAACTAGATGAAATTTTAAGTCATGAAATTACTTTATTAAAAGATCGTATGGACAAACTTAAAAAAGTGCCAATGGATGACTATGTAGAACATATGAGAGTACTTGCGGAAAGCCAACATATTTGGGCAAAAGCAAAAAACACTAATGATTGGAAAAATTTTGAGCCTGTTTTAGAAAAAATAGTTGCTTATAAACGTAGATATATTGGTTATGTGAAAACATCTAAACTAGACGGTTATAATGTTTTACTAGATCAATTTGAAAAGAATATGACAATTAAGGACTATGACAAGTTTTTTGATACAATCAAAAGAGACTTAGTTCCATTTGTGAAGGAAGTTACAAAGAAACAACTTGAATATAATAATAGCTTCCTAAAAGAAAGATTCACAGTTGAAAAACAAAAAGAATTCGTTAATTATTTACTTGATGTTCTTAATTATGATTTAAATCATGGACTTGTAAAAGAAAGTGAACACCCATTTACTTCAGGAATGGGATCATATGACGTTAGATTTACTAACCACTATCATGAAGACAATTTAGTTTCAGCTGTATTTGCAGCAATTCATGAACTTGGTCATGCTTTATATGAACAACAAGTAGACCCAGCTCTTGACTTTACCCTGTCTGGTGGCGGTGGAAGTATGGCACTTCATGAATCACAATCTAGATTTTATGAAAATATGATTGGTAGAAGTAAAGAGTTTTGGAAAGAACACTTCCCTAAACTTAAAGAAATATTTAAAAAAGAATTAAAAGGTATTAAATTAAATGATTTCTATAATCATATTAATAAAGTTGAATTATCATTAATCAGGATTGAAGCTGATGAGTTAACTTATCCAATTCACATCATGATTAGATATGATATTGAAAAAGCATTATTTAATAATGAAATTGAAGTAAAAGACTTACCAAAAGTTTGGAACCAAAAAGTAAAAGACTATTTAGGTATTGATGTTCCATCTGATAAGGTTGGAGTACTTCAAGATGTTCATTGGGCTGGAGGAATGTTTGGATATTTCCCAACCTATGCTCTTGGTAGTGCATATGCAGCACAAATGTTTAGAGTAATGAATAAAGATTTCAAAATCTTGAATTCCTTAAAATCTAAAAATACAAAAGAAATCAACCAATGGTTCAAAGAACATCTTCATAAATATGGTTCTTCAAAAGATCCAAAAGAATTATTTAAACTATGTACAGGACAAAACTTCAATCCTAAACATTATACAAACTATTTAATCAAAAAATATTCAAAAATATATAGTATTTAAGACAAAACATCCTCTTGCGAGGATGTTTTTATTTCAAATATTTTTTTGCAAGATTAGGATAATCAGTTACAATAGCATGAACCTTTTTCTTATTAAGCATTTTATCCATTAACTGTTCATCATTAACTGTCCAAACACAAACTTGTTGTCCTAGTATTTTCATTCTAGTCATAAAACCAAACTTAAGTAAGCGATAATGAGGAGATACATAATCACAACCAGTTTTTTTAACTCTTCTTCTTGGAAACAGCTCACTCATTCTAGTTCTAAAAATCTTCTCTTTTACATCATCTCCTAATAAAAGAGCACAAATAATATTTTTATCGTATTTTTTTACATCAATAATAACTTGATCAATAAAGGATCTAACATAAAATTCATCAGTGTTTAAATGTTTCTTAACAATATCTAAGCTTTCTTCCACATAGCCACCTTCTTTGAACTCTACATCAAGAAGGATTTTTCCTTTTACAAACTTCACTGTATCTTCTAATGTTGGAATTTCAAAGCCTGCTATTTCTAATAATTCTTTATAATCTAATTCTCTAATTTTTTTATCTTTGATCTTACCATCATGATAGACAACTATTACATTATCTTTAGTTTTTCTAATATCTATTTCAATACTATAAGCACCAACTTCAATAGCTTTCGCAAATGCTTCAATTGTATTTTCATGTTTTACTAATCCCTTAGCACCACGATGAGCAACAATTTCTTGCTTTAAATAAACTTTCATTAAATAATAGCTAATTCCTTTCCTACTTTTTCAAAAATTCCGACAGCTTCGCGCAAGTCATCAATGCTATGTCCAGCACTAACCATACAACGTAGTCTTCCCTTTCCTACAGCAACAGTAGGATAGACAATTGCGGAAACAAAAACACCTTCTTCAAGTAGTCTTTTAGAAAACTGCATTGTTTTAGCTTCATCTCCTACCATAACAGGAGTAATTGGAGTTTCACTTTTACCTAAATCAAATCCCAAACCTTTAAGTTGAGCTTTAAAGTAATCTGCATTAGCCCACAATTTCTTAGTATACTTTTCTGTTTCCATTAAAACATTGATTGCTGCTGTAGTTGCAACAATTGCAGCAGGTGGTAGAGCTGTAGAAAACAGTAATGGTCTAGCACGATGTAAAAGCCATTCTTTCACAACCTTTTTACTAGCGACATAACCGCCAACAACACCGATTGCTTTACTAAGAGTTCCAATAATGAAGTCAACTTCACCATGTAAGTTAAAGTGATCAACAGTCCCCCTACCACTTCTACCTAAAACTCCACTCCCATGAGCATCATCTACATAAGTAAGAGCATTGTACTTCTTAGCAAGTTCCACAATCTTTGGTAAATTAGCAATATCACCATCCATTGAAAACACACCATCAGTAATAATTAAGACTGTATTGTATTTCTCTCTTTCAGAAACAAGTATTTCTTCTAAATGTTCCATATCACTATGGCGATATACTATTTTATCGGCTCTAGAAAGTCTACTTCCGTCAATAATACTTGCGTGATTTAATTCATCACTAATAATTAAATCTCCTCTAGCAGTTATTGCTTGAATAACACCTATATTACAGTTAAGTCCAGATTGAAAACAAGTAACTGCTTCTTCTTCTTTGAATATCGCAAGTGTTTCTTCTAACTCTTCTAAAATATCTTGATTACCAACTATTGTTCTAACGCTTCCAGCACCAACACCATATTTATCAACTGCTGCTTTGGCAGCTTCTTTTAATATTGGGTGGGTTGCAAGACCTAAATAGTTATTACTAGAAAGATTAATAACCTCTTTATGGTTTAAATCAATTCTGCCTTCAATAGCGCCATAATTAATAGGTAATTTTCTATATACCTTTTGTTCTTTTAATTCTTCAACATTTTTTTCTAAGTATTTAAGTTTATCCATCAATTTCCTCCGGGAATAAAACAATTTTTCCGCATTCTCCGCTAGCCATTACCTCGGCAGCTTTATTAATATCTCTCATTGGAAACTTATGAGTAATTATCTTTTCTAAATTTAACTTACCACTAGCAAGCAAATCTTTTACTTGATACCAAGTATCATATATTCTTCTACCCGTGACACCATAAATGCTAATTCCTTTATTAATTACATCACGAGCAAGGTCTATTTCTATATTAGATGCAGGAAGTCCTAAAAGTGATAAGCCTCCTCCAGCTTTAACATACTTAAAAGCAAGTTCAATTGCTGATCTATTTCCTGAGAAATCACCTACTACATCAGCACCTTTGCCATTAGTTTCTTCTAGTACCCTTTTTACAACATCTTCTTTTAATGGATCTATTACAACATCAGCACCAAGCTCGCTTGCAAGATTTTTACGATATTCTTTAATTTCAATTGCAATGACTTTTTTAGCTCCCAAAGCTCTACTTACATCAACTGCCATAATTCCAATCGGCCCACAACCAACAACAACAACATCTTTATTAAAAATATCAAAATGAGCCATTGTATGTACTGCATTGCCTAGAGGTTCTTGCACAGAAAGCAGTAGTGGATTAGCATTTTTGTCATTGACAAAACAATTTGCTGCAGGCATTTTAATATAGTTTGCAAAACAGCCATCGGTATCAACACCAATTATTTTTGTTTCCTCACAAATATGTCCTTCCCCCCTAAGACAAAACTCACACACACCACAAATTATATGAGTTTCAGCGCTTATTATATCGCCAACTTTAACTCTATCAACCTTACTCCCTATTTTAATTATTTCCCCACTAAATTCATGACCAACTATCAAAGGTAGTTGCAGTCTATTTTTTGCCCAATTATCATATTCATAAATATGAGAATCGGTTCCACAAAATGAAGCTGAATTAATTCTAACAAGCACTTCATCATCATTTAAATCAGTTGAAATATATCTTTCTTCAACCGTAAAACCTTTTTCAGGCTTGTCCTTAACAACAGCTATCATTTTTAATTTATTTTTAGAAGTTTCATTCATAATCAAATCTCCTTGTCCATTTTAATTATATCATAACTAGATATTTTTTCCATCACCTTTTACAATTTACTTAAGAATATTTAAAACTTGAGATATCTTATAATATGTGGTAAAATATGCCTTATGAAAGAGGTATAACTATGTCAAGACTATTAATTCCACTACTTATTGTTTTACTAACATTCATTGTTGGTTGTAGTGATGAAGAAACAGAACCAAAAATTAAAATATTATTAGAAGATGGTAGAGAAATCAACATCGAATTATATCCAGATATCGCACCTATAAGCGTAGAAAACTTTCTAAATCTTGTAGATAAAAAGTTTTATGATGGTTTAGTATTCCACAGACTAATCAAAGACTTTATGATTCAAGGTGGGGGCTATTATTTAGATGGTAATAATATTAAAACAAAAGAGTCAAAGAAAACAATTAAAGGTGAATTCTCAAAAAACGGTGTTGAGAATAACTTACTACACGAACTAGGAGTTATTTCCATGGCTAGAACAAATGATCCTAATAGTGCAACAAGTCAATTTTTCATTTGTACTGCAAATGCACCACATTTAGATGGTTCTTATGCAGCTTTTGGAAAAACTATGGATACCAAAAGTAATGAAGTATTACTTTCACTAAATGATGCACCAACAACATTTGTTGATTACTCATTAGAAGATTTTCCATATCCTGCAATAACTATTAAATCAATTAGACGAATAAAATAATTAAAAATTAAAAAACAAAACAGGTAATTTAAATAATTACCTGTTTTTTTCTTAATATTTGCATTGCGTTAATAATTGCAATTAAAGAAACACCTACATCAGCAAATACTGCTGCCCACATATTGGCAATACCAAGTGCAGCAAGTATTAAAACTGCAACTTTTACAGCAAGAGCAAAAATTATATTTTGCCATACTTTCTTGCTTGTTTCTTTAGCAACCCTTTTAGCAACAACAATTTTTTCTAAATTATCGTTCATTATTACAATATCACTAGCTTCAATTGCAGCATCACTACCGATAGTTCCCATTGAAATACCAATACTTGCAGCAGCTAAAACTGGTGCATCATTAATACCATCGCCAACAAACGCAAGTTTGTTGTTTTTCCCATTAACTTTAGATGTAATAATTTCAACTTTATCTTGAGGAAGAGCTTCATAATAAACTTCATCTAAGCCAAGAGCTTTACCAACTTCTAAAGCTACTTCTTCTTTATCTCCAGTTAATAGACTAATTTTTTTAACTCCAAGTTTTCTTAAATGATTAACTACTTTTGGCGCTTCTTCTTTTATTTCATCTCCAATAACCAAATGACCTTCATATTTATTATCTACAGCAACATATATAATCGTATAACTTGAGGTAATATCACTAAGTTCAATCTCATGAGATTTCATTAATCTTTTATTTCCAACTAGTACATTTAGACCATCGATTATAACACTAATACCTTGACCAGGTATTTCTTGATAATTACTTACACTATTTGAATTTATTTCGCCTTTGTGAGCATTAATAATTGCTCTAGCAATTGGATGAGTTGAATAATATTCACCCATTGCAGCTAGTTCAACTAATTTCTCTTTAGAATAGTTAACAGAATGAACTTCTCTAACAACAAACCTTCCAGTAGTTAGTGTTCCTGTTTTATCAAAAACAATTTCATCAACATTTTTAAGAGCTTCTAGAAAATTCCCACCTCTTATTAGTATTCCATTTCTTGATGCAAACCCGATTCCCGCATAAAAGCCTAGAGGAACCGAAATAACAAAGGCACAAGGACAAGATACAACTAAGAAACTAAGCGATCTGTAAAGCCAAGTATTGAAATCTAAACTTAAAAATATTGTAGGTATTAATGTAAGTAGAATTGCTATCCCAACAACAATTGGCGTATAGTATCTAGAAAACTTAGTTATAAAGTTTTCTGTAACAGCTTTTTTGCTACTTGCATTTTCAACCATTTCAATAATTTTACTTACCGTTGAGTCTTTATATTCTTTTTGAACCTTAATAGTAATAACTTTTTCTAAATTAATAAAACCGCTAACTATTTCTTCATTTACTCTAATATATCTAGGAAGGCTCTCACCAGTAATGCTTGATGTATCAACCATTCCTTCACCTTCAGTAACAATTCCATCAAGTGGAACTTTTTCACCAGGCCTAACAATTATAAAATCATCTATTTCTACATCTTCTGCTCTAACTTCAATTATTCTATCATCTTGTTTCAAATTAGCGTATTCAGATTTTATATCCATTAAATCAGAAATTGATTTTCTAGATTTTTGGACAGCCAAATCTTGAAACATTTCACCAATTGCATATAAAAGCATAACAGCAATTGCTTCAAAATATTCTCCAATCGCAAATGCTCCAATAGTTGCAATTAACATTAAAGTATTTTCATCAAAAATTATCCCTTTTGCAATAGTCTTAAAAGATTTAATAATTACTGATCTACCAATAATTAAATAACTTAAAATAAACATAATAAGTTTAAAAGTAAAACCATATTCTAAAAACATCCCAAGTAAGAAAGGAACAACCCCAAGTAAGATATTTATAATAGTTTTTAAAACTATAATTTTTCTTGTTTCTTTATAATTACTAAATTCATTAGTGTTTTTAATATATGCTTCAGGCTCTACTTCTTTTATAATATTCTTTGTTTCTTTTAACACTTCAGAAAAATTATAAGCATCATCTACAACTATATTTAACTTTGAATTCACAAAATCAAGATTTGCTTCTTTAACTCCACTTAATCCTTTAACTCTATCTTCAATTCTTAAGGCACAATGGGCACATGATAGGTTCCCAATTAAAAGTGACTGGGCAGGGTTTGATAAATCATGGATTTTATCGCTATGTTTGTGAGTTAATAAAACATTGTTTATTAGCTTAATTATTTTTTTATATTCTTTTTCTAATTTGATTGTGAAAATAATATTAATATTATCTCTTTTTATATCAACATCATAGTGTTTACTAGCAATATCCTCACTGATTTTATCAATACATTCTTCACAATAAAAACTATCAAGGCTTATTTTTTTGTCAACTGCTTTAGCCATTTTGACCACCTCATTTTTATACGATTTATTATAATATAAAAACACTTGAATGTCAACTCATTTGAGCAATCATTCAAGTGTTATTTTTACTTTTTAATCGCACTTAATAGTCTAGCATAATTTTCTTCAAATTCACTTACACTAATAATATTATTAAGCATTTTACTACGCATACAAGCTACTTCTTCTTTAAAATGTTTAACTGTTATAAAAACTCCATTAAGTTCATTCAACATTTTCAAAGCATCTTCTGTAATAGTTGCAACTATTTTAATTTTAGCTGTTTCTTTATTTCTTTTTCGCTTTTTAGATATAAAGTTTTCACCAGATAAGGTCGTTAGACTATAAAACTGTTTACAAGTAAACAAAGTAAGTCTAAATGATTGTTTTGCTTTTAATTTAATTAGTAATATTAAGCCAACAATGAATAACGCTAAACCAACACCTGCAAAAATTAAGTACATAAACCCAAAAATATTAGCTAGTATATCCTTTAAACCAAATCCAAGACCAATTATAACTAAGCCTATAATGAATAATACTAAACCAGCTTTACTTTTCTTCGAATAATAAAATTGACTCTTAGTCCCTTCAATACTATCTATGGGGTATTCATCTCTAACAAAACCACCCTTATTAATAGATTCAATAACAACTCTATCAGTTGTTACTGTAAGGGTATTTGAATAATCCCCAATCTCCTTATCGTTTGAACTAAGTGAAAAATAACGATATACCTTAACAACTTCTTCAGTAGAAGAAAAAACTAATTCTTTATTTACTTCCATATAACCTTTCCCCTTATTGATTATTTATTATCTATATTATATCAAAATAAACAGTAAAAATACATAGTAAAATAAAAAAGTCTAATATTCAGGCAAATTCATCATCTACCTTTTTATTAGACTTGGTAAATCAATATAAATTATAAGTTAATTAAAATTATGTAATCATCTTGTGTTATTGTGAGAGGTGTTTGAGTTAAATCACCATAAAATATTTGCATTTTATCATTCCTAACATAACCCATAGGCATAGAAACTTTATTAGATGAATAATAGAATGAAATAGTGAATTCTTTAATAGAAGAAAACTCCAATTTATTCTCGAAAACAAATATATCGCCAGCCTTCTTTATAAAGATTTGGGCATTATCTCTTTGCTCTCCTTCTTCTAAAGTTATAGTTAATAAATCTTCATAAAAAGGAGCAGTCTTAGGATATAGAGCTAATTTTGAAAGAAGCAATGAAATTATTTTATTGGATATAATTGTGTTTCGGATATTAAAATTTGAAATAATTGAATAGTTTTTAGGATCAAGCAATTCAACAATTAAATTTGTTGATTTATTAATAAGATTAGACTCTATATATATGAGTGCATCAATTACATTTGAATCTAATCCATCAACATCTTGGTTTTCATCACTTAATAATAAGACAGTTGATTCTTTTTTACTATTATTTATCTTTTTTAATAAACTACTTATTTCTTCACTTTTTATATATTGAGCATCAAATTTATTTTTGTAAATATTTTTATATTCCTGAAAAGCATCTAGTATAAACTCTAATTTATTGTTTTTTCCAACTATAAAAACATCTAAATTTTTATCTTCTTTAAATTGTTTTAGTTTTAGTGTTTTTATCTCATAATTAAAGGCTTCTTTAATATTTAAGTTCTTATCGCATTCTGCTAAAACAAAAACCCCATTATTATCACTCCCAAGAGGTGTTAAATATGGATAGTTTTTTAAAGCTTCTTCAAAACTTGCATTTTCTAAATAATAAACTTCAGCATCTTTAAATGAAAAAAGCGAGAGGTATAGTTCTTCCATTTTTGAATCAATAACAGTTTGAGCAATTATTTGCCCTAAACGCATATCAAAGCAAATTGGTAAAATTATTCTATTATCAAGTGAATCTACGATTTTATTTAGTACATTAACTTTTTCAATCGAATCATGGTCTTTAATTTCCGCAACAAAAGGCACATCTAAAGATATACCATATTCTGAGAGAGCTAAAATTATCTTTATAACTGAAAGGTCGCTTTCTTTTAAAGATATACTACTATTATGCTTTTCTTCGTTCATAATAATTATAGCTTTTGCTTTATCTATTGATACATCTTGCAAATCACTTTCAAGTAAAGGATCTCCATTTTTTACTAATATCATTAAATCTTTAATGTCTTTTTTTGAAACATCTAAATCAGAGATAACATTTTGAATTTGCTTTTCAGCATATGTTTTATCGATATTTGCTAAAAGAACTAATGTAATTTTCTGATCGTCAATATATAATAAATCAGCTATAAGTTCAGGAACTTTATTATTCCAATTTAAGATAACAATATGATCTTCTAAGTTTAATTTCCCAGAAGATGATTGTTTACGTTCAATATAAGCTTTTATTTGGTTTGTTGTTAAAGCAATTATAATACCTGAAAACAAAACCATTCCTACAACCAAAACAAAAACAGCAAGCAATAATAATTTTGGATTTTCAATGCTTAAAACTGAATTAGGAATAATTAACCATTTTATTGCTCCATTTGCAAAGGCATCAAAAAAGTTCTTAAAACTATCATCTATGTTTAATGCAATAATCGCTGCTAACACTAGTATAATAAGATTAATAAAAATCATTAGCGAAATTATAAAAAACAAAGGTTTTTTATATGTTTTTACACTAATCGTGCTCTTCATTTTTCTTAGCTTAGATAAAAGTTTTTTAAACAATCCCATCCCTCTTTTCTTATTTCTAATATATTCTTAAAATATATCCATATATTGTATTTTATTTGTTTTATATTATTATTATAGTTCTTTCATTTGTGTTTGTCTAGATATTTTTATCTTGAGTTTTTCTTCTACCTAATAAAAAAAGTTTGACACTATTGCAAACTCTTGCTTACTTTGTATCAAACCAAATTTCAATATGTGTTGGGCGACCTATTTTGATACACTTACAGCACCCTTGTTAAATTTTACAACACCCTAGTGAAATTTTACAGCACCCCTGTGTTTTTTACAACACCCCTAAAAATAGATGGCTTTGTTAGGCTGTTTTTATTTGGGGTTTTGAATGCCTTTAATATTTTTAATATAATAAATAAAACTTTCTTCTAACCCTACAACTGAATTATTAAAAATTTCTAAAAATGTAGCTTCATTGATGCTTTGGCATTTATACAGTTCTATATATTTATTTTTTCCATAAACATCAATTAAAAATTTAGTAAATGCGCCAGCTATAGGATATGTTATTTCACATTTTTGATCTATTTCTTGATTATACATCAAGTTAATTATGTTAATATACTGACCATTTTCAAGAAATTCAAACACCCATTTTTCATTTTCTTTACCCCACCATGTCTTATCAAAAAACATAGCTAAACCCTCTCTAATAAAGCTTAACTTAGGCTTATTAATCAAATAAGAAACTATATGTGCATCTTCGTGATAGCCAATGCATTTTACATCATAATTGTAAACAGCGTAAACTAGATTTGGCTCTTTAGCAAATCCATTACACGCTTCATTATCTCCATATATCTTGCCAACTTGTGCTGGAGTATTCAACAAAAAGTAATTAATTTTAAAAGGAAGATCAATACTAAAGAAATTTTTTAATTCTTCAATAACTTTTTCTTGTTCGTTAATGATTAGATCAATTTCTTTCTCGGCTAACGAATTTTCTAAATAATGAAAAATATAATTTTGCGATTCACTTGTTTTATAATTGAACATCTCTTTTCACCTACTTAAGATAATTACATAACTTAATCATTTATCACTTGTTTAACACCTTATTACTTTTTATCAGAAATATCCCAGGTTCCCAATCGATAACTACCAACTCTTTTGATAACACCTTTATCACTTAAATCTCTAAAGGATTTTTTTATTGCTTGAATTGATAAATTAAGTTTAGCAGCTACTTCTTGTTGCGTTATATTATTATTTTCTTTAATCAATTCTAATATCTTTTTTTGCGTTTCGCTTAAATAGAAATTATTAGTTTGCTTAATAATACTAGTTGTTTTATCTGTGAACAATAAAGACACAATAATTGAATTATCAAAAAATTCAAAAGCCGTTTTACCATATTCACTAATGATTTTTGGCACACCATATCCAGTTTGTTCAACTAAACCAATATCCAAAAATATCTTCATTAATTCAAGATTTCTAGGTTTGCTTATGCCTCTAAAAAATTCTTCTTTTGACATTTTATCTACAAGTCCACCATTTGAAACAATTTCAATTCGGTCACTAAAAACATGTACAATCGGTGAAAGACTATTACTCCAGTCATTATGTACAATTGCATTTATCCACGCTTCTCTTAATACTCTTTTGTTAATTAATGGCTTTTCTATTCTTTTTGCACCTTCAAAGGATACTAAAATTCTATTTATCACTTCAAAATAATCTAAAACTTGCTCAGTTGAAACCAACAAAGATTTATTCCCAAATTCAGCAGTTTGTATGATTTCTGATTTGTCCATTCCGGCATAAGTGATAATTTTTAATGAAATTTGATTTGTGTCAGATAAAATTTCAGCCAAAATATTAAACTTATTTTCCTTTGTGAAAAATTTTAAATTGTCTTTAAATGTTTCTTCGTTTAAGTTTTTTTCATTTTCTTGATAAATTATTTTTAAATCCTTAAACGATAATCTTTGATTTGATGACTCTAATTCAGTAATAGAAGGTTCCTTATAATTTAAACTTTCTAAATATCTTTTGTTTATTTCTTCTTGCTCCATACCAAGAGATGCGCTTCCTAACCTAATGTATACGCCGGTTTCTGAAAGACCATATTTTTTTATATAATAAATTGGATGCAATCCTTTTTTGACCTTTACTGTGATTATTGTTTTATCATTTAAAACTTCTGGTGTGATTGTTATTATAGCCTGCGGATTAGGAATAATATTATTTGATATCCTTGAAGAGATTTTACTCATAATATCATCAGGATTGTTTATTCCCACTATATATCCGGAATCGTCCACACCAATTTTAACGATACCACCATCAGTATTAAGAAATGATACAATTACTTTCTCCAAATGTTCATTCAATGTTTTTTTATACTCAATATTTGTATTTTCCATAGTTTAATCATTTCCTTTCACTTGTATTGTAACACAAAACAAATCTTTGGTCTACTTTTTGGTCTACTTTTTGGTCTACTTTTTGGTCTACTTTTTATCAAACTTAACATACTATCATATAGTAATCGTGTAAATTGTAATGAAATCGTGTAAATCGTAGTCTTATTTTTTCTAATGAGCTCAACAAACAGGCTAAATAACACAACTTCAACAGCTAGTTAAAATTAAATGGAAAGTGAAAATAGGGAATTTTGCCCTATATTCCAAATAAAAAAGGCTCAATACGATTGTATCAAACCTATGCTTTCAATATGG
>CAYOXB010000017.1:0-27096 GCA_964407835.1 uncultured Bacteroidales bacterium
TTATATTATTTTTTTGGTAATAAAACATTAAATGTTTTAGATTGATATTGGTTTGTTACATTGTTTGTTATTTCAATAGTGTAACTAGCATTTGTAAGTTCACTAGGTAAGTCAATTATTCTTCCACGATTATCAATATAATCAGGATTATGTGATATTAAGTTTATTGAATAATCTTTAAACATTGTTCTAGTAATGAATTCAACTTCAACTAAGCGAAGGAATGTATTAAATCTACCAGCATGACGCATTGTCATAGGACAATCTTTACCACAGAAGTAGGAGTGTTGTACGATTCTATCAAGGCCTAAGCCTGTTTCTTCCATTAGCATAGCAACCAGTTTTGCTGTCATTTGCCAAGTTAAGAAGACATCTGAGTCTTTATCAACACAAGTTTCAATACCTACACTATGGAGGTTTCCTCCACGATTACTTATTAATCCTGCTGAAGCATTCCAATAAGTATTACCAATCCACCAGTTTCCGTTCTCTCCTTTTACAACTTCAATGCCCAAATCAACAATTTGTGATGATAGAGGAACAGAACCGTCTGTTTTTCTTGGAACTGGAACTAGAGATTTTTGTCCATCAAGTACATAGAAGCCATCAGTTGAAATAGTTACTGCTGGTTTCTTTTTTATTGAATAAGCAATACCAGAGTCGTATCTTTCATGAGGTACTGTCATTCCATCGGCAGCATGTCTTGCTGTTTCATCCATTGGTAGGTGTTGGTAAATGCCATCATTACCTACAGTATAGTGCCATGAAACGTTTTCGCCCCCGCCTCCACCATGAATAAAGTTATTATGAGCTGATGCACCAGCACCAACACTATTATTTCCAGTATCATGTACAGTTATATAGATTGTGGAAGTTTGTTTCTCATTTGTTCTATTTGGTAGAGAAGCACTAATAATAGATTCTATTATATCTAAATCAATATTTAAGTAGTCATTAACACTTTGATATAGGATTTCATTAAATGTTTGAGCTCCAAAAGTTTGAATATTTTGAACGAAAGGTTCAGGGTTATGATAATACTCCATTACTTCCATTAATGTTGGTTCAACTTTAACAGTAATTTCACCGTGAACAGTAGTATCATCTGCAATTGCCATAATTACTACTTCACCAGGGAATTTAGGAATTAGTTTTCCGTTTTCATCTACATCGCAAATGTCTTCATCATATGATAGCCAGGTAACTTTTTGGCTAGCTCCTTCTGGTAGGACGTTTGCAGTTAAAGTAATATCAGACAAATAAGAAATTCTTCTATTTCCAAGATCTTGGATTATTACTTCTTCAGGAAGTGGTGCAACAACATTTATTGTTTTTTCCACCCATTGTGATTCATCTTCACCTGTTATTCTAATTATTCCTGTACCTTCTTTGAGCCCTCTTACAACGCCATTTTGTGATACTCTTAGGGTCTCAGGAGTTTTAGATTCCCAAAATACCCAATTTTCTTCAGAGAAAGGATTTGTTGCTATGTACTCAATACTTTCACCAACGCTAATAGATTCAGGCCCAGTAATTGAAAGCTCCTTAGTGTTAGAAGATTCCTCTATAATAATCTTAACTACTAAGAGGCTACTAGGGTAATTAGCTAAAGTAACTTCAATTGTTGTTTCTCCTGCTTTTAAAGCTTTTAAGTTTCCATTCCTATCAACTGAAACAATGCTTTCATCCTTAGATACATAGTTAATTTCTAAAATTACACTAGAGCCTTTTATCGTCGGATTAAGCTTTAGAGTCTCATCAATTTGAAGAGTAATGCTTAAAGATGGAAGTGATAAAGTTGGATCTACATCATCGGTTGTATCACAACCGGTAAAAAACAATAATAATAATGTCCCCATAAACATAAAAAGTATTGATTTTAATTTCATTTGAATATTCCTCCTTATTTAAAGTCAATCTTTTTTTCATTATATCATATAGGTCTTAAAAAAGATATAGAGCGAGTAGTGAATTTCAAAATCTTTTAGCCTCATACTTCAAACTTATTGACTAATAGTAGTTCTTATATTACAATAAAGTAGAACAATGATTCCATATTGACAAAATATATGAGGAGGAAAATAGTTCAAGTAATTGTAATCGTCAATATGAGCTTGAATTATATTGAAAAGATGAAAAAAACATCTAAAATTCTAATTTTATTTGCAATGTTATTTGCTTTTGTGACTCTTGCTGCTTGTGGCGGAGATGATGTAAGTTTTAAAACAAAATCTATTTCACTAAATGTTGGTGATTCTTTAGAGTTACAAGTATCTGGTGTTAAAGATCGTTCAAAATTAGAGTGGGTTTCGGACAATGATAAAATTGCCGAAGTAGATGAAGAAGGTGTTGTTTATGCCACGGGTACTGGAACAACACAAATAACGGTGAAAGTAAAAGAAACATCAAAAAGCGATACAATTGAGGTTGTAGTAGATTTTGATGGAACAGTTTCTTTTAAAGACAGTAAAGCAGAAGTTGGTCTAGGGTCTACACTGACCTTAAAACCGGATACAAATCCTGTTGGAAATGTTGCATTTACTTGGAGTTCAAAAGACCCTGCAGTAGCAACCGTAGATCAAAATGGTAAAGTTACACCAGTTAAACTTGGTTCTACAACTATAACTGCTACCTATAAAGATAAGAGTGCAACTATAACAGTTGATGTTGTTTTGATCGCACCAACTAGTATTATTATTGATTATGATGGTTCTAATAATGTAAAGGTTCTTGATAGGGTACAACTTGCTGTACTTGTATTTCCAAAGAATGCTTTAAGTGCTGTAAATTGGTCAACAAGCAATCCAGCTGTAGCTACTGTAGATGAAGATGGTTTAGTTGAATTTGTAGGTACTGGTAGTGTAATTATAACTGCAGCTGCAAAAGAAGCGCCAACTGTAACAGATGATTTTACTTTTATAGTTAGTAAACCAGATCCAGTTTCAATAACTGTAAAAGCGACTGGTGATGTTACAAAAGTATCAATTCATCAATCATTACAAATGATAGCTGAAGTTAGTCCAGAACATGCAGACCAAGGAGTTTTTTGGAGTTCATCCAATGAAACTGTTGGTGTCGTAGATATTCATGGTGTGTTTTATGGATATATTCCAGGCGAAGTTGTAATAACTGCTAAATCAAATGTTGATCCTACTATTACAGGAACATTTACTCTTACAGTATTTATTCCAGAACCAGAAGAAGTAGTAGTGACAGGTAGATATAATAAATTATTAGTAGATGAAGAAATGGATTTAAAAGTATCTGTTCTTCCAGAAAAAGCTGTTCAAACAGTTACTTTTGAATCAACAAATACAAGTGTTGTAACAGTAGATGCAAATGGTAATATAAAAGCTATAGGACTTGGAAGTGCTAAAGTTGTTGTGAAATCAACTGTTGATCCAGATGTGAAGTTTGAATATGATATTGATGTTGTTGAGGCTATTACAGGTGCAAGCCTTGATTATATCGTTTTAGATGGCTCATTAACTGCTGGAAGATTCGAAGCTATTTCTTATAATGGTAAAGATTTAATTATGGGAGTTAATGCATTTACAGATTTAGTTAGTGCATTTGAAGTATTACAAGATGATTCAACATTATATATAGCTTCAGGCGAATATGTAGGAGTTGTTGAAATAAATAATAATAATATCCTAATTACTGGACCTAATAAAGATATTAATCCTGTAACTGATTTAGAAGATAGAGTTGAAGAAAGTATTATCAAAGGATATATTACTTTAGGTGAAATTCAAAACTTAACTATTGAAGGTATTAAGTTTGCAGGTAGAGGACAAATCCTTTCTGAAGTTCCTCAAAAGAACCATACTTTTAATAACTTATATTTTGATTCAACTGAAGGATATCCAGATTCTCAAGGTAATATTTACTTTAGAATTCCAACGGATGACAATCTATATAGTGAAAATATTATAGTTACAAATACTATATTCTTAGATAGATTAAATAACCGTTCAGGTGTAAGAATTAATAACGTGAAGAATATCACAATTGAAGGAAATGATTTTACTGGATATGTTGAGCCAATTCGCCTAGAAGGTACAGACAATGAAGGTTGGGGTCTTTCTGACTGGGGTAAAGGATCTGGCGTTAGTGGTGTTGCAAACATCAATAATAACCGCCTTGTAGGAGCTATCCAATATCCAATATTATTTAGCCGTCATACAGCAACTGAAGTTAATATTAGAAATAACTACATAGCTGTAAGTCCATCAGGATATAGATATGGTTTAATTATTTTAATGAACTATATTAAAGGTGATTATTCAACAGTTGTTAATGTAGAACATAACATATTCCCTGATAATACTAGTGGACATGAAGTTAGATTTTATTCAAGAACTGCTACAAATGAGCAATACCAAATAAATGTTAATTACAATATTTGGACAAAAGCTCCAGCAACAAGCCATATTGCAGAACATGATGAAAGTGGCACTTTCAATATTAATGCGAAATACAATGTATTCTTATATGGTGCTCCACAATCAAATCACTTCTTTAAAGGTGCTGAATACGAACCATACTTTACAAGCGTTGAAGATTTAGAAGAATATTTAGCTTTAATTGATAGAGAAATATACTTTGAAGATGAACAAGTTAGCCTACCAGCTGCAACTTCAAAACAATTAGTTGCAAAATTAAAATATCCTACAGTTGAATTAGCTTGGTCTTCTAGTGATAATAAAGTAGTTAGTGTTGATCAAACCGGTAAAATTACAGGTATTAAAGAAGGGTCAGCTAAAATTACAGCTACAATTGTAGGCACCGAAGAGAGTGCTTCAATAATGGTTTATGTTTTAGAAGCTGAACCAGAAGAAGTAGAAATAGAATATGAACATTCAATTCTAATGGTTGAAGAACAAATGCAAGTAGATGCAAATGTTCTACCACTAATTGCTCCTCAAGGAGTAGTATATTCTTCAAGCGCTCCTACAATTGCTACAGTTAGTGCTAGTGGTTTAGTGGAAGCTTTAGCGCCAGGAACAGTAAAGATTAAAGTTTCATCTGCAGAAGATGCAACTGTATTTAAAGAAGTAGAAATAGTTGTAGTTGCAAAAGTAACATTTGATTATTCAGAAATGTATGTTGATGCAAGCTTAACTGGAGATAGATTTGATGAAGTTTTATTTGAAACCAAAGAATATTATTTAGGTGCAACAGCATTTGCAAGCCTTGAGGATGCATTAAATGCTGTTAAAGATGGCACAATATTATATTTAGAAAAAGGAACTTATTCAGGTAATTTACAACTTAACGTTAATAATGTTACAATTTATGGTCCTAATAAAGGTACAACTCCTGTTGGTCAATTAGCTAGTAGAGTTGATGAAGCAGTTATTGCAAGTAATTTAGTTCTTGGCCAAATAGAAAACTTGCACATTGATGGCGTTGAGTTTTCTGACTACGGACAAATAACATCACTATTACCTCAAAAAGGTCATAAATTCCACAACTTACTTTTCCATCATACTATTGATGTAGGTAAGAGCATTTATTTCTTAATACCAACAGATGATTCATTATCAAATGATGATATTGAAGTTAGAGATTCATATTTCCTAGATGAAGGAAATAGTGATAATGCTATTAGAATTAATAATGCTAAAAACTTAAGAGTTGAAAATAACCATATAGATGGTTACTGGGAACAAGTAAGACTTGAAGGTACTAATAATTCAGGTTGGGGCCAAACAGAAAAAGGAACTGGTATTGGTGCTGCTGGTGAAATTAATATTAATAATAATATTCTTCATAATGCTCATCAATATTCAATTCTCTTTGGTCGACACACAGCAACTGAAGTAAATATTATAGGTAATGAAATTATATTAAAACCTACTGGGTTTAGATATGGATTTATTATTTTGATGAATTATGTAAAAGGTGATTATGTCTCTGTAGTTAATGTACTACATAATGTATTCCCAGATAATACAGCAGGAAATGAACTTCGTTTCTATTCAAAAGAAGCAACTCCTGCTCAATACCAAATTAATGTAAATTACAATATTTGGCATAAAGCAGCTGTTACAACCCATATAGCAGATCATGATAATGATCCTGCATTTACAATAAATGGAACTCATAATGTGTTTTTATATGGGACTCCTAATGCTAATCATTTCTTCTCTGGTACTGTTTATGAACCATATTATGCTACTATTGAAGATCTAGAAGCATATCTTGATAGTATAGAGTGAGACTAAAGTATTTAGATATTAATAATAAATTCCAAGCCTTTAAAGTAGTAAGCTACTCTAAGGGCTTTTTGTTATAGACATTTTTAAAAATATATCTTAGGCTTATTGTTGCAATAAATGCATAAAAATGATAAAATATTATATTAAAAGAGGTCAGTATGAAAAAAACAGATTTCCTAGTAATAGCTTTAGTTCTCCTATTATCTATAAGTTTTTATATAATATACTTTAGTAATAATTATACAACTAGTGATGATTATGAATCTGAAGTAATTGTTTATTATAAAAGCAGTGAAGTATATAGGGTTACATTAAAGAAGAATACTAATATAAGACTAAGATTAACAACTAAAAATAAGCAGTTCATTTTAGAAGAAGATGTTAATGGCGATGGTATATATGACACTCAACATGATCCGAAAGCAACTACTGACAGCACAGAAATACTAAATGTTATACATATTGAATATGGTAATATTCATATGGAAGAAGCTAATTGTAAGAATAAATTATGTATGAATATGCGAATTACATCGGGTATGCCAACACCAATTTTTTGTACAAACGATGTATTAATTAAAATTGAATCAAAAGAATTTGGAATAGTAATAGGATAGAAATATGGTAGAAATAAAAAATTTAAACTTTGCTTATAAGAAAGAAAATATAGTTATTGACGATGTTTCCCTTACAATTCCTAAGGGTCAATTTTTATGTATACTAGGCCATAATGGTAGTGGGAAGTCTACACTTGCAAAGCTTTTAGTTGGATTATTAGAGGCTGATAGCGGGGAAATATTCATTAATCAAACTTTACTAAATAGAGACAGTGTAGATGAGCTTAGAAAAGAAATTGGGATAGTATTTCAAAACCCTGATAATCAGTTTGTTGGGGTAACAGTAAAAGATGATATTGCATTTGGTTTAGAAAACAGATTATATCCACGAGAAGAAATGCTTGAGTTAATTGATGAGTATTCAAGACTTGTAGAAATGGAAGGATTTTTAGAAAACAATCCTGAGACTTTAAGCGGTGGTGAAAAACAAAGAGTAGCTATAGCTGGAGTATTAGCATATAACCCAAGTATTATTATTTTTGATGAGGCTACATCGATGCTTGATCCAAAGGGTATTGGTGAAGTTAATAAAGTTATTGATAGCTTAAAGGGCAAGAAAACAATAATAGCCATTACTCATAATTTAGAAGAAGCAGTAAATGCTGACCAAATAGTCGTTATGAATGATGGCAGAATAGTTTTAAATGGAACTCCTGAAGAAGTATTTAAAGAAAAAGAAATCTTAAAAGAAGCTAGATTAGATATTTTGGAAAGTATGAAGCTAATTGAATTAGTTGAAGAAAATAATAAAATAAAAAATAAAAAAGAAATTGAGGAAATATTATGGGAATTAACTTTTCGAAAGTAAATTTCTCTTATTATGTCCCAAGGAAGAAACAAAATATAAAATTTGTTTTAAAAGATATTAACTTAAACATTGAAAGCACGGATGAATTCATAGCTTTAGTTGGTCACACGGGAAGTGGTAAGTCAACTCTAGCACAACACATGAATGCATTAATAACGCCAACAAGTGGAAATGTTAATATTTTTGGGGAATTAATAAATAAAAGGACAAAGCTAAAGCCAATAAGAAAAAAAGTTGGCTTAGTTTTTCAGTTCCCAGAATATCAAATATTTGAAGATACTGTAAAAAAAGATATATTATTTGGGCCTAAGAATTTTAATATCGAAAATCCTGAAGAAAAGGCAATGGAAATTGCTGAAAGATTAGATATTACAAATTTATTAGATAGAAGCCCTTTTACACTGTCTGGAGGTCAGTTAAGAAAAGTAGCTATTTCTGGTATTTTAGCTTCTCAACCCGAAATACTTATATTTGATGAACCTACTGTTGGACTTGATCCTTTTACAAAATATGAATTACTAGAGTTTTTAAGACAACTTAATGAAGAACAAAAGAAAACAATTATAATTATTACTCATGATATGGAAGTAGTATCCAAATACGCAAAAAGAGTTGTAGTATTAAATCATGGTGAAGTAGTCTATGATGGTAAAAAAGAAGAACTATTTGCTAAAGAAGACTTACTAAGCACATATAACTTAAACTATCCTCAAACAGTTTCTATTTTGAAAGAGTTAAAAACAAGACTGGGCTTAGATATTAATCCAAATCAACACTCAATCAAAGCTGCTTATGAAGAGATTTTAAGAGTAGCAGGTGAAAAAGATGAATAGTAATGTTGTATTTGGCCAATATTACAATGCAAATTCATGGATTCATCGTTTAGATCCAAGAACAAAGATTGTAAGTTTATTCGCTTTAATTATAGGTTTGTTTCTTTTAAAGAATATTTATTCGCTTTTAATAGCATTTGGGGTTGTTCTAATCTTAATCCTCTCCACAAAAATTCCATTAGGAAAGTTTTTAAGAAGTTTAAGAATGATGACAACATTATTGTTCATTACTGTAATATTTCAAGTATTGTTTAATCAAGGTAATGATTATACTGAAATTTTATTTGATTTAAATATTTTAAATTTAGGTATTGCTTTAGTAATTTGGGTATTATTCTTTTTATCAAAGAGAATAATTACTAAATTTAGGTTTATTTTGTTTATTCTTTTGTTTGGATTAACGTTTTATCTTCAAACTATAGATTTACCAACCTTTGTATTATTTAGTTATAAGCTTAAATTTTATGAAAAAGGTTTATTAACCTCAGCTATTGTTGTTTTAAGAATAGTGAGTTTATTATTCTTATCATCAACTCTAACCCTCACAACAAAGCCAACTGATCTTAATCATGGTCTTGAAAAACTAGCTAAACCACTAAAAGCAATAGGTGTAAAGGTTAGTATTCTTACAATGATGATTTCAATTGCGCTTAGATTCATCCCTACTTTGATTAATGAAGCTAATAAAATCTTAAAAGCACAAGCCTCAAGAGGTGTTGACTTTAAAGAAGGACGTTTAAAAGATAAAATTAACCAAATTATATCTTTATTAATCCCAATGTTTGTTATTTCATACAAAAGAGCCTATGATTTAGCTGATGCAATGGAAGCAAGAGGCTATATTCCAGAGGGTGAAAGAACAACTATTAATCTACTTAGGCTTAAATTCATGGATTATTTCTCAATTATACTTGCATTTGGCTTACTTGGCTTTACAATATTTTATAAGGTAGCCTTTTAATGATTAGATATAAATGTATTTGTAGCTATGATGGGGTTAGTTACCATGGTTTTCAAGTTCAAGAAGGGACTAAAACAATCCAAGGGGAAATAGAAAGGGTGCTTGAAGTAGTATTTAAGGATAAAATTACTATTCATGCATCTGGAAGAACCGATAAAGGTGTTCATGCGATTAATCAAGTTTTCCATTTTGATGCAAATATTGAAATAAAGCCAACTAATTTAAGAAGAGCTATTAATTCTAGGCTTGAAAAAGATATTTATTTAAGAGAAATAACTACTGTTAGTGATGATTTTCACTCAAGACATAGTGCAAAGAGTAAAGAATACCATTATTTGATTGATTTTGGGGAATATAACCCTCTAAATAAGGACTATCGCTATTATTATTCTCATAGTAAATTTGATAAAGAAAAGTTTAAAGAAGCATTTAATGTTTATATTGGAGAACATGATTTTCGTTCATTCACAAAAGCATCGGAAAAAGAAAATACAATAAGAACAATTTACAGCATAGAATTTGAGGAAAAAGAGACTCTTCTTGTGATAAAAATCAGGGGAAATGGCTTCCTCTACAACCAAATCAGAATTTTGGTTGCAATGGCTTTAGAGGTCGGAATGAGTAAAATATCAAGTAATGACTTAAAAACGATTCTAGAAGCAAAAAACCGTGCTTTTGCGCCTAAATTAGCGCCTGCAATGGGATTATATCTTTATAAAGTTGAATATTAAGTTATAAAAGGAAAAGATTGGATTTTGAATAGCCCAATCTTTTTTGTTTAAATTTAGTATTTTATATTAATTTTTGCTTTATTTTGTTATAATGGATTATAATATTTAATTTTAGGAGGAATAATATGTATAAATGGAGTTTAGAAAAGCTTTATAAAGGACTTGATGATCCTAAGTTTTTAAAGGATAATGACTTGTTTTCCAAGAAGTTAAAGGAGTTAAATGAGCAAGCAAAAGAGTTCGGTAAGGGTGAAAGTCAAGAAACAATGGAAAAATTCATAGTTTTACTTGAAGAATACCAAAATACAGTAACAAAACTTGCATCTTTTATCTCTTTAACACTTGCGACCAATTCCACAAACATTGAGTTCAATAACGAACGAGTAGTTTTAAGCCAAAAGGCTTTACAAGCAACTCTACCTATTACTTTATTTAGTAAGTTTGTTGCAAAACAAGATGATTTGGAAGGATTAATTTCAAAAAGTGATTTATTAAAAGAATATGAGTTCATGCTTTTAGAGATTAAAGCTAATAGTTTGCACCTATTAAGCGATGAAGAAGAAGTTTTAGCTGCAGAACTATCGCAAAGTGGTGGTAGTTTATATTCAAAAATGCAAACAGATCTAACTTCAACACTTGAAGTTGACTATGATGGGAAGGTTATTTCCCTTCCTGCTGTAAGAAATTTAGCTTATGATAATGATCCAGAAACTAGAAAAAAAGCCTACTTTGCAGAGCTAGAAGCTTATAAAAAGGTTCAAAAGCCAATGAGTTATGCTCTTAATGGAATTAAAAAAGAAGTTATTACAATGTCTAGAAAGAGAAAATATTCTTCTCCTTTAGAAAGAACTCTAAATGATAGTAGAATAAGTAAAGAAGTACTTGATGCTCTAATTAGTGCTATGAGAGAGTACTTAGATGTATTTAGATCTTATTTAAAGAGAAAAGGTGAACTATTAGGTCATAAAGATGGACTTCCATTCTATGATATGTTCGCTCCACTTGGTAGTGCAAGTGATAAATACACAGTAGAAGAAGCTCAAGAGTTCATTTTAAAGAACTTTAAGACGTTTTCAAATGATTTGTATTTAATGGCTAAACAAGCTTTTGAGGAAAAGTGGGTAGATTACCTACCTTATCCTAAAAAATCAGGTGGAGCTTTTTGTAGTAGAATATATCCATTAAAAGAAAGTAGAATTCTTACAAACTTTGATGGAACTATAAGTGATATTTCAACACTTGCTCATGAATTAGGCCATGCATATCATAATTTACATGTATATAATGAAAGAATTATGAATTCTGGCTATCCAATGCCGATTGCTGAGACTGCTTCGATTCTTTGTGAGACGATTGTGAAGCAAGCAGCTTTAAGGGAGGCAAAAGATAAAGAAGTTAAACTTGGAATCTTAGAACAAGAGATTCAAGACTCAACTCAAGTTATAGTAGATATCTTAAGTAGGTATATTTTTGAAACAAATGTCTTTAGTCGTAGTGAAAAAGAGTTTTTAAACGAAGATACACTTAATCAAATGATGCTAGATGCTCAAAAAGAAGCTTATGGTGATGGACTTGATCCAAACTTCTTAAATTCTGGTATGTGGATTAATAAAGGTCATTATTATTCTACAGGTAGAAGCTTCTACAACTTCCCATATGCTTTTGGATTATTATTTTCTAAAGGAATTTACTCTAGATATCAAAAAGAAGGTTCTAAGTTTGTTCCTCAAATACAAAAACTACTTAAAAACAGCGGTAAAGCAAATTTAATGGATGTTGCGAAAACAATAGATATTGATATTACTAGTGTAGATTTTTGGCGCTCATCTTTAGAAGTAATAAAACAAGATATTGAAGAGTTTTTAAGAATCACAAAATAATTATGCATTTAACTATAAATTTAGGATTATTTGTGTTATAATAACAAATGGAGTCAGAAAGACTCATTACAAAATATATGGAGGAAAATATGAAAAATTTGTATGATTTATTAAATCGTCAAGTAGCTAACTTCGGTGTACTATATACTAAACTACACAATTTCCATTGGTTTGTGGAAGGACATAAGTTTTTCCAACTACACGAAAGATTTGAAGAGCTATATGATGAAGTAACTGAACATTTTGACGAAGTTGCAGAAAGAATGTTAATGATTGGCGGAACACCATTTGCATCATTAAAAGAATTCTTAGCTAATGCAACAATTAAAGAAGTTGTTGGGAATCAAAATCTATCTCAAAGAGAAATGGTTGAATCAGTAGTAGCTGACTTTGATTTAATTATTAAAGAATTAGCTGAAACTGTTAAAGCAGCTCAAGAATTAGAAGACGAAGTTACAGCTGATGTATTAATTGGTATGTCTGCTAGTTTACAAAAACACAACTGGATGTTGAAAGCTTATTTAAAATAAGGCATTAAAAAAGGGTTAACCATTTAGGTTAACCTTTTTATTTCGTCTTCTTTATTTTCTTTACTCTTTATTTTTTTCTTTATTCTTACAAATAACATTAAAACAAATAAAACAATTACATTAAGTAGTACAACAGTAGCTCCGATTGGAAAATCCAAGTGGAAGCTAGCATAGAATCCAAGGAAGATACTTGCCTCACTTATAATAATAGCTGTTATAACAGTTCCTTTAAAGGAGTTACCAACTAAAATAGCTGCTGCAACTGGAACAATTAACAAAGCCGAGATTAATAATACCCCAACAAAATCAATAAATATTGAAATAACAATAGCTAAGAAGATTGTAATTATTGTTTGAAGTAGCTTTACATTAACTCCTGATATTCTTGCGTGCACTTCATCAAAGCAAAGAGCAACAATTTGTTTGTAGTAAACAGCAGTAAATGCAATAATTAAAACACTGAATACTAAAATAATAATTAAATCGGTAAGTCCAACACTCATAATACTACCAAATAAGAGTCCAGTAGTAAATGAAGTTGATATACCTTCAGATACAGCTATAAATAAACCACTTAAAGCAACACCAAAGCTCATTACGATTGGCATTGAGAGTTCTTTATAGTTTTTATAAAAGCCTCTTAGACGCTCAATTAAGAATGTACCACCGACACTAAAGATAACTCCAAGCAAGATTGGGTTAATATTAATTACAGATGGAGGTATGAACTTGGAGATGAAAACACCAAATGTTACCCCAGCAAGTGAAAAGTGACTTAAAGTATCTGCAATAAATGAAAGTCTTCTAATAACTACAACTGAACCTATTAATGGTGCAATTATACCAATACAAATTCCTGCAATTAAAGCATAAAGCAAAGCTTGTGATTGAAATAGTGCTTCAAAGAAGCCTGAAATTAATAAAATCATAACTCAGCTCCTTGTAAATTTACATCACCTAGTTCAGTAAATTCTAAATAATAATCACTTAAGTCTTTTACAAACTCTACATCATGAGTAGACATTATAATTGTAACGCCTTTTTCTTTAAGTTCAGTTAAGATTCTTTTCAATGTTGCAATGTTTTCTGCATCTACTCCAACTGTAGGTTCATCTAAGATTAAAATCTTTGGATCATTTAGTAAACTTCTAGCAATGAATACTCTTTGCAGTTGTCCACCTGATAAAGTGTTAACGTTTTGACGGTAAATTAGATTAAGTCCTAAGTCGTTTACAATAGATGTATAAAAATTATCTTTATGTTTACGGTAGGATGTGGAAAGAATTTCATTTACAGTTATTGGAAACTCATAATTAAACTCTAATTTTTGAGGCACATATCCGACATTTTTAAAGTGCTTTATTAAGTTAATATCAATATCATCTAAAAATATTGTATTGTTTGGTACAGGTTCTATCTTTAATAAGCACTTAATAAATGTACTTTTCCCTGTACCGTTTTTCCCTGTTAGAGTTAAAAAAGCTCCACTAGGCAAATCTAAAAACATTTTATTAAGAACAAGCCTATTTGTATAAGAAAAACTTAAATCTTGAATTTTTATTTTCATTTATATCATCCTACATATTTAACTATTTTATTAAATCCATTTTAACATACCCCACTACTAGTTGACAAGTAAAACCAAGGATTTATTAAAAATCTAAAAAAGTATTTTAATTTAGGCTAAAATATGAGATAATAGATAGAGATATATGGAGTTGAGTAAAAGTGAAATATTTTATTAGTTTTGAAGGTGGAGAAGGTAGTGGAAAGACTACTATAATCGAAATGCTAGCAAAAGAGCTTATTAATCTAGGTTATGATCTTGTGAAAACTAGAGAACCTGGTGGAAGCAAAATTGCAGAAGAAATAAGAACTATAATTTTAAATAACGAAAACACTAATATGGATTACAAAACAGAAGCACTTCTTTTTGCTGCTAGTAGAAGACAACATTTAAAAGAAGTAATTATTCCAGCACTTGAAGAAGAAAAGATTGTAATTTGTGATCGTTTTGTTGATTCATCTCTTGCTTATCAAGGATATGCTAGAGGCCTTGGTATTGAAGAAATATATGAAATAAATAAATATGCGATTGGGAATGTATTTCCTGATTTAACACTTTATATTGATGTTGATCCAAATGTTGGTTTATCAAGAGCAAAAGGTAGAGATAGAAAAGTAGATCGCCTTGATTTAGAAAAGCTATCTTTTCATGAATTGGTAAGAGAAGGGTATTTTGAAGTTGCAAAAAGATATCCTGAAAGAGTAAAAATTATAAATGGCAATCGAGACATAAAAGAAATTTATAACGATATAAAAGCAGAAGTAATGAAAAAATTATAAATAATGCTTAAGGAGTTGAATTTAAAATGAAATATGATATATTTTTAAATAATCAGCCAAAAGTATTACAATTATTAAAAAATTCTTTTTCAAAAAATAGATTAGTGCATACATACTTGTTTGAAGGGATGAGAGGAACTGCAAAACTTGAAGCAGCTTACTACTTAGCTCAAATGCTCCTTTGCACAACTAAAGGTAGCGAACCATGTATGGTATGTGAAGATTGTAAGAAAGTTATGGATGAAGTACATCCAAGTGTTTTTTATTTAGAACCAGTAAATGAGATAATTACTAAGGAGCAAGTTGAAAAATTAGAAAGAGAATTTGCTCTTACACCACTAACAAGCGGTAGAAGAATATATATAATCAAAGATATTGACAAAGCAAATGCAAGTGCAGCTAACTCTTTGTTAAAGTTTTTAGAAGAACTTGATGGGGATAAATATGGAGTATTGTTAACTGAAAACTTATATTCAGTTATTCCCACAATCCGCTCAAGATCAGTTATCGTTTATTTTGATGCTCTTCCAGCTAAAACAGTTGCAAGAGAATTAGTAAAAAAAGATATTAATGAAGAAATAAGTAATATACTTGCAACACTTACTAATTCTGTAGCAGATTCTTTAGAATTATTAAATGAAGGTCATATTATAGAATTAATAAACATAGTGAAGGAATTAGAAGAAGCCTTTATTTTAAAAGAAAAATCTCCTGTTTTAGTTTTAACTGAAAATGAAGATTTACTTTTAAAAGTTAAAGATAAAAAATATCATAATTTATTTATGGATTTACTTGTTACTTTTACTCATGATAAGCTTTATTATATACTCGATAAAATTGATAATATCGTCTTTAGCGAGACTTTAAATAGACTTGGCTTAAATTTAGAATCTACATATGATGAACTTGTAGATGAAATAGAACTAATCTTAAACTTTAAAGAAAGATTAAGATATAATTTAAATATAGAATTATTTTATACACAATTAATAATAGAAATGATGGGGTAATATGGCAATAGTTGTTGGAATCGGCTTTAAAGAAGTCGGTAAATTATATTATTTTGATCCTACTCCATATACTTTTAAAGAAGAAGACTTAGTAGTTGTAGAAACTGTTAGAGGAATTGAACTCGGCAAAGTTATAGTAGCTAATAAGGATATGGAAGAAGCTGCCCTAGAGCATGAACTTAAAAGAGTTATGCGTCCAGCTACTTTAGAAGATTTAAGAGCATATGAAGGCAATAAGGAAAAAGCAAAATATACATTAGAAATATGTAAAGACATAGTGAGATATCATGAACTTGATATGAAACTATTAGATTGTGAATATACACTGGATAAAAGTAAAGTTATTATTTACTATAATGCAGAAGGAAGAATAGATTTTCGTGAATTATTAAAAGATCTTGCTGCTGAGCTTAGAGTTAGAATTGAACTAAGACAAATAGGCCCACGTGAAGGTGCGAAGTTTGTTGGCGGACTAGCTAGTTGTGGTAGAGTTATTTGCTGCGCTAAGCACTTAAGAGAATTTGATCTTGTTACGATGAAAATGGCAAAAGATCAGGGAATGACTTTGAACTCTTCTAAAATAGCAGGTTTATGTGGTAAATTAATGTGCTGTATAGGCTATGAAAATGAAGTTTATCAAGAATTAAAAGAAAGAGTACCTGCTGTTGGTGAGATTGTGAAAACACCAACATGTGAATCATGCAGGGTTGTTGCTGTTGACTTACTTCAAGAAATTGTAAGAACAGCTAATAAGGCTGAAGATAAAGTTGAAGTATGGCATTCTAGTGAAGTCACAAGATTTAATATTAAAAAAGAGGAAATAAGACCTCAAGATTTAACTGATGATGTGATTGAAGATGATTTTAATTCATGAGTTACTTGGCTATAAAAATATAAAAATATACCAAGATGAAGAAAAGTTTAGATTTTCACTTGATTCTACTTTACTTGCAAACTTTGTTAAGACAAATAAGAATACAAAAAAGATTATTGACCTAGGAACAGGTAATGGCCCAATACCTTTATTCTTAAGTTTAAAAACAAAAGCACAAATAATTGGTATTGAAATCCAAGAAGAAGTGTATAATCTTGCAAAAAAGTCTGTAGAAATCAATAATCTAGAAAATCAAATTGAAATATTAAATAAAAACATCATTGATGTTTATAAAATAGTTGGGAATGATTGTTTTGATATTGTTGTTTCCAATCCACCATATTTTCCCTATAGTCCAACTAGTAATATTAATAAAAATGATTATCTAACAATTGCTAGACATGAAGTCTTAGTAACCTTAGACCAAATAGTTAATGAAGCAAGAAAATTATTAGTTGATGGTGGGGCTTTATATATGGTTCATAGAGCAAATCGCTTAAGCGATTTACTAATTAGTTTTAATAAACATAAGTTTGGACTAAAAAGACTTAAGTTTATTTATCCTAAAACTTCATCAGAAGAAGCTTTAATAGTTTTAGTTGAAGCTAGGTTTAATAAAAAGTCTGATAGCGTTGTGGAAAAACCAATGTATATATATGATGATAATAACGAATATACAGAAGAAGTAAGTGAAATCTTTAATTTTAAAAAAGATTAATATAAAAATAAGGAATAAGGAGTTGTTAATATGTTTTTAAGTTTACTATCAAAAGAAGAAAAGCACTATTTTATAGATTTAATGCTTTATGTTGTTAAATTCGACGGTGAAACAACAGAAGCAGAATTACAAATAATTAACCGTTTAAAGTATGAAATGGGAGACGATGTAAATCGCTATCGTAAAAGTAGTATGACATTTGAGAAATTAGTTGACTATTTTTCAAACAAACCAAAAGCTACAAAAAATTTAGTTTTCATGAATGTTGTAAGCACATCACTATATGATGAGTTTTATAGCGTTGAAGAGCATTTATTAATTGAAGAGATTCAAACAAAATTTGAAATATCAAATAAGAAAAAAGCTGATTTGATGAAAATTGTTTATGCAGAACGCGATTTACGCGAAAGAGCAAAAAGGACAATTGCTGAATAGTATGGAAAAAGCTAATGCAATAAACAAATCTACTCTATATCTAGTACCAACACCAATTGGTAATTTACTTGATATAACCTTAAGAGCTGTTGAAGTATTAAAAGAAGTAGACTATATATTTGCAGAAGATACAAGAGTGACTAAGGTTTTACTTAGTCACTTTAATATATCTACCAAACTTAAAACCTATCATAGTTTTAATGAAGATACAGCAGCAGAAGAAATTATTAAACTTTTAGAAGAAGAAAATAGTATTGCAATAGTTACTGATGCAGGAATGCCAGGAATTAGTGATCCAGGCTACTATATAGTTTCTAAAGCACTAGAAAACAATTATGGTGTTATTAGTCTACCTGGTGCAAATGCAGCTCTAACTGCTCTTGTAGCATCTGGTATAGTTACAAATAGATTTTATTTTTATGGATTTTTGAAGCATAAAGACTCACAAAAAGAAAAAGAATTAGAAGAATTAGTTGATTTTAAAGATACACTAATTTTTTATGAATCTCCCCATAGACTGAAATCGACAATTTCACTTCTTTATAAAATCTTTGGGAATAGAAAAATAGCAATAGCTAGAGAAATTACAAAGAAGTTTGAAGAATATATAAGAAGTGACTTAGAGACCTTAGTTAATCAAGAGTTAACTATAAAGGGCGAATTTGTAATTATTGTAGAAGGTGCTAGTAGTTTAAAAATAACTGAAGAATTAACTAAGAAAACTGTTGAAGAACATTATAACTATTATTTAGATGAAGGTTATAATAATAAAGAAGCTCTAAAGATGGTTACTAAAGACCGTAAGGTTGCTAAAAATGAAATATATAAAGTTATTAATAAATAAAATTCAAAATAATTTTATTATAAAAAAATGTGCCTATAACTTAGTTGTGGGTTTTGAATAAAGACCCCCAAGAAAGTTACATATCTTAAAAAACATCTCTTTAAAAAGAGATGTTTTGATTTTATGACCTGGCAGTTAGAAAATTTTATATGCTTTTCTCTACTTAAGATATAAATTCTCCTAAATGGAGACGTGCTTTTAATAAATAATATAGTATAATAAACAAGAACTATACGAAAGGAGAAAAAAATGAAATTTAAAAATAGATTGGCAATAAGGCGAAAAGAACTAAATCTAACTCAAAAAGATTTAGCAAAAGAATTAAATCTTTCCGATAAAACAATATCAAAATGGGAAAGTGGTTATAGTTATCCGGATTTTACAGTAATACCAAAATTAGCTCAAGCACTTAATATTAGTGTAAATGAGCTTATTGGTGATGAAGAAGAACATCTACAAGAAAAAAGTAGAAAAATTAATCAAGACACCGTCTATAAATATAAATTGATGTTTTATTTATCTGCAGGGTTAGCGATATTTGCATTTCTAATTTATTTAAATTTAAGGTTTAGGTTTTTATTTATACCCAAAAGTGAACTGTCAAATATTATACTTTTATTTTCAATCATTTTTTCGATAGTGATTTTTATTTTCAATACACTTACATTTCGCTTTGTTTATAAAAATCAAGGAGTTAAAAAGGATTATGATCTGTTAACTTTCAAATATTCAAAAATATTATTACATATATATTCGCTAATATCTTGGTGGATAGTAGCGAGTAATTTTCCTCGAATTTTTAGTATTGATAGTATACATATTGAAAGTTTAATTAAGGTAATATTTTTTACCCTAACAATCAGTTTTATAGGCTTTTATTTGATTCCCAAAATTAAAACCCTTTGTAACATTGAAATTCCTAAAAACCGTAATACTAAAACACTAAAAATAATTTTGATTATTTTTATAAATATTACGATTATTTCTATATTCGTTAGTTTCATTATGCATTATTTAGTTCTTAATAATTTGCTAAATGTTATCGCATTCCCGTATCGCTTACTCCTTTTGATTACTTATATTTTATTTATTTTTATTTTCAAAAGCTATAACTATAAAGAATAATGGTTTAAAAATTCAAAAATTATTTAATAATTTTATTTTAATTTAATATCCTAAAAAATATTTTATAAAAATAACTATAAACAAATTTAGAAAAAGAAAGGACTTAATAATATGAAAAAAAATTTTATTTATTCTTAATATCGCATTATTAATATTTTTCCCTAATACTGTTAGTGCACACAACAAAAATAAAAAGAATAAAATGTTATTTATTGTTGAAGAAAATAAGTTAGCTGATATAAATTACTTTGGTACTACTGAAATTGAATTAGATATAGTTTTCTCTGATTTTTTATTTAATCATAGCTTAGATAATTACAAAGCCTATGCTATCTCTATAAATATGCTAAAGAACGATGCACACCTTTGTGAGTTTTTTAAAATGTTATATTTAAATAAGGGAGCATTAATTTATTTGTATGCCGAGAATGAAAAAAAAATATCAAATTATGATATTAACGAGATATTTGCGATTAAGCAATTAACAATTAATACAAAAATTATTGATGCAGGCAATAAAATCGTTTCAACAACAAAAGTAATGTTAGGAATTGACTATGAATTTGATATAATTTCAATATCAAAAGACGTAAATTCAAATTTTCTTGCGACAGTTTATTTTGATAATGAGTCAAAATGTATAACTAATGAATACATATCTTTAATATACCAGGATTATATTACAGTGGAATTGCAAAATAGAAATCACAGCTTTGATATAGTTGATGATGGTTATGACATAAGGGCGTACTATAATGACAATTATTATAATGTAAATTATTTTCTTTATAAGGCACATAACAGCTCGACTACTAATGATTATTTTGGACTTTTGACATATATCTCCTCTTACATAGCAAATCCAAATTATGGGGCTACAAAAATAAATATTAAACACAAATATAATCAACAAGATAATCATATTTGGGACGCACAGCCTGCCTCTACAATCAAGGCTACTACTCTATCATGCCAAATATCATTGAATGGTCCATCCGTAGGTTTTAGTTATGATGTTTCTAATGAACCTACAGTAGATAGAGTATATAATATAAATGAAAATAGTGTGGCGTGGGTAATAAAAAATGAAATTGGAAATTTAAATAACTCGTACTTTGTTTTAGGCTCATCTCATTCTGTTCCAAAAGAATTAGCCGAAGCTAAAATCGAAGTAAAATTTCAAGGGGTTTTTACATCAGCAACGGGGGTAAACTATGTAACTCCTGAAGTAAATTATTGTATAAGTTATAGATACTGCACTCCTGATATGTCTAGTATAATCTCACATGATTTTGGCTCGTATACTCGAACTGCCACTCATCATAGTGCATTTTGTACTTATTGTGGTTATTTTATTAAGGAATCGCACCAATGGATTCATACGCCACAAAGGACATATTGCGGTATTTGTTCTTATATATCAAACGTACAGCCTTGGAGTATAGATAATGAAGAAAGCTGATATTCACTAACTGTTTAATTTGGTGTTTTATTAGCTGGGTATTGATTGATATTTTTATATACTTATGAGATGTACCAATATTATTATGTTAATTAAATTATATAATTCTTGGTTCTCTATATAGTTAAATATTAAATGATAATAAGATGTTTATTTATTAAAAAGCTTTGAAAATATAACCTTTATAAAAAAAGGCATTCTTACTCGAATGGTATGATATTTCTAAAGTAGAATGCTTTTTTGTTTCGTTTTAAGTTGCGTAAATACAATCTCTAAGTTATGGAGTAGATAATCTTTTTAAGTAATATATTTCTTTTGTTGGTTTATAAACGATTAAGAAATATTGATTATTATATTTTTCTAGTCTTGCATAGTTATATAAGTTTTCAAAAGTTAGATCTTTATTTGTTTCCATAAATAAAGTATAGATATCAAATCTTTCTTTTTTACTTATATTAGTTTGCCAAAATATTTGTGGTCGATGATTGAATTTCATTAAATAGTCTTGTTTGATTAAGAAATATATCTCTTCACTATTTTTAGTCATAGTTTTGGAAAATTCATAAAGCATATCAGCTATTTTAGGTAGTTGATATTTTTTTAAGTTTTCTAATCCGATAAACTTAGTAAGTTTATTGAAAAAATCAAAAGGATTTAGCTTTAAAATATTAAAGATATAATCCATTGTCTTGGAATAGTTATTTGAGTTATAAAACTTATTAAGTCCCGCTTCCACAAACCTAATCTCATCCAATTCTTCTTTTGAAATGTATTTATTGTCGATTACTTCATAAGGAGAAGTAGAGCTAAAGTTATAATTATGGATTCCTTTTGTGAGACTTATCTGGGTTCCTTGGAGTTCTTTTAAAAACCCTAGTTGTAATTCATCAGCAAAAAGCATGAATGTTTGATTGAATGTATTTTTAAAACTACTTAAATCTTCATAGGGAAGACCTGCAATTAAATCTAAGTGAATAACTATATTGTCTTTGATTAAATTAATATTCTCAATAAGTTTTGTAATATTTTGAGTTCTATTTACAGCTTTTGTTGTTTTTGGATTTAAAGATTGTATTCCTATTTCAAAGCGAATTAAACCTTTTCTAATAGTTTTTAAAAAAGCAATTGTTTCATTATCAAGTAAGTCTCCAACAACTTCAAATTGATAGACTGTTTTTAAATTATCATTTTCCTTAATGAAGTTTAAGATATCAAGCATTTGTTTTTGATTGATATTAAAAGAGCGGTCTAAGAATTTAATTGTTCTTGCTCCTTTCTCAAGTGCTTCTTTAATGCTCGCCTTCACAAAATCATGACTTAGGTATCTTACTCTTTTTTCTAGGGACGCTAAACAGTAAGAGCATTTAAAAGGACAGCCCCTACTAGCTTCTAAATAGATTACTCTATTTTTAAAATCACCAATTAAAGAATAATCGTATTTAATCTTATTTATATTAGGTGTTCTTGAAAATGTATAAATGAATTTACTATCTAATCTATAATATAAATTAGGAACAAGACTAAAGTCTTTTTCGGATTTTAATTGTTTTATCAAACTATTAAATGCTTCTTCACCTTCATCTTTGATAATATAAGTAACATTTTTAAAAATCAGAAAATCATTTACTCTATAAGATGCTTCTGGACCGCCTAAAACAATAGTAATATTTGGATTTAATTTGGAAAGAATTTCTTTAATCATTTCAATATTCCAAATATAAACAGAAAATCCTAAAATGTCAAAGTTTTCATTTTCGATATAATTGATTATATTGTCGATGTCATCTTTGATTGTAAACTCTTTATAAGAACATCTATAATTACAATTTGTATATATTTGAAATATTCCCATTGCTGGATGGATGTATTTAGAATTTATACCGATTAATAATGATTCCATAATTTTACCTCTTATAAATTATATCATATATAGCTAATTTTGTAATAAAAACATCTAAACTTTAAAACATTATACTTGATATGTAAAGCATTTCAAAAGATAAAAATGCGCTTGTAGTTAGCGGGCTTTTATAGTATAATAGGAATGTATTTGAAAAATAACAAAATATGGAGGTATATATCAATGGCAAAAAAAGTATTCGAGTCAATGGATGGTAATAGAGCCGCGGCGTGGAACGCCTATGCTTTTACCGAACTTGCAGGAATCTACCCTATAACTCCATCATCAACTATGGCGGAATATGTTGATGAATGGTCAAGTGAAGGGAAAAAGAACTTATTTGGAGTCCCTGTTAAGGTTGTGGAAATGCAATCTGAAGCAGGTGCAGCTGGAACTGTTCACGGTTCACTTCAAGCTGGTGCTCTAACAACAACATTTACAGCATCTCAAGGGTTATTATTAAAGATCCCTAATATGTATAAAATAGCTGGTGAGTTATTACCAGGAGTTATTCATGTATCTGCTAGAAGTATTGCAGTTCAAGCATTATCTATTTTTGGTGATCACCAAGACGTTATGGCAGCACGCCAAACTGGTTGGGCTATGCTTGCAACAAGTAGTGTACAAGAAGTAATGGACTTAGCTGGTGTTGCTCACTTAGCAGCAATTAAAACAAGTATTCCATTCTTACATTTCTTTGATGGATTTAGAACATCACATGAAATTCAAAAAGTTGAAGTAATGGACTATAAAGTTTTAGAAAAATTATTAGATAGAGAAGCTCTTGAAAAATTTAGAGCTAGAGCTCTTAATCCTAATGCACCTGTTACACGTGGTTCAGCACAAAATGATGACGTTTATTTCCAAGCTCGTGAAGCTCAAAATAAATACTATACAAATATTCCAAACGTTGTAGAAGAATATATGGCTGAAATATCAAAAGTAACTGGTAGACATTATGCACCATTTGTTTATTATGGGGCTAAAGATGCAACTGATATTATTGTTGCAATGGGTTCAGTTAATGAAACTATTAAAGAAGTTGTAGATTATTTAAACGAAAAAGAAAATAAAAAAGTAGGTTTAGTTATTGTTCATTTATTTAGACCTTTCTCAGCTGAACATTTACTTAAAGTTTTACCAAAAACTGTTAAGAGAATTGCTGTTTTAGAAAGAACTAAAGAACAAGGAAGTATCGGTGAACCTCTATTCTTAGATATTCAATCAGTATTCTATGGAAAAGAAAATGCTCCTATTATTATTGGTGGACGCTATGGACTTTCTAGTAAAGATACTAATCCTGATCAAATTATTGCAGTATATGATAACTTAGAAAAAGGACTTGATGCTAAAACATCATTTACAATTGGTATTGTTGATGACGTTACATTTACTTCTCTACCAATTAAAAGACATGTTGATGTTGTAACTGATAATGTAAGTCAATTAATTTTCTATGGTTTAGGTAGTGATGGTACTGTAGGTGCTAATAAAAACACTATTAAGTTAATAGGAGACTATACAGATAATTATGCACAAGCATATTTTGCGTATGACTCTAAAAAATCTGGTGGGGTTACAAGAAGCCACTTAAGATTTTCACCAGAACCAATTAAATCAACATACCTAGTTCACAAAGCAGGATTTATTTCTTGTAGTTTAGATACTTATGTTGAAAAGTATGATATGTTAAGAGATTTGAAACCAAATGGTAGATTCTTACTTAACACTACAAAGACTGATGCTGAATTAATTGAGTTTATGCCAAATTCATTTAAGAAAGCTTTAGCTGATAAAAATGTAAAACTATATGTTATTGATGCTGTTAACTTAGCTAATGAAATTGGTTTAGGTCATAGAACTAATACTATATTACAATCTGCTTTCTTTAAACTTAATGAACAAATTATGCCTTTTGATAGAGCAAAAGAATTAATGAAACAATTTGCTAAATCTTCATATGGAAGATATGGAGATAAAGTTGTTCAAATGAACTATAAGGCAATTGACTTAGGCGATGAAGGCTTAAGAGAAGTTAAAGTAGACCCAGCTTGGGCTAATTTAAAACCTGAAGTTAAAGTAGATGATCACCTACCACACTTTGTAAGAAACATTGCTAATCCTGTAAATGCTATTGATGGATATAATTTACCAGTAAGTGCATTTGATGGATATGAAGATGGTACAATGGAAAATGGAACAGCAGCTCATGAAAAACGCTATATTGCATCTTTCGTTCCTGAGTGGTTAGAAGAAAACTGTATTCAATGTAACCAATGTGCATTTGTTTGCCCACATGCTGTTATTAGACCATTCTTATCAACTGCAGAAGAACAAGCTAATGCTCCCGAAGAAGCTGTATTCTTAGACCCAATGGGTAGAGGATTTGAAGGACTTAAGTATTCTATCGTTGTTTCTATTCCTGACTGTACAGGTTGTGGTGTTTGTGTTAGCGTATGTCCTGGTAAAAAAGGTCAAAAAGCTTTACAAATGTATCCAATCGATCAAGCTATTAGCGAAAAAAGAGTTGAAGTTGCTGAATACTTCTTTGATGAAGTAACATATAAATCAGATTTAGTTGATATTACAGCTAATGCTAAAAACTCTCAATTTGCTCAACCATTATTTGAATTTAGTGGAGCATGTGCAGGATGTGGTGAAACACCATATATTAAACTTGTAACACAACTATTCGGAGATAGAATGGTTATTGCAAATGCAACTGGATGTACATCAATTTATGGTGGCTCATTCCCAGCTACACCTTATACTAAAAATGCTGAAGGTAAAGGACCTGCATGGGCTAACTCTTTATTTGAAGATAATGCAGAATTTGGTTTTGGTATGAAAATAGCTAATGAAACTATTCGTAATAGAATGGCTGTTACAATGGAAAAAGCTATTAAAGATAATAAAGTTTCAAAAGAAATCCAAGAACTATTCCAAAAATGGATTGATAATATGAGTTCAAGTGCTCTAACTAATCAAGTATATAAAGAACTAGTTCCTCTACTTGAAAAATCAAAAGATGAAGCAGCTGCTGAAATCTTAAAACAAAAAGATTACTTAGTTAAGAGATCACAATGGATCTTTGGTGGAGATGGTTGGGCATATGATATTGGCTTTGGTGGTTTAGACCATGTTATTGCAAGTAATGAAGATATTAATATTTTAGTTCTTGATACTGAAGTATATTCTAATACTGGTGGACAAAGTTCAAAATCAAGTCAAACTGGATCTATTGCTAAATTTACTGCTTCTGGTAAAGAAGGTAAGAAAAAGGACTTAGCTGCTATTGCAATGAGTTATGGCCATGTATATGTTGCTCAAATTGCTCATGGTGCATCTCAAGCACAAATGTTAAGAGCATTTAGAGAAGCTGAAAGCTACGATGGTCCATCACTTATTATCGCTTATTCACCATGTATTGCTCATGGCATTAAAGGCGGTATGGGACAATCTCAAATCCAAGCTAAAGTTGCTGTTGAAAGCGGCTACTGGACAACATTTAGATATGATCCAAGACTTGCTGTAGAAGGCAAAAATCCATTCCAAATAGATTCTAAAGAACCAACTTGGGATAAATATGAAGATCATTTAATGAGTGAAACTCGTTATGCACAAATTAAGAAAATAAATCCAGAACATGCACAAGTATTACTAGACCTCAATAAGAAGGAATCACAAAGAAGATACAATATGTATCAACGCTATGCTGCAATGGATTATTCTCTAGAATAAATAAAATTACCACCACTTTAAAAGTGGTGGTTTTTTAAATAATATAGTTTTGAA
>CAYOXB010000018.1:0-25367 GCA_964407835.1 uncultured Bacteroidales bacterium
TTTATAAACAAAAGGCATTCCAACTTTAACAGCTAGAATGCCTGTTTTTTTGACCACCATCTTAGTTATAGGGCTAAATACCCCCAACTAAGTTATAGGGCATTTATTCAAAACCCCCAACTAAGTTATAGGGCCAATATTTAAATAAATGGAGAAAGAATACTATCAATATCAAAATCTTCATAATCATCAAATGATGGGAATTTAGGCATTTTAACTTTGCTTTTAGCACTATAGCTTATTTCAAAATCTCCCTCTTCCACAAATACTTTAGCTTTAAAACCAACCTCACTTATTTTATTATTTTTTAATACAAAAACAAGTTCAATATTATTTTCTTCATTTACTAAAAACTCATCTATAAAACTAGACATATCACTATTAGCAATTAATTCTTGATTTTCTTCAATAATCTCTTTATTGAGTAATAGTTGTATTTTGAACTCACTACCTCTTTCATAGAATCTAAGACCTGTAAACTCTAACATCTTGTCTAAAGTTTCTTTAAAGTTTGGCTCATTAACAATTTCGCTAAAATCAAATTGTTCCGGATTACCAAATATTTCATCAAGTTTAAAATCAGGACCAAACATAATAGTTAAATCATATTTATAGTTACCTTTAAGCTCAACATCAACCTTTGCAATTCCAAGCGTTGATTTAACTTTGATATCTAAATCTGCATAAATAAGATTACCTTCTATAGTATAAATCTTAGTTTTACCATTCATTGTAAATTTTGATTTCTTCATTAGTTTTCCCATTATTCCAGGCATGTATTCAAGCTTGCCAACACTATTTACATAAATCACAGGAACTTGAAAAGCATCTTTGTATAAGTTACAAAAATAATCATTTGTTTTTGTTTCTTCAAAATCTTTTTTAGGGTCTGCAGGACTTCCATGAGGAAATACAATTAAAGAAATCTTCTCGTCTTTTATATTTTCATAAAAATGTTTACGTCTAGAATCATAACAAATAGCAACCCCTACATTTCCAAAAGGGGTTTTAATTATATTATTGTATTTACCTCTTTTAAAAACAGCAGCCTCTCCTTCACTTTTGGTAACAATTCCATAAACTTGTTTTTTATCAGCAATCAAATAGCGATTATAATAATTTCCATCTTCATAATCTACATACCCCACACCAATAAATATATTAAATTTTTCTGCAATCTTAATAGCCCATGCTGAAGTATCTTTACTTGAATAATCAGCATATTCCCATATTTTTTGATTTGGCATATAACTGCTTATTGATAGTTCTGGTAATAGCACTAAATCTGGAGAAGGCAATTTGGAAATCAAAGACTCAATATACTGTTTTCTTTCTTTTAGCCCTTTTATATCATTATTCAATTCTAAAGCAAATATTTTCATAAAATTCCTAATGATAAAGTCGCTATAACGACTTTATCTCCTTTGTTTTTTTATTTTATCATTTTTAATTCTTTTACACCTTGATGCTTTTTAAAATTGAAAGAGAAAAATCTAAATCTTCGCTGTAGCTATCAAGGTCATAAAGTATTCTTAAAGCTGTTCCCCCATAAAAAGCAGCATAAGTAAAAAAATCAGTTTTAGAAAGGCCGGCCAAAACAACTTCTTGCAAAACTTCTTTAATAGCATTTTTCTTTTCTTCTAATGTTTTTGGATTATAAATTTGGATCATTTGCTCAAATATTGTCATTCTTATATTGTCCTTTCGATTAATTTCATTTAAAATTTGATATTATTAGAAATATATTTAGTTGATAAAAATAAAATATCATCAAAGTTTAAAGATTTAAATCTATCTATATCAATTCTTAAGTTTTCAAATAGTAGTTCTTCTAATGCTTTAACACTACTTACTGGTGGTAATATATAAAGCAAATCACATAAAGCTTTTTCAGGACTAGCAATAAAATATGAATAAGAATCTTCAATGTATGCTTTTACAAAATAGTGAAATGCTGTTTTCGGAACATCTCTATATGTGTAATAACCAAACCTGTTTCTATATTCTTTTATCCTTCTTTTATTAAAAGTTGCACTCGTATAAGTTACGACTCTCTCTGGAATTAAGTTATGAAAGGATAGAGCATATTCAAAAGATAAGTACGATGGCCCATATATATGAAAGATGAAAGCAAGTATCCGCTTGTATTAATGCTGGTTTCATATATTCCTCTTACAACAGGAAATTAGATGTTGTTTTAGACGTCTCTTTTAATTTTTCCGTTAATGTCGGTATATTCCTTATACTTTTTCTTTAAATCTAATATAGTAACAATCATATTATTTCCTCCAGTTAATTGTATTATATAACATTAATTAGAGAATATAAATGTTTATGTGTTTTTTATCTAAAATATAAGATACCACTATTTAATAATTTATTTATAGCATCAATAAATATAAGGGAAATTATAAATTTTAAAATGACTGCTAAACCACAGTAATTTAGTATTAAAAAAAAAGGTCTGACACTATGCAAACACTTGTTTACTTTTGTATCAAACCTAATAATTCAAATGGAGCAGGTAACGAGGATCGAACTCGCATCTTAGCCATGGCAAGGCCACATAATAGCCATTATACGATACCTGCTTATTTTGTATGCAATATTTGACTGCTGAGCAATACTTTATTGCTTTAATATTATAACAAAATATTTTTGAAAAATCAAGTATATAATTCTTAAATAAAAGATTTGTATGGTTCTTTTAACTCATACAAATCTCTTTTTGTGTATTAATTTGAATTAACTTGATTAGCTTGGATATTATTTTTCGTCTTTTTTTGTATTTATATAAATAACTCTTTCACCGATTACTTCGATGTTTTTAATTTTAACACCATTTACCTCTGATGTTCTTGTAACTAACCTTGCTTTAACAGCAAGTGTTGATCCCTTTTTACAATTTTCTGCTGTCATCTCAGCAACTACTTGCCATAGTTGAACTGGAATAAAATCTGTATCATATTCACCTGATTCTTGATTACGAAATGGTCTTTGACAAGCAAGAACCATTTTAGCTGTTTTTAGACCTCCCTCAGTTGTAATAACTTCTAAGTCTTCAACAGTTCTTCCAATTAAAATAACATTATTTAACATTATTCACTCGTTGATCAACTCTCCTTTCCTAGCCGGCAAAATCATTATATACTATTAAAAACAAAAAGGAAAATCACCATAATTAGTAATTTTCCGTTTTTTTCAAAGGTTTTTGCTAGGTAAAAATTTAGTAGTAAAGCGATAATATTTTAGTATATTTTATGTTTTTTATTTTAAAACCCTAAAAAGCATAATTTCAAAATATTTCAGGTTATTTTTTTACTTAATTTTAGAAAAATAAAAAACCATTATAAAAATGGTTTTTATTCTGCTGCTTCTAAAGCAATTTCCATCATTTTATTAAATGCTGTTTGTCTTTCTTCAGAGGTAGTTACTTCATTAGTAACTAGTGAATCAGAAACAGTTAAAATACAGCCTGCTTTTTTGCCTAAGTGTTTTGCATTAGCAAAAAGTGCGAAACTTTCCATTTCAACTCCAACACAGTTAAACTTGTCTCTAACATCTTCAAAGACATTACCAACTGCACGATAAAATACATCTGAAGAATGAATAGTCTCTAAATGATAAGGAATATTTAATTCTTCTGCAGCTGATTTTAAACTATAGATTACTTCAAATGATGAATTAAGAATTTCTTCATAGTAGCCAAATGCTGTTTTTGCATATGATGATTCACTATAAGCGTCTTTTACAATTATAACATCATAAACATTAATGTCTTTTGTATAGCTTCCACATGAACCTACTCTAATAATTGTTTCCACATCATAGAATTTATATAGTTCATAGGAATAAATTCCTATACTTGGCATTCCCATACCAGAACCCATTACAGTAATCTTCTTACCCTTATATGTTCCAGTATAGCCAAACATATTTCTAACACCGTTTATTTGTTCTACATTTTCTAAGTATGTATCTGCAATAAACTTAGCTCTAAGTGGATCACCAGGCATTAAAACAGTTTTTGCTATTTTACTTTTATCTTTTGTCTCAATATGAGGTGTTGCCATCGTTTACTCCTTTAAGTAATTGAACTCCTGAAGAAGTTCCAATTCTAGTAGCTCCAGCTTTAATATAGTTTTCTAAGTCTTCTAAAGTTCTTACTCCGCCACTTGCCTTTACTTCAACTTCAGGGCTAACATTATTTTTCATTAAAATAACATCTTCTAAAGTTGCACCACCACTACCAAAACCAGTTGATGTCTTCACAAAACTAGCTCCAGCTTTAGTAGCAATCTTACATGCTGCTATTTTTTCTTCTTCAGTTAAATAGCATGTTTCAATTATAACTTTTACAACTCTATCTTCAGCAACTTCCACAATCGCTTCTATTTCTCTTTGTATATAGTCATAATCTCCATCTTTTAGTTTAGATATATTAATAACCATATCAAGTTCATCTGCACCATTTTCAATTGCATTTTCTGCTTCGAATACTTTCGTATCTATTGTATTAGCTCCCAGTGGAAAGCCAATAACAGTACAAACTAAAACATCGCTTCCTGCAAGTAATGCTTTTGCGTATCTTACAAAGCCAGGGTTAATACAAACACTCATAAAATCATATTCTCTAGCTTCATCACAAAGCTTTTCAATATCTTTGATACTAGCATTTGCTTTTAAATTTGTATGGTCAATATATTTATTATACATTTTAATTATCCTTAAACATCTAAAAGATTTGATAAGCGAATAGCTTTAAAATTCTGGTCGATAATTGCAACCCTTTTTAGTTTATTTAAAGTTTTACGAGCTTGTTTAGCTTGTTTAGCTTTTAAAATATACATATCAGGTAAGAAGTTAACTATTTCAATTAAATATTTATTTAAAATACTCATGAAATCATTACTTCTAACTAGAAACGGCATTCCATCTTCTTCCTTAACATATACATAGGATAGATGAGGTGGAAATACCATAGGTTTTGAAAAATCCCAAAGAATTGAAATACCATATTCATTAGTTACTCTATCTAGGATCGGTTCTACAATCTTAACATCGATTTCATCATGATAATACTCTCTTAGGCTTTGAACAGATCTTTGATATCTACAAACTTCATCGAGTTTATCTTTTGGAAATGATAATTTGTCTTGCATTCCATATTCTTCGATAGTTTGTTGTCTACTATCTTCAAATAATACAACTACATCAGCTAAATTAAATGGTTGAACATCTTCAAATGAATCATTATAAATTTCTAGCTCAAATAATTTACATACCTTTTGAGTAATAGTTAATATCTCTTTCACAAGAAAAGATGGAACTAATACTGGTAATTCTAAATAGAAATTTACATTTAAAAACATTGGATTCAGTTTATAAATTTGGTTAACACGAGATTTTTTAGTAATTAAATATCTATAGGAAAATTTAAAATCATCGTCACGGTAGTCAATTTGTACCTCATCTTCAGTGTAGTATGTTTTGAAATTTGGATAAGCATCAAAAAATTCCAAAACCTTACTAAAATCTAATTTTGGTAAACTACTATTTCTAAAAAAATGAATATTAATAGCCATAAATAATCCCTCACTTATTAATTATTTTGTCACAGCGTTCGCATAATTCGTCTTCTGTGAGCTTGTCTTCTACTTTCCAGCAGCGACTACAAGTATACCCTTCCCTTAAACTTACTTGAATAATACCACTTGGATAAGTTTTACCTTCAATTTCATCATCTGTAACAACAAACTCTGAAGTTATAAATACTTTACCAAGATCAACATTCATACTATTAATTAGTTTTGAAACCTTTTGTGTTGGTTTTAAAACAATTTTACTAGTAAGTGATTTACCAATAATTTTTTGTTCTCTTGCTTCTTCTAAAGCTTTTAATACATCATCTCTTAAAAGTTTGAAGCTTTCATATTTTTCTAACAAGTTTTTACTATTAGCATTAATAGTTGCTTTAGGTAGTCTAGTTAGATAAATACTATCTTCCTTCTTACCGCTCATATGTTCATATACTTCTTCCGTAGTATGAGGAATAATCGGTGTAAGTAGTCTTACTAATGCATATAAATTGTCATAGAATACTGTTTGTATACTTCTACGTTCTTGATTATTACTCTCTTCAATATACAAAACATCTTTAGTAAAGTCAAGATAGAAGCTAGATAAGTCGTTTGTCATAAAGGTTAAGATTAATCTTAATACTTCATCAAACTTATAATGCTCATAAGCAGATAAAACTTTTTCTATTAATTCATTTAATGCATTTACAATAATTTGGTCAATTTCTCCCATGTTTTGATATTCAACACGGTCTTTTTCATTATCAAAATCGAATAAGTTTCCAAGTAAAAATCTAAATGTATTTCTTATTTTTCTATAAGACTCCGATGCTTGTTTGATAATATCTTGAGATATTCTAACATCTGAAGTAAATTCAGTACTTGCAACCCATAGTCTTAAAACATCAGCACCATGCTGTTTGATTAAAGCATTTGGATCAATAGTATTACCAAGTGATTTACTCATTTTTCTACCTTCGCCATCTAAGACAAAGCCATGAGTTAATACAGCTTTATAAGGTGCAACACCTTTCATTGCAATTCCAGTTGATAAACTAGAATTGAACCAACCACGATATTGGTCAGAACCTTCTAAATATAAATCAACAGGGTAACCTAAACCTCTTGGAATTGATACAGCATGATGGGATGAACCACTATCAAACCAAACATCCATAATATCTGTTTCTTTTCTAAAAATTCCATTTGGACTTGCTGGATTTGTATATCCCGGTGGTAATAGAGTTTCTGCATCCATTGTCCACCAAGCATCACTACCATATTGTTCAAAGACTTTAGCTACATGCATAATTACTTCTTTATCTAAAATCTCACTATCATCTTCGTTATAAAACACAGGAATTGGTACTCCCCAAACTCTTTGGCGAGAAATACACCACTCTTTACGGTCAATAACCATATTGGATATTCTTGTCTCACCCCAAGCAGGGATCCATTGCACTGTTTTAATAGCTTTCAGCATATCTTGTTTTAAATCTTCAATTGAAGCAAACCACTGTGCAGTTGCTCTAAAGATAATTGGTTTTTGAGTACGCCAATCATGCGGATAGCTATGTTTAATATAATCAAGCGCTAAAAGCGAATTTTCAGCTTTTAGTTTCGCAATAATTTCTTTGTTTGCATCTTCATAGAAGATATTTTGAAAATCTCCAGCTTCTTCAGTCATTATACCACGGCCATCGACAACTGTTAAGATTTCTAGATTGTATTTTTTACCAGTATTAAAGTCATCTTCACCATGACCTGGTGCGGTATGAACCAAACCAGTACCAGCATCTAAAGTTACATAATCAGCAAGTACAACTGGACAAACCTTATGATTTAATGGGTGTAAGTAAGTAATATATTCTAACTCTCTACCCTTCATTGTTTTTACAATCTTATAACCTTCTAATTTTACTTCTTTCACAAAAAACTCAACTAAATCTTTTGCGACTAAAAAGTATCTTTCATTAGTTGCTAGAATTACATATTCATGATCAGGATGAACTGCAATAGCAAGGTTTGCTGGAATTGTCCAAGGTGTAGTTGTCCAAATAACTAATTCACAATCATTTGATATAACATTCTTACCATCAATAACTTTAAAAGCCAAATAAATAGATGGAGATGTTTTTTCATGATATTCAATCTCAGCCTCTGCTAGTGCAGATTCACTAGATGGTGACCAAAATACTGGTTTTAGACCTTTAAAGATTAAACCTTTATCAACCATTGTCGCAAATACTTTTAATTGTTCTGCTTCATACTGCTTTTCGAGTGTAATATATGGTCTGTCCCAATCACCTAAGATTCCAAGTCTTCTAAACTGTTCTTTTTGATTTTCTATTTGTTCTAACGCATAGTTCTTACATAAATTTCTAAATTCAACTGTAGGAATCTCTTTTCGGTTAATCTTGGACTTCCTAAGCAGTGCTGATTCGATTGGAAGACCATGAGTATCCCAACCTGGAATATAAGGAACATAAAAACCATTCATCGTTTTAAAACGAATTACAAAGTCTTTTAATATTTTATTTAAAGCATGCCCAGTATGGATATCACCATTTGCATATGGTGGTCCATCATGGAGCATATATGAAGGTCTTTCTTTATTTTGATCTAAGACTCTTTCATATAACTTTAAATCGTCCCATTTTTTTTCTATTATAGGTTCATTATTGGCTAAGTTTGCACGCATATTAAAAGCAGTTTGCATCATCAATAATGTATCTTTATAATCTCTACTCATTTTTTTCTCCCATTTCTTCTTTAATATCTTCTTCCACTTTTATCTACACTTCAAAAAGAAGGCGCCCAATAATATTTTTTAAAACATCACAACGCCTAAAGTATTAATACTATATTTTATTTTGAATCTTGAACATAAGAATCTAGTGAACCATCTTCAAATTCTTCCTTACGTCCAAATAAAAACAATTTATCATCTAACTTATGAATCTCTCCTTCTTTGGCATAAACAACACCAGAAATAAAAGATAGCATATCGTTAGCATTTTTCGGATCGATTTTATCAAAATTAGCTAACACAGCTTTACCATTTATAATTGTATCGCAAATTTCAAAAAGCATTTCTTGAGAATGATCATTAACAGTCTTATATTCCATTCTATCAAAGGAAGTTAATAAACTCGATCTCTTCTTACTTTTATTTTTTGCATTATATTCAGTAAACTCCATTTTATTTAATTTTCTTTTGTTTCTCTTAAATAAATTTTTAAAAAGGCCCATCTTAGACTCCTAAATAATAAATACTCTTCCTAGTCTAACCATTGTTGCACCATATTCTACTGCTATCTTATAGTCATTACTCATTCCCATTGATAATTCAGTACATGGAGCATTAGGTATTTTTAGACTAATTACTTCTTCTTGCAATTTTTTCATTTTTTCAAATGATTTTCTTAAAACTTCTTCATCAAAAGTTAAAACATTAATACACATTAAACCAACAACATTAATATTTTTATATTGTTCTAATTGTTTCACAAACGATTTAACTTTATTAACAGGTATACCTTGTTTATTTACTTCGTCAGATATATTTACTTGAACAAAACAATTAAGTGGTTTAGTTAGTTTTTTATCTAGTTCAATTGCAAGCGAAATTCTATCAAGCGAGTGTAAATAATCAATTTTATTTACTATATCTTTGATTTTTCTAGTTTGCAAAGTGCCAAAAAAATGCCATTCTATATTGGGCACATTTTTAAGAACATCATATTTTTCTAAAAACATATCAGTTCTATTTTCCCCAAATCTTGTTATACCAGCATTAGCTAATGCTTGGGTTTGTTCAACATCCATATATTTTGTTGCTGCAATTATCTTTACATTGGGGTAATTTTTTAAACTATCCTTAACTGACGCAACTCTATTGTTTACATCCATTTAAACACCTACGGTTCTATATTTTGTCTGGAAAATATAATGATAATCTTCCAACTTGATATACTTATTATACTATTTTATTGGAAATAAATCAATAGAATTAAAAAATTAAAAATATCCCCATTATTTAAGCTCTAATTGCTTTAATTTTAATAATGAAATTATATCATTTAATAAAAATATAAACACTTAATACTATAATTATAATACACTTTAAATTTTAAATTAAAAATGTTATAATTATCCTTAAATAAGGGGTATCAAAATGAAAGTAGAAAAGTATCAACCAATTTTAAATTTAATAGAAACCGAAGAAGCAATAAAGCTTGTGAAAGACAGCTTCCAAAAAAACCTTGCGAAAAACTTAAATTTAATTAGAGTAACTGCTCCACTATTTGTTTTAGAGACATCTGGTTTAAATGATGATCTTACTGGTACTGAAGAACCTGTAAAATTTAGTGTAAGAACTGAATCAGTTCCTCTAACTATAGTTCATTCCCTAGCAAAATGGAAAAGAATGGCTTTAGATAAATATAATCTAGGCGTTGGCGAAGGTCTTTATACTGATATGAATGCAATTCGTAAAGATGAAGTTTTAGATAACCTTCATTCTTTATACGTTGATCAGTGGGACTGGGAAAGAGTAATTACTAAAGATGATAGAAATTATGATTTTTTAAAGAAAATAGTAATACAAATCTATGAAGCAATCAAATCTACTTCTAAGATGATTAGTGAATATTTCCTAGATTTAACTGATTATTTTCCAGAAAATATCCACTTTATTACTACTTCAGAACTAGCAGAAATGTATCCAAACCTTTCAGCTGATGAAAGAGAATATGAAGTAACTAAAAAGTATAAATCAGTCTTTTTAATTGCAATTGGTGATGAATTAGATAACGGCGAAAAGCCCCACGGCTCACGTGCACCAGACTATGATGACTGGCAGTTAAACGGGGACATCATTGTTTATTATCCACCACTAGATATGGCAGTTGAACTATCATCAATGGGTATTAGAGTAGATAAAAACTCGCTTCAAGAACAATTAAAAAAGAAAAATGCTCTAGATAAACTTAAATATGAATACCACCAAAAGATTATGAATGATGAACTTCCTCTTACAATTGGAGGAGGTATAGGTCAATCTAGATTATGTTTAATTATGTTAAATAAGATTCATATTGGTGAAGTTCAAGCATCATACTGGGATCAAAAAAATACTGAATACGCAAAAAAGAATAACTTTAAACTATTATAAAAGCAGCCAATTGGCTGCTTTTTATTTGTAATTATTCTTAATATAATTTCTTCCTGTTTTAAGTGCTTCTCTATTAATATCTAGTAAATGGCTTTTATCTTCCCCAAACAATTCTTTTAAAACACTTAAGATTAATTCATCACTAAAGATATTAGTCAGTTCTAAGTATGAACCTAAAATAACCATATTTGCTACTCTAGAATTCTTTAATTCTTGGGCTATATCATTTGCAGGAATAGCATAAACTTTTACTTTTCCTTTAATATTACAATCTTTAATAAGCGATGAATTATAAATAATTATTCCATTATCAACCACTTTATCTTTAAACTTTTCTAAAGATGGATGATTCATCGCTATTAAACTATTTGCTTTTGAAAATACTGGCGAATTAATCTTTTTATCAGATATAGTTACAGCACAGTTTGCTGTTCCTCCTCTAGTTTCTGGTCCATAAGAAGGAAACCAAAGAGTGTTTTTTGATTCTACATTTCCTGCATATGCTAGGAGCTGACCAAGTAACATTACACCTTGGCCCCCAAAACCAGCAATTGTAATTTTCTCTAATAAATTACTCATTTTCTGCCTCTATATCTTTAAAAACTTTTAAAGGAAAGTATTTCATCATTTGATCGTTTACATAAGTCATTGATTGCACTGGAGTCATTCCCCAGTTAATAGGACAAGTCGATAAGAATTCAATTAAAGTAAATCCTTTTTTATCTATTTGATATTGGAAAGCTTTTAAAAGACTTCTCTTAGCTTTTCTTAATAGTTGAGGAGTATGTACAGATACTCTTTCTATATAAGCTGAGCCTTCAACTTGAGCTAAAATTTCCGCAACCTTTATTGGATAACCATGTTCACTTACATTTCTTCCAGCTTGCGACGTTGTTGTCTTTTGGCCTAGTAATGTAGTTGGTGCCATTTGCCCACCAGTCATCCCAAATGTACCATTATTAATAAAGATAACTGTTATATTTTCAGCTCTATTAGCTGCATGGATAGTTTCATTTAGACCCATACTAGCTAGATCACCATCTCCTTGATAGGAAAATACTATACTATCTGGTCTAACTCTTTTTATACCAGTTGCAACAGCACAGCCCCTACCATGAGCAGCTTGCTGCATATCACAATTGAAGAAGAAATAACTCATAACTGAACAACCAACACTAGCAATACCAACTGATTTATCAATTATATTTAATTCTTCCATTACTTCTGCTATTAATTTATGAATAATACCATGAGTACATCCAGGACAATAAGACAAATCAACATTTGTAAGACCTTTAGATTTTTGATAAACAACTTTCATTTGCCTTGCTCCTTAATCATTTTCTTAATCGCATTTTCAATATCTTCAGGTTCTGGAAGCATTCCCCCAGCTCTACCAAAAAACGATATAGGATGTCTACCATTAACAACGATTTTCACATCGTCTAACATTTGACCTAAGCTTAACTCACAAACTAAAAATTCTTTTAGGTCTTTAGATAAATTTCTAAATGCCTTTTCAGGATATGGCCATAAAGTTATAGGTCTAATCATTCCAACTTTAATACCTTCTTCTCTTAATGACTCAATTGCGCTCCTACAAATTCTAGCCATTGTTCCATAGGCTACTATAATATACTCGGCATCTTTTGTATTTATTAACTCATATTTTTGTTCATCGCGAATCATTTGTTGATACTTGCGGTGCAGTTTAAGGTTGTGTTCTTCTAACTTTTTAGGATCTAAATATAGTGATGTAATAATCCTTCTATCACTACCAGTATGACCACCACTTGCAGCCCATGTTTTTTCAGGAAGCTCTCTTTTGATAGCATCTTTATCTAAATCAACAGGTTCCATCATTTGCCCTATTAAACCATCAACTGCAATCATTACTGGATTACGGTAGTAATCAGCTGTGTCAAATGCAGTTTTTATAATATCGACAGTTTCTTGGAGGTTTTCTGGAGCATAACTAAGAACATTATAGTCTCCATTTCCACCACCTCTAGTAATTTGATTATAATCACTTTGGGCTGGTTGAATACCACCTAGACCAGGTCCACCCCTCATTACATTAACAATAACGCATGGCAGTTCTGCCCCAGCGATATATGTTATTCCTTCTTGCATTAAAGCAATACCAGGGCTTGATGAAGATGTCATGACTCTTGCACCAGCTCCTGCTGCACCATAAACCATATTAATCGAAGATATTTCAGACTCTGCTTGTAAGAAGATTAAACCTTCATCTTTCATATGTTTACTTAAATATTCTGGGATTTCATTTTGAGGTGTAATTGGATAACCAAAGAAAGCATCAATTCCACCTTTAATTGCTGCAATAGCAATAGCTTCATTACCTTTCAATAATACTTTGCTCATGAATCCACCCTATATACTGTAATAACTGAATCAGGACACATATAAGCGCAAAATCCACAAGCTATGCATCTATCTTCATCAATTACTTTTATTAAATTATAGCCTTTCTCATTAAATCTAGTCATATCTAGTTCTAAAATCTTGGTTGGGCAATAATGAACACAAAGCGAACATGCTTTGCATTTTTCATTTTCGAAAACTAATTTACCTTTAGCCATTAAATTTCCTTTCTAACTCTATAACCATTTTTTTCTTAAATACAATTTTAAAGGAATAACTTCCCCTAATAAATCACTACATTCTATCGCAATACCTTCAATTATTGAAGTATATTTTATATCTAATTTTGTTTCAAAAATAACATCTTTAATAATTTTTTCAGATTCCTTTACTGTCATACAATCAGTATCTCTAATTAAATTACTATTATTAATAAACCCACTAACTCTTAAGCCACTTGCAGATTCAATTTCTCTAATCATTTTTAAAATTTTATCAAGACTATTAGTCTCTTGTCTATATGTATTAATAACAAACAAAAACTCAACTTCACTTAAATCTAAACTATCTACAAATTGTCTAACAACCTTAGCACCAATCGGATCTCCACCTAAATCATAAATAACTGATTCACTGCTTTTAATTAAAGTATATGCTTCTTTTGCAATATATGGCAAATCACTACCAAGTGAATCTTTTAATGGAGAAGAGTGAAGTTTAATGCCATTTTGTTCTAAAACATCACTTAGTTCACGGCTTCTAAAATATGGATTAACAATATCTAAATCAACAATATTTTGAATCTTTTTTTGTATTGCATAGTTTATACTAAATTCCGACTTGCCACTACCATAATGACCAGTTATAAAAGTAACTCTTTTCATATTAGCGTGGAATAAAGTTGGAACGAACCTTTGCAACTGAAGCAATTCTGTTTTCCGCAAACACTTTTGCTGCTTTTTGTGCGTTTATATTTTCTTTATCTGATATTTCGAATATTTGAAGTAGACGATCATAAATCATCTCTACGTCTTTCATAACTAAGTTTTTATCATAACCTATAATTTCATGGTAAACATTAATAACACCACCAGCATTAATTACAAAATCCGGTGCATAGAGTATTCCTCTTTCTTTTAAATGATTTGCATCTCGTTCTTCTTCTTGAAGAACATTGTTTGCAGTTCCCGCAATTATTTTAGCTTTAATAGTCGGTATACTTTTATCATTTAAAATTGCTCCAAGCGCACAAGGTGCTAAAACATCAACATCTAATTTTAGTATTTCGTTTGGATCAACGAATTCAACTTCCGGATGTTCTTCTTTCATCCTTTTAATATATTTCTCATTTATTTCAGTGAAATAAATCTTCTTTGCATTAGCTTCTAATAAATAATTAATTAAATAATATCCAGTTTGGCCAGCCCCTTGAACAGCAAATGTTCTTCCTTCTATTTTACTACTACCAAACTTATATTTTAAACTAGCTCTAATACCATGAAAAGCTCCCAGAGCTGTTAGTGGGGAAGGATTCCCTGACTTTCCTTCTAGACCTACAACGTGATTAGTTTCCATATTAATGTAACTCATATCTTTTGTATTAGTATTTACATCTGCAGCAGTTATATATCTTCCACTTAAGCTTTGAACATAGCGTCCAAATGCTCTAAAATATGCCTCAGATTTCACTTCATTAGCATCCCCAATAAGTACGGTCTTTCCCCCACCCAAAGGCAAACCCGCACAAGCGTTTTTGTATGTCATTCCTCTTGCGAGTCTTAGACAATCTAGTATAGCATCATCTTCTGATTCATAATTCCAAATCCTAGTTCCACCAAGCGATGGACCAAGAGTAGTATCATGAATAACTGTAACACCCTTCAGGCCAGTAGATTTGTCATGAAAACAAACTACTTGTTCATACCCATACTTTTGCATGTAATCGAAAATTTTCATTCTTTATTCTCCTTTTCTTTTCCGAATGGAAGCGTTTACAGATTATTATATCACAGAGTGATTAAAAATCAAAGAAATCATTGAGGAATTTTTTAAAAAACACAAAGAAAAAGCATCATTTTATGATGCCTTTTCTCACCTTATTAAATTGTATTTTAATTTATTATTCGTTAGTAAATACTCTATATTAGCCTTATCTAAAAATGCACATAAATCTATTTTACCATCTTCAAATTCAACTAATTTATTCATGAAAAAGTAGGAAGTACCAGCCTTTATAGCAGGCTCATTAAGTAGGCTAGATAAATCATTTAAAGTTACATAGATTTTATTATTTCTTAGTTCAAATCCTTCTAAAATAATCTTACGATTATTAAACATCGCAGTAGCTTTTGTAAGATCAATATCTACTAAGTTATTTTCTTTTTTTGGAAAGTTATTAAAAAATGCTTTTAATACTCCTTCTAACATATTATCAAGACCTGGTCTAGTATCAACTATATTACCACCATTTGTAATAAAACAAACGCCTTGATTTAATTCTTTTGAGAAAAACATTTCTGATACTATTCCGTAAGCACTTCCTGTATGACCTTTTAAAGTAATACCATTAATATCATTCATTATTTTAAGTTGAAGCCCTTTAGCTTTATAGCTTGCGGAAGTGCCTGGAGGTGTTACAAAATGAGTTTGTAACATTAAATCTACAGTATCTTTCTTTAAAATCTCTATGTCTTCATACATTCCATCATTTAAAAGTACAATCATGATTTTAGCTAAATCTTGCATACTAACATATAAATTACCTGCATGAGCTCTAAAATTATCTCCTAAAGTGTAGTGAGCATATGTTCCATTAACAAAACCATTCCCACTAACTGCTAAAGTATATACTTTAGTTGTTGCATTATAGTAATAAGCATCTGTAATTAAATGTTTATTTTTTATTTCATTTGCTTTGAATCCGCCATCAATTCCAAGTGGAATCATAAAGTTATCTCTTACATAGTTTGTAAAGTGTTCGCCACTTGCCTTTTCTACAACACAAGCAAGTATTCCAGAACCAAAATTAGAATAAGAAAACTTAGTTCCTGGTTTATAATTACCAAAAGTTGCTGTAGAATAATACTGACTAGATGTATTATATAGTAAATCAGCTAAAGGAACATAGGAATGTTGACCATTTATTTCATTATATTTACCATCCATGATGGTTGCTGAATGAACCATTAACATTTTAACAGTTATTTTATCATCTGGAAAATAAGGGTTCCTTACTGGATAACCTAAGATATCACCAATATCATCATCTAAGTTTAACTTCCCTTCTTCTATTAATTTCAAAGCAGACATTGCAATAACTATTTTAGAAATAGAGGCTATTCTAAAGATACTCTCATCAGTTATTGGTATACCGCTTGACTGAGAAGCTAGACCATAATTATATTTGATTATTTCACCATTATTATAAGCAACTACTTGAGCTCCCATAACTTGGCCTTCAAATAATTGATCTAATTCTCTTTTAAATTCCACAGTTGCAACTCCTCTAACTAATACTTTAAACTCTAGTGTTTTTCCATTTTCTAGTGATTTTAATTCAAATCTTGCGATTCCTATTTCTAAACCTTTAATTAGACCATTTTCATCAATTGTTGCAAGCTCTGGAGTTAGAGCTTTCCACTCAATTCCTTTATTTGTTGCCAAACGGTCAATTGCAGTGTATGTTATTTGTTCACCTTCTAAAACAACCTCAGGCCCTAAAGCAACTAATTGGTTTTCAACTCTTACAGTAAACTCTAACTCATTAGCATTTTCTCTAGACATAACTCTAAATACAGCTATACCTAAGCTAATCCCTTTCACAACTCCTTCATTAGTAATAGTTGCAATCTCAGGTGTTAGTGCTCTAAAGAAAACACCATATCCAGTATCAAGTAGATCAATAGCCTCGATTGTTATAGTCTCACCTAAAACTACTAGTTGTCTACCTTTAATTATTAATTGTTCATCAGGGTCTACTACCTTATTTTCAAGGTCTTCTTCCACATGAACAGTAATGACTTGTTCTAGTTTCGGATAATTAGTTACTAAAACTAAAACTTCACAACTACCTTCCTTTAGCCCTTTAATAATGCCATCTTCAGATAGTTCAATGATTTGATCTGATGTAGAATAAAAATATACTTCAGCTTCATCAGCATTTTTTAAAAAATAATTAATTTGATATTCTTCATCTATAAAAATTGTAATCTCATTTTTAGTTACTTCTAAGCTTGGCTTACTACTACATCCTACAAAGAAAAAGCTTAAAAGTACTATGAGTAAAAAGATATATTTTTTCATTTTATTCCCTCATTCATCTTTATTATAACTACTTTTGATCTCTTTATCAAATATTAAATTAAAAACGCACTTATAATTAAATAAGTGCGTATTTTTTATGTAGGAATATTTCCAAATAATAGCCATGTCATAATATAACCAGCTAAAACAGCAGCTAGAGTGAAAGGTACAGAATATTTCATAAAATCTTTAGTTTTCACATCATAGCCTTCTTTTTGTAAGATTCCAATTGTTGTAATATTTGCACTAGCTCCAATTGGAGTTAAGTTTCCACCTAGAGTTGCTCCAACTAAAAGTCCAAAGTATAAAACATAGGCTGGATTATTAGTATAGCCAAATGATGTACTCAGTGAGGCTACTACTGGAAGCATTGTTAAGACGAATGGAATATTATCAATAAATGCTGAGAAGATTGTAGAGCCAAAGACTATTATTGTAAAGGCCAAAAATACATTATTCAAAGAAATCTTATGAATAAATTCACCAACTAAATCAATAACTCCAACACTATTTAAACCACCAATAACAATGAACAAGCCAATTAACAATAATACTGTCATATAGTCTAGTTCTTTAATAACATTTATTGTCTCTTTAAAACTCTTAGATTTAAAGTATTTATAAACTAGGCCAACAATAAGTAAAACCATTACAATTAAACCATTAATATGGTTATTAATAAATCCATCAGGAATTGGAATTAATGATACTAATATAAGTAAAACAATCATAGATCCAAGTAGGATTGTTGGAACATAGTCTTTAACTTCTGTTTTTTCAGAAAAATCAATTGGTAAAGTTTCTTTTCTAAATACAAAAAGTAACACTAAAGTACTTGCAAGAGCTCCTACTTGAGTAATGAAGAATAATCCAGGTCTTCCTTGATACCAAAAGAAATCGAGAAAGTTCATATCTAGAGCTCCACCAAGTAAAATTGAGGTAGTATCTCCAACCAAAGTTGCAGCACCTTGCAAGTTTGAAGCAAGCGATATTGCAATTAAACTTGGAACTGGAGAAACATCTAATTTTTTTGATACTGCTAAAGCTATAGGAGCAACTATTAATACAGTTGCAACATTATCAATAAATGCTGAAATTAAGGCAGCAAATAATGATAAAACTACAATTGCCCACTTTAAGCTACTAACTTTACTCATTATTAAATCAGCTAAAAGCGCTGGCATTTTTGATTCTATAAACAAGGTTACAAGCCCCATTGTTCCTAAAATCATCATTAATACATTGAAATTAATAACTTTAAATATTTCAGTTAGCGGTGTTAATCCTAGAATAATAAACAACAAGGCAGAACCAAGTGCTATATATGCACGATGTTTTGAAAATATTAATAACAGAACATATGTTGCAATAAATAAAATAACCGCAAATATTATTTGTAAATTGCTTGATAATAAACTTAGTAACATATTTACCTCTTTTAAAATATAAATGTATTATAACAAAAAACAACTTTAAACTCAAGAAAACAAAAAAGCAAATTTAAATTTACTTTTTTTATTGTTTATTTATCCATAAAAATTAATATTTTTTAGCATATTTATTTGGATTATTAGCAATATTACATTGACTATAAAACCAATTATACCTGCAATTAATAGTGTTTTAGCAGTTTTAGGTCTTTGTTTTTTCCAAACAAAGAATAAAACAAAACCCACTATTGGAATGAAAAAACCTAATATAGCATAGCCAATTGAAACATTATCAACTACTCTTACATTAGTAGTATCTTTTTTCTTTAGTGTTGCACCACAGTTTGAACAAACTTCAGTTGTCTCATCTGGATTAGCAGCACCACATCTGTGACAATAATTCATAGTTCTACTCCTTTAGTTTATTTAACCTCAATAATCCTTAAACTATTTGTACTTCCATGTTGTTGACCCCAACCAGAAGTAATTATAATTAATTGACCAGGTTTAATACCATATTCCTTCGCTACTTCATTACCAATTATATTATACATTTGAATATCAGTAACGCTATCTTTAATAACACTAGTAACTCCCCAATAATAAGAAAGTCTAAAACAAGTATTAATATTATCAGTTACAGCAATAATTGGTACATGTGGTCTGAACTTACAAATTCTCTTAGCGGTTCCACCAGTCTCTGTAAAAGCAATAACAGCAGCAACATTTTGAAGTGTAATAGAGCTTTGACTAACCGCAATTCCTATTGCATCGTTAATTGTAGCTTGAGATGTTTCAATTGAACGCTCTAATCTATCTTTATATGGGAAAATTTCTTCAATTGTCTCAGCTATTTTATTCATAGTTTCAACTGATTCTACTGGATATTCTCCAGCAGCTGATTCACCTGAAAGCATAATTGCATCAGTGCCATCTAAAATAGCATTAGCAACATCACTTGCTTCAGCTCTTGTTGGACGAGGATTAGTCATCATCGTCTCAAGCATATGGGTAGCAGTAATTACTGGTTTACCATATTCATTAGCTTTTAAAATCATTTTCTTTTGGTAGACTGGAACATACTCAGCTTTAACTTCAACCCCTAAGTCACCTCTAGCAACCATAATTCCATCAGCAACTTTTAAAATTTCTTCTAGATTATTAAAACCTTCTTGATTTTCTATTTTAGCAATTATTTCTATTTTTTTCTTTGAATGTTTATCTAAGATTTCTCGCATTTCTATGATGTCTTCTTTACGTCTAACAAAGGAAGCAGCAACTAAATCTACTCCTTTATCGCAACAAAAAATTAAATCAGAACGATCTTTATCAGAAATAAAAGGCATTGATAAACGTACATTAGGTACATTTACTCCTTTTCTACTTTTAAGTACACCATTGTTTTTCACAACAGTTCTAATTTTATCTTTCTTAACTTCTAAAACATCAAGTCTAACTTTACCATCATCAATTAAAAGATAATCACCAACAGATATATCATCAAATAATTCAGGGCAAGCAATATGAAAACTTTCCTTCGTTCCAAGGATTTCTTCTTTCATAATGCAAACTTCATCGCCTTTACTATAAAAAACTTTTCCGTCTTCAAAATTACCAGTTCTTATTTCAGGACCTTTTGTATCAGCCATGATACCTATGTATTTATTTGTCTTTTTTGCTATTTTACGAATCATATTGATTCTAGCCCCATGTTCTTCATAATTAGCATGGGAAAAATTAAGTCTAGCAACATCCATTCCAGCTAGAAACATTTTCTCTAGCATTACTTCATTATCAATTGCAGGACCAACTGTACAAACAATTTTTGTTTTTCTCTTCACAATTATTTTCCTCCGGTTTTCTACATAATGTATATTAATTCTATCATAAATTCACAAAAATATCTATTTATATTTATTTCTTTATTTTTTTAGATATTCTTCTTGTCGCCCACAAAAGTAACAATAATGAAATAATTCCAGAAACAAAAATTATCCAAAAATACGGTATATCTAAATTAAATACTTTCATCTTATTAATACCATAAATAGTCTTAATTTCATTTAAAGCATCAACAGGAACACTTCCTTCAATTAAAGTAAAAGAATCAGTGAGCAAGACTTGTTTTAATAAAATAGTCATGTGAGTAAATGGTATTAATGAGGATACCTTTTGAATAAAATTAGGTAGAACCGATAATGGCATATAAATACCACATGTAAAACCGATTACAGTTCCAAATATACCAGACAAAGCTCCAAAAGCATTAACACTATCTACAAATGTAATTATGAATATCATAAAACCAGTTGAAATAAATGTATATAAAATCAAATATAAACTAGTAATTAAAATTTTATTGAAACTGAACCAAACCCCAGAATTAAGGCCGATATATATAACTATTACAAACCACATAAGTAGAGTAAAGATAAGAGTTAATAAAAATGAAGATACATAATAACCTAAAATAAGCTTATATTTCTTCACAGGAGCAACAATGAACCCATCAATTACACTAGTTGAGAAGTCATAGACAATATTACCTAAATTACCTAATGATACTGTCATAGTATTTATTACTAAAACCCCACTCATCATGATTGTGGAAGCGATGAAAGTCATTTGGTCTTTACCAATTATCGCAGTTAACTCATCCGACATATAATTATTTTTTAAAAACAATAAATAAAGAGTTAACAGTATAATAACAGATAAGAAAGAAAAGAATACTGCAGTCTTATCTCTTAAAAATATCTTAACATTTCTTTTTGCTAAAGCAATAATATCACTCATGTTGTTCACCTACAACTTTAATAAATACATCATCTAAAGTTCCATTAACAACTTCAAAAGCTTTTATATTATCTTTTAAATGACTTATTAAGTCTAGTGTATCCTTAGTACTACTAATCTCAATATAATATTGATCTGATATTCTTTTATATATTCTCTTGTTTTCTTCTAAAAAATTAACAAGTTCAGCCTTCTTAAAAGGTACTACTTTAAAATAATCACTACTATAATTTTCTTTTAATAGTGATGGTGAACCTTCTGCTACTATTTTACCTTTATTAATAATAACAACATAATCAGCATTAGCTGCTTCTTCCATATAATGTGTTGTAAGAAAAATAGTAATATTTTCTTCTTTTTGAAGTTTACTAATTGTTTTCCAAACTAATTTTCTAGTTTCTGGATCTAGTCCAGTAGTAGGTTCATCTAAAATTAAAATCTCAGGCTTTGAAAACAAGGCTCTAGCTATTTCTACTCTTCGTTTTTGACCGCCAGAAAGTGTTTTAAACATTTGACCTTCAATATCTTTTAATTCTAATTTATCAATTAAATATTCATATCTCTCATGTAGTTCTTTTTTATTCTTAATATAAAATATTCCTCTAGAAAGCAAGTTCTCTTTAACAGTTAGAAAATTATCTAAAACATTATCTTGAAAGACAATTCCAACAACATTTCTAATATAAGCTTCATCAAACCTTCCGTTTAAATTTACATTTCCTTTATCAGCTTTTAATAAATGGGAAATAATTTTAATAGTTGTAGACTTACCCGCACCATTTTTACCTAAAAACGCAAAAAAACTTCCTCTTCTTACTTTAAAGGAAATACCATCTACAGCTTTAATAACACCATAGTATTTATATAATTCTTCTACAACTAAAATATTATCATGCATTTAATTCACCCCTAATACTAGGCTATTATAACATAATCAAAAATTAAAGTAATTAAAAATTAGCATATTCAAACGAATATGCTAATTTATGTTTTTCTCTTTTAATAAGTAATATTACTTATTATTTAAAAGATTTTCCTTTTCAATTTCTAATATGATTTCTTTTATTTCTACAATCTTATGTCTTGAATCTTTATAATCTAAAATTAGTTGAAATGCCTTAACAGCTTTTTCATAATTTTTCTCTTCATAATATTTCATTCCAAGCTCATACGCTTCTGCTTGCTTTCTTTCTTCAGCTAAAAATGCATCTAAACTACTTGTTTCTGGTTCTACACTTATAATTGTAGTTTCAAATTTTTGTTTTTTGAGACCTTTAGCAAATTTAATAATATAAACAATAGAAAAAGCAATCGGAATAGCAACTACATGAAGCATTCCAAAAAATGCAAGTCCAGCAAGTTCAACATCAGCCATTAATTCTAAAAATGATATAGAAGTTAATGAAAATATTAGATAAAATCCTAGTAAAACAATCATTAAGACAAATTCAGCAATTCCTTTTACCTTAGTTAATACTGCTATACCTAGTCCTAAGAAAGCTGTACCAAAAAACATAAGTGAAGATAAGTATGAAGTTATTTCTGGATATGAAATAATTACATCAATTAATAATATTGTTTCTATAAGAGCATAAACAAATAAAGCAGCTCCTAAAATAATACTAAATATCGCAACAGTTTTTAACGATTTTGGTTTATTCAATTTAATTCTCCTTTCAATAAGTTATTATTATTATAACATTTTGGTAAATAAATTGATAGATTTTTTTATTTATGTTCTTCAAACCATGAAGTAATTTCATTTAAACGCTTAACCCTTCCTTGTGGTCTACCACTTCTTGACAGTTCATGTGTTTCATCTTTAAACCAAACAAGTTTAGTTTTATGTCCTCTATCTTTTAAAAGCCCATAAAACTGCATTGCTTGTTCCATCGGACAACGATAATCTTTATCTGAATGAATGAAAAGTAAAGGAGTAGTAACTTTATCTACAAATTTAAGTGGAGATTGATCCCAGAGTTTCTCCATATTATTAACTGGATCTCCACCAGTTTGATCCCCCGCAAAATAAAAACCAATATCGGCTGTAGGATAGAATGTTAACCAGTTAGAAATACTTCTTTGGGTTGCTGCAGCTCTAAAGCGATTAGTTTGACCAACTATCCAGTTAGTCATAAATCCACCATAGGACCCACCAGTAACAAATACTCTCTTTTCATCTATTTGTTTATACGATTTTAAGACTTTATCTGTAAAGTCCATTAAATCATCATAATCAATAGTTCCGTATTTACCTCTAATATCACTAAACTCATCACCTTTACCATCTGATCCTCTTGGGTTAGCAAACATTACTAGATAGCCAAGATTTGCCCACATTTGCATTTCATGAACAAACACTTTACCATAAACAGTTTTAGGACCACCATGAATATTTAAAATAGCAGGATATTTCTTGTTCTTATCAAAATCCTTAGGTAGTAATACAAAGCCTTTAACCTCATGAGTCTTTTTCTTCACAACTACAGTTTTAGGTTTTGCAACATAATAACCATTTAATACTTTATTATTAAATCTTGTAAGTTGTTTTAACTTCTTAGAGTCTAAATCTAGTTCATATAATTCTTGTAGTTTTTGTTTATACATCATTACTACATAAACTTTATCATTAACTACTTCTACTGCATCAATACTACCATCAGCCATAAATACTTGTTCTGTTTTACCACTCTTATCAAGTAAATAAAGCTCACTATGGTCATCCACAGTTGTAGTGAATAATAATTTATCTTTATAGTTTACTGATGTAGGTGATCCACCTAGACGGCAATCGCTTCCAACTGAGTTACCTAGACTTGTTGGGAAAGTTGTAAGAAGTTTTAAACTATTGTTTTTAACTTTATAAAAGCTTCTATTTTGGTTCATTCCAATCTTATCACCATTTGTTGCATAGACAACTAACTCTCCACCAACAAAAAACAGTGAACTAATTGAAAACTCATCACCATCATAAATAACGTCAAGTGTTTTAGTTTCTAGATTATATTTATAAACTTGATTAGTTAACTTCATTTTAGGCGCTTTAGTAGTAGCTATATAATATAGATTTTCTTTTTTATCATCTAGCTTATATCCACCAACACTTACACCTTGATAATTAAGAGTACTATATGAATTATCTTTTAAATCATAAACAAATAAATAACTAGTCTTATTAGCAACAAATCCTTCACCATTAAAGTAATAAGGAAGTTGATCAATTACTTCAAAGTTCTTAGCTATTTCTAATTTTTTTAATACTTCTTTTCTAGACTCTTCGTCCCTTCCTCTTAAGCTAAGCTCAGTATCATTTAAATTTGCTTTTAATATTAATTTATCTTCTAATACTTCCACAATAGACACCGGAAAATCAAACTTATATGCAAGTTCTCTTTTCTTAGTATCTAAAAAATAACGATAATAAATTGTATTCATTTCTTTTTTTAGTTTCTTTTCATCCTTTGTCTTTTCAAAGTTGAAAAGAAATGTATTTTCACTTTCATAAATGAACCCTGGTCTATCTAAAAAACTAAAAACCTTTTTAGATTTATCCTCAAATTCAAATAATTCATAACTATAATTATTTTTCTCATAATTAGCATTTCCAACAACAAAAGATAATTTCTTTTTGTCTATAGCTTTTAAATTACTTAAAAACTTATAATTCAAAAAATGATCAAGTGGTATTTGTTTCATAAT
>CAYOXB010000019.1:0-24176 GCA_964407835.1 uncultured Bacteroidales bacterium
AAATATAAATTTTCAATATTCTTAGATTCTAAACTATATTTTAATTGTTGTGGATCGATTGCATCGTATTCAATTGCGTATGCATATTTTAAGATTACAGCATTTTCTAAACCTGGAACACTTTTAACCATTAGTTCTTGGACATCCTTTGGCATAGATGTGGAAAGACCTTGAACATACATTTCTTCTGAAAATTCACTTTCCGGCTCTACAAATATTTGATGTCTATCTTTTGTGTTGAATCTAACAATCTTATCTTCGATAGATGGACAGTATCTAACACCAACACCTTCAACTAAACCACTATACATGCTTGATTTGTCTAAATTAATATTTAATATATTATGAGTTTCTTTTGATGTATAAGTTAAATAACAATTTAATTGTTCAGAAAATGGTTTTACATTTACAGTTTCTTCAGAAAATTTTAATTCTTCATCATCTCCTGCTTGCACAATCATTTGTGAATAATCTATTGTGTCTCTTTTTAGCCTTGGTGGTGTTCCTGTTTTTAGTCTCATCATTTTAAAACCTAAATCTTTTAATGATTTAGATAATTTTGATGTTGTTCTTTCATCCTCAGGCCCTGATTCTTTTGCAGTATGCCCAATTAATATCTTAGAAGCTTGGTATGTTCCTGTACATAAAATAATAGATTTACCTAAAATTTCCCTGCCATTTTCAAGTCTAACACCATAAGCTTTACTTTCTTCAACTAAAATATCAGTAACTAATGTTTCTAAATAAGTTAAGTTTTCTTGTTTTATTAATTCCTTTTGAATTGCTTTTGGATATTGAATTTTATCTATTTGTGCTCTTAAGGCCCTAACTGCAGGTCCTTTAGAAGAGTTAAGCATTTTTATTTGAAGTAATGTTTGGTCACTTGTTTTAGCCATTTGCCCACCAAGGGCATCTATCTCTCTAACAATAATGCCTTTAGCAGGCCCGCCAATTGATGGATTACAAGGCATGCTTGCAACTTTATCAAAGTTACCCATTATTATTAAAGTCTTTTTATTTAATCTGGCTGTAGCAAGTGCTGCTTCAACGCCGGCATGACCAGCGCCAATTACAATAATATCGTACATATTTTCACCTTTTCCTTATTTTATCATATTCTAGTAACTTTTGATATATTAAGAATAACTTTTTTATTTATTTTTTTATATGTTATAATATTACAACTAGGTGATATATATGAAACAAAAAATAGAGCTTTTTCAAAAATACAAATTAACAACTGGCGGGTTTGATCAAGATAATAACCTAACTCCTTTCACAATCCTCGATATATTCCAAGATATTGCAGGACTTCATGCGGCTAAGTTAAATGCTACTTATAATAAGAGTAATAGTAATATAATTTGGCTTCTTTTAAGAAACAAGTTTGAAATTATTAAATCAATAAATAAACCAGTTGAAGTTATTGTAAGGACATGGCCTATAAAACCAAAACGTATAGACTATGACCGTGATTATGAAATATATGATTTAGATAATAATTTGTTAATTAAAGGTTCATCAAAATGGTGTTTATTTAATTTAGAAACTAATTTAATCGTTAGAGACTTAATTAACTTTGATGGTATATATTTAATAGAGCGTATTTTTCCTACTGATTTAAAGAAAATTAATATTCCTCAAGATCTAGATGAAGAATACTTAGGAAGTAGGACAATACCTAATTCTTATATCGATGTGAATAATCATGTGAATAATGCAAAATATACTTATTTTATTATGGATAATTTAAGTTTAGCTAAAAATACAAAAGTCCAAAGTTTTGAAATTAACTATCACAAAGAATTAAAAAAAGATGATGTTGTTCATCTCTTTCAAAGAAAGATTAATAATATATACTATATATATGGTAAGAAGGATGGTGAGCTAATCTTTTCTTCCATTATAAGCGTAAAATAAAAACTGACCAATTTGGTCAGTTTTATCTTATTTTATTCTAAATCTTCCGGGTCAGGATCTGGATTAGGATTTGGTTTTGCAATAACTTCAAGTTCCCAAGTTTTATCTACTGTTTTACCATTTTTAGTAACACTAACTTTTAAAGTTCCTAATCCTTTTTCGTTAGTTTGATTTCCTTCCTCATCTTCAGCATATTCTGTTGGCGTAACTTTTACTATCTTAATTGTTGTATCTTCTTCATCATCAACTAATTCTAAAGTTCCATCTTCATTATCAAGTGTCCAAACAAGATCATAATCTTCATACTGTGTTGGTACAGTGAAATCTTCTTCTAGGTTCTTAGGATTAGAAATAGTGATATTTGCTAGTACTCCTTGTAGTTCTGCAATTAATTCTGCTTCCAAATCTCTTATGGTAAATTGAACAGCAACCATTTTATTATCCAGTGATCTAACTCTTACCTCAGCAGTTCCTGCTTTAAGTGTTTCCGGAAAAGTAATTACTCCATTTTCATCTACCAATAAAATAGAAGTATCTGTCGAAGTAATAGTTACTAATGGATTTGTATTAGCTGGCTTCAAAACGTAAGTTAATTGAATTTGAGTAATTGTTTCAAGTTCATCAAATGTATATTCAAATTTATCATTTTCTACTGTAATTTCAATATTTTCTACCGGTCTGTATTTAACAAAGAAATCTCTTCTAACTTTTACTTTTGAATCTTCCTTTGAAGTTGCAACTACTCTAACTTTTGCTCCACCAGCATTAAGTTCTGTTGAATTCTTCTCACCCCTAAGTGGTGTTAGTAAACCTGTGCTACTTATTGTTGCAACATCTTCACCTGTTTCAATTGACCAAGTAACATCATTTGAAAATGAACTAGGGAATATTTTTGTTTCTAGTTGAAGTGTTTCATCAACAAAAATAGTAGATTTAGTTGCCAGTATTTGCATTCCATCAATAGGCACTTTAATAACTATTACTTTTGTCTTAGCTTTTTTTATATTATCCACAGTTGCAGTTATTTCAACTTCACCTATAGCAAGACCTGTAGCAACACCATCTTCGAAATCAATAATTCCTTCTTTTGAAAATGAATATCTAACTACTGCATCTTCTGAATATTCTCCCATTATCAAATCTAAATTAATTGTTTGTCCAATATAAATTGTATTTTCATGACTTACAAATCTAAATATTTCAATATTTGTGGTTCCACAACCAACAATTAAAAACATAAAGACTAGTAATAATAAAACTTTTATCCTTTTCATAATTATCCTTTCGCCTGTTTCTCTTTTCTAAATTATAACACAAACACTATTACTTGTTAAGTTATTGTTTGATTTTTTTGTTTTTAAAGATAAATATAATTAACGCCGCAACTAATGATCCTGAAAAATCAATAATCACATCGATAAATGAACTACCTCTTCCTTCTATAAAATATTGAAGCAGTTCATCACTTAATGCAACTAGCAAAGATATTATTAAAACAATAATATATTTAGGTATATTTAAATTCACATTATAAAATTCTTGAAATGTAATAATTAGAAGAATTGTTAGAATAAAATACTCGAAAAAATGTGCTAATTTCCTAATTATTAAAGAAAGTTTTGGCTCTTCTATTTGAATTTTAAATATATTTAAAAACTTATCAACTATCCCGACAAAAAAATTGCTTTGTTCGCTAGACTCTAGACCAGTTTTAAAACTATTATAAAAAATAAAAGCAGTCCATAGTATTGTTATAGTAAGAAAAATATATTTTTTCATTGTTATTATTAATTATTATAGCATTCGCCTAATTGGCCAATTAATTTTTCAGCTACCGCCTCTGCTCCTTGAGCTTGATATGATGCTACCTTATCACCATTTTTATTTGTTGTTATAGCAATTAATGATGATGTAGATGCAATATATAGGTCTTCCCAGTTGGTAACTCCATTAACAAAGTACTTTCCATCAGTGCCTTGACCATCGACGCCAGTATATTCTCTATAAATTAAATTACCGTCCTTTGGTTTTTCTGCTTTTGTATATAATAAAACTGAATATATCTTTCTTTTTTGTTGGCAACTACTATATTCTTTCACAATTGTTGCATATTCTATAATTGTTGTTGCTACTTGTTCACAGTCTTGACATTCAACACGGTGAAAATAAACAAAATAAGAATCTTCTTTTTGGTTAAAGATGTTTTCTTTCTTAATATTATCTACATTATATAGCTTTTCACTTTTATCACAAGCTGACAGCATGAATAAACCAAATAATAAAACTATAATTAAACTAAATTTTTTCATTTCTTCTCCTTTTTTATAGTATATCCTACTAATTTTTCCTTTTTACCTTTTATTTCTATTATCATATCATATTCATGATCACGAACCATCCCTGCTTTTACCATTACTCTACCAGAATTTACATTTTCTTTTAAATGAGTAGCAATAATAACAGTTTTCTTAAGATTATTGAATAAATAATTATTGAATAATTTTACAGCCTCTACCATTATTCCCATTCCCCAGTAGTTTTCGCTTAAAGCGTAAACAATTTGGCATGTTTCTATCGTTAAATCATATCTTGAAAGCCCTATATATCCTATTACTTTATCATTTTTATTATCAGTAATTCCTAAATAGAAGATTTCTTCGTTTTTATATTGAATAATAGCTCTTTCTATTAAGTTTCTTGCTTGAGAAATATCAGTATATTCATAAAAACTTAAGTGCTTTGTAACATTGGGATTAGAAAACAATAAAAATAACTCATTTTCATCATTTTGATTGAATTCTCTTATAGAAATCCTTTCTCCAACCTGCTTTTTAAAGTAAAAATAGTCATTCTTTTTTGAATACATCTAAAACTCCTTGATATTGCTTTTTTGTAAGGAATTGATATTTAATCCTTTTATCGGTTCCTTGCATCAAAACCTTCTCTTGAAAGACAATTATTTTTATTAGCAAAACAGTACCAAACAAGAAAAAAACTCCCCCCAAAAACCTAACAAATAGCATCTGAGGCTCATTCAGCAAATTTCGGCTGGCTTGAATTTTAGGCCCACCCCATAAAATTACTAACGATAAGACCAAAAACACAACACAGGGCAAAATTAACCGGAAAAACGTCGCCTTTTTAATGTTTTTCTGAATAAATGATTTTAAATAGTTAATTCTTATCTCATCTGGGGTTCTTCTTAGACTTATTTCATTCTTTTCAATTCGCAAATAATTGGCCATTTTTCGATACCAAGAGTTTTTTGAGAATTTAACACCTTGAAAAACATATTTATTTTTTTCTTTTTTTAGCATATTTGGGTTAGTTATTGGAATATTTAAATCTTTTTCTTCTACAAGATTTTGATTGTTATTTGGTTCTTTTTCCATTGTAAACACCTCAAACACTTAATTATTATATATTATATTAACAATTTTTCCAAGAAAAATATAAATATCTTCATATTTCCCTTTGAAAAACAAAAAACTAAGAAGAAATTTCTTAGTTTTTTTGATAATTATTTAACTGCTTTATCTTTAGATCCAAATACTAAGATTTTTTCTCTTACTGCGTCTGCAATTCCTTTAGTTGCCGGTCCAATAATCTTTCTTGGATCATATACTTTTAGATCATTTGCAATAACCTTACGTAATTCTCTAGCAAAAGCTTGTTGGCACTCTGTATTTACATTGATTTTTGCAGTACCGAGTTCAATTGCTCGTTTAATTTTATCATCTGGAATACCTGTTCCACCGTGAAGAACTAGTGGTTTGTTAGTTGCTTCTTTAATTTCGCCCATTTCTTTAAAACCTAGAATTGGTTCACCCTTATATGGGCCATGAACACTACCTAAAGCTGGTGCTAATGCATCAATATCAGCTTCTTGAACTAATCTTACGCATTCATTTACGTCTGCATAGTTAATTCCACCATAAATTCCATCTTCTTCTCCGCCTACTGTACCTAGTTCTGCTTCTACACTTATGTTTAACTTATGTGCATAATCAACAACTTCCTTTGTAAGACGAATGTTTTCTTCAAGTGGATGGTGTGATGCATCGATCATAACTGATGTAAAGCCTGCATCGATAGCCTTTTTACAACTTTCGAATGTTGTTCCATGATCTAAATGGATTGCTACATCAACTGTAATCTTTAAATCTTCCATTAAACCCCTAACCATACCTACAACGGTCTTAAATCCACCCATATATCTAGCTGCTCCTTCTGAAACACCTAAAATAACTGGAGAATTCATCTCTTCTGATACTGTTAGAATTGTTTTTGTCCATTCAAGATTATTAATATTGAATTGTCCAACAGCATATTGTTCTGCTTTTGCTTTTTCAAGCATTGCTTTCATATTAACTAAAGCCATTTATGTACCTCCTTAAATATCAATAGTCAAATATTATTCTTTTTCTAAAATAAAATAACCAAAACCAATTATCCCACTGCCGATATGTGCACCAACAGCCGGAGTCACCATGTGAATTTCAACTTTTTCCTTAAATGTATATTTTTCTTGGAAATATTTTTTAACTTCTTTTGCTTTTTCTTCAAGCTGTGAATGGAAAACTAAAAGTTTTGCTTCTTTAACACCTTTTAATTCTTGATCAATTAGCTCAAGTGCTGTTTCAACAGCTTTTCTATGTGTTTTTACTTTCAATTTACTTATAATTTTACCCTCATTTGTCAATTCCAATACAGGTTTAATTTTTAGTAACCCCCCTAAAAAACCTGCTGCCCCACTTAAACGACCATTCTTTACTAAATATTTTAAATCGTCAACTACAAAATAAGCGTGTTTATTTTCAACTAAATAGTTTGATCTAGCTAGTATCTCTTCTACACTTTTACCTTCTTTTGCCATTTTCTTAGCTTCAACAGCTATATATCCTTGTAAATAAGTGGCTGCTTTTGTATCAATAACATGAATATTAATCTTACCTTCAAATTCTTCTTTTAAAGTTTCGACCATTTGACCAATTGAACTTAAATGATATGAAATAGAATACATTACAACATCAGTATATCCTTCTTCTACTAGTTTTTCTAGTAACTCCATTGCCTCACCAACAGTTGGTGCGGAAGTTGAAGGGATAAAACTTGATTTATTCAGTCTTTCATAAAATTCATCAGCTTTAATTCCAATTCCATCAACAAGATGTTCGTTCTCGAAATTAATTACTGAACGCAATACTGGTATTTCTGGATCGTAACCTAAATAGTCTAGGCCAGCATTAACATCAGAAATTATTGCTATCTTACTCATATTTGCCTCCTTAGTTTAAGATACTACTAGTATATCACTTTTAAAGTTGTTCTTCAATATATACTATACTTATCTTAAAAAATTGTTATCAAGTAGCTTAGTAAATAAGAACATCCATTTTTTATCTTTAGTAATATTCTTATATTTTATAATTATTCTACCATTTTTGTATTCAAAATCTATTTTATCGCTAATTTTAGTTGCTGCAACAAATAGTTTCTCAGGATTTATTCTACTGGACATTATCTTAGACAGTGCAATCATTACTAAATCATTTGTTTCTAAGATATTGTGAACATCATATTGTTTTAATAGTGTTTGAAGATATCTTTCTTCTATATATATAAGTATTTCATCATTTAGTTTGCCAAAGCGATCACTGAATTCACTTATTAGGCGCTCTTTATCCGCTTTAGTTTTCACATTGTGAATTTCTTTATGGATTAAAATCTTAATATCATCATCGCTTACATATTTTGAGTCAACATGTTTGGATATATCAATAATGTATTTTATCTCTTCAACTGGCTCTTTAACTCCTTTAACCTTTTTAATTGCTTCATTAAGCATTTTTAAATACATATCAAGGCCTATTGCATCAACATAACCCGATTGTTCTTTACCTAAAATATCTCCAGCACCTCTAATTGCTAGGTCTCTAATAGCTATTTTATAGCCACTACCTAAATTTGTGAACTCTTTTATCGCATTTAGCCTTTTACTTGCACTATCAGTTAGGACTTTATCTTCTTCATATAATAAATAAGCATAAGCGATTCTATCACTTCTTCCAACTCTACCTCTAATTTGATAGATTTGCGATAAACCTAAGTAATCTGCACGATCAATTATTAAAGTATTAGTATTAGGTATATCTATTCCTGTTTCTATTATGGTTGTTGAGATGAGAAGATTAGCTTCTTTATCAATAAAAGATTGAATATTATTTTCTAATACATTCTTTTGCATTTGTCCATGAGCAACTACAACTCTTGCTTCTGGAACTAATCTTTGCAGTTTTCTAGCTATTCTATCTAAATTACCAACTCTATTATGTAAATAAAAGACTTGTCCATCTCTAGCAAGTTCACGGTAAATTGCTTCTTTAATAATTACATCATTTTCTTCCAACACATATGTTTGAATAGGGTATCTGTCCTTAGGTGGTGTTTCTATTAGACTCATTTGTCTAACTCCCATAATGGACATTTGTAATGTTCTAGGGATTGGAGTTGCTGTAAGAGTCAAAACATTGACATTATCTTTCATTTTTTTAATCTTTTCTTTATGTACAACGCCAAATCTTTGTTCTTCATCTACTATTAATAGACCTAAGTCTTTATATTTTAAATCATTACTTAAAAGCCTATGTGTACCTATTACAATATCTATTTGACCAGTTTTTAATTGTTCAATAATTTCTAATTGTTTTTTTCTTGGAACCAAACGGTTGAGAAGTCCAATTCTTACACCAAATTTTTCAAATCTTTCTTTAAAAGTATGATAATGCTGTCTTGTTAGAATTGTTGTTGGTGCTAGATAAGCAACTTGTTTGTTTTCAAAAATAGTCTTAAACGCTATTCTCATTGCAATTTCTGTTTTGCCATAGCCAACATCACCACAAATCAATCTATCAACAACTTTGCCTTCTTCCATATCTTTCTTTATTTCAGCAATTGCTTTTATTTGGTCTATTGTTTCTTCATATGGAAAGTCTTCTTCGAATAGTTTTTGATATTCATTATCTACTTGATACTTAGTTCCTTCAGCTTTTTCTCTAATTGCTTGAACTCTAATTAAATCTTCAGCAATATCTTCTAGTTTCTTTTGAATATTTTTCTTTTTCTTTTCCCATTCGCCCTTACCAATACTAGTAAGTTTAGGTACTGCACCTTCTGAGCCTTGATATTTCTCAAGTTTGTTGATTTTTTCTACAGGAATGTATAACTCCATATTAGAAAATTGTAAAAACAGGAAGTCATTTCTTACTTCTTTTAATTCTACAGTCTTTATTCCTAAATAAATAGCAATTCCATAGTCATAATGAACAACATAATCTCCTTTGGTTAGTTCTTCTTTTGATGCAATTGGTTGGAAATGTTGCATTTGGCTTCTAAACTTCGTTTTAGGAGCTTTTACATTTTGGAAAACTTCTACTTCTGTAATTACTTCTAAATTTTCTTTTATGAAACCAAAACTAAGGCTGTTTTCAATCCAAATTAAATTAATTTTACCTTTATTTATGTTATCTAAAGTGTTTATATTAAAAATTTCTAGTCTATTGTCTTCAAATATCTCTTTTAATAAGTGAAGTCTTGTTTGATCATTAAAGGCAAAAACAAATGTTTTAGTTTTATTTGTTTTTAAATCTAAAACTAAGTTTTTTAAATCATTTTGATAATCTATTACGCTATAACCATCTAGTGAATATATTTTATCTAATAAAATATCATTTAAGCTCTGCCTTGCTTGAGCTATAAATATTCTTTTTTCAATATTGTAATGAATATTATGAATATCATAGAAAAACATTAGGTCTAAACCTTTTGGTTGTTTTAATATTTCCAAATAGTTTTCTAAATCTAGAGTTAACTTAGAATGATTTTCTTGTATTTGTGACAATTCATCATAAACAACAAGTTTCTCATTACAATAATCTAAAATCGTATTGGGTTCTTTTTCGATATAATTTATATATTTTGATATCTTTTGGGTGTTTTCGTAATTTTCTAAATCTAAAAGGTCTTTTTTAAGAAAAGTTGGCTGTTCTTCTGGTAGTTTATTTATAACTTCTTTTAAAAGTGTTAAGTCTTTACTACTATATATATATTCATTAATTGGAAAAATAGTTACTTCTTTAACTTCTTCTACTGTTCTTTGAGTTTCTCGGTTAAAAAATTTAATAGATTCAATTTGAGTATCAAAGAGATTTATTCTTATTGGATGTTCATAATAGCTTGAAAATATATCTATTATTTCACCTCTAATGCTGAATTCACCTATGTTTTCAGTTAGAGGTCTTTTAATATATCCCATAGTTATGAGTTTGTCTATTAGTTCTTCTATATCTAAATCATCTTGTTTTTTAAGTTCAAAGACTTTGTTATAGAATTTATCTTTATTAATCAATGGTTTTAACACTGCTTCTAGATGGGTAACTATAATTTTAGGTTTATTATCATATATTGACTTTAAAGTATTTATTCTTTCTGTTTTTAAATCATTACTTACAGCAACTAACTCTGCTGATAAAAATTCATCAACAACATAAAAGTTCACGTTTTCAAATCTTGCAAGCTTACAAAAGGCATCGTATGCTTTATTTGCTTTATATAAATTACTTGCAATATAAAAAACAAAATTATTTGTTTCTTTATACGACAAAAAAGTTAATAAGTACCCATGGTTAGTGGATAAATTATTAACTAAATAACTATATTTACTTTTTTCAAGCCCTGCTGTAAATTCTTTTACAACTTTTGCTTGCTTGAATAAATTAAGAATATCATTCATTTAAACCATTCCTATTAAATTTATTCATAAAATCATCAAATTCATCTTTTATAAACGACTTAAACATAATATTTGCTTTTTCTAAAGTAAGGTTGATGCTTGCTAGTTCTGTTTCTGTAAACTTTCCTAAGACATAATCTATTGTATCAATTTGAGAATTATTCATAATTCCTATTCTTAATCTTTTAATATCATTAGTTTTTAAAAGATCAATAATGTTTTGCATACCTTTATGACCACCACTAGTTCCTGATTTACGAATTCTAATTTTACCTGTTGGTAAATCTAAGTCATCATACACAATTAGTATATCTTCATGCTCTACTTTAAAGTAGTTACTAACAGCTAAGACAGAACTTCCCGATAAATTCATATATGTTTGCGGTTTTATTAAGATTATTTTTTCATCATCTATATTAAAGGATACAACTTCTGCTTTTAAAGCTTTATCAAGAGAAAACTTTAGTTTATGTTCTTTTGCAATTTCATCAACAAACATAAAACCTATATTATGTCTAGTTGCTCTATATCTTCTACCTGGATTTCCTAAACCTACAATTAATTTCATTTTTATAATCTCCGTCTATTTAAAAAACTCCATAAATATTATGGAACTTTTATTATATTTTAGCGTTTTGTAACATTCTATATGAAACAAGAATGTTTTCCAATAGTGAAGCAATTGTCATTGGACCCACACCTTTTGGTACTGGAGTAATATATGAAGCTATATCTTTTGCTTCTTCAAAATTTACATCGCCAACTAGTTTGCCTTCAACTCTATTAATGCCTACATCAACTACAACAGCATCTTTTTTAATCATATCGCCTGTTATAAAGTTTGGTCTACCAACTGCAACAATTAAAATATCTGCTCTTTTTGTTACTTCTTTTAAGTTTTGTGTTCTCGAATGGGCAATAGTAACAGTTGCATTCTTTTGAAGCATTAACATTGCTATTGGTTTACCTACTAGTTTACTTCTTCCTACAACAACTACATTTTTACCTGATATTTCAATAAAATATTTTTGAAGTAGTGTAATTATCCCTTTTGGAGTAGCTGGATGAATTGCTTCTGCATCAGTAAACAATTTACCTTGGTTGATTAGTGTAAGCCCATCTATATCTTTAAGTGGATCAATGGAATTAATAATTGTACTTTCATCTAAATGAGATGGAAGTGGCATTTGAACAAGAATTCCATGAATTTTTTCATTTTTATTAGCTTCTTCTATAATACTTAACACTTCTTTTTGCGTTGCATTTTCTTCTAGAAAATGGCTTTCAACATTTATTCCAGCTTCTTTACATGTTTTTGCTTTATTATTAACATATACTTGGCTTGCTGGATCATTTCCAACTAAAATTAAACAGGTTGTTATAACATCCCCGATAGCAGCAACTTCCTTTGCAACTTTTTTTAAAATTAAGTCTGCTGTTTTTTTACCATCTAAAATCATTTTTAAACCTTTTTATCCTTTCATACTGTTGTAATCTTTATTCGTTTTTTATTATACACTAAAACATAAAATATTTCTATTAATTTCTATTCATAGTCCTAACTATTAAAAAAGGAAGATTTTTAAAAATTAAAAAACTAATTGATTTCTCAATTAGTTTTCAAAAATTTGACGTTTTTCATACTTTTTAAAGATATCTAATAGTTCGTCTAATACTTTGTCTCTATTAGCAACGTTTTTAATATGATAGCCTTGATCTCTTGTATTAATTACAACTGTAGATTTTTCTTCACCTATAGTGATGCTTCTAACATCCTTAAGATAGATTGTTATATGGTAGTTCTTTTCTAAATAAATAATAAAAGTATCCTTTTTATATTCTATTAGTTTTTTTGGTGTTTTTAAAACTACAATTATCTGGAAGATTAGTGAACCTACAATAATTAATAATATTACTAAACTAATAATTGTTTGTACTTGAAAATTAAACTCAAAGTCCTTGAAAAAAGAAACAGAGAAATATATCGTTGCTAGAAGTAACAATATGACTTTAACTAAAGTTGGTCTTTTCTTAGCAATTACTCTTTCCATAATCTTTTACTCTTTTTGGCTTTTTTTGATTATATTTCTAGCAATCCAAACGCCATTAGCGCCCGCTTGAGCAAGTCCTCTAGTCATTCCGGCACCATCTCCACCTACATAGAGGTTTTTAATTGCTGTTTGGAAGGAAGCATCAACTTCTGGTCTAGCACTATAGAATTTAGCTTCAACACCGTAAAATAGTGTGTGATTACTTGCTATTCCTGGTGTAATATGATCTAGGGCATGCATCATTTCGATTAGTGATTTCATAGTATTATATGGTAATACTAATCCTAAGTCCCCAGGTTCTGCTTCTGGAAGTGTTGGTCTTACGAAACATTCTTTGATTCTCTTTGGTGTTGATCTTCTTCCTTTTAAAATATCTCCAAATGTTTGGACTATTACTCCACCATTGCTAAGTTTGTTAGCTAGTTTTGCTATTTCAGAAGCAAAATCGTTTGGACTATTAAATGGTTCTGCAAATTCATGAGAAACCAAAAGCGCAAAATTTGTATTTTGTGAGCTTAATTCTTCATTTCTAAAAGCATGGCCATTAACTAGGATAACTCCATCTTGGTTTTCAATAACAACATGACCGGATGGATTAGAACAAAATGTTCTAACAGTTGTTCCTACGCTAGTATTATAAATAAATTTACCTTCATAAAGATTTTTATTAATATCTTCCATGACAATATCGTTTGTTTCAACTCTAACACCAATATCAACTTGATTATTTCTAAACTTAACATTATATTGTTCTAATAGTTTTTGTTGCCAGATAGCACCTTCTCTGCCTACACCTAAAACTACATTATCAGCAAAGATTTCTTCACCTTTTTCAAGTCTAACACCCTTAATTACATTGTCTTCTATAATTAAATCAACAACTTTCTGTTTGAATTTATATTCAATCTTACCTTTCATTGTTTCATTAATTTTTTTCATTATTAAAATATTTTGATCAGTACCTAAATGTCTTACTTTAGAACGAAGGAGTTTTAAACCAACACCTATTGCTTTTTTTTCAATTTCTCTAACTGCATTTGTTGTTGGGTCTGTTACAACAGGGTCTGCTCCATGGTCTAAGTTAATTTGATCGACGTAATTGATAAGCTCTAATACTTGCTCATCACTAATGTATTCACCAAGCCAACCGCCAAATTCATTTGTTATATTAAATTTACCGTCTGAATATGCGCCAGCTCCACCAAAGCCTGAAGTAATTGAACAAGATGGATAACATCCTGCATGACCTCTTCTGTCAACTGGACATTTATCTAGTTTTTTCATTAAAATAGGACACTTCCTATTATATATATCATGGCCTCTATCTATTAATAAGACTTTCTTATCCGGTGCTTTAGTCATAAACTCATAAGCACAATAAAGTCCCATTGGCCCAGCTCCTACAATTATACAATCATATTTCATTTATATACCCTCATTTGTTTTTATTATATTTTAGTGCGTTTTCCACAAATTTTAAAAATACTGGATGTGGTCTATTAGGTCTTGATAGAAATTCAGGCCTAAACTGACTTGCGAAGAAGAACGGATGTTCTTTGTTTTCTATTATTGATAGGGCATTATCACTAGGATTAGTACCACTAAACATTAAACTAGTATTTTCAAACAATGCAGAATACTTATTATTAAACTCGTATTGATGTCTATTTCTTTCTCTTATTAGAGATGATTTATATATTGAATACGCTAGTGTATTATTTTTGATTAAACAATCATGAATTCCAAGACGCATTTCTTTGTCGACTACATCTGCTTTTTTAGAATAGATAAATAGCGGTAGTTTTGGGTTATCAATCATTTCTTCTGAATTAGCATCTCCAAGGCCTAAAACATTTTTTGCATATTCAATTACTGCTAAGTGCATTCCATAGCCAATTCCTAAAAATGGCACTTGGTTTTCTCTTGCATATTTAATTACGCTCAATATTCCCTCAGTACAACCATTCCCAAAACCATCTGGAGCTACAATTCCGTCATATTGTTTTAAAAAGTCTAAATTGTTTTGATTAATATTAGCAGCCTTTACAGGTTCTATATTCACAAAACTATTTTTATGAAAACCAGCATGTTGTAGACTTTCATAAACAGAAATATAAGAATCTTTTAAATCGGTATGCTGACCAATTAAAGCTATATTAATTGATTTTTCTAAATTTTGCATCGCTTCAACCATTTGTTGCCAATTTGTTAAATCAAGTACTTTTGGTTTAATCTTAAAATGATTGCATATAATTGCATCAACATTTTGAGCTGCTAAGTTTAATGGAACTTCATAAATGCTATTTGCATCTCTAGCTTCAATAACAGCTTCTTTATTTACGTCGCAAAATAAAGCTATTTTTTCTTTTTGACTATCTCCTATAGGTTTTTCTGTTCTTAGGATTATCATATCAGGATTAATTCCAATTGATCTTAGTTCTTTTACACTATGCTGTGTTGGTTTTGTTTTAAGTTCTCCACTAACAGCAATATAAGGAACTAAAGTATTGTGGATATAATAAGTGTTTGTGTATCCGATGTCTCTTCTATATTGTCTTATCGCTTCTAAAAACGGAAGTCCTTCGATATCTCCTACCGTTCCTCCAATTTCAGTTATAACAATATCTGCACCTGAAGACTTTGCAGCATTATTAAGTCTAGTTTTAATTTCGTTAGTTATATGGGGTATAACTTGAACTGTTCCACCTCCATATACACCAGCTCTTTCTTTATCTAGAACGCTAGTATAGATTTTACCACTAGTTACACTAGCAAATTCGTTTAATCTTTCGTCTATAAACCTTTCATAGTGTCCTAAATCAAGGTCAGTCTCAGCACCATCATCAGTTACATACACTTCACCATGTTGTAGTGGCGACATGTTGCCTGGGTCAACATTAATATAAGGATCAAACTTTTGCATAAAAACCTTTAATCCTCTATTCTTCAATAATCTTCCAATGCTGGATGCATTAATACCTTTACCTAAACTTGATACAACCCCACCAGTTACAAAAATAAATTTCGTCCTCATAATATCCTCCAAAAAAATAAAAAGCTCTCAAATTTCTTTGAGAACTTTTATTGGCTCTTATTTATTATATCAAATATTATTATAAAAACCAAGAATTATTTAATTTAATTGTTTTTTTGTTTTTAAATTTAACTAATCTAGAAAATCTGGTTCAATACCATCATCTTCTTCGTCTTCATCTTCCTCATCGTCTTCATCTACAGATTCTTGATCTCTAAGTTCTTCTTCAATATCGTCTGTTTCTTCTGCATCAGTATCAGTATCATCATCGTCTGTATCATCTTCAAAATCTTCATCAAAATTAAATTCAATTTTATAAGGAATATCATCTTTTAATTCATGTTTTGAAATGTCATCATCAAAATCATATAAATCATCTAGGTAGCTACCATCTTTATCTAAGAATGAAGAAGACTGTCTGCTCTTTAAATCCCATATTTTTGTTCCACTTTTGTCTTCTCCACAACATATAAAGTTGCCGCTAAGCATAAAGTCCATTTGAAATTGAACTACTTTTTCACTTTCATCCTTAAGATTAAGTCCTTTTTCTTCAAATACATCTTTAGTAATTCTTGCTAAAGTGCGTGGACGTCTTTTAGATTCCATTAAACGATATGCTATTTCCAAGAATGAATCATTTTTATTCATATTGTTCCTCCAAATATATCTTCAATATTTTATCTTACTTTATCTATAAAATCAAGTTTTATCATTTATATTTCTTTTTTGTTATTTTTTCAAGCGCATCATAATCTGTTCTGTCAACAGTTAATGGTGTTATTGAAATATAATTATTGTAAATTGCATTTACATCTGTGTTTAAATTCTCTTTTTCCATTTCGTGTCTTGGTCCACCCTTTTGGTAGAACTTTTCGCCATAATATTCAAATCTAGTATCAAAGTGAGTGCTACCTTGTTTAGTGAGTCTTATTCCTTTTGCTTGATTTGGAACATTTACGTTAAAGCTTAAACAACTGGCAAATAGATTGCGTGATAATATATAGTCAATAATTTGACTAAAATTACTAATGACATCAAAATGCCTTTTATCATAGCTAGAAAAAGCTATTCCTCTTATTCCAAGCATTGCCGCTTCACTTATTGCAGCTACTGTACCTGAATATGCTATATCTTCACCTAAGTTTAAACCTGCATTTATTCCCGAAAACACAAAATCTATTTCTTTTTTTAAACCATAATATGCTGTTCTTACACAATCAGCAGGAGTTGAGTCTAAACTATACGCTTCTACACCTAGTCCTAAATCATGCTTTTCAAGCTTCATTCCATTTCTTACATCTATAGCATGGCTTTTTGCACTTTGTTCAAACTTTGGCGCTACTACTATTACTTCACCGAGCTTCATAGCAACCTTAACTAATTCTAATAGTCCAGGTGAATTAATTGAATCATCATTTGTAACTAAGATACGCATTAGTAAACTCCTTTATTTTCTTCTTTAAATTTTTTTAAACTTTCATCGGCATCATCAAGTAGTTCTTTTAACTCTTTCATACTAAAAACAGTTGCTCCACTTGCCCTTAAATGCCCGCCACCTTTATACTTGCTGGCAATTTCATTAACATTAGTAAATCTACTTCTAAGTCTAACACGATATTTATCTTCATACTCAATAAAGAACATCCAAATTAGACTTCCTTTTATTCCTTCTAATAAATTAACTAAGTTAGCTGCTGTTTCAGGTGTAATATTGAATTTCTTTTGAACCTTCTTACTTACTATAAAATAGGCAACACCATTTTCAGTAATTTTAAAATTTGAATATATATATGAAGTTAATCTTAATTCTTCTTTAGATTTAATATATAAAGAATTATATATTTTTTCTATATCTAAACCTTTTGAAAGAAGAATTCCCGTTAATTCCATTAATAATTGGCTAACTCCTCTAAATCTAAATCTTCCTGTGTCGGTAACAATACCAGTAAATAAGTATTTGCTTGCCTCAGTACTAAGTATTAACTCATTTGAAAATGTTTTATAGAAATCAGCAATAATGGCACAAGTTGCCGGTAGATCTTCTCTTACATAATTTAAATGGCCATAGTCATCAACAGGTATATGGTGATCTATTTTAATTATTTCTTTTCCAAAATCAACAAAGTCATTATCAATTCTATCTTTAGTTGCTGTATCAACAACAATAATCAAAGCATCTTCATAAAATTCTTGTGATTGGCTAGCATCTTCTTCTGGAAAAAGACTTATTGATGATTTGTTTTCTTTTCCAAAACTATAAATTTCTTTATTTGGAAATGAATCCCTCAAGATTTCTCTAAGCCCAGTTGATGCTCCTAAGCAATCTCCATCAGGGTTTATATGTCTTAGGATTATTATTTTATTGTATTCTTTTATTTTATTTAGAATTTGTTGTTTTATTTCTTTGTAATTACTCATAATCATTACCTTCTATTAAAGCATCTAGGTCATCTAGCATCTTAAAAGCTTCCTCAAAGTCTTTTAGACTTGCTCCACTTGCAAATTTATGACCTCCTCCGCCATATTTTGTTGCTATTTCATTAATATTATATTTGCTTGATCTTAATTCAGACACTATAACATTGTTTTTTTCATCTTCAGAAAAGTTAACCCAAATGTCAATCCCCTTAATTCCAGCCATTATATTTACCATACCTCTAGAAGCTGTAAAGAAATCAACATCATATTCTTTAATATCTTCTTTTGTATTCATTAAATATGCTACATTGTTTTTTGTAAGTTTAAATTTTAATGTAAGTAAACTTCTTAATTTCACAACCTTGATGTCTTCTATATATAAATTTTTATATATACTACCCATATCAAAGCCTGTTTCTAATAGTTTTGCAGCTATTTCAAATGTTTTTGATGTTACTGAATCATATCTAAATCTTCCACTATCTGTTACTATTCCAGTAAATAGTGCTTGTGCTGCTTCTTGGTTAAGTTTTAGTTTTAAACTAAATATAATATTACTTATCAAAGACGCACAACTTTCATAATTAGTATCTACAATTTCAATATCACCAAAACTATTCCTAAGAATATGATGATCTATTTTAATTTGTTTTTTCCCAAGAGCATATCTTTCATCACTTATCATATGAATTTCTGGAGTATCCACTATAAATACTAAGGCATTTTTATACTTATCTTCACTAATTACATCCATTGAACCCATAAAATCAAGTCTAGAACTTTCATCACCAACAGCATATATTTCTTTTTTAGGAAAATTTAATTTAAGTGCTTCTTTTAGTCCTAACTGGCTCCCTAAAGCATCTCCATCAGGATTTAGATGGCGATGAATAATAATAACATCGTGCTTTCTTATTGCATTTAATACATTGTTATACATGATTTTCTCCATTTCTATATTATAATATTATATCACAATCTAGAATTATTTAAAGTTTTTATTTTTTTTAGATATTTAAAAATATAAAAAACCCTTAATTAAAAAGAGTTTTTTAGATACTTTCAAAGAATGGTGCTAACTTAAATGAAGTTAGTCCAATCAATATTGATGTTATCAAAGAGACAAATATCATAATTGCACCATAATATAATATAACATCACCTAGTGAATACATTATATTAACAACAATTAATTGAACTACAATATGAATAAATCCACCAATTACACTAATAGAAACAGGCGAAACTTTATCTTTTAATAATTTATTAAAAGCATACATTCCTAAAAAACTGAATATTGAGGCAAATGAACTAATGATAAATGCAGTAATGCCACCCATCATTAAACTTGCAAGAATGACTTTTAAGACAGTCATTATTAAAGTTTCCTTAAAACTGAATTGATATATGCCTATTAATATAACAATATTAGCAAGTCCTATCTTTGCAGTTGGTAAAAACGGAAAGAGAGTTTGTGATATTATTTTATCAACAAATGAAAAAACAACGCTAACTGCGACTAGATTAGCGATAACTATAATTTGCTTTATTTGATCATGTCTATTTGTACTTTCCATTTCACATCACCTATTAACAATATTATAGCATATAAGATTTGCATTTAAAATATTAATTTAATATAATTAATTAAGGAGGATATAAAAATGTGTATATTTTGTAAGATAGCAGCTGGTGAAATTCCAGCACATAAAGTATATGAAGATGACAATGTCTTTGCTTTTTTAGATATTAACCCTGTAACTAAGGGGCACACTTTAGTTATTCCTAAAAAACACTATAATAATATTTTTGAAATAGATGAAAAAGATGCAGGTCTTTTATACCAAGGTGTTGTGTTAGTTTCTAAACTTTTAAAGAAAAATTTAAATATCGAGAATTTGAATGTATTAAACAATAATGGTAAGCTTGCTTATCAATCAGTTGACCACTATCACATTCACTTAATCCCACGATATGAAAATGATTCTTTTTCAATTCATTTTTCAGATGAAGCCTTTACTTCAGAAGAATTAAAAGAACTTGCTTTAAAAATATCAAAAAAATAAAAACTCCAAAATGGAGTTTTTTTATTTTTTCTTTATATATTCATAAATAGATTTAAATCCTGCTGCAGTAGCACCATAAAATTGTCCTGCTCTTGGTGAAGTTGTAAATGCTGTTCCAGCAACATCTAAGTGCATCCACTTTGTTCCATCTTCAACAAATGCTTCTAAGAAAGCTGCTGCAGAACTTGCACCCATAATTCTTCCAGTTGAGTTAATTAAGTCTGCAACTTTGCTTGAACGAACTAAAGCACGAACTTCTTTAGTTATTGGCATTTGCCAGAACCCTTCATTTGCTTCTTTAGTTGCTTTTAAAAACTTGTCGATAGTTTTTTGATCATTTCCGAATAAACCTGTAACATCATCACCTAAAGCAACAACTACAGAACCAGTTAATGTTGCAATATCTATTAATTCTTTACAACCTTGCCTTTGAGCAAATGTAAGTGCATCTGCAAGAGTAAGACGGCCTTCTGCATCTGTATTTGCAACTTCAATTGTCATTTTGTTCATAGCTACTAATACATCGTCGGTAACTGTTGCGTTGCCGTCTATTTTATTGTCTGTTGCACAAATGATAACTTGTAAGTTTACAGGCAGATTGTTTTTAACAGCTGCTTCGAATACCCCAAGCGATGTAGCTGCGCCAGCCATATCATTTTTCATGTTGTTCATACTAGATTTTAAAGAATATCCACCAGTGTCAAACATTACACCTTTACCAACTAAACCTAGATAATCACCTTTTCCACCATTATATTTTAAATGAATTAATCTTGGTTCTGCTGTTGATCCTTTATTAACCCCTAGGAATGAACCCATTTCTAAAGCTTCAATTTCTTTCTTATTATAGATCTTATGAGATACTTTACTATTGCCTAGTTCAGCAACTAAACCTTCAGCATAATTTGCAAGGTCAACTGCATTTAAAAAGTTATAAGGTTTATTTACTAAATCCCTAATATTGTTTGATGCAACAACATTATTGAAAACTTCTTTTATTTCTTCATTAAATTCTTGTTCTGAATCAAATACTAGATTTAATGTTAAGTCGTTTTCTAGTTTTTTTGTTAGTAACTCGTCAAATACATAGTTATAATAACCAACTGCTTGAACGATTGTCGTTACTACATCAACCTTTTCTAGTTTGCCTAAAAATGATTGTACATTTAAGTTTAACTCTTTTCCTAATTTATAGTTCACATGAACTAAAGCTTCTTCTAATTGTTGTTTACTATAAGTTTTTAATTTACCTAAACAAACAAGATATACTACCGGGTTTTGAAGTTTTCCAAGTGTATATACTTTGCTAATATTTCCTAGTTTTTTGTCAACTAAGCCTTGGTTGAATAGTGCTGTAATGTCAGCGTCAATCTTTTCGTTTACAAATACTGAACTTTGTTCTTCAAAAAAACCAAAAACAAGTGGTTTGTCTTTCATCATTTCATTGTTGTTTTTTACAATTTGATACATTTTAATCCTCACTTTATTTCATTTGTTCCCATATAGGGTATTAGTACTTCTGGAATTTCAATTGTTCCATCTTCTCTTTGATAGTTTTCAACAAGAGCAACCCAGCATCTTCCAACAGCAAGGCCACTACCATTGAGTGTATGAGCAAATTCTAGTTTTGAATCTTTTGATCTTCTAAATCTAATATTAGCTCTTCTAGCTTGATATGCTTCTGCATTTGAAATACTACCAATTTCACGATAAGTATTTTGCGAAGGTATCCAAACTTCAATATCATAAGTTTTAGCCATATTAGCACCCATATCACCACTACATAGTGAAACTACGCGATATGGTATTTTTAATAATCTTAAAACTTGTTCTGAATCTCGAACCATTTTTTCAAGTTCTAAATAAGAATCTTCAGGTTTTGTAAACTTAATTAATTCTACTTTATTGAACTGATGTGTTCTAATTAAGCCTCTAGTATCTCTACCAGCACTTCCTGCTTCACTTCTGAATGCAGTTGTAAAACTACAATATCTAATTGGTAGTTTATCCCCGTCGATAACTTCATTACGATAAAGGTTGATTGTTGGTACTTCAGCTGTAGGGTTTAAAAACCAATCATTATTAAATCCTGATAGTCTAAATGCATCTTCTTCAAATTTTGGCAGTTGCCCCGTTGCAGTCATTGAATCGCGATTAACTATATATGGTGGTATTACTTCTAAATAACCATGTTCTTTGCTATGTAGATCCATCATATACGCAATAAGTGCTCTTTCAAGTCTTGCGCCAAGTCCTTTATAAACTACAAATCTACTACCTGTAATTTTTGAAGCTCTTTCAAAATCTAAAATATCTAGACTTTCTCCTAATTCAAAATGAGCTTTAATTGGAAAATCAAATTTTCTTGGTTCTAAATACTTTCTGATTTCTATATTATCTTTTTCGTCTTTACCAATAGGAACAGAATCATGAAGCAAATTAGGTGTAATTAGCAAAGAATAATTAATTTCTTCATCTAATTTTTTTACTTGTTCATCTAACTTAGAAATATTATCTCCAATGTTTTGAACACTTTGCATTACTTCAGTTGCATCGAGTTTGTCTCTTTTTAATTGTCCTATGAGTTTGCTTTTTTCATTTCTTTCTTGTTTAAGAGTTTCAACTTCAGCTATTATAGCTCTTCTTTGCTCATCTTTTTTTAATGTATCTCTTAAATAAGAAAAATTTGCCTGCCTTGTTTCTAGCTTTTTTATTATGCCTTCAACATCATCTCTTATTAATCTTATATCAAACATTTTACCTCCAAATAAAAAGTCCCTTACTATATAATAAGGGACGAATTTTTTCCGCGGTGCCACCCTAGTTAGATTTTAAAAATCTCACTCAAAAAGGTAACGGCTTTCTCCGAAGTTGTTTACAACTTATCTCTAAGGTAGATTCAAAAGTAGATTGCCTTAGTTTTCACCAACCACTAAGTCTCTAAATCAATCTTTACTTTTTACTATTCCTCTTCATAGATTATTAAGTTATGTTTAATTATAGCCTAGACAATATACCTTGTCAATCTTTATTGCCTATTGATCTTCTTCGTCTAAGAAAACATAGTCGTAGTCTAGTTCTAATTCATCTGTGAATTCGCTTTCTTCTTCATCTTCATCTTCACTACGTGGAACTACAGCTATTGTTGCCGCACTATGACCATCATTTAGTTTAATAATACAAACACCTTGAGTATCTCTTCCAACTGTTAATATTTGATCAAGATGAGTTCTTATAACCATTCCTTTATCTGTAACGATTAGTAGATCTTCATCTCCTCTTACAGTAGATAGAGAAACCATTTTTCCATTCTTTTCAGTCATGTGTAAAGCTTTAACACCTTTTCCACCTCTAACTTGAACTCTAAATGCATCTACATTTGTTCTTTTACCATAACCTAGATCAGTTACTATAACAATTTCATCACCATCAGTATTAACAATTGCCATACCAATTACATTTTCATCTTCTTCTTCAATTAATATTCCTCTAACCCCAGCAGCTATTCTACCCATAGGTCTAACGTCGCCTTCGCTAAATCTAATTGCTTTACCATTTGATGCACCAAGAATAATATCTTTTTCACCATCGGTTAAACCAACTTGGAATAATTCATCATCTTCATTTAAAAGAATAGCTTTGATTCCTGTTGTTCTAATGTTTTTAAAAGCAGACATTTCTGTTTTCTTTACAATACCTCTACGGGTTGCAAACATAATATAGCCTTCATCTTCATGGTCTCTTGCAACATTAATTACTGCAGCTAGTTTTTCTCCATCTTCAAAGTTCAATAAGTTTACAATTGGTAGGCCTCTTGCTGCTCTTGTACTATATGGAATTTGGAATGCTTTTAAGCGATATACTTTACCAAAATTAGTAAAGAACATTAAAATATC
>CAYOXB010000020.1:0-23202 GCA_964407835.1 uncultured Bacteroidales bacterium
AAAGTTAAAATAAAATCATCTTCAATTTCATTTGCTAATTTTTCTTCAAATTCTTCATTTAAAGATATATCAATCTTTTTTTCTTTCTTTTGCTTTGTTTTTTTCATTTCTTCTTTTTCTTCTTCTCTATACCTATTATGCATATCATTCTACAACTTTCTTAATATTTTTCGCAATATACTCAAGTAATGGTATTACTTTTTGATAATGCATTCTCGTAGGACCAATAATAGCAATTGCTCCTTTTTTTCCTTCACTTAATTCATAAGGAACAGTAATAACAGTACAATCTTTCATCGCAGTTATTTTATTATCCTCACCTATTTTTACTGAAATGCCACCGTTTGCAATCGTTATTGCTTTTAAGATTTCTTCAGTTTCAATAACATCTAAAATATTTTTAATTTTATCGATATCTTGGAATTCAGGTAAATTTAAAATATTACTTTGACCAGATAAAAAGTATTTATCTTGAACCATATCTGAAAAAATTCTAGTTAAGGCACTTATAAAGTTATCATAATAACTTAAAAATGTATGAAAACTATCATCACTAGTTGCTTCTTGAATTCTTAAATCAATTTCAGAAATTAGAGTATCATATAAAACCTCATTTAAAATTTTAATCATTTTCTCCATTTCGTTGCTTTTAATTTCCTCTGGAATTATAATCTTTTTACTTTCAACATACCCTTGATCAGTTACTAAAACTAAAACAGCATGCCTAGGTGATAAAGAAATAAATTCAATTTTCTTTATTTTAGCTTTGTAGCTTGCAGAACCTAAAACAATTGCAGCATAGTTTGTAATATCAGATACAACAGATACAGATTCTTTTATTGCTTCTTCTCTACTTATTAGTTCTTTTTCAAAGATTTCATCAATCAAAGGAAAAGAAACAAAATCAGCTTTATTATCCAATATATCTTGAACATATAATTTATAACCAAGCTCAGACGGTACTCTTCCACTTGATGTATGTGTTTTAACAATCAAACCAAGATCTTCTAAAACAACCATTTCATTACGGATAGTTGCTGGAGAAACATTTAAGTTAAATTCAACATCACTAGTTAGAGTCTTAGATCCAACTGGTTCATTAGTTCTTACAAACTCTTCCACAATAGCTTTTAATATTAATTTTTGTCGCTCAGTAATTTGAATATTCATATATTCACCCCTAGAATTTTTATACTAATAGTATTATACCAAAAGCAATTAGCACTGTCAAGCCTTTTGTGCTAATTAATGAAAATAAAAAAACTAAAACAAATGTTTTAGTTAATTTTATAAATTAATAAACTATTTTTGTCTTCTTCTGATACTCTTCTAGATTCTCTAATCTTACTAATAGCTTTATTGTTAGTAAATTTATCTAAAGTATAATCGAATAGTTCTAAAGTCCTTTCAGGATATTTTACATATAAATAAGATATTAACCAAGCAATAGCCATCTTTACATAGTATTCATCTGAAGTTTCTGTTCTAATTTTCATAAAGATATAATCTAAGTATTGTTCTTCAATATAATAGCCTAGTAAAAGTACATAACCAAATCTAATTGTATAGGTTGTGTTTTGGTCAAAACAATATTTAATAAATTCAAAGCCTTGTTCTTTATTCTTTTTGAAGTCTTTTAAATGACTAGAAACAATATCTACAACTGCCCAGTTATCTGCAGTTAAGACATATTCTTTTAAAAGATCTAGTTTTTCAGCAAAGGATATTTTTAAATAGCAAATAATTAACCCTTGAATAATCTTTTCTTCGTGGTAAGTCGGAACAACCTTTAATATACTCAAATCATTATTATGAGCTAGTTCTTTTGCTATTTCATGGCAAGTAGGAATGTTAACACCATAGCGGGGAAGGCCATCTTTAATTAAATTATCCCAATACTTTCTAGTTTTTATTTGTTTATGTTCATGCAGTTTATTTAAAATAGTATTCATTAGCTTAAAGCTCCTCTTAAATATGGATTGGTTTTTTTCTCTTCTTCTAGGGTTGTAATAGGTCCATGTCCAGAGTAAATCTTATAATTTATTTTTTTAGAGATTAACTTATTTAGCGATTTAATTAAATCACTAGGATTTGCACTATATAAATCAGTTCTACCTACGGAGTTTTTAAATATTAAGTCTCCACTAAAAAGATATTCACCTATAACAAAGGATACAGAACAATCCGTGTGCCCGGGAGTATAGAGTATTTGTACATCTAGCCCTGCAAGATTATATATATCAGCCTCATCAACAAACATAACTTGTTCACAGCATATTTTGAATTCTAAAATCCTATTTGTTATAAAAGAATAATTAAGCTTTGAATCTTTTAATTTATGATGAGCTCTTTCATGAAAGTAAAACTCTAAAGCTTTATTGAAATAAGATTCAAGCTCAGTTATATGATCAAAATGAGCATGAGTAACTAAAACAGCTTTTATAGGTTTGTTATAGTGCTGCATTACAAAATCATATGTAATAGATGGGTCAATTATAATAAGCTCGTTATTGTTTTCTATTACATAACAATTTGTTCTTGTTGGATTGTCATTAAAATAATCAATTTTCATATTTCTTACCTAAAATATAATTAGTTCCATACATCCCTGCATCGTTACCTAGTTTTGCTAGAACAAATTTAGTTCCTCTAACTGCAAAGAAGCATAGTTCATTAAATCTTTTTTCAAGTCTGTCAATTAAAAAACTTCCAGCTTTACTTACTCCACCACCCACAACAATAGCTTCTGGATTAATACTGTTAGTTGCAGCAGCTAGAGCTGTAGCTAGTTTTTCAATAAAGATATTAACTGCTTCTAAGCTAACTTCATCACCTAGTTTTGCATATTCAAAGACATCTTTAGCAGTAAATTCTGAATCATTTAATTTAGTAACGCGATCTAATTTTAAAATATTAGCAGTTTTTACAAGCCCTGTTGCGGAAGAATATAGTTCTACACAGTCATATAGACCACATTTACATAATCTTTCATTATTAAAACCTACTCTAATGTGACCAATTTCACCGGCTGAACCCATTGCACCAACAACTAAATTATTATCAATAATAATTCCTCCACCTATACCAGTTCCTATTGTTACAAATAAGAAACTAGAATAATCTGCACCGCCGCCTTTAATCATTTCCCCAACTGCAGCAGCATTAGCATCATTTAAAATAACAATTTTTGCTTTTGGATATTTAGTTTTAATAATTGCATCTACATCAAGCTCATCCCAGCCTAAGTTTCTTGCAGTTACTATTTTACTATCTACTACTGTTCCAGGTACACCTACACCTAAACCAAATAGTTCTTTTCCAGCAAGTAATTCCTCTAGTTTTTCAAAGATTTCAAAAAATATATAAGCTCCATCATCTGCTTTATTTGTTTTAATAGATGTTTTTAATATAAGTTCATTATCTTTAAACATTCCAATTTTAATTTCAGTTCCACCAATATCTATTCCAAATGTATATTTCATAATGCCTCCAAAGATAATTAATTATATCATAATCTGGGAGGATTGTTAAGGTTGAGGAGTAAAAAAAGGTAAACAAAATGTTTACCATAATTTATTCCTTATTTGCTTGAGGAAGTGTACGCCATAATTTATCTAAATCGTATTTTTCACGTTCTTCTTCTAAAAACACATTTACAATAACTGCATTCAAGTCAATTAAAACCCAAAGACCACCATCTAGACCTTCTATCCCTTTTACATCAAAGCCTTCTTCAGATAAATCTTTTTTAAGTTTATTTACAGCAGCAACTAATTGTCTTGAGTTACTAGCAGTTACAACAACACCATAGTCAAAAAACGGCGTTATATCTTTTGTTTCATATACTTTTAAATCACTTAATTTTGTTTCTTCAATTGATTTTAAAACTTTTTCTAATAATTCCATTACTCCTCCATATATTTTTTTCTTAAACGTTCATTTAGTTCAGATTTATAATTTTCATAAGCAACATTAACTTTTTCCAAAATAGCAAGACGAAGACTACTCTTTGCATACTCTTTTATATCGTCAAATACTTCATTTGTTCTTAAATCCTCTGCCATATCAGCAACAAAAATAACTTCTGCGTATTTATCCATATCAAGAGCACCCCTAGTATGATATTCTATTGCTTTTAAGATAATAGGATCATTAATACCAAGTTCTTCTTTTACAATATAACCACCTAGTAGCGAATGTAAGATTTTAATGTTTTCTTTTAAAATACTTTTATCTAAATTATATTTTAAAACAACTTCTTCAAATCTTTCCAAACTTTCAAACTTAGCATAGTCGTGAAGTAGGGCTGCAACTTTAATTTTTTCTAGATCACAGTCTAAATTAAATCGCTCTACAATTTCTACAGCCTTATTCATTACAGAAATTGAATGATTATATCTTTTTTCAGCTTTTGGATGATTTGCTTTATTAAATTTCTCTTTTAGTTTTTCTTTATAATATTCGATATCATAAATCATTATATTATTGCTTTTCTCTTTCTTACATTTAATTTTTCAAAAACTTCTATTTCAATTTTTGCCTTTCCAATTATTGTTATAAAACCAAGGCCACTTACAGCTATTTCTTCTTTTAAGCCTTCTTTAAACTCATAGGAATACTTTTTAAATTCACCAAGCCTTGCTCTTTCTTCAAGATTAGGTAGTTTTAATATATCATCTTTGTGTTTGTTATAAAAATCATTTGCATTTTCTAGCTTTGTTCGATGAACTACAATCTTTTCTACAACATTCACAATTACTGATATCTTGTCCCCCTCTAGAAACATTATCTTTAAAACCCCACCAATAAACAATGCTTGCTTAGGATTTAGTTGATAAACACGAGGTTTAATATATTTCTTTGAGGAAAATAGTTTTTGATTTTCATCATTTAAATAATAATTAAGCTGGCTAGTATTAACAATACCTGGCATATCGTAAATAAATGTTTTATTTCTAAAAGGTATTTTAATTAAATCTAGGGTAGTTGCTTTAATATTTGAAACAGTTATCTTTTGATTTTTAATATTTAAACTTTCAGTTAACTTATTTAAAATCGATGATTTACCGACATTTGTATAACCAAATAAGTAAATATCAGATTTATTTTGGTACTTAGCTAGTTTTTGAATTAATGTTTTTATCCCAGATTTTTGAAATGATGAAATAATTATAAAATCGATAACTTTAATCTTATTTTCTTTTAAAAAGTTTTCTAAGTATTCTTTAACTTTAACTATTTTTACTGAATCTAAAAATAAATCAAATTTATTAGCAACAAGTAAGATATCTTTATTTGGAAATAATTGATTAATATTTCTTACAATTGTTCCTTCCAAATCATAAATATCAACAACATTAACAATTAGGGAATTTGTTTTATTGATTTTTTTGATATTATCTACAAAAACCTCATCATCAATCTCAATTGGAATGTTTTTATTATAGTGAATTAAACTATAACACCTTTGACAGTAGAAATTGTCAGGGTTTTTTAAATATACTTCACTATCAATAAAACCAGCTTTTAGCGGTTCTGTTGTTTGAATTTTACTCCCACAACCCTCACAAATTGTTTTCATAAATCTTTTATTTCCTTTATTTTTAAATAAGCCTCAGGATGTTTCTTCTCAAGTTTCTTAATAATTGAGTTTTCAACTTTCCTATTTAATTTAGTATACCACTTTTCATTAATAATCTTAAGCGGTTTAACTAAAATACAGTCAAGTCCAACTTTATTAGAGCCATATACATCAGTCATAACTTGATCGCCAATAGATATAATATCTTTCTTAGTCTCATGATTAGTTAGTTTGAGTGCTTTTCTATACCCTCTTTTAAACGGCTTAAAGGCACTATTGACATAGCTTGCTTCAAATACATCCGCAAATCTCTTTACTCTTTTTTTATGGTTGTTAGAAATAAAAACAACTCTAAATCCAATTTCAATTATTTTATGAATTAAATTAACAACTTCTTCTTTAGGAAGATCAATATCATAGGGAATTAAAGTGTTATCTATATCCATTAATATTATTTTTCTACCTTCATCGTAAAGCTTTTGATAATCTATATCAAAAACAGTTTTAAATGAATCGTAAGGAATAAACTTTTCTATTTTAATGCACATATTTTCCTCCGTTTAACTATTATAACAAATTGAATCTTAAAAGTCTAAAGTAATATATAAAAAATAAGTAGCAAGCTACTTATTTTATTTAAAATATTCTAATATTTCCCTAGCGTTTTTATCTGGGCTAGCTTTTGGATAGATTTTAATAATTTTACCTTCTTCATCAATTATAAATGTTGATCTTGAAACCCCAAAGCTAAGTTTTCCAAACATATTCTTTTGACGCCATACGCCATATGCCATAATTGCTTCTAACTTTTCATCTGAAAGTAGAATAAACGGTAGATTATAATTTTCAATAAACTTTTGATGTGATTTCACACTATCCTTACTAATTCCAATAACAACAATATCTTTACTTTGAAACTCATTATAGGAATCTCTAAACTCACAAGCTTGTCTAGTACAGCCTGGTGTATTGTCTTTTGGATAGAAATACAAAACGATTTTTTTACCTAAAAAATCTTTTAAACTAACTAAATTATGATTTTGATCAGAAAGACTAAAATCTGGTGCATTCATACCTACTTCAATCATTTTAAATTTATTCCCCTTTCTTTTTAAAGTCGCGAATTCGCTTTTCCCCTTTGATTTTTGATATCTCGGTAATATCTTGAGTAAATTCAAGAGTTCCTAAATATTCATTATCTTTGTTTCTGATTGCGAAATATCTAATATAAAGTAGTTTACCCCGATAATTTATCCAAAAATCAGCTACATCTTCATCATCGTTTTTAAAACTTTCTAGTATCCCTTCAACAACTTCAATACTTTTAGCTGGATGACAATTACGTACATTTCTACCTATAATTGATTCAGTTCTCGGGAAGTGATCATGGGTATTTAGGAAAAATTTAACTTTATCTTCACTATCTACAAATGTATAATCACCTAAAACGCCTAAAATTGCAGTTAATTCAGCTAAATTTAATTTTCCATTCGAAGTTGAAAATAGATGATCAGTTGTCTTTTCACTTTTTGTTACTATTTTTGGTTTCTTTTCAATCTTTAAAAATGAATAACCATAACTTTCAAGTTCTCTTTTTAGAGATCTTTGGTCTAAAGTATGGAGCAAGTCTGCTAAGATTGGAATGATTAAGAGTTCTTCTTTTTCAATTATTCCAAGAAGTAAAAAGAAATATTTCCCAATTAAGACATTTAGATTACTTTCGTTTTCAGTTATTGCTCTTACAACATCTTCATGAAGCAATAAACAATTATCATGAAGTGACCACATTACTTGTAGAGGTCTTGGATTAATATTATTAATTTCCAAAATTGAAAAAATTGTATTTTGCATTTTAAAAAATCTTTTTTCTAGTTCGTCTAAAACATTTATCTTCTTTAAAAAACTTATATAATCTTCATTTTTGATATATTCTTTTAAATTTTGATAATATTTCTTAATTGTAGCTCCTTCTAAAAGTAAAAGAGATATTATTTCATTATCTTTGTCGTATTCATAATGTGATAATCCAGTTCTAAATAAATTTATAAATTTACCAGCATATTTTTGTATTTCTTCAATATCTAAGTTCTCATCTTGGAATACGTCAAGACTAAATACTTCATATGGTGTAATTTCATCAAAAAATAGTTCATTTTGTAAGTAAAATAATCTTGTATTGCCTTCATTTAAGATTACTTTAGCAAGTTCATCGAAAATACGTTTTTTCTCACGACCAATAGTATTTCTAATCATATTCCCCTCTAATTCTTTATATTTGTGCTTAAATATCGCTTTAAATCGCTTTGTTTTATAGTTTCGTTTAATTACTCACTTTACTACAAAAGCCCTAGAAAAGCCGATTTTAGGACATTTTATATCTAATTATACCATTTATTTAAATATATTCAAAATTAATAATAAAAGTCGTAGAATTCATCTACGACTTATTTTAGAGATATGTAACTTTCTTGGTAAATTTTAAATTGACTTCTAACACTAAAACACTTATATACTTAAAATGCTTTTTACTCAATTTGAGTCAATAAGCTCTTTTATAAAATTGATTGAATCAATATTTTTAATAGTATACAGCATATCATAATAAACTTCATTTTCAACAAATATTAATGTCTTATCTGCTATTTCAACATAGATATAATTATTATCAAAATCATAATTATATCTATTAGAAAGATGACCATCATTAACAATTTTAATTTCTTCTAATTTAATAACAAATTCGTCAATTTTATCTTTTTCAGTAATTACAATCATTTTTAAAAATGGATCTTCTTCTTTATTAAAGATTGATACAGAATGATTTTTTTTATATACCTTAATCTCCTCAATATTTACGGTATTTAACTCAACTAATTCGCTTAAGTACCTATTAGAATTACAACCAGATAATAACATTAAACTTAAGGTTATAATCACGAAAATGTTTTTTTTATTTAATATTTTTTTCAAAATGCTCACTCCATTCAATAATAGCATTGTTAGCATGAGCATTGTTAGCATGTAATTAAAAAAACGTTCTTTTTTACATTTAAATTATCAAATAGAAATATACAAAAATCAATAAATAATGCTCATAAATCAATGATAACATAAAGCTAAAAATTAAGCAAGTTTTCAAAACTTTCAAATTACAATCAACTAACCAACTAGCATTTTGAATTTTTATTAAAGATTAACAAGAAAAAAATCTAACGATTAATAATTTGAGATATATAACTTAGTTGGGGTCTATGTATAACAGTAAATTTCTTGGTGGTCACCACCATCTTAGTTATAGATTTTTAATTTTCAAATTATTATTCAAAACTTGGTAGGCTTGCAGCTGCAATAGATTGACCAACACGGCGATTCATCTCATCTGGCATGGATATTTGAATATAATCATATTCTGGGAATTCTTCATGAAGAACTTTTTGAGCAACTTCAAGAATTGTATTTCCACCCTTACCACTTACAACTCTACCTAAGAGTAGTAAGTGTTTAAAATCATAGAAATGAGCATAATAAGCTAGAGTATAGCCTAGATAAATACCAATGTTTTCAAATATTTCATTTGCAAGATGATTACCAGAATCATTTAATTCTTGGATAACTTTAAGTTTTTGAGCTGGTGATAAACTTTCTTCAAATTTAAATCCACCCATTTCAGCAAGTTTAATAACAGAATCTTGAGAAAAATATTTAACACCACATCCATAATCCCCACTCCATTCATCAATCATTGAGTTCGGATTAAAGTCAACTGGTACAAAAGCAAGTTCATTTAACCAACCAGAAAAGTTACCTTCTTTATTTACAAATCCAGCAGCTTCACTTGTTCCCATTGCAATTCCTAAGATTTGCGTATCATTTAACTCTTGGGCACCAGCAAGGGCACTAACATCTCCATCATTAGCAACTTTTAGTGGAACATCACCAAATGTCTTTGCAATATCGATATAAATATTTTTAGCTGTTTCTAAAAACTTATCTTTTGGTACTTTTAAGAACAGTGATGCAACCATTACCTTATTGTCTACATAAATACCAGCAGATGATACTCCAATAGCATCAACTCTAGGCATATGACTAGCAGCTGTTTGCATTGCAGTTAAGATTTCTTGATAGTGATATTTTGGATCTTCATTAATTTTTGGATACCAAACTACTTCTTCAGAATAAACTACTTCACCATCAATTACAGCACTAACTTTACGATCACTTCCACCAGCATCAAAACCGATTCTACAACCGCTTAAATTACCTGAAATATTAATAATTTCTGGATTATATTTAGGAATATCTTTTTCTTCTACATATAAAACTTCAAATTTATTTTCATAAACTACTTCCATAAAGTCAGCATCAAACGCTCTTAGGCCACCTTTAGAGTAAGCTTTCTTTAAATATTCATATAAATGAACAGAACCTGAAACATAAATTTTATAACCACCCACTACCCAAAGTAGTGATTTCACAAGTCTTTCTACTACTTCAGCATTTTCATGGTTGTGTTTTTCCCCATCTTCAAAAGTATCAATTAGATAATGGTAATTATAACCATCATTTCTTTCTAAACAAATAGTAACTTTTTGAGGGTTTTTGCTTTCTTTAACTCTTTCTTTATAATCTCTTAAGGTAAGAACGAGTGGAGTAAAATTAACATCAATAGTTGGTTTAAATTTCATATTTAAAGTCCTTTCTAGCTAATGCTTTTAATTGTTACGTAATATTCAGTACCTGATTCTAGTTTCACAAGTACTTTATCTCCCTTTTTGTGATTCATAATTGCAAGTCCTAGTGGTGATTCATTAGATATCTTTTTCTCTAATGGATCTGATTCTAAGCTTCCAACTAAAGTAAATTCTTCAATGCTTTTATCATCAAATTCTAAAACAATTACTTTACCTAAATTATTTGAGGAAGCGCGCTTTGAATTAGTATCTATAATTTCCACATTTTTAATAATGTTTTCTAATTCTTTAATTCTTGCTTCTAGACGTGCTTGTTCTTCTCTTGCAGCATCATAATCAGCATTCTCAGATAAATCACCTTGAGCTCTTGCTTCCTTTAGGGATTCTATAACTCTAACACGATCTATATTCTTTAAATCTTCTAATTCTTTTTGGTATTTTTGTAATCCTTCAGACGTTAATTGATGTTTACCATTCATAACGAAATGCCTCCTAATAAATAATATATGTATTATATCAAATTCATTGATAAATTGCAAGTAGATAGATGGAACTTAAAAATTCAATTTTCTACTTAAGTTATTCTTTTTTTAAGACTTTTCTCATCATATCATTTGTTTTTAATTTAAACGGTATATAAGTCTTAATTATTTGTAGTGGATGTCTTGCAACATCAAGTTCTTGCATATTTTCATCGTAAATTGTTTCTATTTTAAAATCAGTGTTTTTTAACTTAGGTCCAAACAATTCAACAATCTCACCTTTTTCAAAGTAGTTTCTCTGCTCTAAGGTAGCAAGCTGAGTTTGTTCATCATAATCTAAAACAATAGCTAAGAACTCTTTTGTAGGAGTCTCGCTTCTTCTATCATATAGTTGTTCATTTGGCCCAACTCTATTAAACAAAAATCCAGTTGCACTAAGTCTATTTTCTGCTTTTTCAATCTCTCTTAAGTAAAAATCAAAATCTTTGATTTCTTTAGTTTCTAAATACTCATCAATTAGCATTCTATATGTTCTTACAACAGTTGCAATATAGTAAAGTGATTTCATTCTTCCTTCGATTTTTAAAGATTTTACACCTAAATCAATTAGTTTAGGGATAGCTTTTATCGCCATTAAATCCTTAGAACCCATATTTAAATATTCATCTTCAGTTAAACTGTCTTCTTCATCAAATAAAGTATAATTCCATCTACAAGAATGAGCACACCCACCCCTATTAGCATCTCTATTAGTCATATGATTTGATAGCATACATCTTCCAGAATAAGCAACACACATTCCACCATGAATAAATACTTCTAAGTCAATCTTAGTTTTTTTAGTTATTTTTTCAATTTGTTTTAAACTTACTTCTCTAGCTAGAACAGCTCTATTAAAACCTAAGCCTTCAATTAAATTAAGTGTATCTGAATTGGATGCGGAAAACTGAGTGCTTAAATGTACTTCAATCTTTTTCGCTACCTTTCTAATCTTTTCAAGATAAGCAAAGCTAGTTACAATTAAACCAGTTACTCCATAGTTTTCTAAGTTTATTACATATTCTTCTAAACCATCAAAATCTTCACTATGAGGAACGATGTTCATCGTTACATAAATCTTTTTATTATGCTCTTTTGCAAATATACAAGCTTCTTCTATTTCTTTTAAACCAAAATTACTAGCCCTAGCTCTTAAAGAAAACTGTTTACCACCAATATATACTGCATCAGCACCATATAAAATTGCTATTTTTAATTTTTCTAAATTACCCGCAGGAGCTAATAATTCAATCATTTTCTTGCTCCTTTAATAATATACTTTTTTGATATAAAAATCCAGAATCAACTTTAGGAATTAACTCCTTGATTTTTTCATATAATTCATCTGCTTTAGAAAAATCATTTATTAATAAATTATAAAACCTTAAAACTTGAAACAACTTATCCTCACCAATAAAATTACCATTTATGCGAATGAATCTTAAATCATTAAGTTCAGTTAGTTCTTTAAATAAAAGATAAACATAGTTTGTATAGATGAATGTTCCATGGGATGATTCAAAAATAGGATAACTTGCATCTCTTTTTTCTTCTTTTATATTTAACTTTTTCTTTATTAAATCTAAGTCAGCATTTTTAAACTTACTATAATTTGATAGTAAAGCTCTTCTTGAATAAAACATTTGGTGATAGCCAAATACTTCCATAATAGTATTATTTGCTTTTGTAATATCTTTAATTTCTTCTAATGTTAATTCATTGTTTATAGAAACTAATGAATTGTATTTATTATGAAAATCAGCTTCATAGTAATTTGTAATTAATGTCTTTGGATCATAAATTAACTTATGTGTTAGGTTTAACTTTATAAAATAACTCAAAACTGCTAAATCACCATAAATGAAATAATCTATTTTAAGCTTTAATAACTCAGCTAAATAATCTTTAAATTCAGTTAACTCTTCTTCTTCAATTAATCTATCTATATTGACAACTAATATTTTATTATTGCTTTTAGTATATTCACTTAAAAATTTAAGATCATCTAAACTAAGAGTAAAATCATTAAAGCAAGAGTATTCATAACTAGATGCAATGAATCCGTCAGCTTCATATAAATCTAAATTCTTAAGTGATTTTAAATCAACTAATATTTTCATTTTTTCTTCCTTTTACTTAAAGCCATGCCATCGCCAATTGATAGAAAAGTTGTTTCAAAATCATCATTATCTTTTAACCAAAGATTAAATCTATCAATTTTACGAACTAAGTCTTTTAAGTTTTTACTTTTTATACTTTTTCTATCGATTACAAAACCATGAAATAAGAGGTTATCAGTAATAATAACCCCATTTAAACTTAGTAGGTCTTTGTATTTTTCAAAAAAATTAATGTATTGAGCTTTAGCCCCATCAATAAAAATAAGATCGTATTCTTCTTTTAAGATAGATAAATCTACTTCAAGAGCATCTTCTTTTATTACATTAATTCTTTCTTCTAAATTACTAAGTTTTATATTTTTAATCGCTTCTTGAAACATCATTTCATCGCGCTCAATTGTATCGATATATAAATCAGGTGAATAACTAGCAAGGCTAATTGAAGAAAAACCTATTGCAGTTCCTATTTCTAAAAGACTTTTAGGTTTAATTAGATCAACTAAAAAAACTAACATTGCAAGACCTTGGTCAGTAATTATAGGAACATTGTTCTTATTTGCATATTCTTTAATCTTATCTAGTTCACTAGATGAAGGTAGTTTATTTAAATTATTTAAATATTCGTTCATTTCATTCACCAATTTACTATAATGTATTATAAACTAAAAGCTTAAAAAATACAAGTCATATAACAAAAGCAAATTAGTGAATTAAAATTTTGGTTTCAACACAAAAATCATTTAAAAGTAAAAACGCTTCTTTATATCTAGAGCTCTTTCTAAGAAACTCAATATACTTCTTTAATGCAAATGGAGTGTATAGGAAATGATAATATTTTTTTCTGTGCTGGACAATATTTTCTTTAATATATTCAATATATTCATGTTTATTGTTTGTAGTAAGATATAGAGTAATAAACTTATAAAATATTTTTTCTTGATTATTTGTTGTATTTACTTCATAATCATTAATTAAATCAATTATTCTATTGGTATATTCAAGATCCTTAATATAAGATGTTACTAAAAGTAGTAAATTCATAAATTTTATATCAAAATATAATTTTCTTTCTATTATTTCATTATAGATATTTAAATACTGACTAGAATTAAATTCAGTTAATAATTTCCAGTAATTAAACTCAAGACGATATTGTTGTTTTATGTTTTTATAATTTATTTGAGTTATTTCTCTTTCTACTCTTTTATAGTTATTTTTTGATTTGGAAAACAATAATCTTAATCTAAACAACATTTTCCTTATTTTTGGATAACCTAAGCTAACGATATTTTCTATCAAAACATAATAATAGTACATATCTGTAAAATTAATTATTTCAAAAGCAACTAAAAAATTATTTTCATAAAGCAACCAGTTAATCTCGTCTACAGAAAACATCATGTGTTGTATTTCTCTTAAAATTATATTTGCTTCAGAGGGTTGATTAGTTTTTAAATAGTATGAAGATACTAAGAAAAACAATATTCCAACATCATCTAGAGGTAGTGTTTCTTTAATATTATCCAGTGCTTGAATACATTCATTAAAATCTGAATACTTTTCATTAACTAAATAATAAAATGCTTTAACTAAATAATTTTGAGCGTTAAATATCGAATTATCAATTGAATCATATATTTCTGCTATTTCTTCTAAGTCATCTGCTAGATATGCTTTTAATACATTATTAACACCATTTTTTAAAATATTTCTACCAACGAGATCATAATCTAAATCAACTCTATCAAATATTGCTTTAATGTAGCTCTCATCAGCAACTATATCATTCTTTTCAAATTTACATAAATAACTAATTGAACAAATCCCTTTTGACATTTCTTCTAAAGTAATCTTTCTTTTAGTTCTTTCATTTTTAATTATTTGTGAATACAAAAAGTTATTATTATTTCTTCTTTCCTTATTCAAAGTAGCAACAAATTTTTTAAGTTTAGTTATCATAAATCCTCCTACATTTCTGTTAATTTTAACTTAAATGTAAATGTATTACAATACAATTTCTTTGAAAAAAATAGCATATTTTTAATGCTACTTATAGTATACAAAAAAGCCAATAATAAGTAATTATTAGCTTTAGGTTAGTAGAAAAATATATTCTTTTAATTCTTTTTCTAGTTCTTTATAATTCGGTGAATACTTCCTTAGAAGCGCATAATAGTTTTTGCTATGATTTGGATGAACCAAATGGACAAATTCATGAATAATTACATACTGAAGGAGTTTAAAAGGAACACAAACTAAAAATAAGTTAATAGTTATCTTAGCAGTGTTGAAATTACAACTACCCCATCTTGATTTCATCTTCCTAATAGTTAAACTAGTTTCTTTTTTTGTTATTTTACTAAATTCTTCTTTTATACGTAAGTATTCATCTATTAATAAATTAATATTTTCACGATAAATTAATTCTTTTGTTGTTTCTGGATTATTTTTATAAAAATACTCATTATTTATCATTTTAAATTTAATTTTTAAGTCATCTTTTTTAAAATAGTTAAATTTAAGTCCATTTAAATAAATAATTTCATTATTATAAAATTTTTCAAGACTATACTTTTCAATTAACTTTTCTTGCTTAGTTATTATTTTCATTAACCATTCTATGTTTTGATCAAGTTTCTTTAAAGCTTCTTCAAAACTAACAACTTGGGGAGAGCTAATTAATATTGTCCTTCTATAATTTACTTTGATTATTAATTTCTTTATTTTCTTTTTAGTTATTTCAACACTGTAGTTTAAATCATTTAGTTTAACTACATATTTAGCTTTTTTAGTTTTCATATCGCTATTATAACATAAAACTTTAATATTAAAACTTATTGTTTTCTAAAAACGAATAATACTTATCTTTTCCTATAATTAAATGATCTATTATTATTATATCTACAAACTTTGCCGCATTTATTAACATCTTAGTTACATGAATATCTTCTTTAGATGGTATAATATTTCCACTAGGATGATTATGGGCAATAATTATTCCGATTGCGGAATATTTTAAAGCCCATTTTAAAATATCTCGAGGATTAAAAATAGTATTGGTAATTGTACCTACAGAAATTACTTTAGTAGTAATAACTTCTGAATTATTATTTAAAAATAAACAAACCAAATTTTCTTGTTCTTCATTTTGAAGTCTATCTTTTAAATATTCATATGCTTTTTTAGATGAAGTTATTTGTACATTAGGACTATTTGGTTGATTAACTCTTTTTCCAAATTCAATAGCAGCGATTATTTTTAAGGCTTTTGCTCTACCTATTCCTTTAATCTTCATTAATTCTGTTACAGTTATATTATTAAGATTATTAATCTCTTCAAATTCAATTAATATAGTTTTAGCTAGGTCTAAAACGGATATATTCCTAGTTCCTGTTTCAAGTAGTATTGCAAGTAGTTCATAATTGGCTAGAGCATCTGCTCCATATTTTAATAATCTTTCCCTTGGCCTATCAGCAAGGGGCATTTCTTTAACTAAATAACTCATATTTCCCTCCGCTTTAATATTAGTTAATTAGTATAGTTTATACGTTAAAAGGAAGTTAACATAAAAGTTAACTTCCCTTTTTTATTTTTTCAACATTGGATAGAGTTCACTTACAAAATATAAGCTCCCACAAAATACATTAATATAGTTATTTGCTTCTTTTGCTTCACTTACTAACTTTTCTAAATCATCTTCTACTCTTACATTTTTATGATGGGAAAAGTGAAGTAAGTTTTCTGAAGTATCGCTTCTTCCATAGTGAAAACTTGAAAATATCATTTCATCAGCAATTTCTTCAATTACATTAATCATATCTTCTTTTTGTTTATTACTTGAGACAGCAAATATAATTTTAACTAACTTTTCAGCTTTTATTACTTTAATAAATTCAGCTAACTTTATTATACCATCGATATTATGAGCCCCATCTAAAATTATAACAGGATTTTTAGATACAACATCTAATCTTCCTGGCCAATATGACTTTTCTAAGCCACTATAAATTGCATCATTAGAAATTAAATATTTATATTTATTATTCAAAACATTTATAACCTCAAGTGCTAAAGATGCATTTTCTGTTTGATATTTGCCTAACATTTTTAAAGAAATATTTTTAAACTCTTTATATGAAAATGTCGTTTTATCTAAGGATAAAGAAATATCTTTTATTTCAGAAGGTTTTAAGATAATTAAATCACTATTTTTTTCTTTAGTTGTTTTAATTATCAAACTATTTATTTCTTCGTTTTCAATAGTAATAAGTGGTATTCTCTCTTTAACAATCCCCAGCTTATTAATTGCAATTTCTTCAATTGTATTACCTAAAACATTCATATGATCATAATTGATATTTGTAATAACTGAAATTAGAGGTGTAATAATATTAGTTACATCAAGTAAACCACCAAGACCTACTTCCACAATTACAAAATCTAAATCTTTTAGCCTTGAAAAATAGATAAATGCTAAAAGGGTAACAAATTCAAAGAAAGATAGATTTTCAATCCCATTTTCTTTTAAAAGAGGATATTTACTTAAAATATAATTACCAATATTAAGAAGCTCTTCATCAGTTATATACTCATGATTATAGTTTATTCTTTCATTGAACTTTATAATATATGGTGATATATAAGTAGCAACATTGAACCCTGCTTCTCTTAAAATATTTTTCACATAATTTACTGTAGAACCTTTACCATTAGTTCCACCAACGTGAATATACTTTAAATTTTCTTGAGGGTTTTTATAAATCTCGCAAATCTTTCTAAATCTATCTAAGCTAACCTTAGGTAGCATTCTTCTTTGTGCTTCAATGAAGGAAATTAATTCTTTTACATCATTATACATTTTACACCTATTTATATTCTTCAATTAGTTTTTTAACTTCTTCTAATTGTCTTTGATAATCAACTAGTTTTGCTTTTTCTAGATCAATCTTATCTTGAGGCGCTTTATTTAAGAAATTAGGATTAGCAAGCATGTTTTCACATCTTTTGATTTCTCCATTTAACATCTTAACTTGTTCATTTAGTTTAGCAATTTCTTCATCTAAATTAACTAAATTTAAAAGCGGTATTGCAAGAATTACTGAATGTAGGACATTGACAATTTTCTTTGTTGTATCAAGTTCATTTGTTGTGAGAATTAAGCTATCATAATTAGTAAATTTTTGTAAGTATTTTAAATTATTTTTAATAAAATTTAAATCTACTTCACTTTTAGCTTGGATTTCAAGATCAATAACTTTTGAATTAGCAACCACTTTTTCAGCTCTAACATTACGAACACTAGAAATAATATCATAAATTATTTCCATTTTACTCGCTTCTTTAAAGTTATGGTTTTCTTTCACAACAGGCCAAGAGCTTATAACAATACTACCATTATTATATTTTTGGAATATCTCTTCAGTTACAAAAGGCATGAATGGATGAAGCAGTTTTAATATAGCAGTTAATACATAATCAAGAACAGCACATGTTGCTAATTTTTCTTCATTAGTTCCTTCTTGTAGACTAACCTTAGTCATTTCTAAATACCAAGAAGCAAAATCATCCCAAAGGAATTTATATAAACTTTTCGCAACCTCTCCAAATTCATACTTTTCATAATTATAATCAACGCTTTTAATAACTTCATTTAATTTATTTAAAATCCATTTATCTACTATTTGTAGGCCTTCTAGCTTTTCTAAATTATTAAAATCAACTTTAGATTTATCATAGTTGTGATTTTCAAAACTAAGACCTATATATCTAGATACATTCCATATTTTATTAATGAAGTTCCAAGATGCATCCATCTTCTCATCTGAATATCTAATATCTTGACCAGGGCTTGAGGAAGTTGTCAGGAAATAACGTAGTGAGTCTATTCCATATTTTTCTTCAACTTCTGTAATCTCTACACCATTACCAAGGGATTTAGATATTTTTCTACCTTGTTCATCGCGAATAATACCATGAATTAAAACATCTTGAAAAGGTCTTCTATTCGTAAGATATTTAGACTGAAAAGCCATTCTCGCAACCCAGAAGAAAATAATATCATAACCAGTAACTAAAACATTTGTTGGGAAAAATCTTTTAAAATCAAGAGTTTCCTCTGGCCAACCTAGAGTAGAAAAAGGCCAAAGAGCACTTGAAAACCAAGTATCTAGGGAATCATCTTCTTGAACCCAACCTTCTTCAGCTGGAGCTTCTTCACTAACTAGAATTTGATCACCTTTATAATATACAGGTATTTGATGTCCCCACCAAAGTTGTCTTGAAATACACCAGTCTTGGATATTATCTAACCAGTTGTTGAATGTTTTTTCAAAACGAGGTGGAATGAAATTGATTCTATCTTCTGTTTTTTGCATTTCAAAAACATCGTGAACTAATCTTTTCATATCTACAAACCATTGTTTTGAAAGTCTTGGTTCTACAACAACACCTGTTCTTTCACTATGACCTACAGAGTGAATCATTTTATCTATTTTTATTAAATTCCCACTGTTTTTTAAATCTTCAACTAATTTTTCACGGCACTCAAATCTTTCAAGGCCATTGTAAATACCTGCAAGCTCATTCATAGTTCCGTCTTCATGCATACAAAGAGGCTGAGCTAGGTTATGACGAAGTCCTACTTCAAAGTCATTTGGATCATGAGCAGGTGTTACCTTTACAACGCCTGTACCAAACTCCATATCAACATAACTATCAGTAATAACTGGAATTTTACGATTTGTTGTTGGGATAATAACTTCACGGCCAATGAACTCTTTATATCTATCATCATCTGGATGAACCATTAAAGCTACATCTCCAAACATTGTCTCTGGTCTAGTTGTTGCAATAGTTAAACCGTCACTACTATTTTCAAACTGGTATTTAATCGAGTAAAATGCACCTTCTACTTCTTCATATTCAACTTCAATGTTGCTTATTGCTGTTTTACTTTGAACATCCCAGTTAATTATCTTTTCTCCTTGGTAAATAAGTCCATCTTCATACATTTTCACAAATACTTTATTAACAGCTTTATTTAGCTTTTCATCTAAAGTAAATCTCTCTCTTGTATAATCAAGACTAAGACCAATCATTTCCCATTGTTCTCTAATTAACTTTGCATATTCATCTTTCCATTGCCAAGATACTTCTAAAAACTTCTCACGACCTAAATCATAGCGTGAGATACCTTCTTTTCTAAGTTTTTCTTCGATCTTTGCTTGCGTAGCAATTCCAGCATGATCCATTCCTGGTAAAAACAATGCATCATATCCTTGCATTCTCTTTCTTCTAATAATTATATCTTGAAGAGTTGTATCTAGGACATGACCTAAATGTAACTTCCCTGTTACATTTGGTGGAGGTATAACGATTGTAAAAGGAGTTTTACTTATATCTCCAGCTTCAAAATAACCTTTTTCTACCCACTCTTTATATTTACCTTTTTCTACAGATTTAAAATCGTATTTTGGGCTAAGTTTGTGTAATTTCATATTTATTTCCTTTCTATTAAAAAAGTCCCTATGACTAAAAAATCATAAGGACGAAAATTTCGCGGTACCACCTTTATTCAAAACAAAATATTGTAAAACACATGTTTTGCACTCATTACTCATAACGCAAGTTAGGCGGATAAAACTACTACTATTTCATAATATCTACTCCATGGCTACCTTCTTAGAATTTGCTTTAGGATCTCTCAGCACTAATCCCTCTCTTGGAAAACAATTGTTCTAATACTCTTCCACTTCATCGTATTTTAAATTATTATACAGTTTATAACTTAATAAGTCAATTAAAACAGCTTAAGTCAAAAACTTACTTCTTAGTTCGATAAGTATCACCAGCAATTTTAAAACTAGTTCTTGGTGATAAAGATATATCTAAGATTTTTGCAGCTTCAGGTGACGTTAGACGTTTATATTGATTAGCATAAAAACGTTTATTAAAATTATTTACATACCATTTAGCCTTTTCATCAGTTAATTTAAATACTAGTTTAATTAAGAAAACTAACTTAGCTTGGTCTGCACCATTTACTAAGAAATGATATAAAATAAAATCATTAATTTCATATTTACCTAAAACAGCTTCAGTATCTTGAGATTCACTTAATAGTTCTGGTGAAATTGGTGCATCAACAATACTATCAATAATTGAAGCAACATCTTTATGTATACTCTTATAATACTTCATTACAGTAATTACAGCAGTTTTTGTAAGTCCAGCATTTATTCCATACATAGCCATTTGGTCCCCATTAAAAGTTGACCAACCAAGTGCTATTTCACTCATATCAGATGTACCAATAACAATACCCTTGTGTTTATTAGCATAGTTCATTAAAGTATATGTTCTATATCTCGCTTGAACATTTTCAAATGTTGTATCCTTTTCTTCTTCTGAGTGTTCAATTAAGCTTAACTGACGACTAACATCTTTATCAATATTTATTTCTTTAACACTTACGCCAAATGCTTTTGCAAGCTTTCTAGCATTAGAAAGACTAGTTTTACTTGTTTGTTTTGTAGGCATAATTAAGACATGAATGTTTTTACGATCAATTTTAGAAAGATCATAGGCATGAACTAAACTAAGCAGTGCAAGTGAAGAATCAAGTCCACCACTTAAACCTAAAACACTTGTTTTTATATTAATATAGTTAAGCCTTTTTAAAACTGAATGAGCTTGGATATTAATAACATCCATGAACTCTTCATCATTCTTTGGAACAAATGGTAATTTATCAAATTCTTTTTCAAATTTGTAATCTTTTATTTCCTTAAACTCAACTTTAATCTTTTCTACTTTTAAATCACGATTATTGTCTTGAACAACTTTAAAATATGAATTGTTTCTTCTTAAGAAATGTAGTTTTTGAATATCAATATCAGCATAGATAATCTTTTCTTCAAAAGTCATTTTCCCGCACTCTTCAATAATCTTACCATTTTCAGTAATAATATTATGACCACTAAAAACAACTTCACTAGTAGATTCACTAGCATTATTAGATACATAAATATAAGCAGAATTAAATTTCATACTTGATGATTTAGTTAGAGTTCTTCTTTTTTCTTTTTTACCAACATGGGAAGGTGATGCACTTGCATTAAATACAATAATTGCACCATTGCTATATAAAAGCTCATTTGGAGAGTTTGGTGCCCAAACATCAGCACAAACTTCAGCTCCAAAAACAATTTCTTTAGCTTCATCTTCAAAAAGTAGTTTCCCAAATGGAACTCTTTGATTTAAGTATTCAACTTCTTTTAGATCATTAACAATGTTCTTAGAATTAATAAACCATCTATCTTCATAAAACTCATTAGTATGAGGAAGGAAAGTCTTAGGAACAATTCCAAGTATTTTATCCTTTTGAATAACTAATATAGAATTATACAAAGTATCGTTAATAATAATATAACTACCTAAAATTACAAAACCAGAAAAAGGATTTTCCTTTAACAGTCTTTCAATAGCTTGGTTTGCCTCATCATACAAATACTTTTGGAAGAATAAATCACCCATTGAGTAACCAGTTATTGCAAGTTCAGGAAATCCAATAATTCCTACTTTATTTTCTTCTGCAATCTTAAGTGCATTTAGTATTTTGGTAACATTAAAATCAGGATTACCTAGTTTTACTTCAACACTTGCTGCTGCAACTTTTAAATATCCATTTTGATACATTCTTATTTCTCCTTATACAAGTCATTTTTTAGGATATATTTCTCTACATCTTCTAATAATAAACTACTATCTTTAGTATTTCTATATAAACTAGAAGATAAGTCAATTTCTTTAAATTCATCTAAAATTAGAAAATTATTTCTATATTCACTTAAAAGCTTATTTTTTTTAAATATTTCTTCAATATTAATTTTACTTCTAGGAATAATAATAAATCTAAATTCTTTTATTAAATTTTCATAATTAATCCAAGAAGCAATAGTTTCTAAATTATCTGCACCCATTACAAAATATGGATCCTTAAACTCCCTTAAAGAGTAATATGTACCATTAAACTTCTTTTGTTTAGCTTCATAAGTACTAACTCTTGCTTTCTTGCCTAACTTTTTAGATGTTATTTCTAACATTTTAACTCTATATTTAAAATCATTTAGTGATTCTTTATTATAAGAATTAGTAGTCGGTAGAAAGTAAAACTTAGCCTTTGGAAACTTAAGTATTAAATACTTTGCAATTTCATAGTGCGCTATAGTAGGAGGATTAAAAGACCCACCATAAATAATAGTCATAAATTTCACCTTTATATTATT
>CAYOXB010000021.1:0-20278 GCA_964407835.1 uncultured Bacteroidales bacterium
TATTATAAATATTTCTAAATTCTTCTTCTTCAGTTTTAGCTGTACCAGTCATACCTGCAAGCTTTTTATACATTCTAAAGTAATTTTGGAATGTAATAGTGGCAACAGTTCTTGTTTCCTTTTTGATTTCCACATTTTCTTTTGCTTCTATAGCTTGGTGAAGACCTTCAGAATATTGTCTACCATGCATTAATCGTCCAGTAAACTGGTCAACAATAATAACTTTATTGTCTTGAACAACATAATCAACATCTTTTTGCATTATATATGTAGCTCTTAAGGCATTATTAATGTGGTGAAGCAAATTAACATATTGAACATCAAATAAGTTTTGAATACCAAAGAAACGTTCTGCTTTTTCCATACCTTTTTCTGTCATAATAATATGTTTAGTTTTTATATCCACTTCATAATCTTCTTCAGTTAGCCTTTTTGCTAGTAAACTCGCTTGTTTATATAAATTACCAGTTTGCTTAGCTCCCCCAGAAATAATTAAAGGTGTTCTTGCTTCATCGACTAAAATCGAGTCAACCTCGTCAATAATCGCAAAATTTAAATCCCTTTGAACAATTTGTTCTTTATAAATAACCATATGGTCACGTAAATAGTCAAAGCCAAGTTCATTGTTTGTTGTATAGGTAATATCACATAGATATTGTTCTCTTTTTTCTTCACTAGAAAGTTCTCTTAAGTTTAAACCAACAGTTAAACCTAACCACTTAAATAACTGACCCATCTCATGAGCATCCCTACTTGCTAGGTATTCGTTAACTGTAACAATATGAACACCCTTACCTTCTAGAGCATTTAAGTAAGCTACTAGAGTTGCTGTTAGGGTTTTACCCTCACCAGTCTTCATCTCCGCAATATTACCGCCATGCATAGCAAGAGCCCCCATTAATTGTACTTTAAATGGAGTCATTTTAAGTACCCTAGTTGATGCTTCTCTTACAGTCGCAAATGCTTCCACAATCAAGTCATCTAAAGGTGTACCATTATTTAGTCTTTCTCTAAACTCTACAGTTTTAGCTTTTAGGTCGTCATCACTATATTTTTTATAATCTTCTGCTAATAAATCTATTTTATCAGCAATCTTCATTACTCTTCTTAGTTCTTTATAACCACTATCAAATAATCTTTTAAACACTATTGTCTTCCTTTCTTACTTTTTAACTAATTTAAAAAGTTAGCTTTATAATAAATCCTATATTATATAATACCATTTTTAGCACTTTTTTTCAAGATTTTTAAACTTAGAAAGACGACGAATTTACCACTCGTCGTCTTTATATCTTAAATAATTTTATTTCCTTCTTCTGAAAAATATATATAAACCATAACTAAGTACAAAAGCTATAATTCCAAAATTAATTCCTTTACAAGAAAATAATGGTTTTTTCTCTTCTTCTGGATCATCTTTTTCAACTGGATCAACTGGTTCAACTTCCTCAGCTTCTTCATATATAGCATAAACACCCATATCATGAGTTACTTCATCTATATCCCTATCCCAGCCTACGAATTCAAAACCATCAACCTCTGGAGCATTTGGTGCTTGTGCACTATTACCATGACTAACTTCCACAAGCTCAATTAGTTTATTGTCCTTATCATAAAAAGCAACATAATATATCTTAGCTTCGTAATTAGCTTTAACGGTTAAATCTTCACTAACATTTGTAAACTCTTTATCCCAGCCTACAAACTCATAACCTTCTACATCAGGAATAGTTGGTGCAGTTGCATTTTTCCCATATTCAACTATCTCAGTTTTTATGAGATTATCATCTTTATCATAAAACTCTACAGTATATTCATTAACTTTATAGATTGCATCAACCCTTGTATCAGCTTCAATATCACTAAAATCAACTTTTGACCAATAAGGTATGGCTTGATCATAACCATCTTTTGCAGGGATACTTGGAAGAACAACATTATTGGATGTTGAAGTTGAATGGAGTACATTATCAACATAGAACCAAATAGTAAATATATCCTTTGGAAGTACAGTTCCAATATTAGTTACTGTAGCTCCAGCTCCTAAACTATTAGTATTACTCATTGCTTTAATGCCATACTTATATAGAGTTGTTGTATTATCAACATACTTCACAACTTCATCACTACTACTAAACACAGCAAGAATTTGTTCATTACTAAAATTAATTTCATTTTGGTCACGGTATACTACATAAAACTTCGCCCCGTCTACCTTAGAAAAACTAAGTTCAGTTTTATTATTCTTAAGTCCAATTTGTAAGATCTCAGTTTTTGGTAAAGTTACTTTATTATATGTTCTTATTTCTGGTAAAAGCGGATAACTAGTCCAAGCACCATTTTTCATATTAGTTAAGTTGCGTTCTAATACACCGCCTGTTGGATTATTATAAGCAGCCCTAATATGTTTATAAGAAAATAGGCTAGTGCCTTGAACTTTGTCAAGGGCACTTGTATAGATAACTTGATTCAAAGCTTCATTATCATGAGTACTCCAGCTAAAGTTACCAGAACCTGACATATAAATACCCATACCAGCATATAAATTAACTTTAGAATATTTAACTACACCGTTCCACCAGTCCATTACATCTGCAAAACCAGCAACATTATGCTCAAAAGCCCAGTAGCTTTGAGGAATGATATAATCAATCCACTCTTCATCAATCCATTTTTTTGAGTCTGAAAATAAATAACCAGCATAGTGTTCCATTCCAGCTGTATTAGATCCAAGGGGGGAAGTTAGTTTTCCGTTTGCATCATATTTATAATTTCCTGGTGCAACGTAAGAACCATTTCTATAAATCCCACTAGGAGATACTCCAAGTTGAACTAAGCGATTATTAGCTAGATTATATGCTTTCATTTCTGTATATAATTGTTCCATAAACAAATCTACTTGTTTTCTTCTAAAATCAGCAGTTGATAATCCTTCAGTATTATATTTAGCTCTAGTTAGAGAATCATCTACACCCTCTATATAAAAATAATCATCGAAGTGAATTGCATCTATATCGTATTTTTCAATTATTTCCATTGATGTTTCTACAATAAAATCTCTCACCGCAGGCTCACCCGGATTTAAAATTTGATTGCTATTAACTTTTAAAATCATCTCTGGATTAGATGCAATGTTATAGCTAGGTTGTCTAGCAGCAAAAGATTCAATTGTTCCTGTATTTGAAGAAAGACGATAAGGGTTCAACCAAGCATGGAATTCAATCCCTCTTTTATGTGATTCTTCAATTATATATTCAAGTGGATCAAATACATTAAAGTTTACACTTGAGTAATATGATGCCACAGGATTAAGTTCAGATTTATATAGTGCATTATTATGGGTTCTAACATGGAATATCATAACATTCATATTAAAGTATTCCATTGTATCAAGCACTTTTTGAATTTCATTTTTATATTGAGTAACACTTTGGTATGCTGGAAAATCTCCAGTTAAATGAGTTACCCAAACAGCTCTAAAATCTGTTTCTTGTTCTTGATACTCGGTTGGTATCATTACATTAACATTTGAGCCACGATATTTTAAGTTATCACCATTAACCTTTAGATATGGTTTATAAGTAACAGCACTTAATACAACTACATTAATTAATAAAACTACAAGAAAAGCTATAATAATTTTATTAATGATTTTAAATTTCTTCATTATAAATACCTCTTTTTAAAAATACTTCTCTATTATAACAAAAATCAATCTTTTTTCAAAGTATTTTAAACATATCCCCTCCTATTACTTTAGGCATATAATTAGATAATTTTAAAACATTATGTTAATATATCTAAGTAATAAAGGATGAAATATGAAAACAATTTTAAAAAATGAAGATTTAGACCAAATGTATAATAATAAGTTTAGTTTAATACTAACTAAAACTAAAACTTGTTCGGTTTGTGGTGCTATTAAAGAAAGGCTAGAACAAATCGAAAATAACTATCCAGATATTCCATTTTATGAAATCTATATTGAGGACTTTCCTCTTTTTAGAGGTCAGTTTTTAATCTTTACAGTACCAACAGTACTAATCTTAAATAAAGATAAAGAAATCTTAAGGGAATCTCGTTTTGTAGATGTAAATAAAATAGCAAATGTTTTAAATATATTAGGGGAGCAGTAACAAATTAATTGTTTATGCTCCCCCTTTTATTTTTTAATGTGTAGTTTCAATTATTCCATAATCATGATCGCTTCTTAAATAGATTACACTGACCTTATTAGTTTCTGAATTTAAGAATACAAAGAAATCATGGCCTAACATTTCCATTTGAACAATTGCATCATCAACAGTCATTGGCTCTAATTCTACTGATTTATTTCTCACTAGATTTGTTGCTTTTACTTCCGATTTCATTTTATCTAAATCAAAGTCTGCTTGAGTTGCATAGTGATGGCCAACACCTTCACGACGTTTTAAACTCTTATAGATTTTTGATTTATGCTTTCTTATTTGCGATTCAAGTTTATCAATAGCTAAATCAATTGCCCCGTAAATTGATTCTGCATCAACCTCAGCTCTTAAAATAATGTTTTTTGTAGGAATGGTTATTTCCACGGTTTGGTAGGGCTCATATACCTTGCAGACTACGGTAGCCGCAAGTTCTTCACGTTTGTGGAAATAGTGTTCTAGTTTTTGCAGTTTATTAGCTGCATAATCCTTAATTGCTTCAGAAGGCTCAAACTTGTTTTTCCCTCTTACTATTACTCTCATAATTATCACTCCTTTGCTTTAAGGTCAACTTAATTATAGCATAGTAGCATTTTATATGCAAAAGTTTTGGCCCTAAAATAAATCAAATTATTAAAATTTGTACACTATAATCTTCTTCGATAATAGCTTCAAAAATACTATAGTAATAGTTTAAATTAAAGTTATCAACCCAAAGAAAAAATATATCATTTTGGTAAAGACATGCTTCTATAAGAAGCTTATTTAATCTTAGATTATTATCAATAAAATATTGTTCATCTTTTAAATGAGGACAATTAATAACTGGATAATAAATCCCAATTAGTTTACTTCCTATATAGATAAACTCATCTTCTTTTTGATATTTGCAATTATCGCAACTATAAATCTGAAGAAATTCAAAAATTGTTCTTTTCGGTTTACAATTCATTAAATCACCACTTATATATTAATAGGCTATATATTTTATTCGTTAAATAAAGGCATTCTAGTTTTCCTAGAATGCCCATTTTTTAAATAACAATATTTACTATCTTATTTTTTATTATAATTATTTTTTTCACTTGGTTTTCACCGATTATATTTTGAACTTTTTCACTTTCAAGTGCTAATTTTTCTACAACTTCATCATCTAAATCAACTTCCAAATTAAGCTTATCTCTAACTTTACCATTTACTTGAACAACTACAACAACACTATCTGCTTTAGTTAGCTCTTCATCATAGGTTGGCCAAGTGCTACAACATATTGATTTAGTAAAGTTAAGAACATTTTGATATAACTCTTCAGTTAAATGCGGTGCAATTGGATTTAAGAGTTTTAAAAATCCTTCTAAATACTTAAATGGAATATTAGTATTTTTATAACATTCATTTACAAAAGTCATCATTTGACTAATAGCTGTATTAAATCTTAAGTTCTCATAATCATTAGTTACTTTTTTTACAGTTTGATGATAAATCTTTTCAAGCGCTTTATTTTCATTAACTATATTAGCAACCTCAGTATATAATCTATAAACTCTTTCTAGGAATCTTCTAGGACCTTCAACACCTTGAGTTGACCAAGGTTTTGTAGCTTCTAGTGGTCCCATAAACATTTCATATAATCTTAAAGTATCTGCGCCAACATCTCGAACTAAATCATCTGGATTAATTACATTTCCTTTAGACTTAGACATTTTCTCACCATCAACACCTAAAATCATCCCTTGATTGAATAATTTTTGGAATGGTTCTTTAGTCTTCACAACCCCAATATCATATAAAACTTTATGCCAGAATCTTGCATATAGTAAATGTAGAACAGCATGTTCAGTTCCACCAATATATAAATCAACTGGTAACCAGTAATTAACTAAATCTTGAACATCCTTATTTGATAAATCTAAGAATCCATCATCATCTTTTAAAACATAGCCAATATAATACCAACAACTACCTGCCCATTGAGGCATCGTATTTGTTTCTCTTCTACCCTTAACTCCATCACTTCTTACAACATTAACCCAATCAGTTGCATTTGCAAGTGGTGATTCACCGGATTTACTTGGACTAATTTTCTTTAAATTTGGAAGTTCCAACGGAAGTTCATCGACTGGAAGTATTTCAATCTTGCCATCATCCCAAAGTATTACAGGGAAAGGTTCTCCCCAGTATCTTTGGCGACTAAAAATCCAGTCACGAAGTTTATAATTAATACTATGTCTTCCTATTTTCTTTGATGTTAGGTGATTTAGCATTGTCTTAATAGCTGCATCTTTACCAAGTCCATCTATAAAGCCTGAATTAATATGAACAGCATCGCCTAAAAATGCTTCTTTAGAAATATCACCATCAAGTACAGGAATAATTTCTAAACTAAACTCCTTCGCAAACTCATAGTCTCTTTGGTCATGAGCAGGAACAGCCATAATAGCTCCAGTTCCATAGCTTGCAAGGACATAATCAGCAATCCAAATAGGAACTAATTTTTGATTAACTGGATTAACTGCATAAGCACCAGTAAAAACACCAGTCTTATCTTTATTTAAATCAGTTCGGTCCAGATCACTTCTTGATTTTGCATATTCAATATACTTTTTAACTTCAGCTAAGTTTTCCTCAGGAGTAATTTTTAAAACTAAATCGTGTTCTGGTGCAAGTACACAATATGTTGCTCCAAATAAAGTATCAGGTCTAGTAGTAAATACTTCAAAACTATATTTCGTTTTATCAACTTTAAAAATAACTTCAGCGCCTTCACTCTTACCAATCCAGTTTCTTTGCATTTCTTTAATATATTCTGGCCAATCAACTAAATCTAAGTCTTCTAAAAGTCTATCTGCATACTCAGTTATTTTTAAAACCCATTGTTTCATTGGTTTTTTTATAACTGGATGATGACCTCTTTCAGAAACCATTTTGCCATTTACATTAAGTACTTCTTCATTTGCAAGAACTGTTCCAAGTTTTTCACACCAATTAACTTCAATATTTCTAATCTCAGCTAAACCTTTTTCGTATAGTTTAGTAAATATCCACTGAGTCCATTTATAATACTTAGGATCTGTTGTTGCAAGTTCTTTATCCCAGTCATAGGAAAAACCAAGGCTTTGCAACTGGTTTTTAAATATTTCGATATTTCTTGCTGTGAATTCTTTCGGATGATTTCCTGTTTCCATCGCATATTGTTCAGCTGGCAAGCCAAAAGCATCCCATCCCATTGGATGAAGAACATTATAACCTTGCATTCTTTTCATTCTTGCAACTATATCTGTTGCCGTATATCCTTCAGGATGACCTACATGAAGTCCTTCACCACTTGGATATGGAAACATATCTAAAACATAATACTTTGGCTTATCAAGATCTTGGGTTGTCTTAAAAACTTTATTCTTACGCCAATATTCTTGCCAAAACTTTTCAATTTCAAGATGATTGTAACTCATAAAAAGCCACCTTTCATTTAGTAATTATTGCTTTACTCATTTTATTTACATATACATAGCTCATTACTAAGCCAACTACACCAAGTATACCAAAACCAAATAATTCACCTAGTAATGTAAATATAGTAAAAGGAGTCATAAGATAGATAACCATTTGCCAATTTTTAGAAAAACTTAAAAATGTCACTAATCTACTTCGATAAAATAAAGTTATTATTAAACTTAGCATAACGATAAAAATAACATTAGCTGAAATTGCGGAAACAAGATTTATAATTTTTGTCCTTACACTATGTTGATCTAATAAATCATTAGCAATATTAAATACTTTTGTCCAAAAAGCATGATTGCTCATTTTCGCATCTCCAAAATCTAAATTTTGTAATGCAGAATAATTAGTATAATCTTCCTTCACAATCTCAAAGATAGAACCATAGTATAAGATTTTGTCTTTTGTGAAAAAGATATATGTATTTTGACTAATCGGATTATATTTAAATTCATTTGAATCTTGTTCTGTAAATACTAAAGAAAAAGTTTCACTTAATTCAATAACAAAAGGTTTTTCTTCTTCTGTTGTATTTTTATAAAACAGTTCATAATTACTTAGTTCATAAGGAATATCTACTTTTGATATTTCTGTTTTTAAAAATAGTTTGTCCTCATAATCTAAACCACTACTACTTATTAAAGAAATCATAGAGGGTATGATAACAAGCAAAATTAATATTAAAAAATATATAGCTGTCATCCACTTAGGATCTTGTCGGTAATTTATAATTTTAGTTGGTTGAAACATTCCTGTCTTAAACCTTTTAAGCATGAGAGCCCTCCATTCTATTTATTTATTATATCAAAAGAGCCCGCTTATAGCAAGTTAAAACACCCAATTTGAAACAATAGAAAACAAGATTCTGTCACTTTATTTTAGATAATATTCAATTACTTTTTCTATTCCAAAATCTCTTAATTTAAAATACTTAATTGATTTTTCTACTAGTTCTTCAAGTGAATACTCAAGTTTTTTATTTGCAGGCATTTTAAGATAATACTTTAGTGAATCTTCTAAACATTTACTACTTACTAAACCTACAATTTCAGTATTTAATATTTCCAAGTTAAATCTCTTAGCTTCCATTTTAACTGCTTCAATAGCTTGATAAAGAGCTGTTTGTTCGAAGTCTGTTAAATTCATTGTAACTTGATAAATATCTTTTTCATGTAAATGAGCAGCACCAGCTTGAATATAACGATATCCACCATTTGAAAACCTAACTCTTCTAGCAATTCCATTTACTTGATTTTTATTATTGCTATTAATATCAATATTAAAAGCAACCAAAGGCTTTCTTGAACCAACCGCAAATGCACCAGCAGATATATGAGGTTTATTTTCCCCAAAATCAGGATACCATTTTTCATCCTTCATTTTATCTTCTAAACCCTCGAATTCACCTTCTCTAATTGAAGGAAGATTTTCCATTTGACTTCTTCTTGCTGATTTCGCATATAAATAAATAGGAACATTAGTTTCTTCATTTATTTTTCTTCCTAGTTCAACACTTAATTCAATACATTCTTCTTCAGTTATATGCTTTATTGGTAAAACTGGAATAACATCAACAGCTCCCATCCTTGGATGTTCACCACTATGTTTTCTTAAATCAATTAGTTCTACTGCAATTTTAGCACTTTCAACCATTTTAGCTATTACAGCACTAGCCTCACCGATTACAGTTAATACACTTCTATTATAAGAAGAATCCATTTCTAATCTTACTAAAAATATTTCTTTATCATTATTAAATGGTTCAATAATTTTAGCCATTACTTCTTTATTAGTTCCTTCTGAATAATTAGGAACTATTTCTATTATCTTTTTCATCTAATTTCATCTCCTTAAAATTTTTCTCCATTGCTATTATACCATATTTCTGTGCTTTTTTTAAATTAAAAGAGAACTAGTTTCTTTACTAATTCTCTTAATATCTTATTATAAACTATCCTTATATTTTACTATTGTTTGCTTTGCAGCCTTAACTTCATCAAGTCTTCTTACAACAGTTGTATGAGGAGCAGTTTTTAAAAGTTCTGGATTTTCATCTGCTTCCTTTGCAATCTTCTTCATTACTTCAATAAATCCATCAAGTGTTTCTTTTGATTCAACTTCAGTTGGCTCAATCATCATTGCTTGAGAAAATACTAATGGGAAGTAAATTGTTGGTGGATGATATCCATAATCAAGTAGTCGCTTTGCAACATCAAGAGTACTTGCTTTACCATTTATTAATCCATCAAAAACAACTTCATGTTTACATAAACCTTTAATTGGTAGAACATAATCATCTTTTAGAGCTTCTTTAATATAGTTAGCATTTAAAACAGATAAGTTGCCAACATTAGCTACATTTTCTTTTCCAAGAGTTAGTAAATAACTATATGCTCTTAAGACTACTAAGAAATTTCCATAAAAACCGCTTATACTTCCGATAGAATCGCTTGAGTAGCTTAATTTATATTCTTTATCAACCTTAAGAACACGCGGATTAGGAAGCAAATGTGCTAGTTCTTTTGTAACACCAACTGGTCCACTTCCTGGTCCACCACCACCGTGCGGTGTAGAAAATGTTTTATGAAGGTTGATATGCATAATATCAAATCCCATATCACCAGGACGATAAAGTCCTAGTAATGGATTTAAGTTAGCACCATCATAATATAATAATCCTCCAGCTTCATGAATTAACTTACTCATCTCGCAAATACCTTTTTCAAATATTCCAAGAGTATTTGGATTTGTAAGCATAATTCCAGCAACTTCATCATTTAAAAGTGGTTTTAGTTTTTCAATATCAACAGTACCATCTTCTAATGAATCAACTTGAACTACTTCCATTCCTACTACACTAACTGTAGCTGGGTTTGTTCCATGAGCTGAATCTGGAATAATAACTTTAGTTCTCTTAAAATCACCACGGTCGATATGATATTGTTTCATAATCATCATCCCAACAGCTTCTCCATGTGCTCCCGCAAATGGATTAAATGAAAACTCTTCTAGTCCTGTTAGTTCAGCTAACATTTTAGATGTTTCATAATATACTTGTAAAGCTCCTTGAGCTGTATGAGCTGGTTGAAGTGGATGAATTTTAGTAAATCTAGAATTACTTGCCATTTCTTCATTTATTTTTGGATTGTACTTCATTGTACAAGAACCAAGTGGATAGAAACCTTGATCAACACCATAGTTCTTTTGAGATAGATTAGTATAGTGACGCACTACATCTAGCTCAGTAACTTCAGGCATTGCAAATTCAAGTTCGCGTTTTAGATTATTTGGAAGATTATATTCTTTTATCTCTTCTTTTGGAAGGGAATACCCAACTCTTCCTTGTTTAGATAATTCAAAAATTAATTTATCGTACATCTTAAAACACCTCTATTAACTTAACGAACTCATCGATTTCTTCTTTGGTTCTCACTTCAGTAGCACAAAACATCATTTGGTTTTGATATTTGTCTCCTAAAGAATTTAAGTTTAGTCCAGATAAATAACCTTTATCTAATAAATATTCATTTAATTTTTCAATATCCACATTTGCTTTTAATACAAATTCTTTAAAAAAACTTTGACTACTTACTTCAGAGAACTTTTTAGTTTTTAGAAGTTGCTCTTTTAAGTAGTGAGCATTATTATATGCCCTTTTAGCAACATCAACTAAACCTTGCTTTCCAAGTAGTGCCATATAAATAGTAACATGCAGTGCCATTAAACTTTGATTAGAACAAATATTTGAATTTGCTTTTTCACGACGAATATGTTGTTCACGAGCCTGTAATGTTAAAACAAAACCTCTTTTGCCATCAACATCATTAGTCATCCCACAAATTCTACCAGGCATTTTTCTAATTAACTTTGTTGTTGTTGCGATAAAACCAACATATGGTCCGCCAAAGTTAAGTGGTATACCTAAAGTCTGTCCATCACCAGTCACAATATCAGCACCCATTTCTCTAGGAGTTTTTAAAACACTTAGAGTACTAGGGTCTACATTCATAATATAAAGTGATTTATTAGCTTCTATTAATTCTTTAAACTCACTAAACTCTTCAACAGAACCAAAGTAGTTAGGGTTTTGAACAATAACCGCAGCTATTTCATCGTTTAATTTACTTACTAAATCACTCTTAGAAGTAAGAAAATTTTCTTCTTCAACTAATTCTATTTCAATATTTCTAAAGAAAGCATATGTTTTTAATACTTCAATAGTTCTCGGTGAAACTGTTGAACTCACTAATACTTTATTTCTTCTCGTTTGTGATGTTGCCATAAACATAGCCTCAGCTGTAGCTGTAGCACCATCATAAACAGATGCATTTGTAACATCCATTCCTGTTAACTCACAAATCATACTTTGATATTCAAAAATATATGTAAGTGTCCCTTGTGATATTTCAGGTTGATAAGGAGTATATGAAGTTAGAAATTCTTGTCTAGATGTAAGTGCACCAATAATTGATGGTGTATAAACATCATAACTACCTGCACCTAAAAACGAAATATATTCCGTATTTTTATTTGCAATCGCAGCTAAATGTTTTCTTAATTCTTGTTCACTCTTTGCACTTGGTAAATCCAAATACCCATTAACTTTTAAATGTCCTGGAACTTCAGAAAACAAATCTTCTAATTTTTCTACTCCTATCTTTGCAAGCATTTCATTAATGTCTTGCTCAGTATGAGGAAAGTATTTGAACATTACTCTAAAGACTCCTTGTAACCAGCAGCATCAAGCAAGTTATCAAGTTCAGCTTTATTAGATAATTTAACTTTAATTAACCAACTTCCATATGGGTCTTCATTAACACCTTCAGTATTATCCATTACATCTTCATTAACTTCTACAACTTCACCACTAACAGGGCTAATCAAATCAGAAGCAGCTTTTACACTTTCAATAGCTCCAAACTCTTCACCTTGAGCAACAAAACTACCAACTTCACCAACTTCAATATAAACTACTGAACCAAGGCTATCTTGTGCATAGTCAGTAATACCTACATATGCATAGTCTCCATCAACTTTTGCCCACTCATGAGATTCAGCATATTTTAAATTGTCTAAAACTTTACTCATAATTTCCTCCTATTTATTATGTTTTTTCTCTAAGAATCTTTTGTTTCTTATTTTCGACAACACTTTGTTTTTTCGTATTTGAATATATACTTCAGTTCCAATCTTTGAATACTTTTCATCAACTAATGCAAATGCAAGAGTTTTTGTAGTATCTGGAATCATATATCCTGTTGTAATATAACCTATTTTTTCATCATTGTAATATACTTCATAGCCACTTCTAGCAATTCCTTTTTCTAAAAGTTCTAAGCCTACTACTTTTCTTTTTAAACCTTCTTCTTTTTGTTTTAGAAGTGCATCTCTACCGATAAAGTTTTTATCTAGTTTAACTCCAAAACCAAGCCCTGCTTCTAAAGGATTAATATCAGCTGAAATTTCATGTCCATAAAGAGGCATAGAAGCTTCAAACCTTAAAGTATCCCTACAGCCTAGCCCACATAAACTAACCTCAGGAAATACAACTAATTCTTTAAATAAAAACAAAGCATCTTCATTAGATGAATAAATTTCAAACCCATCTTCACCAGTATAACCACTTCTAGAAACCATACATTTCTTACCAAGTATTTCAAACTCTCTAAACTCTAAGTTTTTTAAAGTACTTAAATCAAAGTCTGTTAGTGATTGTAATACTTTTTCAGATAGTGGACCTTGAATAGCAAGAATTGAAGTTTCTTCAGTTCTATCTATTACTTCTACATCATAACTACCTTTATGTTTTAAAATCCATTCTAAATCTTTATCTTTATTACTTGCATTTACAACTAATAAATAATGGTTTGCATTATATTTATAAACCATCATGTCATCAACTACTCCACCATCTTCATAAAGTAAAAGTCCGTAGAGCATTTGCATATCGCCAGCTAAAGTAACATCATTTGTAATTATGTAATTTACAAATTCAGTTGCTTCAGGGCCCCTAATAATAAGTTCTCCCATGTGGCTAACATCAAATAGGCCACTTCTTTTTCTAACAGCTTGGTGTTCTAAGCTAATATTGGTATATTCAATTGGCATTAAATATCCACCAAACTCAACAATCTTTGCACCTCTTTTTAGGTGCTCATCGTATAAAATAGTCTTTTTCATTGCTTGAATAATCCTACCTCCATTTTCATTATTATAATACCATATTTAAGCTAAATAAAAAATAGTTTTATTTTAAGTTGCAATTAAAAAACTCTATGGTTAACATAGAGTTTTTGATTAACCAACGTATGAATTTAAATCAGCTGGATAATTGATTGTTTGTTCTGATCCAAAGCCTCGATATTCAACTGTAATACTCTTGGTTTGTGCTACCTCAGTAACAACAACACTTACTTTAGTTAACTTAGAATTGACAATTGTAGCTTTAACTAATATTTCACCAACGCCAACAATATTAAACACTTCTCCATTATATCTACTTAAGTCAAGAGAAAATACAACAGCATCTCCTTCTCTTCCAACATAGTTAAGAGTATTGAATGTATCGTTTTCTGTATAGAATCCAGTTGCAGGAACTAAAAATTCAACATGTGAATATTTGCTTGTGATTGTTTCTTCTTCTTGTTCAGTTAATTCTTTTTTAAGTTTTTCACCATTAGCATTAACATATGAAAATCCATCTTTAACATATATTTCTGTAGTGTCTTCAGTTACAGCTTTATACATTAATGATTTTAATGAACCATCATTGTTATAATTAAAAATTGTTTCAGATGTGGAAGTCTTTCCACCTTCTACAACTTCAATTTTAATTGAACCGTTTTTTGCGTTTATATAGTTGCCGAGTACTTCAGTTAATTGTGCTTTAAGTTCACTAGCAAGCATATCCTTTTCCACAACATTAACTTTAACAGACTTATTGCCAACACCTTCTAGTGTAACTTTAATAGTTACTTCACCAACAGATACACCTTTCATAATCCCATAGCTATCTACAGTAGCAATTGCATCATCACTTGATTCAAAGCTAAACACAGGACTAGGTTTATCAGTGTCTGCATAAATATTTATGGATTCACCAACTCTAACGCTTGATTTCTCAGCTTCTACTTCAAAACTATATTCAACTGGATCATCACAACCAATTAATAACATAGCCGAAAGTACTAGCACTAAAAACATAGTAATTTTCTTCATCTATAATTCTCCTTTAAAATTATTGAATATTTATAATTCTTATCACTTAGATTATACTAGATTTTAATCTATAAAACAACAACGAAATTTTTTTAACCAATATTTAAATATTCTTTTGCATTTTCCCTAAATAATTTAAGAGCTAAATCGTTTGAGTATTTCTTAGCAACATAATCATATGCTTTTTTTAGTGAATTAACACGAAACGAATGAAGGTCAGAGGCAATAAATGATACTAAGTTTTTCTTTAATAACCTATGTGCTCTAACTCTAATTCTTTTAATACTTGAAAATAAACTATTGCTATTTGTTTGCATTAAAATACCTTGCTTTGTAAGTTGCTCAACATCTTGAATTTTTAAGTAATCATATCTTTCAATATGTGCTAGAATTACTTTGTAACCTAAAACACTACAAGAATAAAAAATCTCATCTAAATTATCAGGTTTATAGTTAAACGGTAGTTCTAATAAAATATATTCAGTATTGTTCATAGTTTGAATTTCTTTATTTTTTAATAGTGAAATTAAACTACTTGTACAGTATACTTCTTGACCTAGATATAATTTAATATCGTATTTAGATTCAGCCTTTTCCTTAAAACTATTAAATCTTTCATTTAAAAAATCAAGTGAATATTTTTTTATATCAGGCCTAAAAGCATGGGGCGTTAAAACAATATGTTTAACTCCATCTTGAATTGCCTTTTCAATCATCTCAAATGAACTTACCTCATTAACTGAACCATCATCGATGAATGGTAAAATATGAGAATGCATATCAACCATATCTTTACTCCTAGTAATATTTATATTTTCCATAATGAGTATATCGCATAGTGCTTTCTTCTACTCTACTTAAAATTATTCCTCCGATTTTTGCTTCTGCTTCATTCATTATTCTCAAAGCTTCTTTTGTATCGCTTTTCTTGGAAACAACTTGATTAATTACAAATAAAACTGTATCAACTTTATCACTTAAAATTAAACTATCAGTAACTAATAAAACTGGTGGTGAGTCTACTATAATATAATCATATTTCTTTCTTAATTCTTTCATTAAATCATTAAACTTTTGACTATTTAAAATAACATGGGGATAAGGAACTTGTTCACCTGCAGTTATAACATCAAAGCCATATTGTGTTTTTTTAACTAATTCTGAAAAAGGTATTTTATCCGCAAGGAAATTTGTTAATCCCGCATCATTTACAACCTTACATGCACGATGTAATTTTGGTTTACGAAGATCACAATCAAGTAAAACAACATTAGCACCTTGTTCACTATATACAGCAGCTAGGTTTGCGGAAATAGTAGTTTTATATTCCCCTGGAAGCGCTGAAGAAACTTGAATTACTTTTGGTTCTTTATCAACATTAATATATTTCAAATTTATTGGAATTTTACGATAACTTTCAGCATATGAAGAATTAGGTTGTGTAGCAACTAATACATCATATTCATAATCATTTTTGCCATTGAGCAATCTTTTTATTTTACTCACCCTTCTTCACCCCTTTTCTTGCCGGTATCATTGCAATAACAGAATAGTTTGTTATTCTTTCAACTTCTCTTTTAGATTTAAAGTAACTTGAAAATTGTTCTTTCATAATAACAACTACAACAGCAACTATCATTCCTAGAACTAAACTGATTGTTAAATTAAGAACTTTGTTTGGTGAAGATGGACTTTGATTTGGATTTTCTCTAGGTCTATTTAGTAATACTAAGGTTTCCTCAGAAAACGCTAAAGAACCTGAATCAATATCATCCTTTGGAATATTAACCCTTCTTGCTGTCTCTTCAGCAATTGCAATAACAATTTTTGTTGCTAGTACCGGGTCCTTATCTTGATAACTAACCTTTACGGCTGAGGATGAACCAATATCACCAGATGATACTCGCTTTGCAATATCTTTTGCTTTAGCTTCAATACTAGCCGTATCAGTGCTTCCCAAATTTAAATCAACAACAACAACTTCAATAATTTCTGAATACTTTACAATTTCTTTTACATTACTTTTAATTTGATTTACCGTTGCAACACTTTCATTTACATTGCTTATTTGTAAATCAACACTAGATGAATACATGGGATCTACAACAAACCATGTATATACTACCCCAAGTCCTAAAACAAATATAACTATTACTAGAAGTAATAAAATATTTCTTTTAAGTGAACCAAATAGTTCAGCTAAACTAATACTTTCTTCAGCCTCTTTAGAGTCAATTAATTTTTCATCCATTTTACTTACCTCTTTATTCTTTTACTATACAAAAATTATAACATATTCATTATATATTAACAAGTTTTAACAATACCAAAATCAAAACCATTTTGGATAGGACTTAATAATAATATTTTCATTTGTCTTAGGATGTTTAAACTCAATATAATAACTATGTAAATTTAAACAATTACCTGATTTTTCATAATATAGTTCATCACCAATTATGAATGCACCATAGTAGGCTAGGTGAACTCTTATTTGATGAGTCCTTCCAGTATGTAGAGTTAATTCATATATAAATAAATTATTATCTTCTTTAATAAATTTATATTCAGTATGAGCATTTTTACCATTTAAATCTACTTTTCTTTTAATAATTGAAGACTCTTCTCTAGTAATAGCCAAATGAATATTTCCTTCTTTTTCAGGCATTTGACTAACTGTTTTAGCCAAATATTTCTTTATTATTTTAGTTTTTGTAAGCAAATTTGCTATATATGGGTTCTTAGCTATTAAGACTATTCCACTTGTTGGATAATCAAGCCTAGTAATAATATGGCAATTTGCTTCTTCATTTTTACTTTTAAAATAAGCTAAAACATAGGAAAGCAAATTATCTTCATGATGTTTTCTTGAAGGATGAACTGCAAGATTATTTGGTTTTTCAACAATCATAATTGCATCATCTTCATATAATATTTTAAGACTCTCTTCAGTAATAACTATATTCTCTTTTATTTTTGGTGGAAAAACAATCTTTAATTCATCATCTTTTTGTAATAAATAATAGTTTTTTACTTCTTTCTCGTTCACAAAAACTTGACCATATAGTTTAATCTTACGGCCTAAAGCTTTAGAAAAACCTTGCGAAAGCAAAAAATCTTTAACCATTATTTCTTTTTCAATAATAAAATTTAACTCCATATTTTTCACCAAAAGGGCCGTTAGGCCCTTATTTTTCTTTTTTATATTCTTGAATAATCTTGTCTACAAGCATTTCTGGAACTTGATCGTATCTAATAAATTTACGGCTAAAACGTCCACTTGCTTGAGTCATAGCTTTTAAGTCAACTGCGTATTTAACAATCTCAGCTTCTGGAACTTCAGCAACAATTACTTGTACGCCTTCTTTTTGATCCATACCTAAAACACGTCCACGTCTTTTAGTAATATCACCCATGATATCGCCTACAAATTCATCTTTAATTACTACTTCAATTTCATAAATAGGTTCTAAAATTGTTGGTCTAATCTTATCAAGAGCATTTCTAAAAGCTAAAGATGCTGCAAGTTTAAAGGAAATCTCATTAGAGTCAACTGGATGGTAGGAACCATCATATAGTGTTGCTTTAATGCCAATTACAGGGAATCCTGCAAGCGGTCCATGCTCTAATGTTTCAATTAAACCTTTTTCAACTGCTGGGAAATAGTTCTTTGGAACTGCTCCACCGACAACTTCTTCTGCAAATACAAAGTCTTCAGTACTTGGTTCAAAGCGAATATGTACATCACCAAATTGGCCAGCACCACCAGATTGTTTTTTGTGTCTTCCTTGTGCTTCACCTTTAGAACGAATAGTTTCACGATAAACTATCTTTTGTTCTAGAACTTCAACATCAACTTTAAACATATTTTTCATTTTCTCTAGTACATAACCTAAGTGAGTCATACCTTGACCACCAACAAGTAATTGAGAAGTTTCAGGATTACGTTTAATTTCTAATGTTTCATCTTCAAGACGAAGTCTATTTAGTGATGAAGAAATTTTATCTTCATCTTGTTTGTTTTTAGGAAGAATAGCAACAAAAATAGTTGCACCAGGATGTTCAACTTTATTTAACATAACGCCTAAACGTTTATCTTCAAAAGTTTGTCCTGTTCTAAATTCACTTACCTTAGCTATACAGCCAATATCACCAGCACCAAAACTATTTACATTAATTTGAGTTTTACCTCTCATTGCAAATAGTTGAGGAACTTTTATAGTTTCATCAACTTCTGGGATATATACTTCTTGACCAACTTTTATATTACCAGCAATAACTTTGAAAAAGTTAATTGCACCAACGAACGGGTCAATTGTTGTTTTAAATATATATGCTGCAAACATTCCATCATCATCAACTTCAACTTCAGTTTGCTCTTTTGTTTTCGCATTCACTCCCGCAACTTTTCTACCTTTTGGACTTGGAATGTATTTTGAAACAAAATCTAAAAACATATCAACACCAATGTTTTTAGTTCCTGAAGCATTAAGAATAGGGAATAGATCATTAGCAGCTATAGCAGTAGCAAGACCACCATCAATTTCTTCCGGTGTTAACTCTTCACCACTAAAGTATTTATCTAATAATTCTTCACTTGATTCTGCAACATTTTCTAATAATTCATTGTAAATTTCTTCTACTTTATCTGCAAGATTACTAGGTACTGCCTCAACCTTATGTTTAGCACCATTATAAACAAATGATTGCTTTTGAATTACCCCAGCAAAACCTGTAAAATCATCTTGAACTCCAAGTGGAATATTGAACTCAACAGCCTTACTTGATAGTTTAGACTTAATAGATTCTATTACACTTTCATATTTAATATTTTCTTTATCTAGTTTGTTTACTAAAATAATTGTTGGTAGATTGCGTTTGCGAAGTTCTTCCCAAACTCTTTCGGTTCCTACTTCTACACCCCTAGATGCATCAACAAGAACAACAGCACCTTCTACAACTTCTAAAACATTAGCAAGTTCGCCAATAAATTCTTCGGATCCTGGAGTATCTAAAATATTTATTTTACAATTCTTCCATTCAACTGGCAAAAGGGCAGCATTAAGGGAAGTTTGTCTATTTTGCTCTTCAGCAGAATAGTCACTAACTGTATTCTTTCTTTCTACTTCACCTTTTTTGTCAATTGCTCCTCCAACATATAGTAGTGCTTCACCTAAAGTAGTTTTACCACTCCCTAAATGTCCAAGAATTGCAATGTTTCTAATTTCACTAGCTTTATACTCCTTCATTAAAATACCTCCTTAAAGCAATAGTTTATACATACTTTATTATTATACTACAAAACTCTCATTTTTAAAAGTATAATATTAAGAAATCTTTTCAAAAAAGCTAGCACTAAAATATGCTAGCTTTTT
>CAYOXB010000022.1:0-20212 GCA_964407835.1 uncultured Bacteroidales bacterium
TGTAGGATTAACTAAAGTAGCATCAGTATGGGTTACAGGCCTAGCAGCTATAATAGCTGTATTCTTAGGATTCTTAGGCTATATCCAAGCGTTTATTTCTAGTATTCCTTGGGCAGTTATTGGTGGTATTACATTAGTATTATATGGATTCATTGCTGGTAACGGTGTAAAATTTTTAATTAAAGATAAAACTGACCTAGGAGACACACGTAATTTAATTATAGTTTCTACAATGCTTGTTATTGGTTTAGGTGGAGCTATGATTAATTTCAGTGCTGTAGCTGGTTTAAGCGGTATGAGCTTAGCTGCAATCGTAGGTATTGTATTAAACCTAGTATTACCAAAAGATAAAGCAGTTTTGCCTGATAGCGAAGGCAATGAAAATAACGAATTAGCTTAATAATATTAAAAAACACTTAAGTAAACAAATTGTTTATTTAAGTGTTTTTATTTTGGTTTTTTATTTAAAATGTTCTTCTATCTTTTTAATATATTCATTTCTTGCTTCTTCAGAAAATACAGGAGCACAGCTAATCCATTTAACATCATGAATTCCTACAGCGCCTAAAGTGCCTTTAATAAATAAATTATTAATTGGATCGCCAATCATCTTGAAGTAATCTTCTGTAATTGTGGAAGTTGTAAGTACTGTTGCCTTTTTATTTTTTAGCACACCAACCATTTGATAATTTTCTTCTACATAAGTATGCCCTTTTAAAAGAACTTTATCTAAGAAGCCCTTCATAATTGCAGGCATTGAATACCACCAAATTGGAAAAATAAATACAATCTCATCTGATTCTTTAAGACGTTTAACATAATCTTCTGCTAGAGGATCAGCATACTCGCCTCTTGAGAATAATCTTAAATCTCCCTTTGTCATTACAGGATTAAATCCATCTTCATTTAAATCTATTAAATCTACAGACTTGCCTTGTTTTTGAAGCTTTTCTGTTACAACTTTTAACACATGGTTATTGAAACTTCCCTCGTAGGGATGAGCATATATAATTAATGTTTTCATAAACATACCTTCTTTCATTTATTATACTTATATTATACTCCACCATTATTTGTTTTGTCTTATATTTACTCAAAAAAAGCTAGGGAACCCTAGCGATTTTTTTATTTAAGTTTTTTACGTCTTATTAATTCAAGTACTGCAAATGCAGCAACATCTTCAGCATACTTTCTTTGACCAAAGCCAGCATCATAACCTAACTCTTTCGCAAGTTCATGTGTAATTCTAGCTCCACCAGCAATTAAGATTACTTTATCTCTCAGCCCTTCAGCTTCTAACATCTCAACTAATTCTAACATGTTCTTAAGGTGTACTTCCTTTTGAGTAACTGTTTGGCTTACAAGTAATACATCAGCATTTACTTCAATTGCTTTTTTAATGAAGGTTTCATTAGGCACTTGACTTCCTAAATTATAGGCTTTAATACCTTTATATCGTTCTAATCCAAAGTGACCAGCATAGCCTTTCATATTCATAATTGCATCTATTCCAACAGTATGAGCATCAGTTCCTGTAGATGCACCAACAAATACAACTTCTCTTTTAAGCTCTTTTTCAATCAAATCTTCAACTTCTTCTTTTGTATGGGTAGTAATATCAAGTACTTCTACTTCTATTAAATTAGGATCTACAGTATGTACAACCGAACCATAACAAATATAAAAACTAAATCCTGGTCCTAAACTTTCTACTGCAACTATTTCAGGTTCAAGCATTCCCATCTTCTTTGCTATTTCTTTAGCACTAGCAATTCCCTTTGCATCATTATCCATTGGTAGAGAAAAACTAATTTGTACTTTACCATCGTTTTTGGTATCACCATATGGTTTTATAATCATTTCTTTTCCTCCACCAGCTCATCCATAACAATATTAACATAATCTTTATTTTTCAAGAATACTCCATCAAGCCCTTTTCCTCCAGTAAAACCACGTTTTACATCCGCAAACACTCCTTCTTCAAGTGCTTTAAATAATGTCATATCTGCAATTTTCTTAAGAAGTTCATTAGCTTCCTTTAATACATGTTGTGCTCTACTAGCCATAATACCATCTTCTTTAAATAATATATCATCGCCAAAATCTTTAGCAGCTAGAGCAACCATTTTTGCATTTTGAATTGCTAGATATCTATCAGACATAAATGGTGTGTGAATAGCTTCTGTCATCATTCCAAGTAAATGAATTGATTGCTTTGTAATAGTTGTTGTTAGATTAAATAAGGCATTTTGTAAATGTGCTCTAAATATATTCCCTGTTATATGTTTTGTAGGTGGCATATATTTAAGTGGTGCTTCTGGGAATATCTCCCTAGCCATTTGTGCTTGAGCAACTTCGAATAAGAAACTATTTTCTAAATCAGGATCCATTTCATAAGCATGCCCTAAGCCCATTAATTTGCTTGGAAGGTTTGCTAGTAAAGCAAACTGCTCATTAATAAACTGAGAAGCAAGAACTGTATGAGCTTGTTCAAAGGCATCTGCTGTTGTAAGGTAATTATCTTCACCGGTATTAATAATAATTCCTGCATAGGCATTAATACTTCTTGAGAAATATTGATCAATTAATGTTCTTTGCATATTGATATCTCTAAAAATAATACCATATAAACTATCATTTAATAGTATATCAAGTCTTTCCAGTGCAGCCATCGCAGCAATCTCAGGCATACATAAGCCCGATGCATAGTTTACAAGTTTAATATATCTACCTTCTTCTTTAGATACTTTATCTAAAGCTTCACGCATTAGCTTAAAATTTGCTTGAGTTGCAAATGTTCCGCCAAAACCTTCAGTAGTTATACCATAAGGTACATAATCAAGCAGGGATTGTCCTGTAGAACGAATAACTGCAATAATATCTGCTCCAGCTTTTGCTGCTGCTGTTGCTTGAATAACGTCTTCATTAATATTTCCTGTTGCAACAATTACATAAATTTCAGTTCTTTCAGGTGGATATGTTTCTAAAAACTTAGCTCTGTCCTTTTTATTGTTTTTTATTTTTTCCATTTGCTTTTTCACATATGGATTCAAAACTTCTTTTATTCTTTCTTTACTAGCAAGTTCAAAATCAGTTAATTTAAATTCTTTATTACAAACAGCTTCAACAACTTCATTAAGCGTTTTATTTGTTTTAAGCATTGCACTACCTAAATAACTAGCAATACCATAACTTAAATCACCATAGTTTTTAATATGGTCAACTAAAATATTAGGAATAGGAACATCAAATTCATCAACTCCATCTATACCTAATAAACGACAAACTGACCTTTCGACTGAAACAGTTGAGCGCCCGTCTATAAAGGATTGAACATCCCTAGCTATTTTAGCTGCATATTTTCTACTCTCTAGTATTGTTTCTTGATTTAAGCCAAGTTTTGAACTATTTAAATTATTTGTTTTTACCATTTCCATCATCTCTTTTCAAAACATTATATATTGGTAAATTAATTTTACTTGATAGTTTATCATAAAAGTCTTTACTATTGTAATTATATCCCATTGGTGAAAATGGATTATATGTTATAGCAATAACATTAATTGGATTTAAAACATATACCTTTTGTTTTAATAAAAATATATGCCTAGTTAGTTGATTATCTAAAACTAACGATGTTGGATTACCAATAATCAAATCACAATTTAATTCACTTCTTTTTTCAATAAATAACTTTATAAATGACTTACTTACCGCTTTTGGGATATATATATATATAATCTCTTCAGTAATTTTAGATAAAATCTTACTAGCATCATCTAGTGTAGATGATTGAGTAAGTAAAGTTATCTTATCTTTATTATCAATAAGAGCAATCTTATTGATTCCATCTAGTTTAACTTTCCCATTATATTTAGGAAGTCCTAGTATATCGAGTGTGTATTTAGCATCTTCTACTGTTTTATCTAGAGTTGCTGAATAACTTGCACCTATACTATAAATAATAGCTTCACTTGTTGAGGCAAAAGCAGTCTTTGAAAAAGCCCCGTCAATTAAAATCTTATAACAGTTATATTTTTTTAATATATCTATTATTGCTTTTGTTGCTTGGACAGTTGAAGGTCCTGCAACCAAACAATTTCCTGCTTTAGTTATTTTTAAAACAACGACAACACCAAGCGCTGTCATAATATGGGTTTCTTCTAAAACTCTATATTCTGCTTCAAACTCAGCTAAACATTCTTTGGCAGTGCAAACTATCATACTTTCATAAACGAATATTCTAGGCTTTGGTAGAAATGTTATTTGATCTAATTTTTCACCATCAAGACCTACAGAAGTTATTCCTAGTACTTCATTTTGATATTCATTAATTAAATAATTTAAAACAGTAGTTTTTCCAGCGTTTTTCGCATTTCCAACTATTGATATTGTTTTATAATTATTTGCAAGCTCTCTTAGTGTTTTAATGCTCTTTTCCTTCTTTCTAAGTCTTTTGGTTCAATTGCAGTTTTTTTACCTGCAAGCAAACCACTAATACCTTCTATTGAAGTATTTGGATCACACTTCTTAGGCTCATCATAATGTGGAGGTTCATTATATGTTGTAATTACACCTTCATAGTTTCTTAATACAATCTTACCAGGTGCTTGTGATACAACATAATTTGGTCCTACAGGTATTTTACCACCACCACCTGGAGCATCAACTACAAATGTTGGGACTGCAAAACCACTAATATGGCCTCTTAAGCCTTCTATTATTTCAATACCCTTACTAACTGGAGTTCTAAAATGTTCAATACCAAGAGATAAATCACATTGGTAAATATAATATGGTCTAACTCTCATTTGAACAAGTCTTGTACATAGTACTCTCATTGTTTCAACACAGTCATTAACACCTCTTAAAAGCACACTTTGATTTCCAATTGGAATACCCGCATCTGCCATTCTAGCCATTGCTTCAGCAGATTCAGTTGTAATCTCATCAGGGTGATTAAAATGGATATTAACCCAAATTGGGTGGTATTTCTTAAGCATATTAACTAAGTCTTCAGTTATTCTTTGCGGCATAACAACAGGAGTTCTTGTTCCTATTCTTATTACTTCCACATGTTCAATTTCTCTAAGTCTTGCAATAATTGATTCTAGCTTTTTATCACTAACAAGTAGTGCATCTCCTCCAGAAATCAAAACATCTCTAACTGTTGGTGTATTTTTAATGTATTCAATTGCACGATCAATTCTATCTCTTGGAGATTCGTGATCTGTTTGTCCTGCAAATCTCCTTCTTGTACAATGACGGCAATACATACTACACATATCAGTAATTAAAAACAAAACTCTATCTGGATAACGATGAGTTAAACCAGGCACTGGTGAATCCACATCTTCATCAAGTGGGTCAACTAAGTCGTGAGCGCCAATTGTCATTTCATTAATACTTGGTATTGCTTGAAGTCTCACTGGACATTGCTCATTTAATGGATCTATTAAGCATAAATAATAAGGTGTAATAGCCATTCTAAAGCGAGATAAAACAGTTTGAACTTGTTCTTCTTCAGTCTTTGTTAGTTTAAAGTACTTCTTTAAGTCCTCTACATTATTAACTCTATTTTTTACTTGCCAGTGCCAGTCTTTCCAGTCTTCATCACTAACTCCAGGAAAATATTGTTCTTTTCTTTTTAAATATTCATCATTAACTTTTACCATTTCTTTACTCCTTTGATTGGTATCTTTTCATAAATAAATCATAAAGAGTTTTTGACTCTCTTAATAAATTTAAGGTCAATTCCGCATGGCCTTTTGTATATCCATTTCCAATTATCATTGTTGCTTCACTTGCAACACCCTCAGCTCCTAAAGCAGCTTTTGTGAAAGAAGTCGCCATACTAAAGAAATAAACAACTCCACTAGGTTTTGCAGCTAATATAGAGCCCATTTCAGTATTATCTACATTAACACAATTAATAACAACATCAGCTAGTTCATTATTATTATGAGCTAATAACTTCTTATATACATCCATTGGATCTTGAGCATTACCTATTATAACTTCATCACATAATTTTAAATCTTTTAGTTCATCACATAAAGCTTGTCTATTTACAAGCCCAATTACTTTGCCATCTTTACCAGCATTTTTCTTTGCTTGATAACAGCATAATACTCCACTCTTTCCACCTGCACCTAAAACTAAAACTTTATCACCAGGTTTAACTAGTTTTGCAACTTGCGCTGGAGCTCCAGCAACATCAAGTGCCGAAAGTGCTAAATGTTCACTCAAATCATTTGGTATTTTTGCATATATTCCAGTTTCAAATAAAATGGCTTGGCCTTTAATATCTACTTGATCTTTTTCTAAATGAATATCATTTATTTTTTCAATTTTTAAAGGTGTTAGAGAAAGGGAAACTAAAGTTGCAATTTTATCACCAACTTTTAAATCAATGTCTAGATCGCTTCCAATTTCTTTTACAACCCCAAGCAGCATTCCACCACTACCTGTAACTGGATTTTGCATTTTACCTCTTTCATTAACGATTCCTTGAATCATTTCTTTCATTGCATTTATATCACTATTAGTAGCAGTTTTAATTTGCTTGAAAGAAGCAGAGTCAATATTTAAAGTAATTACATCTATTAGTATTTCATTAGCTTGACATACCATAGTATTATCAATTTTTTTTGCTGTTTGAGGAAGAACACCAACCGGCTCAATTACACGGTGTGTTCCATATGGACAGGGTTTGTTCATTTTCTAGCCTCCATCTTTAAAATTACACGTGCCTCATCTGGTGTAGCAATTTCACGATTGTGTTTCTTTGCCATTTCAACTACTTTTTCAACTAACTGGGCATTTGACTTAGCAAGTACTCCTCTTTCTATATATATATTGTCTTCTAAACCAACTCTTACATGCCCACCATCAATAATAGCAAGCTCAGCTAAACTCATTTCAAATCTACCAATTCCAGCAACACTATATGTTGCATCACTTGGAATACTTTCTCTCATAAATACGAAGTCTCTTTCTTCGCCTGTCATGCCACCATTAACACCTAAAACAAAACTAAAATGAAGGGGAGGAAGAATAATTCCTTTTTTAACCATACGAAGAACAGTATCCAAATGTCCTTTTTCAAAACATTCTAATTCTTTATAGACACCTCTTGATTGTAGTGCTTCCGCAAAATAGATAATATCATTTTCAGTGTTAATAAAAATCTCATCTCCACCAAAATTAAGAGTACCACAATCTAGTGTTGCCATCTCTGGATTTAAAAATACAGGTCCAAGTCTTTCATCTCTAGTCATCCCAACAGCTCCACCAGTTGATACTTGTACTATAACATCTTCTGCTTTTGCATGAATTGCTTTAATTATTTCATCATACCTGTCTTTATCTTGAGTCGGTGTCCCATCATCATATCTAGCATGAAGGTGAATAACACTAGCCCCAGCTTTATATGCTTGATAAGCACTCTCAGCAATTTCTTCTACTGTATATGGTACAGCTGGATTATGTTCTTTTAAAACTTCAGCGCCACTAATAGCACATGTAATAATTAATTTTTTCATCATTTTCTTTGTAACCCCTTTGGTACTATACAAGTTCCACTAGCAGTAGCGACCAAAATAGGCTCAGCCAATAAATCTGCAGCAGATGGTCCAAATTCCGGATTTGGTTTAATTACTTTATAACAAGAAAAAACCATTTTTCTTGAAGTATTTCCAACCTCAACTATTTCACCATGAACTTCTAAAAAATCACCAGCATAAACAGGAGCTAAAAAGTCTACCTTGTCATATGCTCTAAATAAGCCTTCATCACCATCATGACGAATTAATAATTCAGTTGCAACATCTCCAAATAATCCTAAGATTCTTGCACCATCAACAAGATTACCACCATAATGGGCATCTTGTGTCGACATTCTAAGTCTTAAAACAGTTTTCATATTACTGCTCCTTTCATTGGTTTAACATCTTTTGTTATTAAATCAGCAGCAGTTGCCGCAACAACTTCTTCTATTGTATAACTTGGATGAACTTCAAGTAAATGAAGGCCATCTTCTCTTACTTCCATAACAGCCATTTCAGTAACTATTAAGTTTACTTGTTTATAAGCAGTAAGTGGAAGAGTACATTTGTTTAGTATTTTAGGTCTACCTTTATTTGTATGTGTAGTTGCAATAATAACTTTTTTTGCACCTTCAACTAAATCCATTGCCCCACCCATCCCCGGAACCATTTTTCCAGGAATAATCCAAGAAGCAAGACTTCCTTCAGCATCAACTTCAAGAGCGCCAAGTACAGTAGCAGCAACATGACCACCACGAATAATTGAAAATGAAGTAGCTGAATCAATAAAAGCACCACCAGTTACTATAGTTGCAGGCATTCCACCAGCATTAACTAAATCTCGATGTTCATCATCAAGAGGTCCTAAGCCCATTACACCATTTTCAGATTGAAAAACAATGTGTTTATCAGATGGAATATAGTTTGAAACAAGAGTTGGAATTCCAATTCCTAAATTAACAATATCTCCATCGTTTAATTCTAAAGCAACTCGACTAGCAATAATTAATTTATCTTCCATCTTTTTCCTCCATAACAATATAATCTATTAAAGGATACGGGGTAATTATAACCTCTGGGTCGTGTAGTTCCTTTTTTTCTTTACAACAAGCAATAGAAACATCAGCTGCCATAGCCATATAAGGATTAAAGTTTCTCATTGTTTTTACATAAATTAAATTACCAAAGTTATCACAAATGGCTCCACCGATTAAAGCTAAATCAGCTCTTAAAGGTTTTTCAAGAATATAATCTTTTCCATCAATATGAATAATATCTTTTCCTTCTTGAACAATAGTATTTAAGCCTGTTGTTGTTAGAATTCCGCCTAAACCAGCTCCGCCTGCTCTTATTTGTTCAACTAGTGTACCTTGAGGAACTAAAACTACTTCAAGAGTTCCTTCATGCATTAATCTACCAACTGTAGGATTAGTCCCAATATGAGAAGCAATTAATTTTTTAACTCTTCCAGCAACTATTAGTTTTCCTACACCCTTATCTTCAAACCCTCCATCATTACAAATAATTGTAAAGTTGGAATAATCAGTTTCCAAAATAGCATCAATTAAAACATCTGGACTACCGTTAGCTAGAAAGCCGCCAACCATAATAGTCATTCCGTCTTTTAAATGTTTTTTAAACTCATTCTTACAAATAAACCCTCGCATTTTTCCTCCTTATCTTGGTGGCATAATTGTAGCTTCTCCTACAATTACTACCTCATCTTTTTCGTTTTTAGCAACACAATCAAGTATTACTCTATTTCTTTCAATATTAATTTCTTTAACTGTAACTATTGCAGTTATTTTTTCATTTAAGTAAACAGGTTTTGTAAACTTAAGGCTTTGATATGTATAAATACTTCCAAGCCCTGGTAGTTGTGTTCCTAAAATTGCACTAAACAAGGAACCTACTAACATCCCATGAACAATTCTTGATTTAAAAATAGTTCCCTTTGCATATTCTTCATTTAAATGAGCAGGATTTAAATCCCCCGAAACTTCTCCAAATTTATTTACATCATCTTCAGTAAAAGTTTTTGTCACTTCAGCAAATTGACCAACTTGAAGTTCATTGACAGTAAATTTATTCAATTTAATCTCCTTTCATAAAAAAAGCCGTTGTCAATTAGACAACAGCTCTCCATTTTAAATGGCAGTAAATAAATATTCATTCATTTACCAAGATAATAATGCATGAACTCATTACTTCTTTCGGCAATATTCGCCTTTTGTTGCTACTTCGGATGTCCATATCCTTATCATTAACAACATACCCAAACACCGCGCCTCTGTATCAATTTTATTATATTATAGACAGCGGTGATTGTCAAACAAAAATTGACAAATTGCTTCAAGCGTTATGCACCTTTTTATATTATATGTTTATTGTTTTTCCCAAAGAGCATAAACAACAATATTTCCAGTAGAACCTATTTCAATTTTTGATATAGCTAGTGTACAATCCCTATCTAAAAACCAACCTTTAAATTCATAAGTACCAGTTGCTTGAGGTAGGGTAACTTCATCTTCTATTGTATATAGTAAAGGAGTAGTTGGGAGTTCATAAACATTTTCAGTATCAATTACTACATCATATTTTTTAGGAAGTGTATTAAATGCAGCTATATTAGTACCTTTAAACCATTGATGCATTCTGAAAAATATTTGAATTCTTCCATCTCCTAAAGGTTTATATGTATCATCATAAGATGTATAGCTTTGTTTTATTGCATTAACCAACCATTTATCCATATTAATATACTTTTGTCTATATGCTGCACTATTTAAGAAGTAATCCTCAGATGATTCAATAACAGCACTACCATCTGTTGCTCTTACTACAGGTTTATAGATTAAATTAGATAGAGTCTTCTCAAAATTATAGATATCTATATCTAAAATTCCACTTGCATTACTAAACTGTACAGTAACTCCGTTTTTAACCATTTTAACTGTACTGCCAGTAATTGTAACTTCTGGTATATTATTACCATTTGTAAGTAGCCACTGATAGAAATCATTATAAAAATCATCACTAAATGCTTGCTTATTAGCCCAGCTTACTTCAACAGCACTATAATTATTTGCATCATAAGTAATAGTATATGTAGTAAGAATATATTTTGCTGTAACCTCGAAATTACTATTAACATTTGAAATATCTTTATCCCAGCCATCAAAAGTGTAACCATCACGACTATCAACAATTGGAGCTGCTGCTGTTTTACCAGCTGCTACGCTTGCAACTTTAAGAATTTTTCCATCATAATCTTTAAATGTTACTTTATATGTTTGAACTGGTTCACTAGAAGATTCTGGAAGATTGAGTTTGTTCATTAAATGCCAATCAACAGTTACGTAATCAACACCCTTATCAATCCATTTTTGAACTTCAGGATAATCAACATACTGAGTAAATGTATATACTGCTACTTTAATGTCTTTTTCTTTATATCTTGCAATCCATTCATCACTATTTGAATAAGATGAAGTAACGTTTGTGGAAATATGGAAATTATAGTCAATACATCTTTGTAAGAAAGTCTCACTTTCAATTGAGTTAACTAAATATTGACATACAACATCTTCATAACCATTATTTCTAGTCCATATAAGACAATTATATTGGGAACCTAAAAAGATTATATCGTCTAGCATATCTGCTTCTTCAATTACATCCATTAAAGCTTGCATTCTAGATTGATCACTATTTGTAATTCCAGGAGATGATTTTAACTCAATAACTGCTTTTACATTATATTCCTTACATATTTCTAAATATCTTTCCAAAGTACATAACTTTGTAGTATATGGGCTGCCTGTAACACTTCCGTTTTGGGAAGGAAAACCAGCATTGCGTCCTTGTGTTACTTGTACATCTTTTAATACTGACCAAGGAGTTGAAGCAAGAGTATACCCTCCAAAAGTATCATCATGACTTAAAATAAATACACCATCTGAAGATTGTTTTACATCTATTTCTACAGCTTGATATTTCAATACTTGAACAGCATATAAAATTGCTTCTTCTGAGTTCATTAGACCATAGTAACTACCCGCATGACCTATGAAGGTAACATCATAATTCCAAACTACCTCAATTTCTCTAGTAATTCTACTAATATTACCAGCTCTATCTTCTACAACTAATTCAACTGATTGAACTCCATAGTTTTGATTATTAATTGTTCCAACAACTTCAATTTTGTCAGTAATATCTCCATCAAAGTCATCAATTGCCTTAACACCTACAAGAGGATTAAAAGGCTTATTCCAATTTAATTTAAAATCTTTATTTATTCCTTGATCAAAAACAAACATAGGCTCCTCTGTATCTACTAAATGTGTAACCATTATATCAATTGTCTCACTAAAATCACCAGCAGTAGCAATAATCGTTACTACACCTTTTGAAACACCTTTAACAACACCATCTTTAACTGTTGCAATTTGTTTATTGTTAGAAATCCAAAGTATATCTTCTTCTATACCAACCAACTCTGCAACTAAAATGATTTCTTCACCAACTTCAACTACAATAGGTCCTGTTATTGTAATACCAGGAACTTCTTCTACAAAGACCTTAACTTCTACAAATACATCTTCATAGTCTTTTAAGAATATTTTAACAGTAGCTTCACCCTTTTTAAGAGCAAATACTTTGTTATCCTCTACTTTTAATACTTCATCACTGTCAACGCGGTAAACTAACTTATAGTCTGCTATCCCACTAACCATTGGCTTTAATTCATAGGTTTCGCCTACTTCCAAAGTTACTTCTTTTTTTGATATAGTAATTTTAGGTTCAACTTTCTCGCAACCTACAAAAATGCCAAGAACTAATATAAGAGTAAATATAAGAATTATTCTTTTCATTTAAACTATTTGTCCTTTCATGTACTTTTTAGTAAACTTCTACAATTCTCACTGTGTTTCTAGCAACATGGATTCTTCCTGTTGCTTTTTGATTTCTAACGATATCAAATCCTTTTTCAAAATGATATGTAAAATCTTTATTACTTAAATTTAAAATAGTTACAATCTTTTGTTTGCTATTTTTTCTAGAAAAAGCAAAAACTTCATTTTCAATATATTCTTCACGGTATTCACCATCAATAAAAACATCATTTTGTCTTAATTTCCCAAGCATCTTATACCAATTTATTAAATCATTATCAATATTATCCCAAGCCATAGCCTTCCTACAAAGCGGATCTTTAAACCCATCCATTCCTATTTCATCACCATAGTAAATAGAAGGTACACCCGGAAGAGTAAACTGTAATGCTGAAGCCATTTTTACATATTTATAAGCTTCTTCTTTTTCTTTAGGACTAATTACATAATTTGCTTGTTCTTCTTTTGTCATATTTTTATAATTTGCTTTCACAAATTGATTTATTACTCTAACAGTATCATGAGTCCCAAGAGGATTCATCAATAAATCTAATACATACTTTGGATAATTATTTACTAAATGAAGCATTTGTCTTTTAAGAACAAAAACATCTTTAGTTTTCAAAGTTTCGAATATAGCATCTTTTAGTGGATAATTCATTACAGAATCAAGCTGTCCACCTTGAAGATAGCGTCTTCTTTTGCCGTGACCTGATTTTGTGGAAGCATCTTCCCAAACCTCACCAATTACAATTGCTTCTTTATCTGTATCTTTAACGCTTTTATTAATTCTATCAACAAAATGATCTTCTAATTCATCAACTACATCAAGTCTAAATCCTTTTACACCTAGTGAAATCCATTTGTTGATTACTCCTTTTGGACCGGTAAAAAAGTTTAGCATATCTTGACTATTTTGATTTAGCGAAGGCAGTGTATCAAACCCCCACCAAGATAAATATTTATTAGGATATTTTGTAAAGTTAAACCATGAATAATATGGAGAATCCTTAGATTGGTATGCACCCAATGTTGAATATTTACCTTTTTTATTAAAATAAATACTATCATCACCCGTGTGATTAAATACACCATCTAAAATAATTTCAATGTTTTTTTCTTTAGCTTTTTCAAGTAAGAGTTTAAAGTCTTCTTCAGTTCCAAACATTGAATCAATTTTCAAATAATCTGAAGTATCATATTTATGATTTGAATAAGCTTCAAATATAGGATTTAAATAAATAACTCCAACATTTAGACCCTTTAAATAGTCTAATTTTTCTATAATACCAATTAAATCTCCACCAAAGAAGTCATTATTTAATACAACACCATTTTGAGGTTTGTAAATCGGTAGCTCATTCCAATTCTCATGAACTATTACATCCTCTCTTGGTTTATTATTAGCACCCTTATTAAATCTATCTGTCATTATTTGATACATTATCTTTCCTTTATACCAAGACAAATTAGATTCAAATGGTTTGTGAATTAAAAGCTGCCAGGAAACAGGATAATAATTAGTAAGAGTTGCTTCTAAATTATGGTTTGCACTTATAAAATGCTTACCATAGACATCTTCAAAGGTGAAATGGTACCAATATAATCCAGCCATTGCTAAAGAAAAATGAACTTGATAGTAAATGTAAAATTCATCTCTATTAATTTCACCAAAATTATTAATTTGAATTAAATGATTTTCATCATTTTTAATCTCTAGTTGAAGGTTATGGATCTGATAATCTCTAGTAATATGAATAGTGATGATTATATCATCACCATTCATTACTGCTCCAACAGGAGATTTATGTTCTTTAACAATGGGGTTGAATACTATTGGCTTCATTTAATTTCCTTTAAATTCCAAATATTTTCTGCATATTCTTTAATACTTCTATCAGCAGAGAAAATTCCTGCTTTAGCTATATTTACAAGTGACATTTGATTCCAACGTCTCTTATCTTTATATAATTCATTCATCTTATAATGGGCATTCATATATGCTTCAAAATCAGCTAAGCACATATAAGGATCTGATATTGGATAGTTATCTAATAAATATCTAGATATATGATCAAATGGTTTACCAGCAAATCCTTTATTTAATCTGTCAATTACTTTTCTAATAACTGGATTTTTATCATAATAATCATTTGCACGATAACCTTTTTCCCAAAGCTTTGCAACTTCATAATCTTTCATTCCAAAAATAAATATATTATCATCACCAACTGCTTCAGATATTTCTACATTAGCTCCATCAAGAGTACCTAGTGTTAAAGCACCATTAATCATAAACTTCATATTGCCTGTTCCACTAGCTTCTTTTCCTGCTAGAGAGATTTGTTCACTAACTTCACTAGCTGGTATTAGTTTTTCAGCTATTGTAACATTATAGTCTTCCACAAATACAACATTTAGTTTCTCTTTTATATTTGGGTGTAACTGAATTTCTTTAGAAATATAGTTAATTAACTCAATTATTTGTTTTGCAACATAATATCCTTGTGCTGCTTTTGCGCCAAAGATAAATGTTTGAGGAACAACAGGTAGATTAGGGTTTTCTTCAATTTCAACAAGCAATGCAATTATTTTAAGTGCATTTAATAGTTGTCTTTTATATTCATGTAATCTCTTTACTTGAACATCAAATCTAGTATTTGGATCAACTACTACACCTTGTTGTTTATATAAAAACTTCGCAAAATCACATTTATTTTGATATTTAATCATTTCCAGTTTAGCTAGAACATCATCGTCTTCAACATAATTAAGTAAACATTCTAGATTGCTAGCATTATGATAAAATCCATCGCATTTTTCTAAGAGCTTCGCAAGCCTTGGATTTGATTGATTTAACCATCTTCGATAAGCAATACCATTAGTTACGTTAATAAACTTATCAGGATTTAGTTTATAGAAATCTTTAAATATACTATTTTTAATAATTTCACTATGAAGTTTAGAAACACCATTTACTTTCATAGAAGCAATTACACTTAAGTTAGCCATTCTCACATTTCCATTACCAAATAATGAAAGAGCTTCAATATGACCATTATTAACACCTTGGCATCTTGCTTCATCCAAGAAATATTCGTTTATTTGTTTTAATAGCAAATAAATTCTAGGTAGTTTTTTAGATAATAGCTCTACAGGCCATTGTTCAAGCGCTTCTGCTAATACAGTATGATTAGTATAAGCGAATGTTTTAGTAACTATATCCCATGCTTCTTTAAAGTCTAAATTGTGCTCATCAATTAATATTCTCATTAGTTCAGGTACAGCAAGAGCTGGATGTGTGTCATTTATATGAATTGCAACATATTTCGAAAGTGTTCTTACATCACCATAATAACGAATTTGGTCGCTTATTATATTTTGAATAGATGCACTAACCATAAAGTATTGTTGTTTTAATCTTAAAGTTTTACCTTCATAATGATCATCTGATGGATATAATAACTTAGATATTAAATCTGCATCATTTGCTTCTTTAATTGCTTTTAAATAATTACCTTGAGAAAATGAATTAATATCAAAATTACGAATATTTTGACTCTTCCATAATCTTAAAACAGAAACTGCTTCACTATCAGCCCCAGACACCATCATATCATATGGTACTGCCTCTACTTCTTGATAGCCTTTATGTTCATAGATTGTTTTTCCATCAACATTCTTTTCTTCTACATGTCCATCAAATCTAATGTGGTAAGTTTTATCACCACGCATTGTAAGCCAAACTTCTCCGCCTGGTAACCAAACATCAGGAAGTTCAGTTTGCCACCCATCTGTAAACTTTTGTTTGAATAACCCGTATTCATAACGAATTGAAAAACCCATAGCTGGATATTGACCAGTTGTTAGTGCATCTAAATAGCATGCACCAAGGCGGCCTAACCCACCATTACCAAGACCTGCATCAGGCTCTTTCTCATATAAATCTTCTAAAGAATAACCTATTTGGCTAAGAACACTTTGGAAATCATCTACTAAATCTAAATTATGAATATTATTTTTAAGAGATCTTCCCATTAAAAACTCTATTGATAAATAATAGACTCTCTTTCCTTTTTGTTCTTTAACTTTATGGTTAAAATCTTTTCTTTTCTTTCTTAATATATCATTAGTTGTTGTAGCACATGCTTTATATAATTGTTCCACATTTGCTTCGTTCAATGATATTCCAAACATTTTTGATATATTTTCCTCTATTAAAGGTTTTAGATCTATCTTCTTCATTTTTGCTCCTTTTACTTCTTCAACAAATCTTCATAAAGACTAATATATGATCTAGCAGAGTTATCCCAACTAAAATCTACTTCCATAGCTTTTTTAGATAAAGCTAGGTATTCTTCTTTATTTTTATATAGCGTAATGGCTTCTTTTATCTTTTTCAACATTACTCTAGAATTATATTCTTCAAACGCAAAGCCATTGCCTTTACCGCCTTGATAATCCTTAATTGTATCAAATAAACCACCAGTAGCTCTAACGATTGGAACCGTTCCATATCTACTTGCAATCATTTGTGCTAGTCCACATGGTTCAGTTTTAGAAGGCATTAAGAAATAATCACTACTTCCATAAATCTTTTTAGAAAGTTCCACATCAAAAGTAATTAAACTACTTACTCTTTTTGGATACTTCAAAGCAAAAGCTTCAAGTTTTCTTTCATAAAAATTATCGCCCTTACCTAAGATAACTACTTGAACATCTTCTTTCATTAATTCGTCAAAAACATCAATAATTAAATCAACACCTTTTTGACCAGTTAATCTCGTAATAACTGCTATTAGTGGTACATCATTTCTAATTTCTAAATTTAATCCCCTTTGTAGAGTTTCTTTATTATGTGCTTTTAGACTAAGACTATTAACATCAAAATTTCTTGTTAGACCTTCATCAGTTTTTGGGTTATAGAAATCTAAATTGATCCCATTTATAACTCCTCTTAGTTTATTTGCATTAATTCTAATAACATGCTCTAAGCCCCATGAATATTCAGAAGTTTTAATTTCTTCTGCATATCTTGGGCTAACTGTAGTAAACAAATCACTACATATAATCGCACCTTTAACTAAGTTTATTAGACCATGGTATTCTAAAATACCATGATGCTGATAATCAATCCCTAAGACATCACCTAAGAAATGCGAATCATATATCCCTTGGAATTGAATATTGTGGATTGTGAAAACCGATTTAATATCTAAGTTAACACCTTGCTTTTTATATAGTATATCTAAATATATATTTACTGCAGCTGTATGCCAATCATTCGTATGGATGATATTTGGTCTAAATTTTAATAAAGGCAATAAATCGAAAATACTTTTTGAGAAAAAAGCAAATCTCTCACCATCATCATCATAACCATATATCTCATCTCTTTCAAAATAGTGTTTATTGTCTACAAAATAATAATCAACCCCTGCTTGAGTAAGTGTATAAAACCCTGCATATACTTCTCGCCATGATAAGTTAATATTAGTTTTACCTAAAAACTTTAATTCGTCCTTATATTTCTTTTCTACAATTTTATAAAGTGGCATAACAACACTAACTTTATAATCTTTATTAGAACGCATTATAGCAATTGGAAGGCTTCCAGCAACCTCAGCAAGCCCACCTGTAGCTACAAAACCACTACATTCAGAAACTACGAATAAAATATTTTTCGGTTTCATAATACACCGTTTTTCTTAACATAAACAATTTTATCAATTGTTCCAATTAATTCTTTTGTATCTATAATCTTAACATTTTTATCAGTTACAACTTTATCTAAATAAACACCGGACTCAACTAATGTATCTTGCATTAAAATAGAGTTTTTCACAACTGCTCCTCTAGATACTTTAGTTCCTCTAAATAAAATACAGTTTTCCACATGACCTTCAATAATACATCCATCAGCAATGAATGAATTTTTTACTGTTGCGCTATCTGAATATTTAGTTGGCGCCGAGTCTCTTACTTTTGTATAGATTGCTTGTCCTGGCTTTTCAAATATCTCTTTTCTTACTTCATCTTTTAAAAGATCCATATTAATTTTGTAATATGATTCTAAAGAAGAAATATTACCAAAATATCCTTCAAAATGAAAACCATAAACTTTTAAACTATCTAAGTTTTTTCTTAAAATATCACGATTGAAGCTTGTCCAATTGTTTTCAATAGCTTGATATACTAAATCAAGTAAAAGGGATTTCTTCATAATCCAAGTATCATTGGATATTTTCGCATGACCTATAAAATCTCTTTTAATATCCATACCTTTTACTCTTTCATCTTTATCAAGTTCGAGTAAGTTAATATACGGATAATCATTAGAATCAACATGTGCAACACGATAAACCATAGTAATATCAGCATTGTTTTTAAAGTGTTCTTTAAATACTGGTGCATAATCAATATTGGATACATCATAGCAATCTGCTAGTACAACATACTCAGCTTTAACTTTTTGAATATAGCTTACAATACTTTTTAGAGCTTCTAAGCGAGAATGATAGAATCCTTGACCAGTACCATATGGTGGCAAAATTGCTAACCCACCATTTTTTCTAGCTAGATCCCATTCCTTACCAGAGCCAACATGGTCCATTAAAGATTGATAATTACTTTTTGTTACTACTCCGATTGTGGAAATACCATTATTTGCCATACTAGAAAGTTCAAAATCAATTAGTCTGTATCTTCCACCGATTGGTGTAGATGCTATAGTTCTATCTCTAGTAACTTCAAAAACTTCTTTTTCAGAAATATTAGAAAAAATTAATCCTAGTGTAGCCATTGTTTACTCCTTTTCACTATGGTCAACAATTTTTCCTGCTTTGACCACTGTATTTTCTGGTAGAACAACATTACTTGCTATAACTGCAATATCCTTGCTATCTCCACCTATTTTTGAATTTCTTCCAATAACAACATCTTCATCTATAATTGTTGATTTAACAACCGCTCCTTCTTCAATAACAGTATTTGAAAATATAATACTATCTTCTACAACCGCTCCTTTTTTCACCTTTACATGTTGTGATAAAAGAGAGTTTTTAACTGTTCCTTCTACATAGCAACCAACAGTAACAAGTGAATTTACAATAACTGCATCATCACTTATAAATTGTGGTTGGTATGGTTGAGTATTTGAATATATTTTCCAAGCTGGATCGAAGATATCAAACTCTGGAACATAACCAAGTAAATCCATATTTGCTTCCCAAAGGCTAGAAATCGTTCCTACATCTTTCCAATATCCTTCAAAAGGATAAGCATATAGTTTAAGTCCAGCATTTAGAGTTGCAGGAATAACGTTTTTCCCAAAGTCATTATCAGACTTTGGATCGTTTTCGTCTGCTTCTAAATATTTAAATAAAACATCAGCAGAAAACACATAAATACCCATCGATGCATTAGTGCTTTTTGGTTTCGTAGGTTTTTCTTCAAACTCATTTATTCTTAAATCTTTATCTGTATTCATAATTCCAAAGCGTGATGCTTCTTCTAATGGAACATCAATAACAGCTATAGTTACGTCTGCACCTTTTTCTTTATGAAATTTAATCATTTTACTATAGTCCATTTTATAAATATGATCTCCTGATAGGATTACAACATACTCTGGATCATAACGTTTAATGAAATTAATATTTTGGTAAATTGCATTAGCAGTCCCTTTATACCAATCAGTTCTTTGTTTAGCTTGGTATGGAGGTAGAATATGAACTCCACCAAAGGCTCTATCTAAGTCCCATGCTT
>CAYOXB010000023.1:0-20135 GCA_964407835.1 uncultured Bacteroidales bacterium
TTAGAAACATTAACAGTTCTAACCTTTCCAGCAAAATCATATATATCTTCGAATAAATATAAATGAATTTGTTGCAGTCCTTTAAAAGTACCAACTTCAAATGTATTAATAATATTTAAGTCAAATAATTCTAAAGCTTTTTTCTTAGTTATTTTTTCTTCTGCTAAAGCAAGCTCTAAGTTAGATTTTATATTCAATTTGTTTTTAATTAACATTAGACATTGCCTCCCTTTTCTAAGTAAAACGTATTTAAATATTATATTTTTTATTTTAATTGCATATTATAATACTTATACATATTATAGCATATTTACTCTGTTCTAAATAGTATTTTTATTCTTGTAAAATATATTTAAAACAATCACTTTAAAAAAACGAAATAAAAACCTAATAAATAAAATCACTTGTAATAATTTCTGAGTATTACTTTACTCTAAAGCTTTTTTAAATCTCTATAATCATCTTCTTCTATAGTAATCACTGATACTTTTACCATTTTATTATACTCTAATTTATACCATAAAATAAATGTTACTACAAACATTATCAAACCAACAACAGGATCAAATCTCTGAAGAGGCATCTTCTCTCTTATAATTGCATATTTAGTTTGTTGAAACCCAGACTTATAAACTCCATATACGATCCAATCTATAATTGCCATTAATCTTGAAGATAACGTTGATATAACTAAAGCAAAAACAAACGAATTAACTATAAAGTTATTTTTGTCTGATTTATACAAATTTTTAAAATAATCAAAACTATTCTTTGAATGAATATTAATCGTTTCATACTTATTTATTATAAATTTTTCAATAATAAAAATTAAAATTAAATAGATAAAGTTAATTACTAAAACTAAATATCCACCATCAATAGAAAATAAGGGATTACCCTCTGATGCATCTGATGAATAATTTAAATAATACCAAGTAAGTCCAAAGTCTAAAAGGAAAAATATAATTGCAAAAATTATATATCTATAAGTTTTAAAGACTTTATCTTTTTTCATACAAATTACCTCGTTTTAAAAACCCAATTATATAATTATCATATATCTCTATTAATTATACAACACAACTAAATTATATTTCAATAATGAAATTAAATTTAAGAATAACTCCAAGCCTTAGTATATAAAAAAAGACTTTCACCTTTAGCTAAATGAGCCTAGAGGATTTGAAAGTCTTTAATAATTGCAAATGGCGTCCTGAAAGGGATTCGAACCCCCGACCGACGGCTTAGAAGGCCGTTGCTCTATCCAGCTGAGCTATCAGGACAAATTTATAAAGCGTTTATATTATATAATAATTAACCAAAATTGTAAAGAAGAATATATAACAAAGCGCTTTTAGTTTTTGTATTGATAAATTATAACTTCTCCAACTGCATAACTATAATGTTTTACAATTTTTAAGTTATTTGTTTCATTTGGAGTGTAGTTTCCTTTTAAATATTGACCAATAATATATGCATTATCATTTAATAAATTATTAGTTATCAGATAATTAATAATATCTTCAATGATTACCAATCTAAATGGTGGGTCAAGGAATACTATATCAAACTTTTTTTCTTGTTTTTTAAAGTCATCTAAAGCTGTTTCATAGCTTTTGTTGATTACTTTAATGTTTTCTTCTTTTACAAGCTCAATATTCTTATTAATAATCTTAATAGCATCACTACTCTTTTCCACAATAACCCCCTCTTTAGCACCTCTGCTTAGAGATTCTATAGTTAGAGCTCCACTTCCACCAAATAAATCAAGGACAACTTCATCAGAAAAATAAGGACCAATAATATTAAATATCGATTCTTTCATTCTATCCATCATTGGTCTAGTGTTTAAACCTTCTAGTGTATATAGTTTTCTACCTTTATATTTACCTGTAATTACTCTCATAGCCCACTTCCTTTAAAAATAGAGTTATAAATAACCCTATTTAGATAAAAATACCATCATCATCTTCATCTGCTGATAATACTTTTTCAATATAATAATAATCATCCTTTTTTACATAATGGATTACAAATTCTTGTTCTTCAATCATTACATGGGGGTATTGCATACCTTTAAGTTCGAAAGTTCGGTGGTGCATTATCATTGTATTACCTACATTATTGCTTCCGCCTAGTTCAAGTGGCTTTATAAATGCTATAACCCAACCAACTTGATTCTTTTCTAAGTAATCACTTCGTTTGATTTTCTTCCCGGTAAAGTCATAACTATATTCTTTATCACCAATTTCATTGAACCATATTTTCATCGCTTCAGCTTGTTCTTTAATAATCATCTGTAACACCAAGTCCTTTACCTATGTATTTTACCACTTTTTTATTTATTTTTCAATCTTTTCGTTAAAATGCTTTTATTTATACTTATTTTCAGGCACATACACTTGAATATGATTGTGGATGTTTTCAATTACGACTCTACCCTTAGGACCCGCCTCACCATCGACTGACCAGATCAAATCATCATCAACTTCCACAACAATCTTACTAGCCTTATAATAATCTACTAACTTTTTGCTAGGTTTTAATCTAAATAAACCATGAAGGAAGAGTCTTAAGATATTTATAACCCCTTTATGGATACCTTTCTTCACAATCATGACATCAAAACTACCATCATTTAAGTGTCCACCCCTATTGAGTGGAATTCCTGCAATCGTAATTGAATTCATAATTAAGAGCAGTGGACTATCAAGTTCTACTTCAGTTTCTTCCATTATTAGCTTTATTTTAGATAAGGAGGGGTTCGCAATTTGCTTTAATCCATCAAATGCATAAGCTAAGCGACCATAAATCCTCTTCATTGTTTGCTTAGTTCGATAACTTACATCAGTAAAAGTACCTATAGAAGCAACATAAATAAAATATCCATCATTAATCCTACCTACATCATGGTTAGTTTTATAGCCGTCTGTAATAATTTTTAAAGCTTTTTTAATATTTCTAGGGATTTTTAGGTTTCTAGCAATGTCATTGACTGTCCCTGAAGGAATATATCCTAAAACAGGACGATTTGGCATCATAGATACCCCACATGCAACATCATTAAACGTCCCATCTCCACCAGAAAAAATAATAGCATCGTAGTTATTACAAGCTTCTTTGCTAGTTTTAATTAAATCTTCAGCTGATGTTGTTTCATATACATCAACAACTGAATATTTTTTCCTTAAGGTTTCTTCAATATAAGTTATTCTTTTTTTAATTTTACCCTTACCACTTGTAGGATTATATAAGAAAATACACTTCATAACTTTCACCTAAATATATTATAATAAATTAAACTATCTTTATCAAGGGTATTGGTTTCAAAAGATTAACTTTGTTGGGCGTTTTTCACTAGTAAATATCGCTTATTCTAGCCTTTTGAGCTTCTAATGACTAATTATTCAAATAAAGGTATTTTACAGCCTAGGCGAAATTTCAAGGTAATAAAAAAAGAAATCTAATTTTAGATTTCTTTTTTTCTTTTTCTCATTATTTTGCTGATTGTTTAAGCTTTTCATCAATAAATTGATTTTTATATAAGTTATAATATTCACCCCTCTTTTCAAGAAGTTCTCTATGAGTTCCGCTTTCTAAGATCCTTCCATCATCAATAACTATAATTAAATCCGAGTTAACGATTGTGGAAAGACGGTGAGCAACGATAAAACTAGTTCTTCCCTTCAAAATAGTCTTTACAACATCTTGAATTATGACTTCTGTATTAGTATCAATCGATGAAGTAGCCTCATCTAGGACTAAAATCCTAGGATCTGCAACTAAAGCTCTTGCAAAAGAGACTAATTGTCTTTGGCCAACACTTAATTTAGACCCACCTTCACCAACTAAAGTATTATATCCATCAGTCATATCAACTACAAAGTCATCTACTCTAGCAAGTTTTGCTGCTTTGATAACTTCTTCATCACTTGCTTCTAAATTACCATATCTAATGTTTTCTAAAATACTTGTGTTAAATAAATGTGGTGTTTGTAAGACATAACCTAAGTTTTCATGTAACCAAGTTAGGGATCTTTCTTTATAATTCTTACCATCAATCAAAATTTCACCGCTTGTAGGTTCATAAAACCTACAAATCAAGTTAACAATTGTGCTCTTACCACTACCTGTTGCTCCAACTAAAGCAACAGAAGTTCCTTGCTTAACCTTTAAATTAAAATTATCTAAGATAATTTCTTTCTCATTATAACTAAACCCAACATTTTTAAACTCAATATCTCCATGGAGTTCTTCAAAGTTTTCTCTAATAGGATCTAAAATAGTTCCATATTTTTCAATAACTTCAGGAGAATCAAATATTTCAGGTTTAGTTTCAATTAAACTAATTATTCTTTCAGCTGATGCTTGAGCTTGTTGCATTTCCGCAAGAACTCTAGCAATTTGCATTACAGGTTCAAAAAAGAACTGAGTATAGGCAATGAATGTATAAAGCATTGCAACTGTAAAACCAAATTTTTCATTAACAATATATCCTCCACCTACTCTTAAGATTAACATAACTGCTGTATATGATAAAACTAAGATAATTGGGAAAAATATAGAGCTTCTAATAATAGCTTTAATCGAACTCTTACGCATATCATTAGCAAGAGTATTAAAGTCTCTTTCTTTTTTAGGTTCTAAGGTTAGAGTTTTAGTAGTTTTATTACCTAAAATACCTTCATTATAGCTAGCTGTAATATTAGAATTAATTTTTCTAACATCACGGTATGCTATTAATATCTTTTTTCTAAAATACATACTAACAACAAACAAGATTGGAAGTAGCCCTACAATAATAAGCCCTAAACGCCAATTATAAATAAGCATAACAATAATTGTTCCAGTCATCATCATTGCGCCCCATAAAAGGTCAATTAAGCCCCAAGATATTATACTAGCTAACTTTCTTGAGTCACTTGTAAGTCTAGCCATAATCCAACCTGCTGGAGTTTTATCGTAATAAGAAAATGGAAGTATTTGCAAGTTCTTGAAAGCTTCTTCACGAATTTGATAACCAACCTCTACTTCTACAATACCTGCCATCCTAATAAATCCCCAAACGGAAAACGCAAATCCTATAGCAACTAAACCATATACAGCTAAGTATATATACTTTAAACTAAAGTCAGGATTGTCACTAAAGAAATTATCAAGGGCAAACTTATTAAGAAGTGGGCTGAAAATATCAAGTAAAGAAAGCAGTGAAATAAAGAGTAACATTAAAATAATGTTTTTCTTTCTTTTAAAAACAATCTTAAATATTTTCTTCCAAATTGATAGTTTTATATTATCATCAGTGAAATCTTTTTCTTCAAAGTTTTGCATCTGCAATCTCCCCTTTCACTAATTCTAAAAACTCATCTTCTAAAGCCCCTTGGATTGACCAAAGCTCCTTATATAAGCCATCAATTTTTGCAAGTTGTTCATGAGTTCCTATTTGACTAACTCTACCGTCTTCTAAAACAATAATCTTATCTGCTTCTTTTGCAGTTGTAATTCTATGAGTTATTATAATTGATGTAAGTTTTTTATTATTTTCACTAAGCGCTTTTCTAATTTGCAAATCAGTATTTGTATCAACAGCAGATAGTGAATCATCAAAGATAATTATAGGTTTTTCTAAAAGTAACATCCTAGCAATTGCAACTCTTTGCTTTTGCCCACCACTTAGAGTAACACCTTTCTCTCCAACTAGTGTTTTATAACCTTCTGCAAAACCCATTATATCTTCATGAATGGCTGCAGTTTTCGCAACTTCATAAATCTTTTCATCACTTGCTTCATCTAAACCTATCTTAATATTTTCAAATATCGTAGCAGCGTAGAGAAAAGGATCTTGAAGAATGATTCCAACATTCTTTCTAACCCATGTTTTTTTAATATCAGTTAGGAAATAATCATCAACCAAAATATGCCCATTATCTGCTTCTAGCATCCTTACAAGGAGATTAACTATCGTACTTTTACCACTTCCGGTCCTACCGATTATAGCAACAGTCTCCCCAGGATTAATAGTAAAACTAACATCATTTAAGACATTAAACTTACCATCAGAGAATTTAAATGAAACATTTTTGAACTCAATTTTACCATTAAATTCAGGTGTTAAGGTTCCATCTTTTACGTAATCATCTTCGATTTCTAAGATTTCTGCTATCCTATTACTAGCAACAGTTGCCTTCCCAAAGTCTCCAATAATTCTACCTAAACCTCTAACTGGCCAGACAAGCATTCCAATATACATTAAAGCTGCAGCAACACCACCAGTAGAAATACCACCAGTTTCCACAATAAATATAGCTACTGCTATAGTAATTATATACTGTAGTAAAGTAATAAAATCACTACTACCCCAATACATTGCAACAACATTATTTAATTTTCTGTTTTCTTCGCGGTATTTTTTACTATCTTTTTTAAACTTTTCAATCTCGTATTTCTCATTTGCAAATGCCTTTACAACTCTAACAGCATTGATATTTTCTTGGATACTAGAAGTCATTTCAGCTTCTACTTCTTCTATCTCTTCAAATTTCTTTCTCGTATAACGGAAGTAAATGATTGAAGCGATTAGTGTTATTGGCATTACAATAATACTAGAAAGCATTATTTTCGGATTAATTAAATACAGTTGAATTGCCGCGCTTCCAAGTGAACCAATTATATACATTAGCTCTGGAAGTTGAGAACTCAAAAATGATTTTACCGTATCTACATCCGATGTACATCTTTGAATTAAATCACCAGTATCAGCATTATTGTGATAACTATATGATAAATTCTGAATGTGTGAATATAGTTTTGTTCGCATATCGTATGCGATATTTTCTGCTAATTTTCCTTTTACAAATCCATTTAAAAACATTAGGATTCCTCTAAAAGCTTGGAATAGCAATAAGCTAAGTCCAACTACTAAAATACTAGTTAATTGATTTTCATATCTATTAAAAAAATCTAACAAAAAAGAAGGGAGTGTTGTACTTCCTTCAGATGATCCTTCTAATATAACATCAATTACGTATTTAATAAATTGAGGAACGAATGAATACAATGTTGGATTTATCAAAGAAAAAAACAAAACAACCAAAACCAAGGTCAAATAAGGCCAAGCCCATTTGAATAAGTTATGTAGTTTTCTTCTCTTCATTATTTTCTCCTATTTATTCTCCATAACAATCTAAAAAATATTGTGTTAATAAATTTCGCCAATTATTATCAAAGTTCTCTAATTCTTTTAAACCACTTATATATGGTGTTGTACTCTTACCTTCATTAGGCTCAAAATAAAATAGTGACGGTAATTCCGCATAGGAATTAGTCTCATGTTTTAAATTGATGAGCTCAATATCTGTAAGTTTAGAACTATCTAAATAATAAATTGTCTTTAGGTTGTATTGTTTTGCTAGTCTATTTGCTTCATAAGCAAAAGATTTTTCACTTACTGTTTGACTAGATCCTACAAACAACTGAAATTGTTCATCTGAGTTTTGTTTTTTAAATACTTCATTAAGTGTAATTGTTTCGTAAACATGGTCTTTTTCCAAGTTACCAAATTCTTTTCTAATTTTTGCTTTATCGCCGCCCCAAGGAATATTAACTAATATAACAATTAATATAGCTAGTACTGCGAATGAAATTAATATGTATGTAAACTTTTTTTCAGTCATTTCTATCTCCAGTCCGTATTACAACATTATAAATTATAACACAATTAGATATTTTTGTAAACATAAAATGGCGCCCCCAATAGGACTTGAACCTATGACCCCATGATTAACAGTCATGTGCTCTAACCAACTGAGCTACGGAGGCACTGTAAAAATATTTTACCATAAACAAGACGATAATACAATAAAAAACGAGAAATACATAATGTACTTCTCGTTTCAATATTTAGTATTTAAATCAATTAATCAATAAGTTTATATTTATCAACTCTAATAATTGTAGTTGGTAGTAAAATACCATTATGATTTTGATTTAACCAAGTTCCATTTCCATTATTAGAATAGTCTACTTCATAACTATGAGGAGTCCATAGCATATCACCAGGCTCTAAAGTAATAGTCATTAATCCAACAGATCCTCTAGAATCATTATCTCCATGAACTGCTAGAGATGGTTGAACAGTATGTGTACCATCTTCATTTAGTTTGAAAATAATTTTTCCAAAACCAAGACTTGGGTTATTACATCTACCATAAGCATCAGATGGATCAAATGTTATAGCAACATCACCAGTATTATGATATAGAGCTCCAGCCCCACCGTAGATTATAGGAACACCCTTCTTAAGAGCTAAGTTATTTAAATCTTCTTCCCCTGCCATACCTAATGGACGAAGAGTTGCACGATCAATAACTTCATTTGCTTCAGTACCAGAAAGTGGGATATATGCATCTTTAGTAATAAAGAATACTTTATCTCCAACAATAATTCTAACTCCACCAAAACCAACATCTTCAAGTTGAGTTTCATAAGTACTATGGCCTTCAGATACATTACCACCTGCAGGCTTTGTAAGAGCATAGAATATTGGAGTTTGACCTTCTTCTAATAATCCAAAGTTAACTTCAACTTCTGCTTGCTTTTCACCAACTGTAGCAACTAAAGTAGCTACTTTTACAGCATAAGGAACATCTGTTACTTCTCCAGTAATTAAATCATATCCTTCATAAGGGTCCCCTTTATATGACCAAGTAATTGCTCCATCGTTTGTTGGTAAAACATAGTCATCTAAAATTTGTTTTGGAACAACTTTCATTGCTTGCATTAAAGCACCCAAGTCAGGATCTAATATCATTAATAATTCTTCTTCTTTTAACTCTAAGCGTCCTAGATTAGGAACAAGTTCTTTTACAACAACAGGTAAAGCATCATATGCTGCTCTTGCTGCAAGAACTGCTGCTTCATCGCTAGCTACTAATTCATCTGGTAAATTAGCAATTAGGTCAACAACAGGTTGAGCTAATTCAAGGTTTGCAATTCTTTCTTCTCTTCTAACAAGTAAAGAAAGGTTAACACTATAAGATTTTTGAACTTCAGTAAGTGCATCATAAGCTTCTCTAGCAGCAACCACTAAAGGTTTATCTTCTAATAAAAGAAGAGCTGGTAGTTGAGAAATCATTAAATCTACTTCAGCTGCTGCTGCTTGATCTAATGCTTTTTGAGCTAAGTCTTTTAATAAAACAATTTGAGCTTCTAATGAAGTAAGTTTTTCATAGTTTGCAACAAGTTCTTTTTGAACTTCAGTTAATTCATCATAAGCTTCTCTAGCAGCGACTACATCTTCTTCATCGCTTAATTCTAATAAACTAACTATAGGAAGTTCAGAAATTAGACTTTGAACAACACCTGCTGCTTCTTGGTCTAAAATCTCTTGTTCTAAAACTGCTAATGCAGCTTCTTTTTCTTGTAATAAACTATAGTTTGTAACTAAAGCTTTTTGAGCCGCTGTTAGGGCATCATATAATGTGCGCGCATTAACAACTAGCTGTTTATGGGCAAACTTCAAGTCTGCTGGCAGTGCTTGAATTTTCTGAACAACATCTGCTGCTTTATATAAATCATCCAATTTAAGTTCAGCTGCTTCTAAAACACTAAGTTTTTCCACAAGTGCTTTTTGTTCTTCAGTCAGTTCAGCATAAGCTGCTCTTGCATCTAAAATCAAATCTTCATCAGCTAAAGTTACATCAGCCGGTAGAGCAAGAATAAGCTCATCAACACTAGCTGCTATATCCTTATCCGATTCACCACATGCTATTAAAGTTAAAGTTAATAGCAATACAAATACAATTGAAAAAATTTTAAAAATATTTCGCATCTTCATGTATTCTCCTTTCACAATAAAGATCTTCAATTTATTATACCATAATAAAAATCTAATTTCATCAAGAAAATGTAAAAGAAAAGCAGTTTTACAAAGAAACTGCTTATTTTATTATTGAGCCCAGGTCTTTAGCCAAGCTATTCTATTCATTAACCAGCTATATAAATCAGCTTGCGATGAATAGTATAAATTGCTACCTTTTGTCCATTCTCTAGAATCTCTTTTGAAAGATTCTTGATATGTTTCTAGATCATCATAAATACTATCTATTGTAACTATAATACCTTCATATACTTCTAAATATCTTGCTTTTACTTTGTTTACAAAACCACTTTGTTTCATTAAAGATATATACATCTCTGAACTTGTAAAGTCTGATTTATACCTAGCAGTATCTCCTACATAAATACCAGTATAGCCAGATTCTCCTCTAGAACTTCCAGCCGATAAGTCAAAGTCCCATGCAGGTCCTGCATATAACTTTCCTCCTGGCTTCTTATACATATAGAAAGAACTCCAACCAGTATCCGTATTTTTAAATAGCTCATGGATAATATACATATCTACAAATGAATCAACATCAACAAGTTCTGAAAATCTCTCAAAATCTTTTGAGAAGATTGCATCAACAACATCAATCATATAGTTTTTAATAAATTCAACTTGAGCAAAGTATAACTCAGGTGTAGTTTCATCTAAATAATCTTCTGGATCTGGGGATTTGATTGCGAAAGGATATCTAAGCCCTGGTACCCAGAAGTAGTCAATACCTTCAACACCTTCAGATTCTATATAAGAATCATATTCAATTAAATATCCAGTATCTTCAACACCAAATTTAGATTTAATATCAACTCTACCAGTTGCTACTCTTACATGTTCAAATAGTGAATATATACCATAGTACTTACCATTAACATATACTTCCACAATATTAACTGCCGTAGTATATTCAATAGCTGTTAGGTTTTCATTAACAATTGAAAAAGCAATATTAGCTTTCATCAAACTATTATCATGACCACCTGGAACTATTACCCAGTGCTTATTAGATTCTAACCCAAAGAGAGGTTGCTTTTTGGAAAACTTAATTTTATATCCTTTTTTAGGAAATGTCCAGCTTCCGTGTCCTCTTCCTTTAATCTCACCACTAATATCTTTTAAAACATGGTCTTCACTTACATTGAGTAGTGAAAACTTCGCATCTGAATATATCCCATGTTCAACACCACTTAAAGGCATATCTAAGTCAATACAAAAGATTGGTAAATTGAAAGACTCTATTTCCCAAGCAGCATAAACTTCAAGATCTTTATTATAAATAAAAACATTTTCTAATCTTGCTCCTGTTAAATCTTCATTAAAATACCAGCCTTTAAAAACATAGTCTTGTTTTGTTGGGTTAGCTAGACTAATTGCATCTGCTTGATTATAACTATCTGGATTCCCCCCAGCATTATTTCCACCATTTAAATTATACGTAATATTAAATTCAACATTAGTAAACCAAACAGCTTCTAGTTCAAGATCATCCTCTGGAACTCTTTCTTCAAAGTTCCATAACTGACCTTGGAAAAACCAACCCTTAAACTCAAAGTCTTCTAGTACTGGATTATTTGGTATTTCAATAAGACTAAAGAAGTTTTCTTCAGTTTCAAGTACTTTATCGCCACTCATAAAAGATATAGTATTTGATATTTCATGAGCAAAGAGTAAATCCATTGTTAACTTTACCCATTCTTCATAGGATATTTCTTTTGTAACTTTACTTAAATATATTTCATAAGCATTATCATATTCATCATTACTAATATTTAAAAATTCAACAAAGAATTCCTTCTTTGTTTTTGTATATCCTCCATCAACAAGCAAATCATAAACAGTTTCAGCTTTCATATCTTCTTTAAATTGATCAAAATTACCTTCGTAAAAATTACCTTTTTGAAGAATTAAGTAAGTTGCTTCATAATCAACTGTCTCAACTTTATTTTGATTATTATCTTTGTTTTCATCTTCGTTTTCAGCACAGCCGATTAAACCAAAGACAATAAACATTAAAAGAAATAATAATATACTCTTTTTTTTCATTCTTTTCTCCTAATTATATAATAAGTATTGTTCTCTTATTAATCCAAAAGTAGCAGTATCTTCTTCAATAATTGTAAACTGTTCTTCTAGAGTATAAGTATTGTTTCTCACAAAGTTATCCCCAGTTAATGAATTCATATTACTTAGAATTTCTAACTTGTTTGGATAAAGTTTCTTTAAAGTATCAATAATAGCATATCCAGTTTTTACTGGTTCAAATGCTTTTCTGTCAAGTACATGAATTTGTACACCTGCATTTAATTGATTAGCATTTTTAGAAAAAGTAGGTGTAAAATAAGCAGATCTGAAATAAACTCCAGGAAGATTAAGCGCATTTAGTGCCTCACTAAACTCATTTGCATTTATATAAGGCGCTCCGAATAATTCAAAAGGCTTAGTTGTTCCTCTTCCCTCAGATAAATTAGTACCTTCAATAATACATGTACCAACATATACAACAGCTGTTTCAACTGTTGGAATATTAGGAGATGGATAAACCCAAGGAAGATTAGTATCATCATAATACATATCCCTTTGCCAACCACTCATTTTAATTACTTCTAAATCACAATTAATAGCAAATTCATTATTAAATAACATTGCGAGCTCACCAATTGTTAGCCCATGACGCTGAACAATTGGATATCTTCCAATGAAGGTAGAAAAAGCTTCTTTTAAAATATTCCCTTCATACTGCTCACCACCAATTGGATTTGGACGGTCAAATACAACAAATTTCTTGTTGTGTTCTTTTGCCGCTTCCATTGCATATGACATAGTATACACATATGTATAAAATCTTGCTCCTACATCTTGAATATCAATACATAGAATATCAATTTTATTCATCATCTCAGCTGTTGGTTTTAATGTTGAACCATATAAGCTATAAACATCGAGCCCAGTTTTTTCATCTTTATAACTACCAATATATGCTCCAGCTTGAAGTTCACCTCTAATACCATGCTCAGGTGCAAAAAGAGCAACCAAATTTACCTTTTCATATAAAACATCAATAGTAGATTTATAATCACTATTAATACCTGTTTGGTTTGTTATCAAACCAACTCGTTTACCTTCAAATATGTCTAAGTTATCATCTATTAAATCAATACCTAGTAAAACCTTAGCTTCACCTGGTTTGTCATCTTTATTGTTACCTTTATCCTCATCATTATTATTATTGTTTTGGATTTTATCTTCTTCTTTATCATTATCTTTGTCGTTATCCTTTTCAAAGAAATTACAGCCAACTAAAATAAACAGTAAGAGCAAGAAAATCAAAAACATACCTTTATAATTCTTCTTCATAAACACTCTCCATATAATAGATTTTACCACAAACCTAAGTTTTAATCAATAAAAAATCCCATTCAGCAAATGGGATTTAATAATAAATTATTAATTATTTCAATGTTTTTAGAAAAGCAACTAACTTTTCATAATTTGGATGATTAGTCATTTCATCTAAGTATTCCACATAAATAACTATTCTATTCTTGTCCAAAACAAAAACAGATCTAGCAAGTAGCCTTAATTCTTTAATTAGAACTCCATACTTCATTGCAAAGTCAGCTTCTAAATGATCACTAAGTGTAGTAATTTCAAGCCCTGCTGCTCCACACCATCTTGCTTGAGCAAATGGTAGGTCCATTGATAGAGTAATAAAATCTACATTATCAAATGAGGCAAGTTCTTTATTTATGTTTCTTGTTTGAAAATCACAAACTGATGTATCAAGAGATGGAACTGCACTTAATAATACATAGTCTTTTTTAAAATCACTTAAGGATTTCATACCTAAACTATTGTTTTGTGCTTTAAATTCTGGTGCCTTATCACCAACTTTTAACGGTGTACCTAATACCGTTAAAGGATTACCATGGATTGTTTTCATATATTCCTCCTATTAATTTATTATAACTCTAAATTAATTTTATTGCAGTCGATATGATTAAAAAGCAGCTTATCTTTTCGATAAGCTGCTCTTATTAAACTAGCTAGTCAAGTAACTGAGTTTTTGAAAATACAAAGATGAATTGTTCAACAATTTCAACTTGTTCCATTTCTCCATCTTCATTCTCAATTTCTTCATATCTTGATTTATAATACTTCAAGCCAAACTTACCATCCTTAAACAAAATAGTTGGCACAAGAGTCATCTCTTCAGCCCAAGCAAATGCTCTACCAGTACTACTAAATTCTAAAAATTCTCCACTAGCTACATCCTTATAGTTTGGAAATTCTGAATTAATATAATCCATTGTTAGAGGATTGCCTTTTTGTATTGAACCAAGTATATTACCTTTTACTTTATAGTTTTCTCCAAGTTCAAAATAGAAAATCAATATATTGTTATTATAGAATTGGGCATCGCCCTCACCAAAAACTCCCCCTACTTGTGCGACCCATATGCCGTCAATAGTTTCTTTAGTTATGCCTGCATCTTTATCAAGATCATAAGTAATCTTATTATATGTAAATTGTCTTCTCTCGTTATTCAAAATAACCTCAAAGCTGAAACGATTATTATTATAAAGTTCAATAATTTTGTATTCTTCTACAAAACTTGAATCCGTCATTTTAATTATTCCACCACTAGAGTTAAATATAAAACTATCTTTTAAGTCATCATAATCAGTAAATACAGTATCTAAATAATGTTGATCAATAACCTCTCCTTTTTTTAGTGGTGAGATGTTTTTAGATGCTTTAACTACCAAATTTTCATCCATTTCTAAATATACTAAAAGCGATGAATAATCAAAAAAACTAGCATCTCCTTTTCCCATTTCTCCAGTTACATCTATAGTCCAAAATCCAGTTATATTATCTTTATTAACTTTTGATTCATAAACTTTAGAAAAATCAATTTTAGAAAATATAAAAACTCTATTTTCACCTTTAAGAGTTATTCCAAATGAAAATTTAGTTTCACCAAGTTTTATTAATGTCTCAATCTCACCATCTAGTTCTGGATTATAAGATTTAATTATCTTCCCATCTTTATCAAATCCTAATTCATTTACAAGGCTTAATGTTTTATTTTTTAAAATATGATCAAAATAATTTTGGTCTAAATTAATTCTCTTATCAACAGTTGTCATAAGCTGTGATTCCATAATCAAGTCATCAGTCAAATTTAAATAAAACACCATATAATAATTATCATAAAATGCTCTATCACCAGGGCCCATATCGCCAGTTACTTCAAGAGTCCAGTAACCTTTGATATTTTCTTTCTCAAAATCGTTAGTTTCAGTTCCTTTACACCCACATATAGTAAATAGAAAAGCAATGAGTAGTAAAAAATAAAATATTTTTTTCATTCTTCCTCCTTCTCTTGCATTTATTATATCAAATATCTTTTCGAGTCGCAATACTGCTTTATTTGAAAAACAAAAAGCTTTGCAAGCAATCTTAATTGCCAACAAAGCTTTTTTATAATTTTAGTAATTAATTTACTTAAACTTATCTTATTATTGTGCTGTCCAAACAGCATATAATACTAAATTAATTGGCGATGCAACTGGTAAAGTATCATAAGAATCTCCCGTTCCATCAGCTTTAGTATTCCATGATAATGTATGACCATATTTAGATACTAAAAGAACATCGGCAGCTAGAGTTTCATCAAATCTATAACTTACTTGATGAGTTCCTTTAAATGAGTTCTCATTATAAGCATTAGTTACATTTATTTTTGTAAAGTATCTAGTTATATCATGGCCACCTGTACCTGTATAGAATCTATAACTATATTTATTGGCATTATCATTTAGCCATAAACCGTATGCTCCCCACTGCTCAATGTATTCAGAAGAGTTCAAGAAGTAATCTTCATTAATTGTTTCTCGTTCATCAATGTTCAGTACTCTTAAATAGTTTACAGAACCTGTCCAATAATCATCTCCTAGCAATAAGGAATCTGCTTCAAGTCCTACATACTTAATCCATTCTCCTACAAATTGAGAATCTAGGCCAGTACCAGATTTTTCATGGCCTGCAAACGCTGCAAATGTCATTTGATCTTTATCGATAATTTCTTTTTTGTCTAACCAAGTATAGAAATCATATAAGAATGATGTAACTTCTTCTTCTTTTGTCTCATAAGTCCAATTATAAGTTACCCAAGGTTCTGAGTTTGGCGCATCATATGGTTTAAAAACAGTGTTCCTAAAATATGACTCTAAAACAGGAGTATCGTATAAGAATGTATTGTTAATTCCATTAATTACAAAGTTTGCAGAGTTAGCAACATCTTGAATATGAAGTGGCGCTAATGGTATTTTATGAAAAATATTTCCATTTACATTAATTGCCAGATCATCATTTGTAAGACCACCTGAATGTACGCGCACATCACAAGTAGTTGCAGTTGGCTCTAAGAACTCATTATTAACAATATTAATAACCATATTTTGTCCAGTAACATTAGCTGCACGAACATATAGTAAACCATATTGATATGTAGTTGGCGCTCCGCTTACGTCAATTATGTTTCCACTTATTTCAACAAGAGTAGCTCTACTATTCCAAACAGCAAGTGGATATTGATTTGAAGCCTTCATTGTATTGTTTCTAATATATAAAGTTCCAGAAATTCCATATCCATTACCACCACCGGCAGCATTTTCACCTTCTAGGCGAATTGGATCCATATATTGATAGAAATAGTTATTATCAATAATAGCATCTTTAGGATTTTCTAGTCTAACAGCTCTGTTAGCAGTTCTATTAGCGTCATTAAAGTAGTTTCCTTTAACTACTACAGCATCATTGATTTCAGTTCCGCTAACTGCTTTAAGGAATATTACACCTTCGTTAGTTGTTATTACTTGTCCAGTGAAATAACTATTTAAAATAGTTACTCCTTTAACAGCTAAATCAGAATAGATAATTGCTCCATCAAATGATAAACCATCTATTAATAATCCTTCGATTCCTGATACAGTGAATTGTTTTGAGAAAACAGCCTCATCACTACGTCCTGTTAAATCTTTATTTGCAACAACCCCAGCATTAGGTCCCAAAATAGATATGTTTTTTGCAGTTAAAACAACTGCTTCATCATATGTACCTGATACAACATGAAGAACAGAACCGTCATTTAAAGCAGCAAATGCAGCAGCTTGAGTTTTAAATGCTGTAACACCATAATAGAATGTCATATCATTTACTACAAATTTTTCACCATCTGCTTTATCAAGAGATTTATCTAATAGCATATTTGGTGAATATCCTACAGTAATAACTAATTCAGCTTTTACTGTCGGCACTTCATCAACAACAACAGTTATTGTTACAGTTCCAATATCTAGGAATGTTACTACACCATCTGCAGATACTGTAGCTATATTTTCATCATTTGAAGACCAAGTAACATCTTGGCTAGAGCCAAGTGGAAGAACATTTGCGCTTAAGTTTAAAACTTCATCAACTACTGCTTCTTCTTTTCCACCTTTTATACTAACTTCCTCAGCAACTGCTGGTGGTAATTCAGTAAAATATGGAGTATATGTTGCATTAACAAAGTACTCTGCCTTTACTTCACTAGTATATAAGAAATAGTTATTCGTTCCATCAATTATAACTGGATTAGTTGCAGCTGAAGCATTTACAATGTGTGCTCTTTGAATTTCACTATAGATTGCAGGAGTATCATAAAATACATTATAGTTAACATTAATTTCTAGTTGTTCTGCAGTTGCATTTCTAGAGTTAATTCTAACTTCATGATATTCCGTTCTTTGAGGGAATATATTATTTTGAACATTAATTATAGATTTTCCTGACGGTGCAGCTCTAAAGCCATCTATAATCATAAATCCATATGTTTCCCATGGGCTATCAACTAAGTTAACAGCAATTACATTATCGCTTATTTCCATTAATGATGTACCGTAAGCACCAATCCATATTGGATATTGATTACTATTTAAAATTTCATTACCAGTAACGATTAATTCACCAGTAACTCCAGTTCCTATGTCTGCAAGACCATAGCCTTCACCAGTAAGTCTTAAAGCATTAATGAATCCGTAAAAATAACTATCTTGAACAGTTAAATTCTTAGGATTATAAATTCTAAATCCTCTTGAAGTCTTAGCATCATATTCTGTAAAGTAACTATCCTTTACAAGAATGTTTTCATTAACTTGACTTCCAGTATCAAGATGAAGTACAACAACACCTGAATCAGATGGTTGTTCAATATCGTGAGCTACAAAGTATTGGAATGTTAAATCTTTAATTGGCTTATCAGAGTATATTCTAGCAGCACCATTAATCTTAATTCCATCAAATGTAACTTTGCTTCTTCCACTAATATTAATTTCATTAGTGAATACCGCTTCATCCAGTCTATTGCTTAAATCATTTTTAGGTTTAATACCTTCATTTGGTCCTACAATAGTAACATCATCTACTAAAACATAAACTTTTTTAGAATATGTTCCTTCTTTAACAACTAACTTGCTTCCTTCTTCTAAAGCTTCAAATGCTTTAACTTCATCAGCAAATATATTAAATTCTAGATAGTATTTTACACCATCTACTAATACTTCATCAAATCTATCTCCAGTAACAGTAGGATCTAAAATTATTTCTTTTTTATCCGCTGTTCCAAAATCAAATACTTTAAAGTCTAATTCTTTTGTTAGGCTTTCATCGCCAACAGACTTAATTGTAACTTTAGCTTCACCGCTACCTACTGCAAGTAATTTACCTGTAGAATCAACCGTAACAACTGCTTCATTACTAGATGTAAAAATAACATCTTGAACAGCATTTGCAGGTGTAATAATTACAATTAATTGAATCTCAGTATCAACTGATATAAGACTTTCTACTATATTAACATTAAGAGCTTTTGGAAGTGGTCTTATAATTACTAAGTCAAACTCTCCAACAACAGTATCAAGTACTACCGAAGTTGCAAGAACTTTAACATTTCCACCTTCAAGGGCAGTTAATAATCCGTCTTGGTTTATTGATGCTTTACTTTCATCATCAACACTCCATACAACTTGTTTTAAAGCTAAATCTGGTGAAACAGATGCACTAAATTGAAGATTTTGATCTACTTCAATTTCAGTTACATTTTCTGCAGATTTAACAGTTATGCTAAGTGGGTCAGGGTTAGTTACAGTAATTTCAACTTCAGCAACTAGCAGAACATTTTCAGTGGATTTAGCAGTAATAAAAGCACTACCAATCCCTACCAAGTCAACAACTCCAGTTTCAGAAACCGTAGCAACACCTGGATTACTTGTTTCCCATGTAACAGTTTGTTTAGCAGCTAAAGGTGAAACCTTAGCAACAAATGTCCAAGAATCTCCAACCTTACCATCAGTAACCTCAGCAATAATTACAACGCTTGTAGGATTAACAACTGGTGGTTCAGATTTAGGGGTTACAGTAATCTCAATAGAAGATGATATATTACTGTTTTTAATAGTTACAGTAACTATAGCTTCTCCTTCTTTTAACGCTTTAACTAAACCTGCTTGACTAACTTCTACAACACTATCATCAGATGATTCCCAAACAAGTTGAAGACCATCATCAGAAACAGTATACTCAAGCTGTTCAGTCTCGCCAACTTCTAGTGATAAGCTAGCTTTTGAAAGTGAAACTTCACCACTATCACAAGCTACCACTACAAGGGCCAAAGCAAACATAACAAATAAACTTAAAATTTTAGTAAGTTTTTTCATTCATTCATCAGTTTACATTTTATTGTAAACCTTATACCTCCTTTTAATTTTTATTTGAAATAATTTTAATGATTTCATCCATAATTCAAACGTAAAATATATGAAAACTCAATCATTTCATTATAATTATAACATATTTTGATATAAATTAAAAGATTATTTTGGTTAAGAAAAAATAGAAAAATAAATCCATCAATTTGATGGGTTTAATATTATCTTGCTGATTTATAGATGTCCAGCGAATTAACTCAATTTTAAGTAGGCTTTGACTCATTTTTTGAAATTTTAGGTTAATTCATAAACTTAATATCTTTTATTATGTATGACCTTATTTCGCTTTTGTCATGAGTAAATTATTTAATTATAAAACTACATTTTTCTATTAAAAGATCCTCAACTACAAAAAAAGCTTATCTAATTAAGATAAGCTTTATTGTTAACTTGGTGACCCGTACGGGATTCGAACCCGTGAATGCCAGCGTGAAAGGCTGGTG
>CAYOXB010000024.1:0-19356 GCA_964407835.1 uncultured Bacteroidales bacterium
ATTTTGTACATTTTCAAACCGCCAAAATTGTACATATTCATTTTAACATTTACATACTATTAATCATTCAATTTATTATATCATAAAATAATGTAAATTTATAGATTATATAAGAAATTAATTTCGAACATATGTCATTTATCCATACTTATATCTTTCTTTTGCGTTTTCGTTGAACCTTTCGTGTTTTTATTATGCTTTCGTGTTTTTGTTACCCCTTTTGTGTTTTTGTTGATACATAAATAAAAAAAAGCCTAGTGAAAGTACTCTAATTATCACTCACTATGCCCTAATATTTCATGCAAATAGGAGATTTTTCCCTATTTTCGCAACAAAAAAGGTATGAAAACATTGTATCATACCCGTAATGCTAATATGAAAGAGTACACCAATTTTAATACAATGCGTACACCTCAATAATTTTTAATATTTTGCGTACACCTAGTACTTTTATCGATGTTTTGCGTACACCTACCATTTTTGGTAGTAATTTTTGCATACACCTAAAATGACTTGCGTACACCTAGAGAAAATCTTTGCGTACACCAAAATGACTTGCGTACACCATCATATAAAATAATTTAATAACAACTTATTCATTAACTGAAGAACTCTAAATTAAACTATTACTTAATAAACACAATGTCTATAAAAGAGGGTTCAATGTAGTATTTTGGAGTTTTAGTTATTACTGAACCCAAAAGTTTTTATGTTTTTCTACTTCGACACAAAACTATTTTATAGAGCCAAAAAGAACTAATCATCCGATTTAACTGATATAGCTCTTTGAATATTTATTCTGTAATTGTTAAATTAATTTTTATATACACTCTTGGATTAATAGTATAATGTCCAGTTAACTCTGCATACCCTGGACCAGTTGCTGTGATATGACCCCATTGTCCAATACTTACCATTATATCATTTTCTTGATCAGGTACAAATACAGTCCATGTATAATATTGTATCCAAGGATACGGACAATTTGTTTCATTTAATTCAATTTGGAAAGATCCATTTTCCACGAAATATGAATATGTCAAATCAAACTCAATTTCTATTAACTCACTAGATGTATCCCTCAATATATTAAAGGTTCTTGAATATATGATTGAAGCGTCTGCTCTATAAACTGCATATATTGTAACAGTTGTATTAGAGCTAACTTCTTTAGCAAAAACTGTTCCAAACTGACTTACAGTAGCAATGTCTGGGTTACTAGAATACCAATCATAATCCTGTCTTATATTTGATGGAAGTGTTCCAGTTTCTGGAATGAAATATAGATATCTTGTGAATCCCTCTGTAATAGAATGATTTCCAAACTGTCCATTATTAAATCTAACTTCACTACCATAATTAAATCCTAAACCAGGATCAGCAACCATTGCTGTTGTCCTATTAGAGTTATTCTGTAATATTCTTGTTAATGTTGCATTGATATTAGCTCCACTTAAGTTATTAAAATAGCCAATATAATATATACCAGAATCTAGTGTACGAGTAACGCTTCTTGTTTTATTACTATTATTCATATACTTGGCATATATATCTATCTTTTCATAACTTCCTGTTGTACTATTATATTCTTGTTTAAATAATATTAGTGTAATATCTTCATTTATATTATCAATAGTACTAAAATTAATAGTAAAATTTCCTGTTTGGTTGATTGTTATTGCTTTTGCATAATCACCTATTTCTGCATTATCAAATATTTCCTCACTAAATTCAGAATCCATTCTATCCAGCATATCTATAGTTACATAATCAGCGGGTGTAATACTTAATGTCATACTAGAATAATCTGCATCTGGCATATCGATATGAATATAGAAATAACCATTTCTAGGTAAATACATGTAAAAACTATTTAGCCCACTATCATTTTCAGCTAGTTCAGAATATCCCAAAACATCATACTTATATTCTCGATCCATATCCATATGGTCATTTACAATAATTGCTGAGCTAGGATATATAACAGATGTCCCATCTGCTTTAGTAGCTGTTAGATTGATTTTGTAAGACCCTGGACCTCTACTATTAATGTAATAGTAGGAGTTAATATTGTTATAATAATTAATTAAAATATCATTTTCTTGATTATATAGTAAATATTGTGTGTTTCTTGAAGTTATTTTTGTATTTATAGTACCAGATTTACTAGTGTCCTCATACGCAACTCTAAGATAATAAGTCCCAATTGATAAGTTTTTAATTACATGGTCAATATTATTATCAATGTTCAAATCATCAATCTCTAATAATTGCATTTGTTTATCATACAATCTTACATCCAATTTATTTGTAGAAGTAACAAATATTTCATAATTTTTGTTATAAGTAACATTCAATTCATACATTGCATATTTATCAATAATATTTTCACTTGTACCATTTATTGATTTACTTGTATTAATAACGCTGCTATAATTGCTTAGAGCATATTTGTTATTAGTATTTGGTCGGTAATATTTTACATAATCAGCTTCTCCATTAGTATAAGAAGTATATGGACATTCATCTCCCCTGTGTTCATATAATCCGGCTGGACCCCATTTTGATTCTACCATTACCAAGTTTGCATTACCACATATATCATTTGATGTTCCAGATAATAATTCATAAACTATTCCAGAGTGCAAATTTTCATCATCATCCATATTATATGGAGTTTCATTATCATCAAAATAGCAAATTATATCCCCCACTTGTGGATTAATTACTTCCACATAACTATGATCTTCAATTATGTAATAATTTGTTGGATAATTCATCCAATAAGTATTTGTATTACTATTCATATACCAAGCATATGAGTGACAATTATAGTATGCCGTTGCAGAACTTTTTCTGTTCGCATTAGGGTACTGATTATCAAAATATTCATTCCCCTGATCAATCATATTAGAATCAATGTCTCCTAATATTTCATAAACACTAACAGGTGTATTATTTGGAGTATATGCATTAGCAAATCTTACCGGTATATATGTATTCCACATAATCAAATAGCCATCAATATTGTTGGTTGATTTAAGGTAATTTCCACTTTCACTTACAGGAATAAATTCAAAATCATCCAATTTAAAATTTTCAGTGTTTTCAAAAGATAGAGCATTAACACTTATACAATTGTGTAACAAAATAATACCTATTGATAAAAATAGACTTGTTACTAATATAATTCTTTTCATTTATTTCATCTCATTTCTATGAAAAATAATTCATTAATTTTTTATAACTCGCAACATTACTTGCATAACTAATAACATTATTAGTTTTACGGTAGATTACTCCATCTGAAGAAACAAAATACGATTGGCAACACTCTAAGTTCTCACTAATAATTCCAATTTCTATACACTTATCCACGAGTTCTATAAAGGGTTTGTCACCATTATACTCATAAGAAAACTGCAAATTTTGTATATCTAAAGTATTCAAAACATCAAATATTCCATCTTTATCTCTTATTTCTATTATTTTACTGCTTACTAAATTTTCGTGAAGGGAAATTGAGACAATCTTATTATTTTCTATAAATGAATTAACAACTTGCGAATCAATATTCCTTACACCATATTCATATTCCTCATTCACCCCTTTTCCACTATTACATCCAACAAAATTGATCCCAAATAGTATAAGAGCCAGCAGCGTAATTAATCTTTTCATTTTTCACTCACCTCATTTCTATTAAAACTACTTCCTGATGCATTTTCATGCACCAATTCTAATTTCTCTAAAATAATCACCATTAACAAAAGATATCTTCACATCTTTACAACCCCTTACGTATAATAAGATAATTTACTTTAGTGTTTTTGTCGAATTATATAAACAATCCTATCTCTACACTTATAATACGAACAACCACTTGATTTTATTGGTAAAAATCTACATCTATAGTTAATATAACAATTATCAGCCCTATTTATTCAACAAAACTTCTTCTACTTTAATATATGCTTGAATTAGCACAAAAAACCCCCTTATTTCTAAGAGAGTCAAAGTTATAAGATTCTAGTATTTCAAAACTTTAGTAATAACTAAAACTTATTAGAAACAAGATTTATCTTTATACACATATTTTATCAAACAAATATAGTAAATGCAAGCGTTTATTGATTATTTTTATAAACTTGATTATTATTATAAATTGGATATTGTCAGAGTTAAATTATTTCTCGAATTAGAATCTCTTTTTGTTCAATGAATTATCAATTATCTCATCAACTCCTATATCGTATATTTGAGCTAACCCATGTAATACATCAAGTCTTACTAGTCTAGTTCCTTCTTCATATCTTTTAAGTGTTGCTTCACTTATTTTTAATATATCTGCAACAAATTTAAGTGTGTAACAATGAAACAATCTTTGATCCTTTATTACAATTCCAATTTTCTTCTTATCAATAGATTTAATTTTTGGATTAAATTTTGGGAAACATATTTTTGACCAATTATTTATTATTTCATCATAATTGTTGAAGTTTTTGTAATTATAATCGATATATTCATTTTTAATTAAACATTTTTCTAATAGTTCATTTTGTTCTGCTGTTAATGAAAACTTTAATACTTCATATTGTTTTATTATTTCTTTGGCTTCATTATATTGATCTTTATTTCTAATAAGAAAGTTAACATCGTTAATATTATCATGATATCTAATAATTGCTTTTGCTCTTCGTACATAATGTCTACACCATTTACTAAAATCAGTTTCATTATTTCTAAAGAACATTTTGATCAATCTCTTTATATATCTTTAGTGCATTATTTTTAATATCGTATTTATTTAATAAAATATCTAAAGTTGCTATTGTTGCATATTTGTATCTATGATTTAAAACTATTTCTTTAAATATAGTATCAGAATAACAACTTAATCCAAATTCTCTTTCCTCATTATATCTAATATAATCTATCTCTTTTATAGAATTAACTTTTTGAATTAATTCTAAGGTAGTAATTAGACCTTTAACTTCATCATAAAAACGAATGTTGAATTTTGTTAAAAGATATTTTCCAATAGTTTTATGGTTGGATGTGATTCTATTTGTATAAATCTCAACTACTTCTGCATAATCATCGCTTATATCATAATAATTATACATTGCAGTGCCACCTAACATTCCTCTAAAATGTTCAACATAATATTCCATAATTGCACCATCTTTATCTACATCTCTTCCATTAACTAAGTACACTCCTTTAGAAATCTTAGTTACTACTTCTTCAGCTTCTAATCTATTTAATATCTTAAGTAATGTTTTATAAGGAACTAGTGAAAATCTTGTCTCTAGTTCATATTGAACATCAAATATCTTTCCTTTATTTTGCAAGCAAAATTCTCGTAATGTTTTAGTGTAATTCATATAATCACCTTCTTTATTATATTATACTGCACATTATCGACAATTACAATAATTCAGTCGACTTTGTCGACTTTTTTAATGCACTATAAAAATTAAATATATCAGCCAGTATCCTATACAAAATAAAAAGACACTTTGTAATTAGATACAAAATTTCGACTTATTTACATTGGCGCGTCTAATAGGACTTGAACCCATAACCCCCTGGTTCGAAGCCAGGTACTCTATCCAGTTGAGCTATAGACGCAAATTAAATCATAACTTTAGGGCTGCATTGCAGCCCTAAAAAATTATTCAAACGTGATTTTATTAACTAAATTCCAGTCTAACTTCTTAATGAATTCCACAATCAATTTAACTGCATTTTCATAATCATCTTTGTGAAGAATTGATGTATGGGAATGTATATATCTAGTTGCGATACAAAAACTCATTGAAGGTACACCACTGTGAACTGTATGAACAGCACCAGCATCTGTGCCTCCTCGTTTTAGATAATCAAGTTGGAAAGGTATATTATGTTCTTTTGCTACTTCAAGAAAAGCTTCTCTTAAAGCAACATGACCAATCAAAGCTCCATCATAAACTAAAACAACAGGACCATCGCCCATTTTAACTGACATATCTGTACCAGGGGTGTCTTTAGCAATACCGACATCAACAGCGATACAAATATCAGGATTAATCATTTGTCCAGATGTTTTCGCTCCTCTTAAGCCAACTTCTTCTTGAACTGTTCCAACACCATAGACAATATTAGGGTGTTTTTCAGCTTTTAAGCGTTTTAAAACTTCAATAGCAATTGCACAACCAATTCTATTATCCCAAGCTTTACCTAGTAAATAATTTTCATTAGCAAGAACCTTAAAATCAATCGCTGGAGTAATCATATCACCAACTTTAACCCCTAGTTTTTCAACTTCTTCTTTGTTCTTTACGCCTAAATCTAAAAACATATCATCAATTTTCGCTGGGCTTTTTAAATCTTCAGGACTAAGCAGATGTGGAGGCGTTGAGCCAATTACACCGCGGTATACCTTACCCTTGCTTGTAGTTAGGTCATATTGTTGAGCAAGCATAACTTGACTCCACCAACCGCCAATTGTTTGAAACTTTAAATAACCTTCTTCTGTAATTTTAGTTACGATCATTCCAATCTCATCCATATGCCCTGCTATCATAACTTTAGGGCCGTCTTTTCTGCCTTCAAGTTTAGCTGCAATTGAACCTAAGCCGTCAACCAAGATGTCATCTTTAGTTACTACTTCAAGAAAGTGTTTTTCCATATATTTTCTTACTTCTTTTTCATACCCACCAATACCATTAAGTTCAGATAATTCTTTTAAAAACTTTAAATCTTCTGTTAATTTCACTCTTCTTCCTCCTTAAGCTTCAATTCTTATTTCATGTTTATCTTCAACAGGTTCTACATAAGGTTCTTTTTCTACAGCAGGAGCTTCTACTGGATCTTCCTTAACAGCAGGAGCTTCTTTTTGTTTTTCAATAGCTTTACTAGTTTCATCTTTTGCAAGTTGTTCATAACGATAGCGTTTATAATGTCCAAATCCACTAAAGCCTAAAACAGCAGCAACTAAGAAACTAATACCAGCAATTAACCAAGCCATTACTTTCGCATTTAATAAATCTGCAAATAAAATACCGGTTCCAATTGTAAAGATAGCTACATGGGCAAAAAACTTTGTATAGTCTGTAGATTCTTTGCGAATTGTTGTTCCAAAGAAATACAAGAACCCTCTTAAGTATAGAGCTGCGCCAATAAAGTATCTAAGTAAGTTTTCATTTGGAGCATCTTTTGCACCTTCCAAAATAAGTAAAACACCAGCAGCCAAGTTAACTAATATTTCTAAAATATTAAGTCCTTTCATTAAACCATCTTTTGTTGTTTTAATTAAAGGAATTACTCTAAACAAACCAAATACTAATAAAGCAGCACCAGTAATATATAAAAATATTGATGTGTCAACTAGTAGAAATACCCCTGCAACTATTAATAACGCTACAGCTAAAAATTCAAATACAAATAAGTATTTTTTAAATATTTTTTTCATAAATGTACCTCCTACATCTTTTCTTTTACATTAACGCCTATTAAGTTTAGGCCATCTTTTAAAACAATTTGAACAGCTTTTAATAAAGTAAGTCTTTCATTTGTTTCTTCTTTATTATCAGTTATTATTTTTTCATCATTATAGTATGAATGTAATTCTCTTGCAAGGTCAAGTAAATATTGAGTTATTTTATGAGGAAGACGCTTTACAGCTGCTTCTTCGATATAATTTGCATATTGAGTTAAAGTAAATATTAACTTATTTGCTTTATCTAAATTAAGTTTTTTAAATTCTTTAACTTCTTCAAATTTTACATTAGACTCTTCTAAAACTCTAAATAAAGATGCAATTCTTGCATAGGCATATTGAACATAGTAAACTGGATTTTCATTAGTATTTTTAACTGCTAAATCTAAATCTAAATCCATTTGTGTGCTTAATGCTTTAGAAATGTACATAAACCTTAGAGCATCACTACCAACTTCATCGATTAAATCTCTTAGAGTTATCGCTTTACCGCTTCTTTTACTCATCTTGATTTCTTCACCGTCTTTTATAACTCTTACCATTTGTAAGATTTCAACGTCAACTAAATCAGGATCCCCTCCAACAAAAGCAATTGCTGCTTTTAGTCTATTAATATAACCATGATGATCAGCTCCTAAAACATCGATTAAATAGTCATGACCTCGATCTAATTTATTTTTATGATAACTAATATCCGGTAGTAAATAGGTATAATTACCATCCGTTTTCACTAAAACCCGGTCTTTTTCATCACCATACTCGGTTGTCTTTAGCCAAATAGCTCCTTCAAACTCATACACATAGTTATTATCTTTTAAAAACTGTAACGTTTTTTCAACTTCTCCATGATCATATAAAGACTGTTCAGAAAACCAAATATCAAATTCCACATTAAACATCTTTAAATCATCTTTTAAGCCTTGAAGAAGATAGTCAACTCCGAATTTACGAAAATACTCTTTATACGGATTATTTAAAAAGTAATCTTTCTTATCTTTATAAATTAATTTAGCAATTTCTATTATTTCCTTGCCGTGATAGTGGTCCTCGCCAAGTTTAATGCCTAACCCAAGTAGTTCTTGATATCTAGCATATATAGATTCAACTAAATTATTTATTTGGTTACCCGCATCATTAACATAGTGTTCTTTTGTCACTCTAAAACCAGTTTTTTTAAAGATTCTAGCTAAAGAATCCCCATAAGCAGCTCCCCTTGCATGACCTACATGTAAGAAACCGGTTGGATTTGCGGAAACAAATTCTATATTTACATTTTTATTATTTCCAATATTTAAATTCCCATAGTTTTCTTTTTCTTTTAGAATTGTAAAAACAATATTTGCAAGAAACTCTCTATCTAAAAAGAAATTAATAAACCCTCCACCAGCTACTTCTGCCTTAGTAAAGTGATACTTTTTTAAATCAAGTCTTTTAATAAACTCTTCAGCTATTAAAAATGGACTTTTCTTTAAACTTCTAGCAAGTCTCATTGCAATGTTTGTAGAATAGTCTCCAAACTTTTCTTCCTTTGGAACTTCAAAAAAAACTTCAACTTCTTCATCTACTCCAAGTTCACTTACAATTTCTAATAATCTAATTTTCAAATCATTAAGTATCTTCTCAATCATTAAATCACCTATTTCTACTTAATTTCTTTAATATTTCTAAATTAATATATTTAATTATAACATAATCAAACTTAAAAATATATATATAATATTATCTTGTGTGTTTATTTTCATTCATTTATGTTATTATGTTATAATAGTAAAGGTGAAATTATGAAAAAAGTATTAGGATTAATCTTGGAGTTAAATCCCTACCATAATGGTCATGATTATTTTATAAAAGAAGCAATAAAAAAAGTAAAACCAGATATAGTGATTGTAGTAACTTCTGGAAACTTTACTATGCGTGGTGAAGTATCTGTTCTTGATAAATTTTCAAAAACTAGACTTCTTTTAGAAAACAATATTGATTTAGTTTTAGAACTGCCATTTATAAGTGCTATTCATTCAGCTGATTTATTCAGTTTAAATGCCTTAAGCATTTTAAATAAATTCAAAATAACTGATTTAGCCTTTGGTGTGGAACTAAACAACTTAGATAAACTAAAGACAATGCAAAAACTAATTGATAGCGATAGTTTTAATGCCCAAATCAAAGAATATCTAGAAAAAGGATTCTCATATTCTAATAGTGCCTTAAAAGCTATTAGTGAACTTACTAAAGATTTAGAGATAATCGAAAACTTTACACTACCTAATAATACTCTAGCTATACAGTATTTAAGAAGTATTGAAAAACTCAACAAAAGGATAAATATTCATCCTATAAAAAGAATTGAAAACAATTATTATGATAAAGAAGCAACTTCTTATATTGCTAGTGCAACTTCTTTAAGGAACTTAATTAATCAAGATGAATGTATTACTAAATATATTCCTAACTTTAAAACTAAATTTTCTTTAGCCAAACCAAAAGATATTGAAGATAACTTATTTAAACTTATTAAATATCAGTTTATGAGCTTATCTGAAAAAGAAATCTTAAATATCTTGGGAATGAATGAAGGAATCGAAAATAGAATTAAAAACTTTCTTGCAACTAGCACTACCTACGAACAATTAGTTAATAATATTCAAACTAAGAGATATACCCATAACAAAATTAAAAGACTACTTCTTCATTTAGTTATGAAAACAAATAAAATATATGAAAATAAAAGTACTTATTACTTAAGGATGCTTGGTGCAAATAAAAATGGTCTAGCTTATATAAATAAACTACCCAAATCTACAAAAGAAAAAATAATAACATCATTTAAAAACTTAGAAAATAATAAACTTGTTCAAACAGAACTAAAAGCAACAAAACTATATTGTTTACTTACAAATAAAAATTCTCTTAATCTAGAAGAATTTAAAATACCAATAATCGGAGGATAATATGACAACAAAAGAAATTAAAGCTAAACTAGATACCTTAATTGACCCAGCTACTAATAAAACCTTAGGTGAAACTGCAGCAATTAAGCATATTGGGATTGAACCAGACAAAAGTCAAGTAATTTTAATTATTGCAATAGCAAAAGCAGGTGGTGAAGAAGAAAGAATCTTACGCCGCGAGATTGCTAAAATATGTAAACTTGAATTTGGATTTGCTGGTGTAAAAATCCAATTTGAAGAAAAAAGAAAAATTGAAAGTATCGCTAACAGAAATGTTAGATTCATAATTATCTCTTCTGGTAAGGGTGGAGTAGGTAAATCAAGTGTTGCAGCCAATCTCGCCTATGCTCTTGTAAGAAAGGGACGTAAAGTTGGTTTAATTGATGCTGATATATATGGATCAAGTGTTCCTCAAATACTAGAAATGGAACATCGTTATCCAACTGGCAATAAAGATGGCAAAATAATACCTTTTAATGCTTTTGGAATTGAAATTATGTCAACTGAGTTTTTTGCAGAACCTGGTAAACCTGTAATATGGCGTGGAGCAATGCTTCATTCAATGATGAATAACTTCTTCTATGAAGTTAATTGGAGTAAAGATATAGATTATATGATTATCGACTCACCTCCAGGAACAGGTGATATTGCTCTTGACTTAAGAACAATTGTTCCTGATGCTGAAGTTATTATTGTAACAACTCCTCATCTTTCCGCAAGCCATGTTGCAACTAAAGCAGGTGTTGCTGCTCAACAACTAAAACACAATATTTTAGGTGTTATAGAAAACATGTCATACTATACAAATCCAATTAATGGCCAAAAAGAACTAATCTTTGGTTCTGGTGGTGGTGTTAAAGTTGCAATGGAGCTTGATTCTGAGCTAATAGCTCAAATTCCAATCAAACAACCAACTCACCACAAATCACTCTACGAGTCAGATGAAGAAATTGGTCAAATATACGATGATTTAGCTATGCTACTTATAATTCAAGAGTAAAATAAAAACTGATGCATTATGCATCAGCTTTTTTATTCTAGATTAAGTTTCTTTTTAAGTAATGTATAGACAATAATAACTTCCATTACTACAAGTAGCAAATAAGCAGTTGTAGGTATCAATAATATCAAACCTGCATCAATTATTCCTGCAGCTATATTTTCTAAAATAGATTGTCCAAAAACAAAGATAAACACTAAAGCAATTACTCCAAGCATTTGTTGAAGTAAATAAATACCAAGACCTGAAAGAACACTAATCAATACTTTTTTAGTTGTAGAACTATGACCGATAGTTAAAGCAGTAATAAACAATAAAACTACAAAACAGTAATAGGTTAATACTGTATATGACATCATTAAAATACTTACAACCAAATTAGGATTAACTCCTTCTAAGTAGAGTTTTATTATTGAAAAATTGATATTACCCATAGCAAATAAAATTAATAATACACTTAAAATACTTACAACAAGTAAGATTAATGCAGTAATAAATTTTGAAATCAATATTTGGCCTGTTGTAACAGGTAGAGTATGCGTTAAATATCCTTCATTTTTATGGATTGATTGATGGAATCTTCTAACAGGATAAAAGACGCTATTAAAAATAATTGCTGCTATTGATAAATAAACAGTAATATTAGCAAGTCCAGTTAACAAATTAAAAATAACATGTATTTTTTCAAGTTCTTTAGCAACCAAAAGCATAACAATCGCTCCAGTTGCAATTGCAAAAATTAAAATAGTTTTTTTAAATAAATCAATTAATTCATGTTTAAGAAGTTTTCTAATCATCTAAATACCTCCCTAAATATTCCATCAATGGATTTATCATGTTTTTCTTTAAGTTCTTTAGCCTCGCCATGAAGTAAAATAGTACCTTCTTTAAGAAAATAAACTTCATCCAAGACATCCTCTATATCAGCAATCAAATGCGAAGATATAATAACTGAAGAACCTTCTTTGAAATTTTTAAAAATTGTTTCTAAAATAACATCTCTAGATGCAGGGTCAACTCCAGCAATAGGTTCATCAAATATATATAGCTCAGCATCTCTACTTACAACTAAAGCAAGTTGAACTTTCTCATACATTCCTTTTGATAATTCAGATAATTTTTTTGATAGCGAAATATTAAACGATTTAATAAGATTTTCTGCTTTTTCATAATTAAAATCTTCATAAAAATCTTTAAATAAGTCTAATGTTTGAGAAACTTTTAACTTATTGTTAAAATACTGTCTATCTGGTAAATAAGAAATAATTTTCTTTGAATTTACCCCAGGCTTTTCACCTTTAATTAGTACTTCTCCACTTGATGGTTGAAGTAGTCCATTAACAATTTTTATTAATGTTGTTTTTCCGCTTCCGTTTGGCCCAAGTAGGCCAATAATTTTGCCAGGTCCAATTTTTAAATCAATACCATCTAATGCCTGAAAAGAACCATATTTTTTGTCTAATTTATTACACTCTAGTAAATACATTAAAATCTCCTTTCAAAACAGTTTCCTTCTATTTATTATATCTTAAAATGATTTTTAAACCAAGAAAATAAAAAAAACAGCAGTATGAAACTGCTGCATTTTTATTTCTTATGTTCTTTACATCCACATTTGTGATCGTGAGCGTGTTTGTGTTCATGTTCTTCACAATCGTGATCGTGATCTTCACAACCTTCGCCTTGACAATCACAGTCGTGGTCATGTTCTTCATCAAATTGAGCTAAAACATCTTCAATCAAATCCCATTCTTCATCAGTTTCAATTGCTTGAAGTTCACCATTTCCATCTTTATCAGGAACATATGACGCTGCCATTATTTCAATATCTTCTGAATCTTCACTTGCGATAGGGTAAAAAAGTACATAGTTTTTATTAAATTCTTTTGATTCAAAAGTAAATAAAATCTCACATAAAACTTCATTTCCTTCTTCGTCAATAAAAATTAATTGGTTTTCTTTTTCCATAAATATATTTCCTTTCTATTTTCTTACTTGGTCCAAATAATTTTGTAATATTATTGTTGCAGCTAGCTTATCAACATTTTTCTTTTGTTTTTTACGACTCATGTCAGCTTTAACCATAACACTTGTTGCAATTTTTGAAGTAAATCTTTCATCAACTAAATTAACTTTCAATTTAAGTTTTTCTTCAATCATTTCTTTAAATTTTAAAGAATATTTAGCTTGATCCCCTAAGTCTCCACTCATATGTTTTGGAAGTCCTAGAACAATCTGGCTAATATTTAATTCTTTTACTTTGTTTTCTACCTCAATAAGTGCAGCATCTAGGTCGTATTCTTCAAATCTAAATGTACCTATTGGACTTGCTAGAATCCCTAGGATATCACTAACTGCCATACCAAGAGTTTTAGAACCTAAATCTAAACCTAGGATTTTCATAAACTTTCCTCAACAATTTTCTTCACTTTATTGATTGCATCAGCTAGTTTAGCTTTATCTTTTCCACCTGCTTGCGCAAAGTCACTTCTGCCTCCCCCATTACCACCGGTAATGATTGCAGCTTCTTTAACTAATTTACCAGCATTTAGTTTTTCTATTTTGTTCTTACAAACAAAAACAATATTATTTTCTGATTCATTTGCAATAAAAACTAAGGAATTGTCTAGCTTATCACTAAGTCTATCTACTAAATCTTTAACTACATTAACTTCTAAGTTAGTTGTTGTCGTAATTAAAAGATTAAAACTATTGGTTTCTAAATTATACTCTAGAAAGCTATCTAGGTCAATTGTTTGTTTATCTCTTTTTAGTTTATAAAATAATTTATCTAATTCTTTTACATCTTCACGTAATTTACTTACTTCATTTCTTCTGTTTATTACAGATTGATAACTTGGAACAATTTCAGATAATCTAAATTCACTAACAGTTAAATTAATATCTAAACTTTTAGCTTCATTTATAATACTTGCTTGTTTATTAAGTAGATCATTTATTTCATTATTTATATTTTCTAAAATAACCTCTAGTGCTGGAATTATGTTTTGGCTTGTGGAAGCTTCAATTCTAAATATTCCAGACCCCTTGCTTTCAAGAAGCGTGACAGCAAATTTTTCTATATCTTTTGTGTTCTTTACATGGCAACCACCACATAATTCCTTCGAAAAATCAGTACTTACAACTCTAACAATATCTCCATACTTTTCCCCAAATAAAGCTTGAACATTTAACTTCTTAGCTTCTTCAATCGGTAAATAAGATACTTTAACTTTTATTCCTTTAGATATTTCGTTATTTACAAGTTTTTCAACTTCTAGAATTTCTTCACTAGTAGGTAGATTATAGTTATTAAAGTCAAATCTTAGCCCTTCTCTACCAACATATGAACCATGTTGATGTACATGACTACCTAGAACCTTGCGAAGTGCTTCATTTAAAAGGTGAGTTACTGTATGGTTTTTTATAACTTGATTTCTAAAGTTTTGATCAATTGCAAGTTCAAATTCTGAACCTAGATTGATAACAATATCTTCAGTATCTACAATTGATGCATTTTGTTCATTTGGAAGTTTAATTGTATCAACTACACTGAATTCATTATTATTAATTCTAATTGTTCCAATATCGCCAACTTGTCCACCACTTTCAGCATAAAATGGAGTTTTTTCAAATACTAGTAAAACCTCACCACTTGCTTTAGTTACAAGTTCCCCTTTTGAGAAGATTGCAATAAGTTTAGACTTAACTTCAAATTCATCATAACCAACAAATTTAGACTCTTCTTTAAACTTCAACATCGCATCATTTTGGGTATTCATTGTATATTCTAGTGTTCTTGCTTGACGTGATAATTCTTTTTGCTTTGCAAGTTCACTATAAAAACCTTCTAAATCTACTTTAAAATTGTTTTCTTCCGCTACTTCGAGTGTTAATTCAATTGGAAAACCAAAGGTATCATATAAAAGAAATGCTTCTTCTTTTGATATTTCTTTTGTTTTAGAGTTTTTCATATAATCAAGAAGTTTTTTCTCACCAGAAGAAAGTGTTTTTAAAAACTTTTCTTCTTCAAGTTTAATCATTTTCTTAATTTCAAAACTTTTAGCTTTTACTTCTGGATAGAATTTTTCCATGTTAGATGCAACAATATCAACTAAATTATATAAAAAAGCTTCATTCATATTTAAACTTCTACCAAATCTAATTGCTCTACGTAAAAGTCGTCTTAAAACATAGCCTCTACCTTCATTAGAAAATACTGCTCCATCAGCAATAGCAAAGCTAACACTTCTTAAGTGGTCTGCAATTACTTTAAAAGCCATTTGCCCACTGTATTTAATATTAGTTTGCTTTTCTATTTCTTTAATAATTGGCATAAACAAATCAGTTTCATAATTTGTCTTAGTTTCTTGGAAAATACAAGCCATTCTTTCAAGACCCATCCCAGTATCAATGTTTTTACTTGGGAGTTCTTGATATTCTTCTCTTTTTCTTCCTGCTACAGCATTGTACTGACTAAATACAATATTCCAAATCTCGATATAACGGTCATTATCCAAATCATATTTAATTAAATCTGTTCCTTTATTTTCAGGATCATAGATTTCACCTCTATCATAGAAGATTTCAGTATTAGGTCCACAAGGACCTTCACCTATTTCCCAAAAGTTTCCAGAAAGTTTAAAGATATGGTCTTCTTTTACACCAAGACTAAGCCATTTTTTAAGTGATTCATCATCATCTGGATGAATTGTAAAGTAGAGTTTATTCAAATCAAATCCATAATACTTACTAGATGTAAGTATTTCCATTGCCCAGTTTAGGGCATCTTCCCGAAAATAATCGCCAACTGAGAAGTTACCCAACATTTCAAAGAAAGTATGGTGTCTAGCAGTTTTACCAACATTTTCAATATCATTAGTTCTTATTGACTTTTGAACATTCACCATTCTTCTGTTTTCAGGTATTTCACTACCATCAAAATACTTCTTAAGTGGTGCAACCCCAGCATTAATCCAAAGTAGGGTTGGATCTTTTATTGGAACAAGTGGAGCAGATTCAATAACCTTATGGCCTTTTTCTTTAAAAAAGTCCAACCAAATTGTTCTTATTTCATTACTACTTAGCTTTTTCATTGCTTTCTTTCACTCCATCTGTTTGTACATCTATAATTGAAGCCATAATTATAGGGCTTTTCTTAGTCATCTTAGTTACTAACCTAGCTACTTTTTCTCTAATATCGTTTTTAATAAGGTTCCAGTCTAAGTATTTACTACCAAAATGAGCTTCAATAATTTCAATTGTAAGTTCTTTTATACTTTCTTCGACTTCTACAGCAGCTTCTCCTGCCATAAAGCCTTTATAAATTACTTTAGGTCCTACATTTATAAATCTTTTTCTAGCATCAACACTAGCAGCAACGATAATTAATCCTGATTGGCTTAACATTTCACGGTCTTTTAAAACAACTTCATTAATGTCTCCAATGAAACTACCATCAACTAAAACGTCACCAGATTTAACTTTCTCAACTCTATTTAGTAATTTACCATCTTCAAAAGTTATTAAATCACCATTATCTAAGATTTTAATTTGATTATCTTCATAATTAGCTTCTAAAGCTATTTGCTTTTGCATTACTTGATGACGATATTCACCAATTACAGGAATAATATACTTTGGTTTAAGTAAATTATAAAGAAGTTTTAAATCTTCACTACCAGCATGAGAGCTTTGAAGTAAGTCTTTTGCGATAATACTTACTTTTGCTTTCTTTCTATGAAGTAATCCTATTACTTTTTGAGCTAAAATCTCAGTTCCTGGCATTGGAGAGGAAATAATAACAACATGGTCGTTTTCACCAATGTGAATAAGTCTATCTATCTTATTAGCCATTCTTTGCAGTGTATAATAAGGCTCATGTCTATTTCCTGCTACGATAATAGCTAAATCTTTATCATCATTTTTGACTTCATCAGATAAATAACGTAGTGTTACAAGTTTATCTTCTGGAATCTTTAAATATCCATACTTTAAAGCTACATTTATAGTCTTTTGAGCTTTAAGCCCAATAATTGCTATTTTCTTATTATTAGCTAAACAGACATTAATTATCTTTTGAATCCTGTTTAATTCGTTAGAAAACACCGAAAATATGACCCTGTCTGCTGTTTGGACCGCTTCACTCAGATTATGTAGCATTGCATAATCATCGCTAGCACGGCCGATATTTCCCGCTCCTAGACTTTCTGAAAATAATGCTAAGACACCATCTCTTGCAATATCTACTAATCTACCAAAAGATACTTGATATTTTGGATCTACACTACTAGCAAAATTAAAGTCTGGTGCATAAACTAAAGCACCATCACTAGTCTTAAGAGCAATTCCACAGCTTTCAGGAACTGAATGACTGGAAGAAAAGAAATTAACTACGACATTACCAAAATTATAGTCTTTATCTATTCTAATTCTATATAGTTTATAATCCTCTACATTAAGTCCTGCTTCAATTAATTCAAGCTCCACTAGTGATAATGTAAAGTTAGTACCATATACCCCAACATTTACATGTTTTAAAACTTCACTAACAGCTCCAATGTGGTCTAAGTGGCCATGAGAAAGAAAGATTCCTTGAATCCTATCTTTATTATCGATTAAATAACTCAAATCTGGAGTTACTATATCAATACCATATAAATCAAAGCTTGGATGTTTTGTTCCTACATCAAAAATAAAGATCTTTTTATCAACTTCAAAGACATATAAATTCTTTCCGTTTTCACCAAGTCCTCCAAGAGCACAAAATTTAATAATTGCCATTTTTTTCACCTTTATCTATTATATCAATTTTTAGCTTTTTTTTCAATCAAAAAAACTACCAAAATGTAGTTTTCTTGTTTTAGTTTATTTTAAACTCTCTAGTTGCTTTAATTGCTATCTTCCAACCATTATATAGTCTAGTCCTATCATCTTCAGCCATATTGCTTAAGAAGATTTTTTCTATTTCTTGTAATTTCTTTATTTCTTCTCTATTAGTCCAAAAACCAATAGCAAGACCAGCTAAATAAGCAGCCCCTAGAGCTGTTGTTTCTAATTGTTTTGGTCTAATAATCTTACAATCTAAAATATCAGCTTGAAACTGCATTAAAAAGTTATTAACCGAAGCCCCACCATCAACAGCAAGTGAAGTAATCTTAAGTTTACTTTCTTGCTGGATTACTTCCATAACATCTTTACTTTGATAACAAATAGCTTCTAGAGTTGCATTAACTAAGTTTTCCTTTGAAGTTGATCTAGTAAGCCCAAAAATAGCACCCCTAGCATCACTATCCCAATAAGGCGTACCAAGGCCTACAAAAGCAGGAACAAAATATACTCCATTAGAGCTTTTATCCCTTGCGGAATAACTTTCACAGTCACTAGACTTCTTAAAAAGTCTAAGTCCATCCCTAAGCCACTGAACTGCTGACCCAGCAACTAAGACTGATCCTTCTAAAGCATATTCTGTAACACCATCTATTTGCCAAGCGATTGTGGAAAGCAGACCTGAGGTGGAATAGACTAGAGATTTATGAGTATTCATAAGCATAAAGCAGCCTGTTCCATAAGTATTTTTTAAATCACCTTCTTCAAAACAACATTGACCAAATAAAGATCCTTGTTGGTCACCAACAATAGACGCTAAAGGAACACTTACTCCTTCTTCTATTTCTGGAAACTCTAAATACCCATATACTTCAGAAGTATTTCTAACTTCTGGCAGGATTTTTTTATTTATTCCTAAAATATTGAGCAGTTCATCATCCCACTTATTAGTCTTAATATTATAAAGCATTGTCCTAGATGCATTGGATGCATCAGTTATATGAAGTTTTCCATTTGATAAATTCCAACTAATCCAAGTATCTATCCCCCCCCCCCCCCCCCCCCCCCCCCCCCCCCCCCCCCCCCCCCCCCCCCCC
>CAYOXB010000025.1:0-19104 GCA_964407835.1 uncultured Bacteroidales bacterium
CCAAGAAAAATGCTTTAGTTGTCGGAACAAAAGCGAGGATTTTATACCAAGATGCACTTGGCAGACTAAATATTGCTCTTAAGTTCAATGAACTTATTAGAGATGGTAAATGCGGACCAATCATGCTAGGCCGTGATCATCATGATACTGGTGGAACGGATTCTCCATTTAGGGAAACATCAAATATTAAAGATGGATCTAATATTATGGCAGATCTTGCTACTTTAGTCTATGCCGGCAATGCTACTAGAGGAATGACTTATGTAGCACTACATAATGGTGGTGGTGTTGGGATTGGTAAAGCTATAAATGGTGGCTTTGGAATGGTTTTAGATGGCTCAAAAAGAGTTGATGAGATTTTAAAATCTGCACTACCATGGGATGTTATGAGTGGAGTTGCTAGAAGAAGCTGGGCTAGAAATGAAAATGCAATAGCAACAGTTAAAGAGTTTAATGAATTAAACCTAGGAACGAAGATTTTAATGCCTGAGGTTGCTGATAAAGAGAAACTTATTAAACTTATTAAAAGTAAAAAGGATAAATAAAATGTTAATTGTACATAATATATCTAGTCTTGTAACTGTAAAAAGCAATGGACTACCTAAATATGGTTCTGATATGGCTAATATAGAAATAATTGAAGATGGTTATTTAGTTATTAATAATGATAAAATTATTGAAGTAGGTAGTGGTGAGGGGTATTTAAAATATAAAGGTGCTACTTTTTTATCTGGAATAGGTAAAACTATTACACCTGGTTTAATAGATTGTCATACGCATTTAGTTCATGCTGGAAGTAGGGAACACGAGTTTAAATTAAAACTTGAAGGTGTTAACTATTTAGATATTTTAAAACAAGGTGGGGGTATTTTAAATACTGTTACTAAAACTAGACTAGCAACTAAAGATGAATTAATTAAAAAAGCTAAAAAGAGCCTAAAAGTAATGCTATCTTACGGAACTACGGTTGTGGAAGCAAAAAGTGGGTACGGACTTGATCGAGATACTGAAGTAAAACAAATGGAAGTTGTTAGAGATTTAAATAAACTTCAAGAAGTTAGATTAGTAAGTACTTATATGGGTGCTCATGCTTTAGGTAGTGAATATAAGGACGACCGTAATAGTTATATTAACTTAGTTAAAGAAGTAATCGATGAAGTGAAAGAAAAAGATCTTGCAAAGTTTGTAGATGTATTTTGTGAGGAAGGTGTGTTTAGTTATTTTGAGTCTAGGGATATTTTAGAATATTCTAAAGCAAAAGGGCTTGGGATTAAAATTCACGCTGATGAAATTCACGATTTAGATGGTGCAAAACTAGCAAGTGAAGTTGGTTGTATTTCAGCTGAACATTTACTTTCTTCAAGTGAAGAAAACTTGAAAAGATTAATTGAAAGCAAGGTTATAGCTGTAATGTTGCCACTTACATCATTTAATTTAAATGCAAACTTCTTTAAAGCGAGATTCTTTATCGATAGTGGTGGAGCTATGGCGATTGCAACAGATTATAATCCTGGAAGTAGTCCATCGGAAAATATTCAACTTGCAATGCAAGTAGCATCTATTAAAGCTAGGCTTACTCCAAAAGAAGTTATTGCAGCAACAACAATCAATGCCGCCTCAGCAATAGGTCTAGAGGCTGAAGTTGGTAGCTTAGAAGTAGGAAAACTGGCTAACTTTGTAATTTTTGATAGTCCAAATCTAGATTACTTGATTTATCATTTTGGAATTAATCATACTGAGGAAGTATATATAAAAGGAAAAAAAGTTTATTAATAAAGATATAAGGAGTATAGAATGAAATTACACGAACTTACTATTTATGAGTTTCTCCAAAGAGTAGATTCAAATACAGCAACACCGGGAGGCGGAAGTGTTTCTGCACTTTCAGTATCACTAGGCATTAGTTTAATTAGAATGGTTGCCCATCTTACAATTTCAAAAAAGAAGTTTAGAGAGCTTGATGAACATATTAAACTCGATTATATGAGTAGAATTGCAGCCTTAGAAGAATTAAAAGCAAGAGTTATTGAATTAATTGAAATAGATACACAAGCATATAATAAAATTGTGGACGCGTATAGGCTTCCAAAGGAAAGTGATTCTGAGAAGTTTGTAAGAGAAAATGCAATTAATCAAGCAACTGTTTATGCAACAGAAATTCCTCTTGAAATAGCAAAGATTGCCGCAAATGCAATTGAACTTGCTGCACCTACATTTATGTATGCAAATAAAACAACAACATCTGATTTTGGTGTTGGGATTAATATGGTCTATTCAGGGCTTAAAGGTGCTATTTTAAATGTGAAAACAAATATGCATGAATACTATGATAAAGCACTATCGGATAAATATTATTTACAAGCAGAAGCTTTAGAAAAAAGAGTTCATGAGCTTTTCAAAAAAGCTGATGAATTAGTCAATATAGAATTCAAAAAAATGGATGGAATTAGTTAAATAACTAATTCCTCTTTTATTTGGTGTTTAAATCCTACTATATCCCTTGCATATGTTAAAATATAGTGATATAATTAATAAGGGATAGGGAAAAAGATATGGTCAAGGAGATAAAAATGCCAAAAGCTGAATACACTTACGCGCTTGATAATGAAAATACTTTATATGCGTGTTTTGGTAGAACGGTTAAATATAAATTTGAAAATCCAAAATGGGTTAAAGTAAAAAACCCAGATGATTACGAATTTCTATTTGATTTTTTTAGTCCGGCTAAAATTATTTCTACTGAAGAAGCGCTAAAAATTACGAAAAAAATGGAACCGAAAGACCATTTTACTGTTAATAGAAGAGTTTATTTAACTTCTGATGAAATTGATAATGAGCTTACACTAATTATGCTGAATAGAAAATTCAGTAAGGAAATAGTAGACTTAGTATTTGGATCAAATATCGATACTCGAGTTCTTGTTTTAGAGTGGCTTATTAAAAATCCTCACTTACATGAATTTACAATTGAAGTTTTAGTTAAACATTTATAAAATCCTAACTTAGATAAGAGTTAGGATTTTTTATTTTGACTTATAGTGTTAATTTTGTTATAATATTTTAGATATATTGAGGAGTTTATGATTAATACGATATTATTTGATTTAGATGGAACTTTGCTGGACTTTAATCAAGATGAATTTCTTAAACTGTATTTAGAAGGACTGGCAAAGAAGTTCATTCTTCTTGGCCATAGTAAAGAAGAAGTAGTTTATCCGCTTTTAACTGGAGTTGAAGCGATGCTTAAAAATAGTGGCGACAAAACTAATGAAGATGTCTTTTGGGATAGTTTCCTAAAAGGATCTAAGTATGAAAGAAGCTATTATGAAGAACATATTAATGATTTCTATCACAATGAGTTTAATGAAATTGGAAGAATAGTGAGTCATAATAAATATGCTCATTTAGCTTTAGAATTATTAAAACAAAAGAATTATACTATTATTCTAGCAACAAATCCTCTCTTTCCAAAAGAAGCAACTCATAATAGAATGAGTTGGGGTAAATATGGGGTTCATGACTTTGAGTTTATAACAACCTTTGAAAATTCAAACTATACAAAACCAAGTCTTAAGTATTACGAAGAAATCTTAAATAGAGCTAGTAAAGATATTAGTGAGTGTTTAATGGTTGGTAATGATACTAGTGATGATATGGTTGTGGAAGAAATGGGAATGGATTTTTATTTAGTTGTTGATAATTTAATTGATGAAAAAGGAAAAGATTATAAACATCATAAACATGGAAGTTTTAAAGATTTCTATGAATATGTAAAGACGTTAAAAGTTATAGAAAAATAAATAGGAGGAAAATATGAAAAATTTAAAAGGAGCCGTATTATTCGGACAATCTGGAGGACCAACTTCAGTTATTAATGCATCTGCAGCAGGTGTATTTCTAGAATCACTTAAACATGAACAAATTACTGATATTTATGGAGCTGAACATGGTATCGTTGGAATCTTAAATGAAAGATTTTTTGATATGAGACAGGAGAGCGAAGAAGAGTTATTACTTCTTAAAAATACTCCTTCATCAGCTTTAGGATCAGTTAGATATAAACTTAAAAAAGTAGAACAAGATGAAACTGATTATATTAGACTACTGGAAGTATTTAAGAAATACAATATTCGTTATTTCTTCTATAATGGTGGAAATGACTCTATGGATACTTGTAATAAAATATCTAAGTACTTACAAAGTAAAAACTATGATTGTAATATAATCGGAGTTCCAAAAACAATCGATAATGACTTATGGGGAACAGATCACTGCCCAGGATTTGGTAGTGCAGCTAAGTATGTTGCAACTACATTTATGGAATTATACCAAGATACTCATGTATATAATACTGGTGTAGTTACAATAGTAGAAGTAATGGGAAGAAATGCGGGTTGGTTAACAGCTGCAGCAGATCTTGCTAATTTAAAAGGTTATGGACCTGATTTATTCTATTTACCAGAAACTGTATTTGATTTAGATAAGTTTGTGGAAGACGTGAAGCGAGTAGCTAAAGAAAAAGATAATAAAGTTATCGTTGCATTTAGTGAAGGTGTTAAAGATAAAGATGGCAAATATGTATCTGAAATGGGTGCTAATCTTAAAAAAGATTCATTTGGTCATGCTCAACTTGGTGGAGCTGCAGCTATTTTAGCTTCAGTTGTAAGTGAAAGACTTAACCTTAAGGTAAGACCAATTGAATTTAGTTTACTTCAAAGATGTGCAGCCCATATTGCCTCAGGAACTGATATTGAAGAGGCATTTAATGCTGGTGCTTTTGCTGTTAAATCTGCAGTTAAAGGCGAAACTGATAAAATGGTTGTGTTCAAAAGAAAAGATACTAAAGAATATGCTATTGAATATGATTTAATGGATGTAGCTTTAGCTGCTAATACAGAAAAAACTGTTCCACTTGAATGGATTAAAAAAGATCATTCTGGCCTTACAAAAGAATTCGCTGAGTATGCACTACCTTTAATTCAAGGTCCTGCTAACAACAAACTAGAAGATAGTCTTCCTAGATTTGCGAAATTAAAAAAAGTATTAGTAAATAAGCAAAAATAGATTGCTTATAACTTTATTTGTGGTATACTATATCTAGAAATGAAATCTTTTTATATAGTGTCCCTTGTTGATAGTCATTAATAAAAAAATCTAGTTTCAAATACTATCAAGGAGGAGCGCTTGTGTCAGACAAAACAATTGTTTGCAGAGATTGCGGAGAAGAATTCCAATTCACAGTAGGTGAACAAGAATTTTTCAAAGAAAAAGGATTTACTAACGAACCAGTTCGTTGTCCTAAATGCCGTAAAATTCACAAAAGCAAAAAATTTAATCGCTAAAAGGTATGGGTTTATCCCATACTTTTTATTTTTTGGTGGTGCAACTTTAGTTTAATTGTGCTATAATAAAGTATGTGGCTTTGTGCCGGAAATACTTGCTATTTTATTTCATTTAAAATAGTATATATATAAGAAGAAGGAGTAAGTATGAAAAAAATATCTATATTTTTGATTCTATTTTTACTTAGTTTATTTAGTTTAGGAAGTTTAGTAATCTCTGCTGATGAAGATGATGACACATTTGCTGGAGCTAAGTATGTTGTTAATGAAGTATTAGAACACAATGAACTTGCTTATGGTGTTGTTCACCAAAAAGTTAAGGGACAAACATCGACATCTTATTCAAGTTATGATGTTGATGGGCTTGGTGGAATAACTGGTAATGTTGTTCCTGGAGTTTTATACGATCAACAAGTTAATGTAATGGAAGTTCCAAGTAGTGAAAATGTAAAGATTACATCATGGGCTAATTTAGCTGGACATAAATGGACACTAACATCAGTTAGAGCATTAATTAATGATTATGAAGCTAAACATCCTGGTTGGAAAGTTATTGGAGCTATTAATGGAGATTTCTTTGATATTAATGCTAATGGTAATCTTCCATACCAAACTAGTGGTGCTGTAGTATCTGGTGGTGAACATTATAAAACAACATCAGGTGGAACTGTAGGATTTAGAAATGATGGAAGTGTTGATTCTTTAATTGGTAATAAAGCAGTTACTAGAAAAGATAAAATGACACTTGCTATTTATAATGAAGATGGAGAAATTATTAAAGAATTTTCAGTAGACAAAATAAATGAAACTCCTGGAGCTAATGAAAGTGCAGTTTATTATGCAGTTTATGGTGAAGATAAGAAGATTATTCCTGTTGCAGTAGAAGAAAATGGTTATTTTGTAGATAAGGCTGAGCTTGCTCTACCTAATAGAGAACGTGACTTCTATGGAAAAGGAACAATTTCATCACTAGAAGCAAAGACTATTTCTACTGGACAATTTGCTATTGTATCTAATAATGATGATTTAAATGATTACTTAGACTTAGATGTAAGAATAAGAGTTCAATTTGAATATACAGGTGCTTATGCTGGCGTTAATGATATAACGGGTGGTGGAAGTACTATAATCCAAAACGGAGAAGACTCAGGTCAAGGTTTAGAAGATAGAGCGCCAAGAACAGTAATTGGTAAAAAAGCTGATGGTACTATTATAATGATGGTTATCGATGGTAGATATTCACCAGGTGGAATGTATGGTGCTGATAGAACAGAACTAGGTGCTATAATGAATTATTATGGAGCAGTTGAAGCTTATAACCTTGATGGTGGAGGCTCATCTACGATGATAATCTTGCAAAATGGTAAATTTGAAGTTATGAATCGTCCTAGTGATGGAAGTGAAAGAAATGATGCTAATGCACTTTTAGTAGTTGCAAGAGATCCTGATTTTACATTTTCTTCAACTGAAACAATAAATAGTATTAAAGTTAATATGAATTTAGTTAATAATAATGGTCATGACATCAAAGAACTTTATTTTAAATTAAATGATGAAGTTAAAATTGTTGATGGAAGTGAGATATTATTTGAAGACTTAAAGAGTAATACTGAATATTTCTATGAAATTAGTTATAAAAACACTAATGGAGATATTGTGAAGATAATTTCCTCCAGTGTAATAAAGACTTATAAGTTAAATCCAGATTTTAAGAGGTTACTAGTCTATGAGTCAGTAGATGGATATAAGTTTAATCTGGAATTTAATGACCCAGATAAAGCTTCATCCTATTCAACTGCTGGTTTTATTGCGGATGGAGTAGCTCTTGGATATTTTGCTGGAGCTGAAAAGTATTTATCGAAAATACATTTATCTGACTTTACTGTAATTGAGATTACTTATAATGTAAATATAGGTGATGGAGTTAATCAAAAAGTAACTTTACCGATTACAGAGTTTGTTTTTGAAAAAGAAACTGAAGTTTATTTTTATAACTTCTTTGAATTACATTTAGAATTAGTTAACAAATTTTTCAAATAAAGAATGGAGAGAATTTAAAAAATGAAAAAGATTTTTAGAGTTTTATTATTATTTTTAGCAGTTTTTGTATTGACTGGTCTTCAAGTACATAGTGCTGATGATTTTACAACCACAACGGGTGGAACGGGTTATCGTCAAATTGATAGATTAAGTGAAGTTGATTTAACATATGGTGTTTTACACTACAAAGATAAAGGTGAATCACTTAAATCAGGACTTAAATATGCACAAGAAGTTAGTGTATTAGAAGTTCCTGCAAATTCAGAAGCAAAGATTATTTCTTATGCAAACCTTAGTAATCACCGCTGGACACTTACAAATGTAACTAATCTAGCTAAACGCTTTGAAGCTGAAAACCCATCATGGAAGGTTTTAGCAGCTGTAAATGGTGACTTCTTTGATATCAATGCAAATGGTAATCTACCATATCAAACTAATAATCCATTAGTTGCTAATGGTGAGTTTTATAAAACGACTGGAAGTAGTGCTATTGGATTTAAAAATGATGGTTCTACAACATCTTTAGTTGGTGGAAAACCTACAAAGACTTCCACAATGATTTTAGCTGTTTATGATGATAAAGATGAAGTAGTTGCGGAATACCCAGTGCAAAAATTAAATACTGCACCTGGTGCTGATGAAACTGCTGTATTCTTTGGTGTATATAATGAATCAAAAACATATGTTCCTCAACCACTTGATGTACCAGGAACAAAATTTGTAGTTCAAGATGCGGAACTTGCTCTACCAAATAATGCTAATGACTTTTATGGTAAAGGTGTTATTTCCTCAAACGATGAAGTTACTCTTCAAAGAGGTCAATTTGCAATAGTTACAAATGAACTTTCTGTTTTACTTGCTTTAAAAACTGGTTTAAAAATAAGAGTTCAATATGAGTTTACTGGAGCATTTGCGGAAGCAACTGCAGTAACTGGACAAAATGCAAAATTTGTAGTTGATGGAGAGTATTCTCCTCATACAAATACTAATAATAATACTTATGCACGTCATCCAAGAACAGTAGCTGGAATCAAAGAAGATGGTACAATTGTATTATCTGTTATTGATGGTAGAAATGCTCTTACTGGTAAAAGCGGTATGTTTGGTGATGAAATGGCTGCATTTATGAAAAGCTTAGGAGTTAAAGAAGCTTATAACTTAGATGGTGGTGGATCATCATATATGATTGTAAGACAAGATGGTGATTTTAAAGTTGTTTCAACTCCATCTGATGGAGCACAAAGAAGTTGTGGGAACGCACTTTTAATTGCTATTCAAGTTCCTGAAATTAAAGTAGAAATTGATAGAACTGATAGTGGTCTTACATTTAATGTAGATGTTATAAATGAATTTGGATTTAATTTAGATGAATTATATGTAAAGATTGGTAATAGAACTAATAGAGTTGTTGATAATGAAGCTAAATTTACAGGCTTATCACCAAATGCTAGTTATTATTATGATATTATATATAAAAATAAAGCAGGGGAGCTTGCATCCCTTATGATAGATGGGAATATAAAGACTCTAAAACATCCGCCTTTATTTGAGTATGTTAATATAGTCGAAGAAGAGCTACTCTTTAAGGTTAGTATTAACTACATAGATAAACATAATGCAGGTAATTTAAAGTCTGGAAATCTCTATATTAATGGATCTAAGTACTTACTTGTAAATAATGAAGTGTCATTACTTAAATCTAATTTACAAGGTGTATTTAAGAAATTTGATTTTGAGTATTCATATAACGATAATGCGGAAGATCATGATGTATACTTAAAAGATGTTGAATATAGAATTAGTAATTCAATTGTAACTGAAGCACTATATGAAGTATTCAAAGTTCATACAAGTAAAGTTTTAGATTTTTATAATAAAAATCGTTAGATAAAAGCAAAGAGTTTATTTTTAATTATATTAAAAATAGGCTTTTTTGGTTTATACAAAGTATAATCTTAACGGAAGAAGAGGATTAGTAGAATTTATGTCGTGGTTATTTTCTTTATTAGATAAACAAATGGAAAAGCCAGAGTTATTTGGTGTTTTTCATATTTTATCGCTTTTTGTAATGGTTGGAATAATAGTGTTTTTTGTATTTTTATTTAAGAAGAATCAAGAGAAACGTTTAAAGATTGTTTTAATAATCTTTGCTTCTACATTTATTTTTCTTGAAATCTTAAAACAATCATTGTTTACATATCAAGCAGGGCAATATCAATGGTATGCATTTCCATTTCAGTTTTGTTCTGTGCCCATATATTTGCTACCGCTTGTACTAATAGTTAAAAACATAAAAATTAAAGTAGCATTATATAATTTTTTATCTTTTTATGTTATTCTAGCAGGACTAGCTGTAATGATTTATCCTGGAGATGTTTTCACATCTGATATTGTAATTAATTTCCAAACAATGATTCATCATATGAGTATGGTATTAATTGGAGTTGCTATAGCACTTGCTGGGAAAAATGATTTTTCTTGGCGTGGGTTTTTAGAATCATTAATAATTTTTTCAATTATTTTAGTTATCGCATTAGTTATTAATATAATTGGTCATTTTTCAGGGTTAGAAAACTTTAATATGTTTTTCATTAGCCCATATAAAGAAGGGCATTTACCGGTATTTTCAATAATCCAAGCTAAAGCGCCATATCCTATATTTTTATTTAGTTATATATTTGGTTTTTCTTTAGGAGCTTTATTAATAAAGTATTTGCTTCAAAGCACCTTAAAAGTGTATAATAGAAAAAGACAAAAAACAGCTTATCAAGCTGTTTAGAAGAAGAGGTGAGATAATGCTATCTACAACAAAAGAATTAAAAGAAACTAAAAACATTATTAATATACTAACTGCTTTGTTTTTCGTTTTACTATTTGTAAGTATACTTTCTTTAACAGTATCTATTACTGGACAAATTTATAGTGGTAAAGACGATTTAGGTGAACTTATAGGAATTAATTTAGAAGAGACTGTGAGGCTATATCATATTATATTTGGTATTGCTTCTGATCAATTTGCAAATGATTATTTTGATCTTGCAACATTACTTGTCTTTATTTTTATGATTGTTTTATTTGTTCTTAGTTTTATTAAGTATAAAAAACATGGACTACCTATTTATATTAGTATTGGTTCACTAATGGTTGTTGCTGGAGTAGTGTTTATTTTATTAATAAATGGTTCTTATTATTTTCTTAAAGATGTGTTTTTAGAATTTGCATCTACTAGTTATGTGGGCTCATATGCAAATGTTAGTAGAGAAGCATTTCCTATTCTAGTAGGTATGCTAGTAGTAATATCGGGCTTTCTTGTCGCTTTAAAAGGTTATGTAGCGCATAAACTTAGACAAATACAATTAAAAGGAAAAACTAGATAGAGATGAAAAAGTTTATTTATCCTAGTGTAGTTGCAATTGTTGTTTGGGCCATGATATTTTTTGGGAAAATGGGAGAAGATAATTATATAATCGATTCAATCTGGGTTTCAGGTTTAATTGTATTATTACTAGCTTTACTCATTTGGACAACCCAAGAAGGAGTTTTTGATTCGATTAGATGGGGATTTGGAAAAATGTTTGATATGTTTAGAAAAACTCCTAAATATGATATGAAGTACATTGAATATGTTGAAATGAAAAAAGAAAAAGAAAAGACAAAAGTATGGCCATCGCTAGTTGTTGGTGGAGTTTTATTCCTAGTTGGGGTAATCTGGTGGCTCATTATCATGTAAACGTTTTCTTTTAATATTTCAGTATTTTGAAGAATATTTAATATAGTAATTAAAAGACTAAAAATAGGCGTTTTTATGCTATTTTGGTCTTTTTTTTATAGTTTTTACAATAAAACACTTTCCATGTAAGCGCTTTATTCATAAAAAAATTGACAAGTTATTATAAATAGACTATAATAGAATAATCATAATTTGTGTTATGAAAAATATTTTATCTTGGGAGGAGAAAATATGAAACTATTTAAGAAAATATTTCTTTTTAGTTTAGTCTTTGTTCTCGCTTTCGTACTTATCGGTTGTGATGGGAATGGTGAAGGCGAAGATAATAAAGAACTAGCCGATCAACTAGAAGCTCTTCAAGGGCGACTAGACGAATTAGAAGCGTTGCTAAATTCGAGCGGATCTCAAGCTGAACTTGAAGCACTAAGAACTGAATTGCAAGGTGAAATTGCACTTCTAAAATCTTTACTAAATTCTAGTGAAGCTGATAATGCTGAATTAGCTGAAAAAATTGAAAAACTTGAAGCGGAGTTAGATGAACTTAGTTCTATGTCACCTGACAGTTACTTCGAAAAGTTTTTAGTTAAAAATCAATTATTTAAAACACTATCATTTGAATGGACAGACTTTGATAAAGGGTTTGATCCTGATGATGCTAAAGAACATCCTGCTTGGGAAATTCCATATTGGGAATTCGAAGTTGGTGAATCTGTACCTGTACATACTAAAATGGAAGTAGAAGCTGAATACGAACTAGGTGGTGCTGTACTTAATTTTGAAAAAGAATTTAAAAACAACGAATACCTTGGTTTTGACTACTACTGGTTTAATACTGGAGCTCGTAATAAAGGTTTAGAATTAGACAAAAAAGATGGAACACTTTCATTTAAACTTCCTGGTTGGTATGCTTTTGGTATTTACTCATTAGAATTTTTACCTGATGGCCCAGACGGTGAGGATATTGCTCTTGCGTTAGAAAAATATTATGAATTCTTAGAACAAACTCTATATTTAGAATATTCTAAACTTGGCTTACCTGCTGGTAGCGAAAAACAATTAGTTGCTCATGGTGCAGATAGTTCTGGAACTCTTGAATGGGCTTCTAGCAAACCTGAATTTGCTACTGTAGATGCTAATGGTAAAGTTACTGCTGTTGCTGCAGGTGCAACTGATATTACAGTTAAACTTGCTGGTACAGAACTTGTAGCTAAAGTTGCTGTTACTGTTTTAGCTGCAGATGCAAAACCTACTGAAGCTAGAAATTATCCTGCAGGATACGAAGGAAATTATCAATTCGTATATGTACTTGTAACTCCTGGCCCACAAATCTTAACTTCTGATGAAGAAGCAGAATTAGAACTTAAAGTTGGTGCTACGGATCAACTTCAAGTAAATGATAGCGATAAATACACTGTTGTATCATATGCATCTGCTGATGAGTCTGTATTTACTGTAAGTGCAGCAGGTTTAGTTACTGCTGTTGCAGTTGGTAAATCTTATGTTGTTGCAGTTGTAAAAGACGATAAAGATGTTGAAAAAGAAGTAACTCTACCTGTAACTGTTTATCAAAACCCTGTGGGTGAACTTGCTGGTGGAGAAGAAGGTGCTTTCATTAACTTAAAAGATAGTACAATAGAACAAAAAGCTAGTATCCTAGCACATATGGAAAGATATTTAATTAATAGAGGAGCATCAATTCCTATATATAATAACTCAGGTATTAGTATCTATTCTGAACGTGTAAACTTCTTAGCTGATGAATATGTTGCTGAAATGGGTTATGGACCAACTAAAGTTCCAATGACTACAGGAACTGCTACAGGCGTTGGTAATGACCTAGCATATAGAATGTGGACATCTGCTAACCCAGCAACTCTTAACCATTTAGCTTATGCTGACTCAATTGAAAGTGATTTCTTATCACTATTAGAAGGTGGAATGTTCAGTTTTGAATGGGAAAGAGATGAAAATGGTAAAGGCGTTGGTTGGGATGTTAAACCTGAAATGGCTGCAAGACTTGCATACCCTGTTGAATTAGTAGAAGACGAGTATGTTGAACTTGAAGACTGGAATGGTGTAACTGCTGTAACTCAATGGAAATTTGATTTAAGACAAGATCTTAAATGGCAAAATGGAGATCCATTAAATGCTAATGACTTTATATTCACATATAAAGAAGCTATTAATGGTGCAAATGCATACAGACGTGCTAACTTATTCACTGGTGGAAGCCTACCTATTAAAGGAGCTAAGGCATATTATGATGCTACTATTTCAGGAACAGGCGACTGGTCAAGCGTTGGTATTAAACAAGTTGATGATTATTCATTCGTAATTGAATTTGCAAATAATGTAAATCAATGGGATGTTATTTATAACTTAGGTTCATTTGTATTCGCTCCAGTTCATGCTGCTACATATAATATTAATAAAACAACATATGGAACTTCAATGGATAGATTTATGGCATCTGGTCCATACAAATTATCATATTGGGAAAAAGATAAAGAATATAGATTTACAAAGAATGAAAATTACTTTGCATGGAATGCTGCTGAAGAAACTTTAGAAGTTGATAGACCATTATTTGAAAACTTTAGCTTTACAATTGTTAAAGACTCAAATGCTGCACTTCAATTATTTAAAGAAGGATTACTAGATGTTACATCTGTACCTGCTTCATCATATGATGAATTTAAAACATGGCCTAACCAAAAATTTGTTCCTGGTAGAACATCATTTAGATTATCAGTAAACAGATTAACTCAAGCTGAACTAGATGCTAAATTTGGTAAAGGTGCATGGGAAGCAAAACCTATATTACAAGAAGATGACTTTATGTGGGCTCTATACTTTGGTATGGACCGTGAAGGAATCCAAGCTATAACTAAGACAAGCCAACCATGGGCAAGTTACTTCACAAATGCTTATTCTCTTGTTTCTTCAACTGAAGAAGGAACTTCAATTGAAACATATCGTATTACTGAATGGGGTAAAAAAGTTTACACTGGTATTTACGAAGGAGACTTTGACTTAGCTGAAGAATCTCTAGGTTATAACCAAGAGTTAGCTAAACTATTCTTTGTTTCTGCACTTGATTCAATGTTTGCAAAAGAAGCAATGGTATTAGGAACTGAAGCTAACCCAACTAAGATTAGAGTTGAAATTGCTCACTTTGATGGTGTAACTGGTGAAGCTACATATGCTTATGTAGTACAAAAATACAATGAACTATTTAATAATACTGAAAAGTATGGTAAAAAAGTAATTGTAGATATGTACTCTGCACCACAACCTGATATGGATGTTTACTATGCTAAACAAATGACAGGACAATATGACCTGGCTCAAGCTGGTATCTCAGGTGGAGCATTAGATCCAGTAGGATTCTTAGAAACATTCTGTGATGACAATAGAAGTGGATTACTATTAAGCTTAGGCTTTGATACACATAATCCGAACATTCTAATCGACCTTGATCTTGATGGTGATGGTGTATTAGATGGAGCTAAATGGTGGAGCTTTGACGCATTATATTCTGCGTTCAATGGTTCAACATTTATTAAAGAAGGAAGAGAAGCTACTCCTCCAAAAGAAGATTAATATAATCTTGACTTGAAAAAAGCATTTCATTCCTTGGAGTGAAATGCTTTTTATTCATTATATTTGAAAACGATTAAAGCGTTCCCATAAGTAAAAAAATGTAGCAAAACGGGTAGCTTTGTGTTATAATAGTATATTATAAAATGATATATATTTTGGAAAGGAAGAAATTATGAAAGTTAAAATGTAGGTTTAATATTTGTTACATTATTTGTTATTCTAACTCTTTCGCATGTCTTAATTCAACTTACGACTAGCTTTGAAAAAAGAGTAATAGTATATCAAATGAGTGATCCTAAGATTACTAGAGAAGATGCGGAGCAATATGGGCGTTCTCATGGATGGGATAAGCCCGTTGTTGTTAGGTTATTTGAATGGTATAAAGGTGTTGCGAAAGGAGATTGGGGAGTTTCGGTTGTTTATGAAGTCGGAACAAATCCTTGGATAATACTGACCAGATTCATACCATTTACGATGAGTATAAATATCTGGGCCTTGATTCTATCGATACCACTTGGAATATTGTTTGGTATTGTCGCAGCTTTACGAAAGAATAAACCGCTTGATTATGGAATAAGTGTTTTTGTAATTATTTTTATATCGGTACCGTCTTTCGTATTTGTAACAGTATTGATGATTTCAGCATCTAAATTAGGACTGCCTACCCAGTTTCGACCCATGGACATGGCCAACTGGAAGGACTACGTTATACCCGTCGTTGCTCTAGCGATAGGGCCAATAGCTGGACTAACTAGATATACAAGAGCTGAATTAACAGAAGTGCTTACTAGTGAGTATTTATTACTTGCAAGAACTAAGGGGCTTAATAGATTCCAATCTACACTTCGCCATGCTCTTAAAAACTCAATGGTGCCACTTGTTCCAATAATTATTAGTAACTTTATTGGTATTATGTTTGGTTCTCTTGTAATTGAGAGAATTTATGGTGTTAAGGGTATTGGTGGAATTTTACTAGATGCAATTAGTGAGACCAATCCAGACCATGATCTTGCTATGGCTGCTTTAGCCTTTTATACAATAATAGGTTTATCAACAACTCTTATTGTTGACTTATCATACGGGCTTGTTGACCCGAGAATTAGAATGGGGGTAAGATAAATGTCTGAATATTTTGACCCTGCAAAACATGACTTAAGTACAGAAACTGATGTAAATTTGTTTGAATTTACTCAGTTTGATGAAAAAATATTTGATAAGAAATTTGAAACAAAACCTATTGGTTATTTCCAAGACGTTTTAAGAAGATTTAGTAAAAACAAATCATCAGTTGTAGCTTTAGTTTTCCTATTGATTATTGTATTGATGGCAATTTTTGCTCCAATATTTTCTTCGCATGATCCGCGAGAAGCGAATCTAGATGCTAGACTATTCCCTCCAAAAATACCTGTAATAGAAAAACTTGGTATTTTTAACGGGACAAGAAAATATAAAGCAAATGTAGACTATATTATTTCAATTACTGATCCATTAGTAGAAACTCTTTCTCAAACAGAAGCGAGCAATTATTTCTTCATAGAATATGTTACTAACTTTGATGGTTTAGCTGCAGTTGATGAAGCTAAATATGAAGAGTGGTTTAAAGATGAAGTTTCTTATTTTGTAGATATCAAATACGATATTTATGCAAGTAGTGCTTCACCCACTTGGTTATCTGGCCAAACTCACAAAGATTATTTAACTCTGCAAGAAGAGGGTAAGATTTTCCTTGATGAAAATGGGGAAGAAATTATAATTGTTGATAGGAGTGCAGCTTCTGTCTTTGAACAAAGACCGAACTTGCTTCCTGCTGGTAAAACTATAGAAGATTATTTCACATACAAAATATTTGTAACTTCACGAAATGTGGAAGGTGCTCATTATTTTGGTACAGATATGTCTGGTAGAGATATTTGGACTAGAATTTGGATTGGAACAAGAACATCATTATTGATTGGTTTATTTGTTGCTTTAGTTACAATATCTGTTGGTGTATTATGGGGTTCTATTTCAGGTTATTATGGTGGAACAATTGACCTTGCGATGGAAAGATTTACTGAAATCTTAGGTGGTATACCTTGGATAGTTATTATAGTTATTATGAAACTATATTTAACTGGGATTGTACCAAGTACAATAATTGTTGCCCTAAGCTTAGTTCTCACTAGCTGGATAGGTACAGCAAGTATGGTTAGAGCGCAGATGTATAGATATAAAAATAGAGAATATGTTCTTGCTTCTAGAACATTTGGTGCTAGTGATTTGAGATTAATTTTCAAGCACATCTTACCAAATGCTTTAGGAACAATTGTAACTGGAACAATTTTAGTTATTCCTAGTGCTATTTTCTTTGAATCATCTGTTGCATATCTAGGACTTGGTATAGATGCTTCCACAATTTCAATTGGTAACTTACTTAATTTAGGACGTGAAGTTGGGATAGTTCAATATCCTTATCTTACTTTATTCCCTGCGATACTTATTTCGATATTGATGATTTCATTTAATATGTTTGGAAATGGACTAAGAGATGCACTTAATCCTTCCTTAAGAGGTACTGAATAATGGAAAACAAAATTAACGAACAAGAAGTTATTTTAGAAGAAAAAGTTATTGATCCTGATTTAGTATTACCAGAAGACACTATTTTAAGTGTTAAAAACCTAACAATTTCATTTAAGACTCCGGCAGGACTAGTTAGAGCAGTTAGAGGAGTTAACTTTGATTTAAAGAAAAATGAAACTTTTTGCATCGTTGGGGAATCTGGTTCAGGAAAATCAGTAACATCCAAAGCTATTATGGGTATCTTAACAGGTAATGCAATTATCGATGATGGACAAATTATTTACGAAGGTAAAGACCTTGTAAAAGCAAAAGAAAAAGATTTTTATGAGTTAAGAGGATCTAAAATTGGAATGATATTCCAAGATCCGCTATCTAGTTTAAATCCGATTATGAAAATCGGCAAACAATTAACTGAAGCTTTAATTTTGAAAAACAAAATGACAAAAGCTGAAGCTAAAGCTAGAGCTCTTGAATTAATGAAAGAAGTAGGGATTCCTGATCCTGAAAGAAGATTTAATCAATATCCATTCCAGTTTTCTGGGGGTATGAGACAAAGAATCGTTATCGCTATTGCTTTATCAATGGAACCTGAAGTTTTAATTTGTGATGAACCAACTACTGCTTTAGACGTTACAATTCAAGCACAAATACTTGAACTTATTAATAAATTAAAAGTTGAAAAAAACTTATCAATTATATTTATTACTCACGACTTAGGTGTTGTTGCTAATATGGCTGATAGAATAGCTGTTATGTATGCTGGTAAGATTGTGGAATACGGACAATGTGAAGAAATCTTCTACGAACCACAACATCCATATACATGGGCTTTGATTGAATCAATGCCGGCAGTTAATCAAGAAGAAAGATTAAAAGCAATTCCTGGAACACCACCAAATATGTTGTTCCCGCCGAAGGGTGATGCCTTTGCTGCTAGAAATAGATATGCAATGAAAATCGACTTTGAAAAGGAACCACCATACTTTAAAGTATCAGATACACATTATGCAGCTACTTGGTTATTGCATCCAGATGCTCCAAAAGTTGATTCGCCTGTAAAAGGTAAACTAGACAAGAGTAGAGGTAAGAAGAATGGATAATAGAGATGTTGTATTAAGTTTAAAAAATGTACGTCAATATTTCTTTGCAGGCTACGGTAAGCGTAAGCTTACTGTTAAAGCTGTTCACAATGTTAGCTTTGATGTGCACCGTGGTGAAGTATTTGGTTTAGTTGGTGAGAGTGGTTGTGGGAAGACTACAACTGGGAGATCAGTTGTAAAACTATATAATATAACTGATGGAGAAATATTTTTTAATGGTAAAAGAATTTCTGGTGGTTTTAGAACGCCACATAGAACTATTAAAAAAGCTAGGAAAGATTTAGCTGAAAAGAAAAATGAAATAAAAACTCAAATTAATGATTTAAAGAGTAAAGATAGTCAAGCACAATCATCTCGTGATAGTGAAGAAATAGAACTTGAAATCAAAAATTTAAACGAAGAATTAGAAGTTTTTAAAGCTCTTCAAAATGAAAAAATAGCTAATGCTAGAAAAGACATTAAGAGTATTAAGGTTGATAATGTTCGTGATAAAGAATTGATGAGTAAAATCCAAATGATTTTCCAAGATCCTATTGATTCGCTAAACCCGAGAATGACTGTAAAAGAGATTGTATCTGAAGGCTTAATTATTAAAGGTGAGAAAGATAAAGAAGTAATAAATGCAAAAGTAGAAGAAGCGCTTAAAAAAGTTGGACTAGTAGAAGACCATGCAAATAGATATCCTCATGAGTTCTCTGGTGGTCAAAGACAAAGAATAGGTGTTGCT
>CAYOXB010000026.1:0-18250 GCA_964407835.1 uncultured Bacteroidales bacterium
GAGGATTAAAAGACCCACCATAAATAATAGTCATAAATTTCACCTTTATATTATTATATCATATTATTTTTAAAAATAAATAAGAGAATATAAAAAGAAACAAAAAAGGCATATATATCAATAAAACATCAAAAAGGGTTGTTTCACTATATATACGCCTATTCCTCATCTTCTATAAACATCTCTATCTTCCAGGTCTTGGAATTACTGGTTTTGGTAACGGTCTAAAATTGCTCATAATTATACCTCCTACAATTTTTCTATTACACGCATTTTCGCACTTTGTGCTCTTCGGTTATTTAAAATTTCTTGACTACCAGGAATAATAACTTTTGTATTTACAATACGATATTCCCGTTTAATATCTTTTTCTCTTATTGCAAGTCCCCTAGGTATACCAGGATCAGTTAGTTCTTTATAAACTGTTTTGCAAATCTTATCCTCCAGAGAATGAAAACTAATAACAACAAGTCGCCCTCCTTTTTTTAGTAACGTAGCAGCAGAACGCAAACTTATTTCAAAAACATTTAATTCGTCGTTAACTTCTATTCTTATAGCTTGAAAAACTTTTTTTGCTGGATGCCCACTCTTCTTCTTTGCTGCTTGTGGCATTGCCGATTTAATAATATCAACTAATTCAAAAGTTGTTTTAATCGGTCTAGCTTGTCTTTCATTTACTATTTTCTTTGCAATGGATGCTGAAAATTTTTCTTCACCATATTTATAAAAAATAGATTTTAGATCACTATATGAATATGTATTAACAACATCATAAGCAGTTAGACTTTGTTTTGTATTCATTCGCATATCTAAGATAGCATCGTGATTATAACTAAAACCACGTTCTACCATATCAAATTGGAATGATGATACCCCTAAATCATACAAAATCCCATCAACATGATTTATATCTAATAAATGTAATTGTTCCTTAATATTTATAAAATTGTCTGGAATAATTTTATAGTTATTCCCAATTTTATTTAATTTAACTTGTCCACGATATATTGCATAATCGTCTTGTTCAAAGCAGTATAGAAATCCATCTTTATTTAGAAGTTTAAGTATTTCACTTGAGTGACCAGCTCCCCCAAGAGTACAGTCAACATAAGTTCCATTTGGTTTTATATTTAAGTATTCAATAGCTTCTTCTAATAATACTGGGATATGTTCAAAATCCATTAAAAATCAAACTCGATTTTTTCACTAATCTCATCAAGCAATGGCTGGCGTTCTTGATAATAATTTTCCCAAGACTTTTTATCCCAAATTTCTAGTCTTTCACCAACTCCGATAATAATGCATTCTTTAACTAGATTTGCATAAGCTATTAATACATTTTCAATATTAATTCTTCCTTTTGAATCTATTTCTTTTTTAAATGCACCAGATAAAAACATTCTGGAAAATTCTCGATTAGTTTTTTTAGTAAATGATAGAGTAGAAAGTTTTTCTACTGTTTTGTTCCAAGTAGTTAGAGGATAGATATATAAGCAGTTCTCAATTCCACGACTAACAACTATATCCAAACCTAAATCTTTTCTAAAATCACTCGGTAAAAACATTCTACCTTTTTCATCAATATTAAAATGGTATTCTCCAATAAACATAATATCCACCACTTTGACCCACTTTAGCCCACCTATAGTCTATCACAGCCTTTTTATATATGCAAGCCTTTTTATTAATTATTTTTAAAAAAATTAAAAAGCACTCTTTTCGAGTGCTTTTAATAGTAAATTATTTACTTTCTTTTTTACCAGATTTCTTTAAAGTTTTCTTTTCAACAGGTTTTACTGTTTTAGCTTCAACTTTTTTTTCAGCTTTCTTTTCAGCTCTTTTAGCTTTTTCTGGTTTTGCTTTTGGCTTTTCAGCTGCTTTTGTTTCAACTTCTTCTTGTTCTTTAACTTTAATTTCTTTCACAAGTTTTCCATCGTAATATCCACAGCTACCACAAACTTCGTGGCCTCTTTTCATTTCACCACAATTAGGACAAACCATCATTCCTGGTAGGTCTAATTTAAAATGAGTACGGCGTAGGCGTTTGCGTGTTTTTGACGTTCTTCTTTGAGGAACTACTGCCATTTCTTTCACCTCTTCTTTTCTAAGTTACTTAGTCTAAATTAATCGTCAGCCCTCACATATCTAATTGGCTTTTCAATCAATACTATTTCCCAAATTAATGGTTTTAATTCAATAGTATTAGCTTCAATAACTATAACTTCTTCATCTTGTTCTTCTTCTTTAGAAAATTTTTCTTCTGTATCTAAATCTACTTCAAAATCAACAGGATCAAGCGTTCTAGCATCTTCAAGTATTAAAGTTGTTTTAATATGTAAATTAAATCTAAACTTATTAAAGTCAATTACATGAATACTACCTTTAACTTTAGTTTCAGTAATTCCCAAAATATCTGAAATATTTTTGATTTCTTCACTAAAGTCATAAGAGACTTCAAATTCATAATCTTGATTAACAAGTTTATTTAATTGTTGGAGCGACCATTTCATATTATCACCAAATAACAATATACATTATACACTTTTTAAGTGTGTAAGTCAACGAATATATGCCTAAGTAATTAATAAGTTTTTATTAGTTTTGCTACTTCATTAATTCCACTTCCTGTAGCTGTTGAAGTGGCAAATAAATCCCTATCATTAATAGCTAATTTCTTCTTTATATTATTTAAATGAGTAAAAACTTTTGTTTTACCAACCTTATCAGATTTAGTTGCTATTACTTTTATATTCAAGTTATTATACTTTAAAAACTCAAACATTAAAATATCATCTTCTGTTGGACCTACTTTAGTATCAACTAATAAAAAAGCTATTTTTAAATTTTGATTTTCACTTAAATATTCTTCAATATATCTACCAAAATCCTCACGCATCGAAAAACTTCTAGAGGCATAACCATAACCTGGCACATCGACAAAATAATACTTATCATCGATTAAATAAAAGTTTAAAGCTATTGTCTTGCCTGGTTTATTAGATGTTCTAGCTAAATTTTTACGATTTGTTAGAGCGTTAATGAAGGAACTCTTACCTACATTTGAGCGACCTAAAAAAACAAATTCAGGAAGTTTTGTTTTATTTGGAAATTGGTCCTTACCGACTGCACTAATTATATAATTTGCATTATTAAACATAATTTCTCCTTTTAAAAAAGCATATGATTAACTCATATGCAAATGGATTGTATTCTATAAGCCTTGTTCTGTACTTTAAAAGTGGTAATCATTTATCTCTATTAAAAATAGCCTTATCTTCGTTCATTATTCCGTTAATAAGATTCCCCTACCAAAATTTGGGTTTCTAGCTTATGGGGTTTACCCGTTTCACCTCTTTGTTTCCAAAAAATTCGTCTCTGTGGCACCTTAAGGAGTTAACCATTTAACAGGTGTAGCTCCGCCATCACTTTCCCAAGTGTCCTATTTTATTAATTATATAGGCATAATCACTACAGCATCTCAGCATGTGCTAGCAAGGACTTTCCTAACAAATACAAGTATTTGCTCGATTACCCGAATACATATATATTATACTATAATTTAAATTATTATCAAGTAAAAAAGTTTCTCCAAAGAGAAACTTTTAATATTGTTTGATATTTTCTATCATATCTATCTTAGATATTCTAAACAAATAAACTATATGACTAAGAATAAATACGACTGTTGAAGTTAACAATCCTATGATAAGAGCAGAAAACTCAACTGGTAGCGGGAAATAAAGTCCAAAATATAAAGAAATGTATTTTATATTAGGTACAGCACCTAAAGTCATTAAAAACACTAAGATTAGATTAGTAAATAAAACATAGACATTTTCTGTAACTGCCATTTTAATCATACTTTTATTTGTCATTCCAAGTATTTTAATATTTGCATATGTTTGTTTTAATTCATCAAAGATTAAGATTGAATTATTAAATATAGTAAGAATAAAACAAAGCATAAAGAAATACAAAATATAATTTAAATAATCAAATAAGTAGTTAAATGAATCTAGTATAGATAAAACTAATGAATCAAAACTTGCAATAAAGTATAGTTTAGATTTGTATTTTGTAATTAATTCTTGTAACAAATCATCATTATCTAAATCTTTTTGTTGATTAACTAAAATTGAGTTTTTAGCTAGGCTACTATATTTAGGATTACTTAGAGCATTAAAATAGGCAATGTAAATATTTGAAGTCTCATAAAATCCCGCTACAATGAACTCTTCATTACTAAATTCTTCATTTAGATATAAATTAAATACTTCACCAACTTCAATATTTTCTAAAAGTTCGAATTTTTCTGGAAGTAATATATAGTTTTTGGTTGTACTAGTAAATCTTGCTAGAACATCATCTTTGATTTCTAGATCAAAGTATTTATCAAATTCTTGATTATCAACACTTACTAAAAAGTCTATATACATATTTCCTTTTAAAATAACATCACGAAATATTAAAGATGGAACTGCATCTTCAACTTTTTCCATTGTTTTGATCTCATTAGCTGTTGCATCTACATTACTAGTTACATTCATTACTAAGTAATCAGCTTCAATTTCCTTTTCTACATTTTTTGTAAAGGCAGCGTAGAAATCAATAGTTAAGCTAACTATTACAATAGAGAAAAATATTATTAACATTAAATTAAGGTTATGACCTATCTTTTTATTTTGATTCAAATTTTTAATAGAAAGTGTTGAAAACATATTTTTCTTCTTTATTAAGCTTCCTATTAATAACAATAACTTTTGGAAAAGCAAAGCTAGAGCAATGACAATTAAAGCCCAAATACTTGCTTTTAATCTAATATCTTTAATAACTAAAAAATTTATAACAACAATAATAGCAATAACACTAAAAATAATTAGATAATTGTAATTCTTTTTAATTTTATTAGCTTGAATTATTGAAATACTTGAATCTTTCATTGTTCTAAAATAGTAATATAAAACAATTATTACTATTGTAAATAGTATTAAAATAAATCCAAATAAAATATGCCCAGAACTTATACTAAATACAGCATCTGACTTAAGTAAAGCAAGACCTTTATTAATAATCACAGTTGATATTAATATTCCAAGTACTAAAGATATTAAATTATAAATTAATATTTCAATAAAGACTACTAGTAGAGAAAAACTCTTACCCCCACCAAGCACTTGTATAATACCTACTTGATTAACTCTATCACTAAACATAATAGCAAGGGTTGAATGAATTACAAATAATATTGCGATAATTATAAAGACAAACATAATCCAAAAAGCCGCAGTTTTTTGTTTTATATTTTTTGTGATTATTGCCTCATTAATAGTCTCAGTAATTTTTAAGTTTTTATAAGCAGAAATTGTTTTTATTTCTTCTGCTGCATTTACATCACTTACTTCTAAATAAACTATATTGAATAAATTCTTAGTAATGGTTACTGGTAGGCTGCTTAAGTTTAAAGCATTCATTATTAAACTAAAATTAGAATCTTTATCAATATATACTTTTGAGTCTCTAAATAAACCATGATCTTCTACTATTTCTTTTATAACAAATTCAACTGGCTGGTCAAACTCTAAATTAATTGTATCTTGTTCTTTTAAGTTAAATTTCTTAGCTACTGAAGTTGTTATAATAACTTCACCTATATTCAAACTTTCACTTTGAATATACTTATTTATTTTATGAAGGTTTCTAATACTTCCAGTCATTACTTCAACATAATCAGTTTTTTCAGAAGAGATTAAAGTATTTACTTTAAAAAATGGAGCTTGGTCTAAAATTTTATCATTTTCTAAATCACGAATTGAGAAAAACCTTGAATTAGTATTTTCATCAACTGTCATTTCTAAATTAAAATCATAATATCTATCTTCTTCTTTTTTATATTGGTATTCGCTCACTACTGATTTTATTGTTATCATTAAAAACGAGCTTGTGAAAACTATTATAAAAGTTATAAGTAGCGCTAATGACTTTAATTTCCCAAATATTATATTCTTAAAAGCATAACGAATAGAAAAAAATATTTTATCGAGGAATTTTTTCATCTTCTATTATTTCTCCATCCCTTAATCTTAAATATCTCGTACCATATTTAATCATATCTTCATTATGGGTAACTAAAACTATTGTTTTATTGTGATTAATATTCAAATCCTTTAAAATTTCCATTATTGCAATACCATTTTTATAATCAAGATTACCAATTGGTTCATCTGCAAATATTACATCAGGATTATTAACTAAAGCTCTAGCAATTGCAACTCTTTGCTGCATTCCTCCACTTAATTGATTAGGATAATAGTTCTTAAACTCTTTCATTCCAACTAAGTCTAGAACATTATTAATTTCTTCTTTATTTTTATTATTAGAAATTATAGATGCTAATAAAATATTCTCATAAACATTTAAATTAGGAATTAAATTATAAAATTGAAAAACAAAGCCAACTTTTGTTTGGCGTATTTTTGATATTTCTTTATCACTATATTCTTTTAATTCTTTTCCAAGTAGGTTAACCCTACCTTCAGTATATGGTTCAAGTCCACTTAATAAATACAATAAAGTAGTTTTTCCGCTTCCAGATGGTCCAACTATTGAAACAAATTCTCCATTTGAGATTTTTAAATCTATTTCCTTTATAACATTAACTGTAGTATTTTTTAAATAATAGTCTTTTTTTAGTTTTTTTGCTTCAATAATCATCTTTATTCACCTACATATTTTATATTTAATACAATTTTATCACATTAGATTTTTAAACTCAATTGTTTAAAAATTCTATTATAAATTAGCAATAAAAAAGTCTGTGTTTTCCAAATAAATGGTTGTGTACACAGACTCTGTTTATTAATTTTCTTATTCTTCAGATTTTTGAGATTTGTTGTCATCACGTCTAGGTCTACGGTTATCAAATCTTGGTTTTCGATCTGGGTTGTATTCTCTTTTTCTATCCATTGAAGCTTTCTTTTGACTTTCATCAAAAGTAGCACTTGCAAGGTCAACTCTACCCTTTTCATCTACACCAATAACTCTAACAACTATTTCATCACCCAATTGAACAACATCTTCAATTTTCTCAACCTTATGATTAGCAACTTTAGAAATATGAAGTAATCCTTCTGTTCCTGGCCATAATTGAACAAATGCACCGAATTTTTCAATTCTAGTAACTTTACCAGCATATAGTGTGCCAACTTCAGCCACTCTTACTATATCTTCAATCATAGCTTTAGCTTTATTGATCCATTGACGATCTGTATGCATAATGCTTACGCGACCATCTTGTTCAATGTCAATCTTAACATTATTACATTGATTAATAATTTCAGTAATAACTTTACCACCAGCACCTATAACATCTCTAATCTTATCAGGGTCAATAGTAAATGTATCAACTTTTGGAGCATATTTGCTAACATCTTTTCTTGGCTCAGCAATAGTAGAAAGCATGTGGTCTAAAATATAAAATCTTCCTTCTTTAGCTTGTTCTAGCGATTTAGCAAGAATTTCACGTGTTATACCTGAAATCTTAATATCCATTTGTAATGCTGTAATACCTTTTTTAGTTCCGGCAACTTTAAAGTCCATATCACCAAAATGGTCTTCAAGACCTTGAATATCAGTTAAAATCTTATAGTTTTTGTTATCACTTACAAGACCCATAGCAATTCCAGCAACAGGACCAGTTATAGGTACACCTGCAGCCATTAAAGCCATTGTTCCAGCACAAATACTAGCTTGCGAAGATGAACCATTTGATTCTAAAACTTCACTTACAAGTCTAATTGTATATGGGAACTTTTCTTCATCTGGTAAAACTTGTAGTAATGCTTTTTCAGCAAGAGCACCATGACCAATTTCTCTTCTTCCAGGTGAGCCATATCTTCCAGTAGATCCTACAGAAAACTGTGGAAAATTATAGTGGAACATAAATCTCTTACCTTCTTCAGCACCTAGTCCATCAATTATTTGATATTCACCTAAAGCACCTAGTGTAGTAACACAAAGAGCTTGAGTTTGACCTCTTGTAAATAAAGCTGATCCATGTGGTCTTTCAAATAAATCAACACTTGATGTTAATGGTCTAATTTCTTCTAATTTTCTACCATCAGGTCTAATAGATTCTTCAGTAATCAATCTTCTTACTTCATCTGCAACAATATTATCTAATGCTTCTTTTACAAGTTTAATTTTATCTTCAGCATCTTCATCGCCTTTGAATTTAGTTGTTAATTCTTCAACAACTTTTTCATTAATTTCATCTATTTTTTCATAACGTTCTAATTTTTCTTTTATAACAACAGCCTTATGTAAATCTTTTTCAGCCATTTTATGAACTAAAGATTTAATATCTTCAGGAACACTATGAAGTTCAACTTCTACTTTTTCTTTACCAACAGCTTTTCTAATTTCATTTTGGAAAGCAATTAGTTTTTTAATTTCTTCATGACCAAAGATTAATGCTTCTAACATATCTTCTTCAGATACTTCCTTAGCACTTGCTTCAACCATATTTATTGCTTCCATTGTACCAGCTACAGTTAAGTTTATATCCGATGCTTCAGATTGTGCAACTGTTGGATTTATAATTAATTTCCCATCAACTCTACCTACATTAACCCCAGCAATTGGGCCATTAAATGGAATGTCAGAAATTACTAATGCTAGGGATGAACCTAACATTGAAGCCATTTCTGAAGAATTATCAGGATCTGCACTTAAAACAGTATTAATAACTTGTACTTCATTTCTAAAACCTTCTGCAAATAAAGGTCTAAGTGGACGATCAATTAATCTTGAAGTTAGTGTCTCATGTTCAGTTGGACGGCCTTCTCTTCTAAAAAATCCACCAGGTATCTTACCAGCAGCATATAACTTTTCTTGGTATAAAACGGTTAAAGGAAAGAAATCTGCAGTTGAAACAACTTTACTAAAAACTGCTGCAGTTAATACTGCCGTGTCTTCATATCTAACTAAAACAGCGCCATTAGCTTGTTTTGCAAGTTCTCCTACTTCAACAACAAACTTTCTTTCGCCTTGTAGATACTCAAATACTTTTTTCTCACTCATTTATTTTCTCCTCTTTTCTTATCAAAAAGGGTATATTAATACCCTTTTACTTTCTTAATTTCAATTCTGCAATTAGATTTCGATAACTATCTAAATCTTTCTTTCTCAAATAACTCAATAAATTACGACGATGACCTACTTTTTTAAGTAAACCACGTGTAGAATGGTAATCTTGTTTATGTTCTTTTAAATGAACATTTAAACGGTTGATTTCAGCTGTTAAAATTGCGATTTGCACTTCAACAGATCCACTATCATTTTCATTTTTACCAAACTTAGCAACTAATTGTGCTTTTTCTTCTTTAGAAATACATGACATATTTTTTTCCTCCTTTTATTCATTTCAGCCAATGACCTTGAATAACGTTGGAGATTCATTAATCAAAGTTCATGGTCCTACATATTATAACATAATTTATCATAAATGTAAATTAAAAATAACTATAATTTTTAGATGTTTTTAAGTAGTTTAATTAAGATATTTGTAGCATTTTTAGTAGCAATATCTAAATTATCATCTAATTCAATATCTTGTTTATCATTACCAATAATATCACTAATAGCTCTAATAGCTAAATAATCAACATTATAAAAATAACTAGCTTGAGCAAAGGCGGTTGACTCCATATCTAAGCAAAGAACATTGTAATCTCTAAAATGTCTTTCAATGATTTTCATAACTTCTACTTCATCAGAAAAAAATTTATCACCAGTTAAAATCATTCCAAAATTAACATTTTCTTTTTCTAAAATTTTTAAATATTTTTCATTTGCTTCAAAATATGGTGGGCAGTTTGGCATTTGGCCAAATACATATTTAGATCCAAATACACTTACATCGCTATCAGCATAACTAAGTTTATTTGCAACTACTACATCAGTAGCTTTAATTTTACCCCTAACTCCACCACTAATTCCAATATTAATAATTAAATCAATGTTTTCAAAATTATTGATTAATGTTGATACTAACATTCCAGAAGATACTTTACCAATTCCCGATACACAAGTTATAATATCGTGATTAAATAATTCTCCTTCATAAAACTTATGATTGTGAACTGTTTTTTCTTGATAATCTTTCATTAGAGATATTAAATAATCAACCTCAACTTCCATAGCTCCAATAATTGCTATTTTCATATTACACCAAGTATTTCTTTAGCTTTAGCAATATCTACACCTATTCTTTCGACCATAACTTTTGCAGTTCTAAACTTTACTTCTGGTCTAATAAATTCCACAAAATCAACACTAATTTCTTGATCATATATTTCTTGATCAAAATCAAATATATGAACTTCTAATCTTGGAATCTTTACATAGTTTATTGTTGGATTATTACCGATATTACAAATACCTCGGTATTTGTTATTTCCAAAATAGACATAAACAGCATAAACACCTTTTTTAAGAATTTGGTATTCTTCTTCTATTTCTACATTTGCAGTTCTAATTCCAATTGTACGGCCTACTTTATTACCCATAACAACTTTGCCTGTAATATTATAATAACGGCCCATTAAAGCCGTAACTTCTTTAATTTCACCTTTAATTAAATGTTCTCTTATTTCGTTAGAACCAATTTTTTGTTTATTATATTCAATTCTTTCCACAACTTCTAAATTAAAATGTTTTTTTAATAATTCTGGACTACCACCACCTCTAAATCCAAACTTATAATCAAAGCCAACAATTAGTTTTTCTATTTGAAAAACATTTAAATAGTCTTTAATGAATGCTTCTGGACTTAATGAAGCAAGCTCAACTGTAAAAGGGATAATTATAAAATAATCAACACCTAGTTTTTCTAGAAAAGCTTGTTTATCTTTTAAAGGTGTTAAATAACCTTTGTTTACTCTTTTCTTTAAAACGAAATCTGGATGAGGATCAAAAGAAATAACTGCACTTTTAATTCCTTTTTCTTTTGAATAGTTAATTGCTTTTTTAATTAACTCTTGATGAGCTAAATGAAGTCCATCAAATTCTCCTAACGCAACTGCAAGTGGTCCATAATTAATTTTTTTAAGTTTTGAAAAATATATTAATTCCATATTCTCTCCGGTTTATACTTTCTACTATTTTTTTTATAAATTCCAATTAAGTTGTTTTTATAAATAAAACCAACTAAATCTTCACTAGAATTTACTCTTTTTTCATCTAAATGTTGACCATTTAAAATATCTCTAGCTAAACTATCATCAACTTCAATTGAAACGATATTATCGATAGCTTCGTGCATTGGGATTAATTTTAAATTATTTATATCAACTTCATCTAAATCAAAAGCATCGCTTAATCTAAATTTACCTACCCCAGTTCTAATAAGGTTTTTCATATGAGCAGGGTAATTAAGCTTCTTACCAATATCATAACATAAAGTTCTAATATATGTGCCTTTAGACACTTTAGTTTTAAACTGAAAACTAAGGGTATCGTTAAGATATGTTTCTTCACCAATTTTCTCTAATTTATAGATTTCTATCTCTCTTGCTTTTCTTGCAATTTCTAAGCCTTCTCTAGCATATTGATATAATTTTCTACCCTCTACTTTAATAGCAGAATACATCGGTGGAGTTTGCATGCTTTTTCCGAGAAAAGATTGTAAGACTTGGTCGATATCGTCAATTTTTTCTACCTTCTTTACTTCAACAACTTCACCACTAGCATCATCTGTCGTTGTGCTTATCCCAATAACAACTTCAGCAATATATTCTTTATCATCACTCATCAAAAAATCTGATAATTTAGTTGCTTGGTTAAGCATTACAACCATCAAACCAGTTGCATCTGGATCAAGTGTACCTGCATGGCCTATTTTTTTTATATTCAATTTTCTTTTAATTTTAGTTAGTAAAGCTTGAGAAGTAATCCCTTTAGGCTTATTTATTAGCAAAATTCCAGTCATTTTTTTCACCTTTATAATTATAACATAATAAACAGTTAAGATAAAGTTTAAAGAAGCAAATAAAAAACCCCTAACTAATTAGGGGTAATAATTCGTTATTTTAAGAATTTTTCTTAAAGTTCTTCTTTTAAATCGTCTAAAACAATTCTTCCAACACCTAAAACTCCACAGCCAATATGAGCACCAACTGTTGGTGTTACAGTTGCAATTTCAACTCTAACAGCGTTTTTTTGAGTCTGAGCAATTGATTTTACTAATTCTTCAGCATCTTTTAGCCTTGCTGTATGGAGCACGATGTAAACAACTTTTTCATAGCCATCGCTTTGTGTTTTAACTAAATCAAGTATTCTATTTAATGCTCTACGATGTGTACGAACCTTTTCAAAAGTTTCAATTTTTCCATCAGCATTTAATTCTAAAATAGGTTTAACTCTAGCAAGATTACCAATCAATCCTGCAGCAGAGCTTAATCTTCCATTTTTAACTAAATATTTTAAATCATCAACTACAAAATAGGCTTTCATGTTATTACGAAGATTATTACATTCTGTAAATATTTCTTCTACAGTATAACCATTAGCAGCAAGTTTTTCTGCATAATATGCTAGGTAACCTTGAACAATTGTTGCAGATCTAGTATTAAAAACATGATAATTAATCTCAGGATCCAATTCTTCCACAATATTAACTAAGTTTCTTCCATAAGTACTTAAATTAAAAGAAATAGGAAAATGAATTACATCAGTATATCCTTTATCTTTGTAGTAATTAATAGTTTTTAAAATTTCTCCCATAGTAGGAGCTGAAGTTGTAGGAACAATATTACTCGTACTTAATTTTTCATAAAATCCATCGGCAGTTATATCTACTCCATCGAGTAAAATTTCTTCATTAAAATTAATCGTCGTTCTAGTAATTTGTACCCCATGTTTATGGGGAAAGTATTCTAAACCAGAACTACAATCAGCAGTTATTCCTATTTTCATATACCCTCCAGATATTATTTAATGTTTTTAGTATTGGAATATTCAAAGTATTTTATAGTTAATAAATTGATAGTTTGATAGACATATTCAATGTCTGCTAGATGTTTAACATATATTGGTTTATGAGTATCCCTAACTAAGATCTTTAAAGTACCAACATTCATTCCAAACACTTCAGATACTTGTGTATTTTCCTTTGATACGCCTAAAACTCTAGAAGCATGGTAATGATATTCCTTTTTTCTTTTGTGGACAATTACTTCATTTTTATTAATAGTAATTAAAACTGTTGGTAATATTAAAAACCTTATTGTATTAACCAAGAAAGAAATCGAAAAAGCATAAAAAGCAAGTGAAATAAATAAAAATAAATCAAAACCCATATGTGCAGTAGTTGCAGGATTACGTTTTGTTAGAAAATAAGTTGCAAAGCTTGCTAAAACAACAAAAATTACAATATTAAAATAAAACACTATATTAGCTTTTTTAAATTCACGCATTTTCAAATCCTCTAGTATCTATTATACTATATTTTTCAATTCTTCGCCAAGAGAAAATTTTTCAATATTTTCAATAATTAACTTTGTAAGTCTTTTATGAATATGTGGGCTTGCTGCAGATGAATGAGGCGTAATATAAACATTGGCCATTTTCCAAAGAGGATTATCCTTAGGAAGTGGTTCAGGTGTAGTTACATCTAAAGCAGCCCCCCTAATAAGTCCTTCTTCTAAAGCTTTAATCAAATCTTCTTGATTTACAACTTCTCCCCTTGCAATATTAATTAAAAGAGCATCTTTCTTCATTAACTTAAATCTATCGTAGTTCATCATATCTTTTGTATCTTCGTTTAATGGAACAGTTAAAACAACATAGTCACTTTTTTCTAGAAGTTTTTTTAAGCCTTCTTCTTTAGTTAATACTTCATTAAAATGTTTTTCTTTCTTATCACTTCTACGATATCCTAAAACTTTTGTATTAAAAGCTTTTAATCTTTTTGCTATTTCAATAGCAATTGAACCCATTCCAATTATTCCGATTGTTGATTTGTAAAGTTCTGGCTCATTAAAGTTGGGAAGCCATTCTTGGTTTTCCATATTTTCTAGATATGTCTTAACATTCCTATTAAGCATTAAAATCTTAAGAACAACATCTTCTGCAATAGCAATACTGTAAATATCTTTAGCGTTTGTGAAAGTAATGCCTTTTTTCTTTAAAATATTAAAATCAACAGTATCAAACCCTGCTCTATAAGATTGGATCCATTTAAGATTAGTATATTTATTAATATTTTCTTCTGTAACATAATTAGGTTCAACTACAATAGCATCAGCATCATAGGAATTTTCTAAATTAGTTTCAAAATTTATATTCGGAAATTTCTTTTGAATTTTTCTAAAATTTGGTTTTTTAATTCTTTTATCGCTTATGTATATTTTCATTTTACCTCCTTAAGCATACAAATAATCTTTTGTTCTTAGATATAATAAATTATTGTCTAAGTAATGATAATTATTAATTTCTTCTGAATAATTAAGATCAAGGATGACACTACCATATATTATTTCCACAAGTTCCGGATGGTCGATAAATGGATTTCTATTTTCTTGTGCTTCAAATAATACTTCATTGCGGTGGATTTCAAAATCATCAACAGGATCTTCAAAATGCCATGCTTTAAACATTTCTAAATTTCCAATTTGCGAATCAATTGCAAGCCCCCATCGAATATTCATATAAAATATTATTCTAGCTACATCGCCTTTATCACCATCTCCAGGATAAAAACCACCACTAACATGTTTATATGAACCTGTACCATTTGCGAAAGCATCATTTCCACGACTACTATTTACACCTGGATTTGCTGCTCTTAAGTTGTGGATATCACTAACTGAAGCTGAACCTAGTTTAGATTGTGGCCAAACGTGTTCCTTATTCCAGTTAGATCCACCCTGCCATATGTTTCTAGTATTAGTTCTGCTGTAAATTAAAAGCAACATATCCGTTTTAGTTAAATCTAAATCTGATTGTTCTAAAATATAACTTGTTGATTGATAAGATAAAGTTACCATATTAGAAATAATTCTATTTAGTTCACTTATTAAATCATTCCCAGTTAGGCCTTCTATTGTTGCATAGTAATCGCTAAACTCCCCTCTCATTGCAACAATAACATTAATGTTGTTTGAGGAAATGAGTTCATCATCAATATAAAGAGAAAATGTAATCATTACATCGTGATCATCTTCTTGTGGATAAATAATTCCATATTGATTAATTACACTTTCAAAATTAGTTTCCCATTCAATAGTCAAGTTTTCAAATAAAGTACTAGTTACAAAGAAATTCAAATTATGTTTTACAATTTGTCCTTCAGTTGGAAAGTTTAAATGAATTAATATAATATTTGATAATCTTAAATTATTAACAGACTCCTCTAATGTAATATTATTTATACTAGTAAGTGCAATTGTGTTTTCATCTATTACATTACCAGTTACATCAACTTCAAGGCCGGTTGCTTTACCATTTAAGAGACCTTTTAAAGTAGGATAATTGATTAAAGCAGGATTTAGATAAACATTGAATTCACCTTGTTCATTGATGATTGTAAAAGCATTATCTGTTAAAGATGAAGATTGTAATAAACCATTTAGTTTTACGAGTTTACCATCTAAATCTTCTAAAGTAACACTTTCTACTTCAATTGGAGTAACTGCTTCAGTTCTTAATTTTGTAAGCTTTTTAATCTCACTTAAGTACACTCCATTTGAATCTTTATTTACAATAGCAAAAATTTCAAGCACATCACCTAAATAGATATTTTCATCTAAATCTAATTTAACCAAAATTCCAGCTGTTAGATCTTGTAAATAAAATTCAACACCTGAAGACTTACTAAACTTAGATGAGACAATACCTGTTACTTTAACTTTATTGCCTTCTTCTTTATTTAGGACTTCTTTTATATCTAAAGCTTCTCCTTCAGATAAAAAGATTGTAAATGGTTTAGTATAAGTAAATCCACCAAGCTCTAAAGTAGCAAGTATTTTAACTTCTCTACTTTCATTTTCCAAAACTGTAACTTTTGAATTGATTAAATCAACTAATTCGTTGTCTGGATTTGTATCATTTTTATAACTCCAAGTGATATTTGAACCATTTTCTCCTTGATTAGGTAAATGAATATTTCCTGACATTATTTGCTTTTTCTCGATTTTCAAGCTAGAAAAATCATTATAAACCTTAAGTTCATCAAGTGACATACCATTAGTTGGGTTATCAGTTATCATTATATTATCAATCGAAATCTGAGCTCTTGCAGTCGTAGTATTTATTGATTTTATTTCAACTTCTGTACTACCGTGAGTATTAACATCAACTTCAATTTTATGAGTTAGGATGTTAACTGTATCTTGATGAGGAATGACATAAGTCTTTACAAGTTCTCCATTTATATATACACCTAATTCACGGTGAACATTAGCAGTAAATGCTTGTCTAGCATCAAAACTTAAATGAGAAATCCCATTAGGAAAAGTAGCTTTTATGCTAGAATTATCATCTTGTCTTCCGCCAAAAGTAAGTGCATTTCCATCTAAATCTACATCATCTCTACTGCCTGATATTGTCCAAGATATAGAGTTGTTTCCAGCAAATACAAAACTACGGTATTGTGATTTTCTTTCATTAAGTTTAGAAAAATCTTCTAAACAAGTATTAGCCAATTCTTTTTCTAATATTTCTACATAAAACTCAGTCGTAGTATTATACGATTTAGAATTAGTAACTGAAGCTACTACTTTATAGCTTCCTGGAACATTAACATTAATGTTATTTACCAAAATCTGAACTGGAATAAAACCATCCTTTTCATCATATGCTTCGACATAATCATAAATATCAATTTCTGTTCCCATATGGAATTTTAATTCATTATCTATATTAATCTCAGGATAGTTTTTATTTATATTTGGATTTGGATCATAGTCTGCTTTTACAATAACAACAAGAAACTTTCTTGAGTATTGCACATTATTATATTCAAAATTTGCAGTTAGCTGAACATATTCATTTCTAGCGCTTCTTGTAACAATTGCTTTATTTATTTCAATAATAATTACATCAGTATTAGAGCTTTCCCACGATATAGTTATATCCTTGAACTTTGTAATTAAACCAAAATCTTCTGTGACTTCTAGTCTTTCTTCGTCACTTAATTCAATTAAATTTCCCTCTAATAATTGAGTAAAGCCTTCTACCTCATTTTCTACGCATCCAACTAATACAAAGGCGATTAGTATTAATAATATATTCTTAAACTTCATAATTACCATCCTTATATATATAAAAGTATAACATATGTGAGTATTTAACTCAATAAAAAAGACTTTTTAAAAAAGTCTTATAATACAATAAAATTATGTTCAAAGAAATAGTTAATTATTTCTTTTCTTGTAACTATACCTATAAACATTCCTTCATCATCAACAACTGGAACAAAGTTTTGGTTAGTTGCTTTTAAAATTAAATCTTGGATTTTAGCATCAGTATTGATAGCTTCTAAATCTCTTAACCTATCTACTTCAGCAATTAATGCTTTTTCAGCTCTATGTTTAGATAAATCTTTATCCATAATAAAGCGTAGGATATCACCTTCAGTTATTGTACCTACATATAAACCTTCACGGTTCAAGATTGGAATTGCAGTATAATGATTATCTTCTAATAAATCATATACTTCTTTAACACTTAAGTCATCATATGCATAAGTTACCTTATGCTTTTGGATTGTAAAAAATAAAATATCCATTGTAACTCCTTTCAAATTAACTATCTAAGCTCCTAGCAGCATCATATAAATCTTCGCCAAATATAACTAAAATATATGGACCATCTAGTATACTTTCATAATTAGTTTTTTCTACTTCTTTTTCTATGTTTTTATACCATTTATTTGCTTTTCTTACACTAGGAAATTGATAGATATAAACAAAATCTTTTGAACTATCTTTTTGCGCTCGATGAAGGCTAATAACATCATCATCTGTAATATTTAGCCATCCAGAAACATTATTAGTATTGTTAATAGCATATAATATAAAACCTTCTTTTTCTAATTCGGTTTGATATTTTTCAAATATATAATTATATTCTTCTGGGTCGTCGTTCTCACAAGCTGGAAGAAAAATAATTAGTAATAATAATAAAACAAATATAAATTTTCTTTTCATAAGCTCTCTTTACTACCATACCTAAAAACATTTCTTATTATATT
>CAYOXB010000027.1:0-18124 GCA_964407835.1 uncultured Bacteroidales bacterium
CAGTATCATCAAGTAATACTACTTTATAAGCATATCTACCATTTTCTTTTAATGTGTTAATTCCATCAAGTTTAGCAACACCAAACCATAGGTATGGGTCACCAGCAACGATACCTAATTCTACCGGATCAACTAATACTCCAGCAGCCATATATGTGTGAATTGTTTTAATATCAGTTTCAAGTAAATCTATCGGGAATGTAACTCTAATATAGTACATTTCACGAGTTTCATTTACATGAGCTTGATAATCAACTTCAACAACAACATATTCTGTCCAACTTGCATATAATTTTAAGTTGCCTGTTACAGCAGCATCAAAATCATAAGCTTGTGTTAAAGCAGCATCTTTAAACCATCCATTGAATAAGAATCCTTCTCTTATTGGATCAACAGGTTTTACAACTTTTTGACCCTTTACAACTACTTGAGGATCTACAGCAGGTCCACCATTTGATTCAAATTCAACATCAAATTTAATATCATCCCATTTTGCAAAGAATGCTTTATTTTCTTTTGTTCCTTTTTCAACTTTTGTGAAAGGAGTTCCAGTAAATTCAGCATTATCATACCAGCCTAAGAATACTTGTTCAGCTTTAACAGGAACTGGCAATTCAATATCATCACTTTCTTCTGTATATGGAGTAGCAATGTATTCCATTGGAACATTAGAAATTGAGTAGTTAAAGTTCTCCATATTAATCCAGCTACCCCATAGGTTAGTTTTCTTAATAAATGGTTTAATTCTAACGCTTGTTACAGATGGATCAATCCAGAATCCTTGATCAGGATTTGAGCTAATATATAAATCAAATATATCAACTAATGGCATCCATTTAGCATTATATTCAGGTTGACTTAACATCTTACCAGTTGATGGATTAACAGTTTTGTCATTTTTCGCAAATACTTGTGACCATACATCAGTTACAGCAAATAGTCCATCAAGACCTTCTGTTTTGCCTACGCCATGTAAGAATGTATTTAAATCAACATCTGCAAGTCCTTCAACTAAAGATAAGTCGATAAAGTTATAAATGTCTGTTAAGAATTCGGTAATTACTTCTAATCTTAATGCATTAATAAACGCTGGCTCAAATGCTCCACCATTTAATTCAAGTGTAAAGTTATAAGTTGGTAATACCCATTTTGCATAAACTTTTCCATCAATAGGTTTAACTAATTGAGAACCTGTGAATGCAGCATTATCATACCAGCCACCAAAAGCAAATTCAGGTTTTTCTGGAGTTGGTAATACAGCATCTTTACCTAAGATAACAGGTTCGCCTAAGTTTACACTATCAGCTGGATAAGCAGCAACTGTAACATCACCCATTTCGAATGATTCAAGATCAGCAAAATTAAATCCTGATAAAGTAATTAATTCACCTTCTTGAAGTGTTCCGATAAATGCATAACCTGCAGCATAAGCTGAGTGAGCAAAAATAACATAATCAAATTCACCTCTAGGTAAGTTTGGAGAATTTTCAGCACTTCCAGCTGGTCTAGCAGCAATAACTTCATATAAGCCATTAGCATTAAGTTTTACAAATGCTCTATTACCCCATTGTGCAGGAGCCATATTGTAATTACTATCAGAAATGAAAATATAGTTTGCATGATTTGATTCAGCAGTTTCACCTTGATAATATTCGCCTGTAGTTACATTATAACCAGCAGGAGCAGTAAATTTTTTACCCTCAACACTACCAAAGAAGAATTCAGATTCAACTATTCCAAATCCTCCACCATCAAGAACAAACTCAGTTGTAACTTTGTTAGTCATATCAAGTTCCCATTTTGCATGTAATGCTAAAGCGCCTGTAACAACAGCATCGAAGTCATAAGCGTTTTCTAATTCAACATCAGAGAACCATCCTTTAAATACATAATCATCTTTTGTTGGATCGGCAGGTTTAGTTGCTTTCTCACCATGTTTAACATTTTGAGCAGCTACATTTGAACCACCATAAGTTGAAAAACCAACTCTATAGGAAACTAGTTCCCATTTTGCATACAGAGTTAAATCGCCAGTAACTGCAGCATCAAAATCATATGCTGTAGCTAAAGCTTCGTCTGTAAACCAACCTTCAAAAGTATTATGATCTTTTGTTGGATCAGCAGGTTTAGCAACCTTTTCCCCATGATTAACACCAGCTGCAGTAACAGCACTTCCGCCTTTTGCGTCAAAAGTAACTGTATATTCAGCAAGTGACCATTTTGCATATAATACTAAATTAGCATTTACAGGAGCATCAAAATCATATTCAACTGTTTTTGCTTCATCCTTAAACCAACCTTCAAATACATGTCCACCCTTAGTTGGATCTGCAGGTTTAGCTAGTTTAGCACCTTCCTTAACTGTAGCATTTGCAATTTCGCCTCCGCCATCTACATTAAAGGATACAGTGTATTCTTTAACTTCAGCTTTAGCAGTAACCGTAATGGTTGCTTCTGCAAATACCGATTGTTTCTTTTCCCATGCTACTTTAACTTTAACTGTTCCAGCTTTCACACCTTTAACTACGCCGTTAACGTATGTAGCTATTTTGTCGTCTGCAGAAGAATAAACAAGTTTATACTCGATTTCATCCTCATTAACAACTTTTGGCGCTAAAGTTAATTCCGCACCTACCTCAACAGTGTAGGTTTTTGGCTCGAAAGATAATTCAATTTCAGAACCTCCACAACCTACAACAACGAAAACAATGAATGCCATAAGCATTACTAAAAAAAGATTTTTAAAATGTTTCATACTTATAGTAGAAAACCTCCTTTTCAATAGAATTATACCATAATCAAAAAACGTTTTCAAGATTTTTAATTATTTAGTTAATTTTTTTAATGTTGCTAAATGATTATTTCCTAATCTTTAAATTAAAAAAAAGCTATTTTTTTAAATAAATAGCTTCTATTTTTCTTCAGGAAGTTCTGAAAATGTCGTTTTACACTTTGGAAATTGATCACATGCATAGAACTTTTGACCCTTTGATCTTCCTCTTTTTGAAACTTTTTCGATTATCATTCCAGTCTTGCAATTAGGACATTTCACCCCTGTACTAATAACTTCCTCTTCTTCTTTTTTAATATATCTACATTTTGGAAAAGCACTGCAAGCAACAAATCTACCAAATCTACCATTACGATATACTAGTTGACTTCCACATTTGGGACAGTATTCATCTAAGAAAACAGGATAAATCTTTTCCATCTTTTCATCTGCAATCTCTAATAATGGCATAAACTCATTATAAAACTTTGCAAGTTCATCATACCAAACTCGATTACCAACAGCTATTTCATCTAGAATCATTTCCATCTCTGCAGTGTATTTCACATTAATAACATCACTAAAGAACTTGTCTAAACTCTCGGATGTTAGCATACCTTGCTGGGTAGGAACAAATGTTTTTTGTTCCATTGAAACATAATATCTTTGTTTTAATGTTTCAATAGTTATTGAATATGTACTAGGTCTACCAATACCTAATTCTTCCATTTTTTTAATTAGTCTTGCTTCTGTATATCTACTTGGCGGTTGAGTAAACTTTTGTTCTGGTAAAATATTAGGATCTTTAATTACTTCATCTACCTTAAATTCAGGAAGCTTATTAGCCTCATCATCATCGTATTTAGAATATATCTTTAAGAATCCATCAAAGATAACAATATTACCAGTAGCTTCAAATACATAACCATTATTGTTAATTCTAACTTTTTGATCTTCGATAATTGCACTAACCATTAAAGAAGCAAGAGTACGATAATAAATTAAAGAATATAATTTAAACTCATCGTTTGATAAATATTTTTTAATATCATCTGGAAAATAAGTTAAACTTGAAGGTCTAATAGCTTCATGTGCATCTTGTGCATTCTTAGCTTTTTGTGCTTGATTAGTATAACCTCCATAATATTCCTTACCATAATTTTCTTCAATATAGCCTTTAGACTCACTAATGAAAACATCAGAAAGTCTTGTGGAATCAGTTCTCATATAAGTAATTAAACCAACTCGTTCAGTTTTAAGTTCAATGCCCTCATATAATTTTTGAGCTATCATCATCGTCTTTTTAGAATTATAACCTAGTTTACTAAATGCTTCTTGTTGAAGCGCTGAAGTAGTATGAGGAGGACGAGGATTACGATTTCTGTTTTTCTTGATTATCTCTAATACTTTAAACTCATTAGTTAATGAATTTAAAACTTTGTCGGTTTCTTCTTTGTTTTCTAGTTTAATTTTCTCATCTTTGTAACTTATAAGTTTAGCTTTAACTTCTGTTTTATTTTTTAAGAATTCTAGAAAAACTTCCCAATATTCATCTGAAATAAATTCTTTTATTTCTTTTTCACGATCACATATTAACTTAAGAGCTATTGACTGTACTCTTCCAGCACTTTTAGATCCAATCTTTCTTTGAAGTAACTTTGATAAAGAAAATCCAATAATACGGTCTAAAATCCTCCTAGACTCTTGCGAATGAACTAAGTCCATGTCAAGTTGTCTACCATGGTCTAAAGCCTGGAGAACCGCTTTTTTAGTTATCTCTCTAAAAACAATTCTTTCGTATTGTTTTTCATCAAGCTCTAGTGCATCAAATAAATGCCAAGAAATAGCTTCACCTTCCCTATCAGGGTCAGTTGCAAGATAAACCTTATCTACTTCTTTTACAAGTGCCTTTAACTCTTTAATAACATCTTTTTTATCTATTAGGTTTTTATACATCGGTTTAAAGTTATCTTCGATATCAACACCAAAACCACCAAAACCTCTAGTAGTTAAATCTCTTATATGTCCCTTTGATGAAGTTACAATATAATTAGATCCTAAATATTTTTCAATTGTTTTAGATTTTGCAGGACTTTCCACAATAACTAAATTTTTACTCATTTTATATCACCTATGTCTTCTTATTTTTTAAAACTATATATCCAGCCTTAACTGAGCATATATAGCTCTTCTAACTGGTTCAAAACTACTTCTATGAATATCACAAGGTCCATATTCAAATAACTTCTCTAAATGAAGTTTTGTAACATAACCCTTATGTCTTTCAAATCCATATTCAGGATATACTTTAGCCATTTCAACCATATATCTATCCCTACTCACTTTTGCTAGAATACTAGCTGCAGCAATACTAGCAGATATACTATCTCCTTTAATTATTGCTTCACTCTTTACATCTTGATTTAAATCAATTGCATCCGAAAGTAGATAATCAACTTCCACATCTATATTATTATAAGCTCTAATCATTCCTTGTTTAGATGCTTGATAAATATTTAACTTATCTAGTTCTTCTTCAAATATGAATTCAACTCTATATGAAATTGCCTTTTCAATAATTTCTTCATAGAGAGCTTCTCTCTTTTTTTTAGATAATTGCTTAGAATCATTAAGGCCTTCAATTTGTTTATTTTTATCTAGGACAACAGCACCAACCACTAGTGGCCCTGCCATGGGGCCTCTACCAGCTTCATCTAGCCCTACTATATAATTATAACCAAGTTCCCAAATTTTGTTTTCATATTCATATAAATTTATATTTTCAGCCAAATTTTTCACCAACAATCTAAATCTGCTACATAATAACATATATTTTTAAAATAATCTAGACTAATACTAAAAATAACTATATAACAAATCAAATAAAAAGACAATGAATGAAAGTACAAACATTATCTTTTATAGTCTGTCTAAAGTAATTCTTCCAATCCTCGCTGAGCGAAAATCATGTAATAAAACATCAACAACTCTTACAACTAAATCACTACCAAAGATACCTCTTGATGAGGCTATCTCAGAGATAATTTCACTATTGCTAAACTCTATATTAATATCATATCGACTTCTTAAATATCCGCTATAATGGTTTTTAAGAAAATCCAATAAATAATTGCCAATATCTTCCAAGTTTAAAACTTGATCTTTTATAGCTCCAGTTAAAGCTAAGTTGTATCCAACTATTCTATCTTCAAACTTTGGCCACAATACACCTGGAGTATCTAGTAAATCTAAATCTTTGCCAATTCTAATCCACTGTCTAGCTTTAGTAATACCAGGTCTATCTCCTACCTTTGTTACTCTTTTGTTAACTAAGCGGTTAATCAAGGTACTTTTACCCACATTTGGTATACCTACAATCATCGCTCTAATCGGTCTTTGTTTTAAACCCTTCTTCATATCACTTTCTAGTTTATCTTTTAAGACAAACTTTGTACTAGACATAATCTTATTAATATTTAATCCACTAATAGCATCTACTTCTAAAGCTATAACACCTTGTTCTTTAAAATAATCAATAAACATCTTAGTATATAGTGGATCAGCTAAATTAGACTTAGTAAGCAAAATCAACCTTTTTTTATTTTGCAATATTTCATCAAGCATTGGATTTCTACTAGATAAAGGTATTCTTGCATCAAGTAGTTCAAAAACAATATCAACAAGTTTTAAATTATCTTCAATTTCTCTTCTGGCTTTAGCCATATGGCCAGGAAACCAATTAATCATTCTATCTTCTCCCAGTCAAATAATGTATGTCTTCTGTATTTCACAACACCCATTATCTCAGACTTGTGAACTAACCCAAAAACCCTACTATCAAGTGAGTTTTTGCGGTTGTCACCCATCACGAAATAATAATCCTCAGGTACTCTACATTCGCCTGCATGATTACATATTTCAATACCGCTTATATGTGCTTTATCTTTTAAACTAAACTCCTCAGTTAAAGTATCATAAGTAAACAGTCCGTTTTCATCAAGTAAATACTCTTCTATATATAGTTCATCATTTAAATATAAATACCCGCCACTATCATAATAGAAATTATCCCCAGGAATAGCTATAACTCTCTTTATAAGAAAATCACTATATTTATCTAGTTTTAAAATAACAATTTTTCCTCTTTCAACTTTTCCTAAACTCTGAACAATTAATTTATCATCAGGGGCTAGGGTAGGTCTCATTGAACTACCATTGTCATGATTTATAACTGCTGGATAAAATAAAAGCATAAAAAATATTTGAATAGCAATTAATGCCATATTTAAAAGAAATAAAAAGTCAGTTATTTGATTATACCACTTTAATATACTTCCTCTATCTTCAAAATATTTTTTAAAGAAATAAGCAAAGCTCAAAACGAATGAAACTACAAAAATAATTATAATTATTGTTTTATTTATTAATTGTATTTTGTTTATTTCAAGAACAAGAAACAATAAAAGCAATAAGGCGCTAATGCCTAGCGCTAGTGCCTTATTAAACAATTTTTTATTATTAAAATTCACATCATTATGTTGTTCATTCATAATATACCTTCTTAGTAATTTAATATCTCATCAAGCTCATCTAAACTAACTAAAACAGTTCTTGGACGTCCAGCAATTCCCTCGCTTACAATTCCCATATTTTCCATAGCAAGGAAAATATTTTGAGCGCGGTTAAAACCAATACCAAATTCTCTTTGAACTCTGTTAATCGAAGCTACATCGTTTTCCACAACATATCTTGCAACAAGTTCAAAGTATTCATCTCCACTACCATCATCTTGGCTTCTTTCATCATGTTCCATTTTCTTTGTAAGTTCTTCTTTTGAAAACATAAAGTCAGGGTCATAATTACCTTTTACATGGTCAGTAACAGCTAAGATTTCTTCTAAAGTTATAAAAGCTCCTTGAACACGAGATTCATTAACACCATCATAATAGAGCATATCACCCTTACCTAAGAGTTTATCTGCTCCTGCTTTATCTAAAATTGTCATTGAGTCAACTTGGGAGTTAAGTGCAAAAGCAATTCTAGTTTGCATATTAGCTTTAATAGTACCTTTAATAACATCAGTACTTGGTCTTTGCGTAGCCATAATTAAATGAATACCAGCAGCTCTTGCCTTTTGAGCAAGTCTTTGAATATATTCCTCAACACTACTTGCTGCAATAAACATAAGGTCAGCTAATTCATCAATTACAATAACAATATAAGGTAATTCTTTTTGATCAGCTGTAGTAACAGCATACTCATTATAGGAAATAATATCTCTTCTCTTAGTTGCTTTAAATAATTCATAACGATTTTGCATCTCATCAACAGCCCATTTAAGTGCAGTAGTTGCTAGTTTTGGATCATTGATTACTGGAGTTGCAAGATGTGGAATATCTTCATAAGCTGAAAACTCAATTAACTTAGGATCAATTAAAACAAGTCTAACTTGCTCTGGAGTAGCTTTATAAATAATACTAGTAAGAATAGTATTAATACATACACTCTTACCACTTCCAGTAGTCCCAGCAATCAAAGCATGGGGCATTGAAGTAATATCTAAATCAACTACATTTCCACTAATATCCAAACCTAATACAACATTAAGTGGATTATTATCTTTTAAAAATCCATCTCTAGCAAGCAAGTCACCAATTAAAACTGTGTCTTGAACTATATTTGGAACTTCAATACCTACAGTTGCTTTACCTGGAATAGGTGCTTCAATTCTAATTGAACGACCTTCAAGGTTCATTTGTAAGTTTCTTTGAATTCCTTTGACCTTTTCAACTTTAACACCTGCATCAAGTTTAACTTCAAATTGAGTAACAGTAGGTCCCTTAGTAAAATGAACAACACGTCCACCTATTCTAAAATCTGCTAGTGTTCTATCGATTATTTCTTTTTGGTAATTAACACCAGCATAATCATCTCTAAGTTTTCTCTCTCCACGTTTTAATAAACTAATTGGGGGAGCAATGTATTTACTCTTTCTTTTCTTTTTAGGAAAAGCTGTTTTAATTCCTGAAGTATCAAAGTTTTCTACAACTCTTGCCTCTTCAGCTGGTCTAGGAGGCATACTCCTAGGAAGTTCACGTTGATAATCGTTTTGATAACTATTTTTAACAGGTTCTTCTAACTCAGGCTCATTATACTGAGGTTCCTCATATTCAGGCTCCTCATACTCGGGCTCTTCAAAATGAGGTCTAACTGCTTGAGCTTGCCTAGCTTGATCTTCATATCTTTTTTCCATAAACTCTTCATACTGTTTGTTATCATAGGAAGGATTAGTATTTTTATCAAACTCTGTTTCTAGATCTTCATCGACCTCTTCTTCCTCTAAAGTTTGAGGTTTAAGTCCTTGAATTTGAGTAAATTCATAGTACTTAGTTCCATGTTTTCTTTCTAACTCTTCATCGCTTACTATTCTGTTTTCTCTTAAGCCTTCATATTGTGTTCCCCTATTACCATATCTAACATATGGGAATGTGGAAACATCCTTAACTTTCTTACCATGAAGAGGTGAAACAAATTGTTCAGATTTAAACTTCTTCTCAACTTTTTCAGATACAGTTTCTTCAGTTTCTACTTCTGGTTTTTCTTCGTGAATTTTTGGAATATAAAAACCTTTCTTTGCCATCTACATTTCCTCCTCCGTTTGCATTTTTTCAAGTTGCTGAATTTCTTTTTCAATTTCAATATCTAAAGTCTTCTCTACATTAAATACAGCCTTACTATATACTTTATTAGTTTCGTCCCCTACTACTTCTATTATTATACCACCAATCTTATTTGTAATGGCAATTATCGAAGTAGAAATAATTAATTTATTTACCCAGTACACAGGATTAAAAACATTTAACACCGACCAAGTAACTTTCCAAGGTGTTTTTAGTTTACTAGCCGTTTTAACAGCCTTGTTTTCATCGATCTTTTTCTTCATATCAAGTAGTTCTAAAACATAAGCTAATTTAAGTTTTTTAAAAGGTTTAACAAGCGTACCTTTAAATAAAGAATCCACTCTATTTGTAATATAGTGATTTAAAGTAAGCAGTTCATCAATACTTAGTTCATATATTGGATATTTAGATTTAGGAAAATATTCTCTTGCAATATCATTAATCAAGTTCCAAGATATGTCGCCAACATCTTTTATCTTCTCATTAGTTGTCTTTCCATCGCTTTCTGATAGAAATTGATTTTTAGCGCTTTTCACAAATCTTTCTATTTTTTCTAAATCTATTGTAGACTTACTTACTTGAATTTTCTTTTCTTCTTTTTTAAAAGATAATAAGACAACTGTTATATATATAAAGAAAGCAATTAAAGCTCCTATAATTGCACCTAGTAGTAAAACTACTAAATTATCATAGGAAAACTTAGAAAACAAATTTCTAAAAAAAGTTCTTATAGAATCTACAATTCCTAAATACATAAACTTCACCCTGTAATTATCTTTAGTCTATTTTACTATAAACCCCCAACTTTTGCAAGTAAGCAAAATATAATTTCTGGACAGTATTACTAAAATATGCTAATATATTGTTTAGCCGAGGTGAAATATGAAAAAAGGTTATTTAATTGCTGTTGACTTAGATAATACTCTAGTTTATGACTTTGACCAAATAGATCAGGTAAGTTTTAATTATTTAAAAGAGCTAAGTAAAACAAACTACATAGTCATAGCAACAGGTAGACCCTATAGAAGTAGCAAATACTATTATGATTTACTAGATTTGGATACACCGATAATTAACTATAATGGGGCAATTATCCACCATCCGAAAAACAATGAATTTACAACATCTGAAATAACAATAAATAAAGATGTAGTAATAGATTTAATTGAAGAAAATAAACAAGATGTTTTAAATATTTTCTGTGAGATTGGCGATAATATTTATCTTTATCAAGAAACTGAAGAATTCATTCCCTTTCTTCATCTAGATGGGGGCTATTTAACAGTTGGTGACTTTAGAGATACTCTTTTAGGAAATCCGAATGGTGCAATAGCTTTAATTAAATATGGTAGTGAAGAAATAATAGAAAACTATATAAAAGATAAATTCAAAAACACCGTAAATATTAGGTTTTGGCATGTAGGTGATGTTGCGGTTGCGGAAATTTATAGTCCACTAACATCAAAAGGTAATGCTCTAGAAGTTGTTAGACGTTTTTATAATATACCTAAAGAAAAAACAATTGCAATTGGCGATGGCCACAACGATATTGAAATGATCTCAACAGCTCACATCGGTGTTGCAATGGCTAATAGCCATCCTGACTTACTTAAACATGCAAATGAAGTAACTTCAGATATTTATAATAATGGTGTTTATAAATACTTAAAACAATTTTTCGAAAAATAAAGGATGAATTTTAAATTCATCCTCTTTTTTTATTTAAATATTCCAGTCTTATTAATAATAGCTTCATGTTTATAGAAGTAATTATTATAAACAATACTATTAATATATGAACCTGGTTTAACCCTTATTTCTATGATTTGTGATCCGGCATATGCTTTATTAGTATATGCTTCTATTTTTAAATACAATGTATAGTATTGTAGAGTACTATAAATCATTACTCCTGTAGAACTTTCATAGTATTTGAAATCATTTCTTTGATCATACTGTTTTACTGGATTCCATTTTTTCAAATCATGAGACATTAAAGCTCTATAGCTTACAGTACCACTTGAATGACTTACATTATTCCAAATTATTTCTAAACTTCCAGTAGAAGAAAGAACAAGCGGACCGGTAATTGAACTACCATTATACTTTAAATTAAGTCCTTTAATTTCTTCATAGCCAATTACTTGTATTTTACTAGACATCGCTAGTCCACTAGCAGTAGTTGCAACTACGCGGTAATAATTAGAAGAATAATTAAGTGGTAGCATATAGTCCATCGAATTAAGAAAACCACTGTTTTTTATAGTTCCAGTTAAATCTTTCCAAGTAACTTGATTAGATGATGTTTGAACTTTATATGTTATTTCTTCATCACTAGTAAGATTACTCCAGCTAAAGGTAATAACACCCCCTGCTCTAACCTCACCACTATAGAAGAAATTAGTAATTGTTCCTAAATTATTTTTAATATCAACTTCATATACTTCAGAGTTTTGATTACTGACATTGTTTTTCACATTCAAATAGAAATATAATTTATCTTCACTTCCTAAGCTAACCGTTGTACTTAAAACTCCAGTATTTAAACTTATTGGTTTTGTATTTCTTTTGAAATTAACACCATCAGTTGATGTATAAATATCATATGTTAAATCTCCACCAAAATACGGGCGAATATCTAGCCATTCTAAATTTAAATCAGCTCCATAAAATAAAGTTTCACCAATTCCTACCTCAGGAAGAATACCTACTGGAATTAACTCTCCAGTTGTAGCTGTTGTTGTTAGTAAACTAACTCCCTCACCAGGAGTATTAGTTTTAGATACAGCCCTTACACCATAGTAATAAGTATTAGATGTACTTACCTCATCAATATAACTAACCTTACCATTAACTTCCATTTTACCAAATACTTTAATTATTTCTGATTGAGAAAAATTAAGTGATGTTGTACTTCTATATATGGCATAAGTCTTGGCATCATCCATTGCATCAAAATCTAATCTATAACCAGCCGATGTTCTTTTTAATTCAAAACCCGTTACCTTACCAATATTTACTCTATCCATTGTTCTAATTTCAGGAAGCAAAGTATCGTTATACCACATTTCATTGCGAACATTATTCATATTTTGATAAGTTAAGCCTGTAGAACTTCTAAGTGATTCATATAAATTTTTGAAAGCAAAAATTACTTGCCCGCCAACACTATCCATTCCACTTGCAAATTGTACTTCATCTGCAAATTCACGAGGATTATATGTCCAACCATTGCTAGATGCTGAACCTGCCGTATAAAGTGCAGTTCCAATATATAAATTAACTTTAGAGTTTTTCAAAGCTCCATTCCACCACTCTACAATATCACCAAATGGTGCAGCAGTTTGGTCAAATGCCCAATATACTTGAGGAACTATATAGTCAATCCATTCATTATTAATCCATTTCAATGTATCTGCAAATAAATATGCATCATAATGAGAAAAACCTTGAGTATTCGAATATAGAGGATATGTTAATTCCCCTTTAGAATTATATGTATAATTATTCGCTGGAACATAAGAACCATTGCGATAAATCCCACTAGGAGAAATTCCTAGTTGAATATATTTACCATATTCTAAGTTATGAGCTGTCATAGCATCATGTAATCCTTCAATAAACAAATCTACTTGTTTTCTTCTAAAATTGTCAGTACTTAAACCAGTAGTATTATAAATAGCTCTAGTAGCAGAATCATCTACTCCTGATTCATAGAAATAGTCATCAAAATGAATACCATCGATATCATAATTTTCCATAACTTCTAAAACTGTATCGATTAAGAAACTCCTAACCTCAGGACGACCTGGATCTAAAATTACATTTTGAGCACCTTTAAGTAAATTATAGGTTTTAGATGCTGGATTTGCTTCTGGAAATCTAGCAGCAACAGATTCAATTGAACCTGATCCTATTCTATATGGATTCATCCAAGCATGAAATTCAATTCCTCTTCTATGAGCTTCACCAATCATCCACTCAAGTGGGTCAAAAGCATCAAAATCAACTTTTGAGTAGTTTGAAGATAATCTATTTAAACTAGATCTATACATTGCATCATGATGAGTTCTCACATGAAAAACAATTGCATTCATATTATAATATTCAATCGTATCAAAAACACGATACATTTCTGCTTTATATTGAGCTTCATTACCGTAAGTGGCAATGTCATTAACAACATTACTAACCCAAACAGCTCTAAATGTAGAATCTTTTTCAATATATTCAGCAGGCATTTTTATCTCAACATTCGTATTACGATATTTTATTGTGCCATTAATATTCCCACTTGAATCCCATTTAGGAATACTAATCATATCAGCAGCCTTAACATTAAAAGCAAAACTTGCAAATAATGTAATCATAAAAAACATTGATAATAATAATTTTCTAAAATATTTCATTTCTAACTCCTTTATTATTAAAATACGCTATAGTATTATAACATTTATTAGACTTAATAACAAACTTTATTAATTATAAAATGACAAAAACAAGCAAATAATTGCTTGTTTATTCTAGACTATTAAAATGTTCTTGGATTTTAGAATATTCATATCCTTTTTGTAATAGTTTACTTATTATCTTTTGCTTTTCTTTATAATCTAAATTTTCAACTTTTAAAATAGCTTTTCTAAAGTCTTTATTTAAAGCTTCATCACTATCATCATTAAATTCAAACTTGTTAAGTGCAGAGTTTATTAACTCATTTGAAAATCCATCCCTAAGCAATTTTTGGTAAACTAATTGTTTTTGTTTTCTTAAAGGATATTTTTTATATTTATTTGCAATTTTACCAAGTAACTCTTCAATAACTTCAATCTCAATCTCTTCACTATATTTACTTATAGTGTTTTTTATTAATTTTTCCTCTATTAATTTTTCTTTAAGTTTTTGAAAGAGAAAATTAGGACCTTTTAGATTTCTAATACTATAATCAAGAAAGGAATTTGCAAGTCTCTCATCATCTAAATAACCTAATTCTATTATCTTTTTTGTAATATCATCAATTAAATTAATCGGACATTCTTTTGAGACTAGATATTTTTTTATTTCATTTACACTTCTAAGCTGAAAAGACAAATAATTAATGGCTCTATTTAAATAAGAATTAAACTCTTCAGTTTTTAAAATAACTTCTAGTTCTTCTTTAGTAAACTCTCTGTCTTTAAATATTTGATATTTTATTATAGTATCTTCTGAAAATTTATATTTGCCTTCAGTTGTTTCTACTTGGAAGTTTCTTTTTAATTTCTTTACAACTAAAACCTTTTCGCTACTCATATGTAAAACCCTCTCCTGTTACTTCATTAGCTCTAACAGCAAAGTAAAAGGCATTTGGATCAATATCAGTAATTAGTTTTCTTAAATGATTATATTCTGATGTATTTAAAACACAAAGAAGCATATCTTGTTCTTGCTTTGTATATCCACCAATAACTTTCATAGAAGTAACACCACGATCGATATCTTCTAAGATTTTTACTTTAATCTCATCATTTTTCTTAGAAATAATATAAACAGCTCTACGGTTAAACCCACTATAAACAACGGTATCGATTACTTGACCTGATATAGCAACTAAAATAATTGCATATAAGAATGTTTGAATTGTACTTACACCTAAGAATAAACCAAGTAAAATAACAAGACCATCAATTATATAAATGCTAATTGAAAATGGTAAATTCAAATACTTATGCATAATCTTTTGAATAACCTCAGATCCACCAGTAGTTCCCCCAAGTTTTAAGACTATACCAAAACCTATTCCAGAAATAACCGAAGCAAATAATACTACTACAACCATATCCAAGCTTTGAATTTGACTATCAATATCTAGAGCAATATAAAGTAAATCAAACAAATAGATAAATAATGGAAAAGCAATAGAACCTAAAGCAGTTTTAATTAGAAAATCTTTACCTAATAATAAAAATCCTAAAAACAATAAAAATAAATTTAAAACAAAAATAGTTAATGCCGGATCAAAGGTAGGAACATAGTGTTTAATAATAACACCAAGCCCTACAACTCCACCAACAACTATATTTCTAGGATTTAGGAAAAAGCTAAATGCAAATGCTCCTAAGCTAACTCCAAGTAAGATATATATAAATTCAAAAACTCTTTTCCTCTCAATTGCTTTTTTCATTTTTACCTCACATTATAATCTGATTTTAAATATGCATTAATAAATCCATCAATATCTCCGTCCATTACAGCATTAACATTTCCTACTTCATAGTTAGTTCTTGAATCTTTAACTAAAGAATAGGGATGAAATGTATATGTACGAATTTGACTACCAAAGCTTATAAGTCGATCACTATCTGTAAGTGATTTTATTTCTTTTTCTTTTTTTGCTTCTTCAAGTTGATATAATTTTGATTTTAAAATTGTAAGAGCACTTTCTCTATTTTGAAGTTGACTTCTCTCATTTTGACAAGTAACAACAATTCCAGTTTTTAAATGAGTAATTCTGATTGCGGAATCAGTCTTGTTTACATGCTGTCCACCAGCCCCACTAGAACGATAAGTATCTATTCTAATATCTTCAGGTTTAATTTCAATATTAATATTGGATTCAATTTGTGGTGTAACTGTAATTGAAGCAAATGAAGTATGTCTTCTTTTATTACTATCAAATGGTGAAATTCTAATTAAGCGGTGAACTCCTTGTTCACTTTTTAAATAACCATAAGCTTTATTACCTTTAATAAGTAAAGTAGCACTTTTTAGTCCTGCTTCATCTCCATCTTGATAATCTATAACTTCAAGATCATATTTGTGTCTTTCCGCATATCTCTTATACATTCTAAATAACATAGAAGCCCAATCCTGGGACTCAGTTCCCCCAGCACCAGGATGAATATCGATAATTGCATCAGCATTATCGTACTGTCTACTTAAAAGCAAATCAATTTCATATTCACTTAAATCTGTATTAATATTATTAATTAATTCTGTAATTTCAGTTAATAAACTTTCTTCTTTATGCATTTCAAAAAATACTTCTAAGTCTTCAAGCTTTTGTTTTAAATTAAGTAAACTTTCCAAAGTGTTTTTTTTGCTATTTAAATTTTTAATAACTGCATTTGCACTCCCTGAATCTGCATAAAAGTTAGGATCTAACATAAGTTCTTCTAGTTTAGCTATCTCACTTTTTAAAACCTCAGGTTTGACAACTATAACTAGTTCATTAATCCTAGTTGTAAAGTCATCAATATAACGATTAATTTCATAGTTTTCCATAAATTAATCTCTATCTTCCACAACAGTTTTTATATTTCTTACCAGACCCACAAGGGCAAGGATCGTTTCTGCCTACTTTAGATGATTTAGCTTGTGTTCTTCTTCTTGTGTCTTCTTCTTTACCACTTGAGGTTCCTGTTGCTTTAATAACAACTTCACGCTCTAGGTTATCTCTAATTTGTGCTCTGTTAACATATTTTACAGCATCATTTTCAATTGCTTGAATCATTGTTTCAAATTTATCAAAACCAACTTCTTGGTATTCTCTCAATGGATTAACTTGAGCATATGCTTGAAGTCTAACTGCTTGACGAAGCTCACTCATTTGGTCAATATGATCCATCCAGAATGTATCAACAACTCTTAAAAGAACAACTTTCAAGAACTCACGATATAGTTCAACTGGGAATTGTTCTTTTTTAGCGTTAAGTAAAGCTAGACTCTTTTCATAGAATAAATCAAGAGCAGCTTCAAACTCTAAATCAGCAAATTCTTCTTTTGTAACATAACCAAGAGGGAAGTATACTCCATCAACTTCTTTAATAAGTCTATTAACATCAACTACATTTCTTTTTTCTTCACTAAGGCAACTACTTAATATTCTATAACCAACATTTTCCATCATTCTAGTAATGATTTCAGTAATATCTTCTAAGAATAAAATATCTTTTCTTTGGCCATAAATAATTTCTCTTTGTTTTCTTAAAACCTCATCATATTCAAGAATAGTTTTACGGTTATCGTAGTTATTACCCTCAATCTTCTTTTGAGCGCTTTCCACAAAATTCGAAAACATCTTTGACTCTAGTGGTACTTCTGAGCCTTGTTGGTTAACAATAAACCCAAGCATTGTCTTAAATCTCTCACTACCAAATCGTCTTAAAAGTTCATCCTCAGCAGATAAATAAAATCTAGAATATCCAGGGTCCCCTTGACGACCAGATCTACCTCTTAACTGATTATCAATTCTTCTTGCTTCATGACGTTCGGTTCCAATAACTGCAAGTCCACCAAGTTCTACAACTCCAGGGCCTAGCTTAATATCGGTTCCACGACCAGCCATATTCGTTGCAATCGTTACAGATTTTTGAAAACCTGCTTTTGCAACTATATCAGCTTCTCTTTCATGTTGCTTAGCATTTAAAACATCGTGCTTCACACCACGTTTTTTTAATAACTCAGATAAATGTTCACTTGTTTCAATGGAGATTGTCCCAACAAGTACAGGTTGGCCTATTTCATATCTAGCTTTAATGTCATCAGCAATAGCTTTAAACTTAGCATCCATTGTCATAAACATTAAATCTTTTTCATCAGTTCTTATAACAGGTTCATTTGTAGGTACTTCTACAACATACATATTATAAATATTTCTAAATTCTTCTTCTTCAGTTTTAGCTGTACCAGTCATACC
>CAYOXB010000028.1:0-17408 GCA_964407835.1 uncultured Bacteroidales bacterium
TCTACATTTTTAATGATAATAACAATAATCGCTTTACTTGGATCCCTTAGATTATCCGGTAATAAAGAGCTTAGTTTATAGGGGTAATTGAATGAAGGGGTTTTCCATAAGGCTAAGAAAGTATTATTTGTCTGCAAGTAATACTGAGAAGGTTGTTATTGATACTATATTAAAAGAACCAGCTAAAATAGTAGGAATTAGTATTCATGAACTAGCAAAAGTAGCTTATTCATCCGCCTCAACTATTACTAGACTTTGCCATAACCTTGGTTATGACAATTATAAAGCTTTCCAACAAGCTCTTCTTTATGAGACAGCTTTTATAAATGAAACTAGTTTAAAAATAGGAGCTGCAATAATTGAAAAAAATGATTCCTTAGAAAATATTATTGATAAAATAACATTTAATAATATTAAATCATTAGAGGATACGAAGAAAATATTAGATAAAAAGTCTTTAGAAAAAACAATAGATATTTTAAGAAAAGCAAAGAAAATAGCTTTCTTTGGAATAGGTGCATCCTATTTAGTTGCTACAGATGCTTATTTAAAATTTCTTAGAGTAAACAAAATTATTATGATAGCAGAAGATTGGCATTCACAATACTTGCACGCGAATAATTTAGGTAAAAATGATGTAGCTATGATCTTTAGTTATTCAGGACAAACAATGGAAATGATTAAATGTGCTGAAAAAGCAAAAGAAAATGGAGCATCTGTTATCGTCGTTACTGGTTTTTTTGATACACCACTTTCTAAACTTGCAGATATAAACTTATACGTAGCATCAGTTGAATATGTTGTAAGAAAAGGAGCAATGACCTCAAGAATTGCTCAACTAAATGTTGTGGATATTATCTTCACAAAATACATTAATGATAATTATGATTACTACAATAACAAAATTATCCGCTCACAAATATTAAAACCACGTGAGGAAAATTAAAGAAAAATGCTTATTATTACAATAAGCATTTTTTTATATAACGAAAAACAAAACCTTTCTTTTAATATATAAGTGGAGGTAAATATGAAAAAATTGTTAGTATTTATATTATTATTATTTAGTTTAGAAATTACTGTTAATGCGTCTACATTAATTACAACTCCTAATCTTTTAAATAATTCCTATGTTGCAAATGAAGAATTTATTTATGAAAACAATGTTAATTGGAAGACTGAAGGAGAAGGAAGTATTAGTTATTTTCAAAACAACAACCAAGTTTTAAACACTAAAGATGTAAAGATTACAAGCTTAGAGAAGTTAAAAAATGGTTATGATGTGCTCAGTATGACTACAAATAACTACAATCCAAGTGTTGATATATCTAGGGTTGTTACTGTAGATGAAAACTCTTATTTTGTTCTAGGCAGAATTGAAACTGGTTATTATCCATATGATACAATGGATGAAAAAATGTTTCCCTACCTTGCATATTATAAAAATAATATCTTACAATGGGAGAAGATTGTCAAGGAAAACCGCTATGGGAACTTAACCTCAGCAGTTGTAATAAATGATAAAATTGCTGTTTATGGTTATTATGATTCCTTGTCTTTAGGTAGGAATGTCTTTGTGAATATCTTTGATTTTAATAAAGAAATAACTTTTGAAAAAGAATTGTTAGGTAGTGGAAATGATGTATCAGATGAGGTATATTATTCTAATAATAAACTAATAATAACAGGAGTAACCAACTCCATTGACCTTGATTTTTATAGTTTGGAAAGCAGTGAATATGATGTATTTATAGGAAGTATTCATTTAGCAACAAATCATTTGAAAGTTACAAAAATAGGAAATAAGGGTATTGATAACCTCATTTCTTCCACATTTTATAATGACAAACTCTATCTTTTAATCTATTTTAGAGGTGAAGGTTACTTCAATCCTGGCTTTAATCCTACTAACAACAAAGCTATTGTTGTAATTGATCAATATTTAGAAATGGAAGACTGGCGAACTTTAAATATTCCCCTAACAAGTTTAGTTAATAAAGTTAACTATTTTGATAATAAAATAATAGTTTCTTATACTTCAATTGATAACAAACTTTACTTTTATATACTTTCAAGTCATTTAGATTTTGAAAGATCAACTCAAATAATTTTAAAAGATGTTAAAGACATTAATGAGTATAAAATTATAAGTGAAGATAATATATATTTAATTATTAAAGCAAGAAATCAAGCTGAACAAACAACTTTAAATTTTTATTTTCTAGATTCAAATTATTTAGTAACTAACTCAAGTTCATTTATTCAAAATTATTATAGTTCTTTAACACATGTTTTTAATTATGATACAAAGATAAATGTTTATTTAAAGACTTTTAATAATTATAATCTTAATATTTATTCTTATTCAAATATTGTTATTAAAGAAAATAAAGTTAATACAAATAAATATAGAATTGATGATTATGATATATATTTGAATAATAAGATTATTCCTAAATATAAAATATCAAACAATGCACCAAGTAATGCTTATGGATATTATGAAGAGAAGATGCTTGGAAGATTAGAAGATTTTGAAATAGTTATACCTGTTAATTATTATTACTTTCCGCTTATTAATATAATCCATAAAGATATATATGATCTTGGAGTTGAGCTTAGTTTTAATGGTACAGGATACTTGAATGATGAATTAATAAAAACAAAGTACAAAGTAAGGGAAGCAGGTAAATATGTTTTAGAAGTAGTTGGTAGTTTTAATGAGAAAAAGGTAATTCATTTTGAAGTAAAAAGTTTAAGTTATAATCAAGAAACCTCAGAAAACTTTCCAAGTTATACTTTTGAATTTACCACCCTTGAACAATATCCAAATCTAAAGGTTGAATATATTCACGATGTAGAAGAAAGAAAGCAAGTTGATTCTAAATCTATTATTATTACTTCTTTGTTTTTAAGTTTAGGATTAGGTGGGGGACTATTTATACCACTAGAGTTTTGGAGGAAGAAAAATGTTTAAAGCTTTATTTATAATTTTAAATTTATTTAGCCAAATGAACTTTAGAATAATCAAAGAAGAAGTTAATTCAAAAGAAAATTTAATCTATAATGATGACTATTATAGTATTTACCAAGAAGAGACAAATAAAGTATTAAAGAAAAATAATGATGAGTGGTTTAGAGATTTAACTATAAGCGATGATTATAAAATCTTTTTAGTTGAAAAAGATTTATATATTTTCTTTTATGAAAATAAAGAATTAAAATTAGTTACTTATGACTTATCTGGTAGTAAAGTAAAAGAAGAAGTTATTTTAAAAAATGAACTTCTTAATTTTAATATAGCTTATAACAATTCATTTTATTTAATAGGTTCAATCAAAGAAAAAGAAGATGCTATCTTTATCAATAACGATAAGAGTTACTTAGGCGGGGTTGATTCATTTATCTTGAAATTAGATTTTAATAACTTTAGTTTTTATATTGATAAAATAGCTTTATATGGTGGGTCTAAAAACGAAACTGCACATGATATTTGTTTTTCAGATGAGTTTATTTATATTGCAGGTAAAAAAGATAATCTTGCAAGTGGTGATTTAGGTAATGGTGGTGCAAGTGACAATATTAGCTATATTGTTAAGTTTAATTACAATTTTGAAATCTTAGATACTTTTGTTATTAATGATTTAAGTGAGATTATTAAATTAGAGTATTATAAAGACTTTTTATATCTATCTTCAAAAGAAGGAGTTTATAAAATTAGTCCTAATTTTGAAGTAGTTATTTCCAATAAATACTTAAGCGATATAATATATTTTAAAATAGCTTCTTTTAATAAAATAATTGTAGTTACAAAAACAGATGTTTATGTTTATGATTTACTTAACTTAAAACTAATAACAAATTTTAAAATATTTGAAGATATTAATGAAGAAATCAAAGAATTATTAAGTTTAAATAAAACTATTATAATTAAAACAAATAAAGAGTATTATTTAGATATTGCTGACTTATCTAGTTTAAAATACTTAAAAGTAATACAAAATGGCTATGATGAAGTATTAGAATTAAATACAATCTTTGGAAAAGCCATATATCTAGAAGAGTTAACTGAACCATTATTTGATAAACTAATCCACGGAAAATACTTAAGACTTTTGAAATATCAAAATACATTTGGGACTAATTTTGTAATAGACTATGAATCAACTGTTCCAATTGAAGTAAATGTAACTGATTGCGGAATTTATCCTCTGGGCTATTATTTAAAGTTTACCGGTAGAGCAAGTCTAAATAATAAAACAATTGCAAATAACTATGCAATTACTGAAGCAGGATCTTACACTTTAAAACTAGAAAATAATTTAGGTGAGATTGAGACTTTTATATTTAATATAGACAGTAATCAAGTAAGCTTTAGTGAGGACTTTATTTTAAAATACAATAAAGTTATAAAGAGTGGTGAAGTATTTTATTTAGAAATAAAATATAATGAAAAAATTGAAAACATTGCTTCAGTAGAAATAAACAATAACTTATTTTATGATTTAATAATTAATGAAGTAACAAAAACAATTAATGTAAAGATGAAACCAGAACTAGTAGGTATTCATTATTATGATGTAGAGAAGATTAATTACTTAGAAAATGGCATTTTAAGATCCATTTATTTAAATGATATTTATGTAGTTAGGGTTTTGGAAGAAGAAGCAAGCTTGAGTGTAGAAAATATTGATAATTTTAAATATAGATTTACTCTAAGTGACAAAAATACAATGAGGTGTTTTGAAGTAAGTTATTATTTTGATAATGAAGAATACATTGAAAGATTTGCTTTAAGCTCTAGAAATATTAATTTAAATAACATTTATAATAAAGATATAACTAAAGTAATATTTAGTTTAGTTTATGATTTAGGAGATAGAAATTACTCTAAAATTGATTTACTAGAAATAGCATATAATAATCTTACAAGTTCAAATATTTTAGAAATAGAAGTTTTGAAGAAAACTCTATCTTTAGAAGAGTTTGATGTAATTTTAAGTAATAATAAAAAAGTAAATAAGATAACAATAAACAATGAATTAATCTATCAAAAAACAGATAAATCGTATTTAGTAAATTATGTAGTTGGTGTAGCTTTATTTGCTCTTTCTTTTGGTAGTTTATATTTGTATCGAGGTAAAATAAAGTCAAAGAAAATTAAAGTTTACAAAAGTAATTAATTCACTAGACGGGGTTGAAATTAATAACGAACTCCAAAAAATAGTTAGTTTATATTCAAAAGATGAAATTAATTAAGATGTTGCATTATATGAAATTCAAAAGGAGTTTCAAATTGAACTATAAGATTTGATACAAAAGTTATCAAATCTTATTTGTAGATTAGGGATTATATTTATGATATATCGGAGATAAATTAATACATATTTTCGAGTATAGAATAAATTATCAAATTGATAGGATGAAATAAATAGCTCAAAATGAGTTTAGAAATATTATTGCTTGTATAATATAATATTTAAAAAAATTTCATCAAAACCTTGATTTAATATAAGAAGTGTTATAAAATATTGGTGAACGAAAAAGCCAAGAACGGTAAAAGTGTTCAGTTAGGGTGGGAGATATGTTAATAAAAAGAGATGAATATCTGCAAAAATTAATCAGCAGTAAGCATATTAATTTAATTAAAATAATAACAGGAATTAGAAGAAGCGGGAAGTCATATTTACTAGATCCAATATTTACTAATCATTTAAAAGAGTCAGGCGTTAAAGAAAGCCATATTATAAAAATCGACTTAGATGATGTTGTAAATAAAAGATTTCATGATCCTAATGTATTAAATGACCATATTAGAGAATTATTAGTGGATAATGAAATGTATTATATTATTTTGGATGAAATACAACTTGTTAAAGATTTTGAATCCGTACTAAATGGTTTTTTAAGAATTAAGAATGTTGATGTTTATGCTACTGGTAGTAATTCTAAATTCTTATCTACCGACATTATTACTGAATTTAGGGGTAGAAGTCATCAAATACATATATACCCACTATCATTCAAAGAGTTTTATGATGCTAATAGCATAGATAAACAAGGAGCATTTCATCAATATATTAGGTATGGTGGTATGCCACTATTAAATTCATTTAAAAGCGAAGAAGAAAAAAGTAAATATTTAAAAGCACTTTTTGAATTAACTTACTTTAAGGATATTATTGAAAGAAATAATGTTACAAAAGACGAAGTGCTAGAATCGATTACACGTATTATTGCCTCATCGACCGGATCGCTCACAAGTGCTAGAAAACTAACAAACACATACAAAAGTAAAGGAAATAATGAACTATCAATTAATACTTTAATAGCTTATTTAGGTTATTTAGAAGATGCGTTCTTAATTGAAAAGGTAGATAGATATGATGTAAAAGGAAAACGATATATAGAAACAATTTCAAAATATTATTTTACTGATATTGGGTTAAGAAATGCTATGCTTAATTTTAGGCAGCTGGAGGAAAATCATGCTATTGAAAACTTGGTCTATTTAGAGTTAACCAGAAGAGGTTTTAATGTTGATGTTGGAATTGTTGAAATTAGAGAAGGAAACAGCAGAAAACAACTTGAAGTAGATTTTGTTTGCAATCAAAGTTATAAAAGGTACTATATTCAAGTAGCACTACACTTAGAAACGCGAGAAAAAACTCTACAAGAAATTAGGCCATTTGTAAATATTGAAGATAGTTTTAAAAAAATTATTATAGTTAAAGATGATATCAGACCTTGGGTAACTGAAGAGGGTATATTAGTTATTGGAATAATTGAGTTTTTATTAAATCCGAACAGTTTAGAGACTTAGACTCCAAGATATTTCATAAGTGACAATTGATTGTGGAGGTGAATAATGGAAAAAATAATAAAAGAAAAGTTAAAAGAAATAGAAAAAAATGAAAATGTAAAGATTATTGGGGCTTTTGAATCGGGGAGTAGGGCTTGGGGATTTGCTTCACCAGATAGTGACTATGATGTAAGATTTATTTATGTTAGAAATAAAAAAGATTATTTAAAATTAGAAGGTATAAGAGATGTTATTGAATATCCAATAGATGAATTATTAGATATCAACGGCTGGGATGTTCAAAAGGTACTAAAGCTTTTATATAAATCCAATCCAACTGTATTTGAATGGTGTTCTTCACCAATTGTATATTTCGAATCAGATTCACTTTCAAAATTTAAATTATTGCTTCCAGATTATTTTTCATGCAAGAAAAGTTTATTTCACTACTTAAATATGGCAAAGTCAAACTATAGAACGTATTTAAAGACGCCAACCGTGAACATCAAAAAATATTTTTATGTATTAAGACCTTTACTGGCTGCTGAGTGGATAATTAACAAGAAAAGTCAACCACCGATGTTTTTCAAAGAATTGGTAGATTCACAACTGGATATATCAATTAAACCAATTGTTGAAAATCTTTTTCAATTAAAAAAAGAACAACCCGAAATTTATATAACACAAAAAATTCAAGTTTTAAATGATTATATTGATGTAAAATTAGAATATTTCAAAAAAATCGCAGCAAATCTTGTTGATGATAATACCGCTAATTGGGAAGTGTTGAATAAATTCTTTTTTGAAATTATAGAAACACATTTTAAAAATGCTAATTCTGTTAAGGATGATTAATTTATTTTGCGTTAATATAAGCGGAATACAAAGTAAATTTCGGATGGTTTATAGCGAAAAATAAAGTTTTTGAATTGATTTTTAAATCTGTTTACACAACAAAAATTGTTTCACTTATTAAAATAAAAATAGTAAAGGAAGATATAATTAATGCATTTTCAAATAACAAAAAAGATGATAGATTGGTTGAAACCCGAAATTATCAGTAAAAACACAGATAACGATTTTTATGCATGGCATGTCAATTTTCAATTTGTGGCTAGGAAGCGCTTAATCGTTATTATGAATGATTTAACACGCTTTTCTGTAGTTCTATACGGTTTGACTAAAAAAGATTTTACACATATTGATCATCACTTTTATAATGCGCTATATAATGCTATGAGTGATCAAGGAATATCGGAATCATTAATAAAGAAGTATTTAGATAGTTTTCCAGTCGAAGTGACATATGGTAAAACAAAAGATAGAAAACACGTTGGCCGAGTGAATATTATTATGGATTATGCACTTCATACCGCATCTATTGATAGTATAGATTTTGAATATATTGAGCAACGTCATATATCTAAAAAGATTAATACATTAATCTATGGTGAAAATCACGCTTACAAAGAGATATATTACCCACACGAGAAGATGCTAGAGTATTTGAAAATGTTATGAAAAAATAAAGATAACTACTATATATAAACTTGAATTTCTTTAAAAACCAAAACAGATTACCCAACACAAAATGGATGTTCCAATTGCATACAAAGGTACTAATATTTTAATTAATAAATTAAATTTAAGAGTTATTAAAAGGCTTAGATACTTTTAATAACTTTTTTTATAGTAGAGCTATAGTAGAATTAAAGTGATAAATAAAAATTAGAGCAGTAAATTAAATCAAATAGTAATAACTAAAAAGTAAAAGGTTATCACTATTGTAAATCCTCGCTTTTTATCTAGAAAAATCACCCTATCTGTGATATACTTATTTTAAAGAATTAGAATAATTATCTTTGGTGAAATTATGAGTTTTATAAATTTATATTTAGAAACTGAATATTCAATGCTCGAATCAACTATTAAATTAGAAGAATTATTTTCTTTTTCAAAAAAAGAAAATATATCTACTCTTGCAATATGTGACTATGCTAATATGCATGGTGCTTTTAAGTTTTATAAAGCAGCAAAAGCAAATAATATTAAACCTTTATTTGGACTTAGTTTTAATTTAAATAATGAACATGGTCTTAAAAACAGAATGATTGTATTTGCGAGAAACAATAATGGTTATCAAAATTTATTAAAACTAGCAACTGCAGCTAAAATGAATAAAGATATTAGTTATACTTTCTTAAAGACCGTTAATAAAGATTTACTAGCGATTATTCCTAGTTTTGAAAATGATATTGGTAGTTTAGTTTTAGAAAATAGATATACTGAGGCGGTTCAAAAATTAGAACTACTTAAAAATATTTTTAGTGATTTATATTTTGGACTTAGTATGCAAAGCGAAAACCAAAGATCGTTTATAAATAAACTCTATTCTTTTGCTAGTGATAATAAAATTAAGGCAGTTGCTCTTAATAAGACTACTTATTTTAAAAAGGAAGATTTTGAAGTTTATCGAGTTTTAAAATCAATTAGTTTAGGGATTGTTGATTATCCATATGATGAAGAGGAACTAAATCAGTTCTTTATCTTAGAAAAAGATATCAATAAATTGTTTGTTAATTACCCTGAGTTAATTAAAAATACAACTGAGATAAGTGATAAATGTAGTGTTACTTTAGAATATAAGGAGCATTTCTTTCCAAGTTTTATTGATGCTAAAGGCAAGAGTTATAAATACTTAAGTGATTTATGTAAACTAGGCCTTAATAAACGCTTAAAGGATTTAAGTGTTGATGTAGATAAATATGTTAAGCGCTTATTATATGAGCTTGAAGTAATTAATAAAATGGGTTATTGTGATTATTTCTTAGTTGTTTATGACTTTATTAAGTATGCGAAACAAAATGATATTTTAGTTGGCCCTGGCCGTGGTAGTGCACCAGGCTCACTTGTTGCTTATTCTTTAGGAATAACTGATATTGATCCAATTAAATATGATTTACTATTTGAAAGATTTTTAAACCCTGAAAGAATAACAATGCCTGATATTGATACAGACTTTCCTGATAATAAAAGAGATGATGTTATTAATTATGTAAGTAATAAATATGGTAGTGACAAAGTTGCTTCAATTATTACTTTTGGAACATATGGGCCAAGACTTGCTATTAGAGATGTTGCTAGAGTATATAAGACTAGTGATGTTGTTTTAAATGAGATTTTAAAACATGTAAGTACAAATGATAAATCAATTAAAGATTGTATTTTATCAAATGATGTATTTTTAAAGTTAGTATCTGATAATAGTGAAGTTAAGAAAATAGTTGAAGTAGTGAAGAAGATGGAAGGTTTGCCACGTCATTCTTCGACTCATGCTGCTGGGATTGTTATGTCGAAGAATAGCTTGATGGAATATGTTCCTTTGCAAGCAGGACTAAACAACACTATGCAAACGCAGTTTGAGGCAAGTGACCTTGAAGAAATTGGTCTTGTGAAGATGGACTTCTTAGGGATTAAGAACTTAACTATTATTGAAGATGTTGTAAATAAGGTTAAAGAGATAGATAAGAAATTTGATCTAAGTAATATACCAATGGATGATGCACTAACTTATAAGATGATTGCTGCTGGTGATACTGATGGTATTTTCCAGCTAGAATCAGCTGGAATGAGAAAGGTTTTAATTAGCCTTAAAACCTCGGAGTTCATGGATATAGTTAATGCTAATGCCTTGTATCGTCCTGGACCAATGGATATGATTCCGAGTTTTGTAAATAGAAAGTTTAAAAAAGAAAAAATAGACTATATTGATGATAGTCTAAAAGATATATTAACGCCTACTTATGGAACAATTGTCTTCCAAGAACAAATTATGATGATTGTTCAAAAGTTTGCGGGGTATTCACTTGGTATGGCTGATATTTTAAGAAGAGCTATTTCTAAAAAAGATCCTAAAGTTATAGAACAAGAAAGACTTAACTTTGTAAATGGAGCAAGTAAACTAGGTCACAGTAGTGATGTGAGTAATAGAGTATATGATTATATTGTTAAATTTGGTAATTATGGGTTTAATAAAAGTCATTCTGTAGCTTATTCAATGGTAGCATATCAAATGGCTTATTTGAAACGCCATTACTACCGATTTTTCATTACAACTTTAATGTCTAATAGTATTGGTAGTACAACATCAATTAGAAACTATTTAATAGATTGTAAGAAAAAAGGTGTTAAGGTTAATCTACCTAGTATTAATTATAGTGGAGCAGAGTTTAATGTATATAACAATGAAATATACTTTTCCCTACTTGGTATTAATAATTTAGGTGCTCTAACCTTAAATAACTTTCTTGAAGAAAGAAAATTAAATGGTTTATATAAAAGCTATCAAGAGTTTATTACAAGAACTAAAGAGATTTTAAATAAGAGGATTGTGGAGAACTTAATTCATGCAGGTGCACTTGATGAATTTAAAATCCCAAGAAAACAAATGATTTTAGAGTACGATAATAGTCTTAATATTGCCAAGTTCAATGTATACTTAGAAGAAGGTTTGCTGAAGAAAGAATATTTAGATGAAGAATATACTTATGAAGAAATATCACTTCATGAGCGTGAAGCTCTTGGGTTTAATTTTAAATATAGTATATTTATGAAATATCAAGATCTTATTAAAAAGTATAAGGTAGTTGGCCTTAATAATTTAAGTCTAGGTAGTAGTGTAAATATAGTTTTCCAAATCAAAGAAATCAAACAAATCAAAACAAAAGCAAACCAAGATATGGCATTTGTTTCTGGAATTGATGAAGATGGGGAAATTGATATTGTGTTTTTCCCAGCTACTTATGAAAAGTATAGAAATATTTTAAAAGTTAATAGTGTTTATATTGCTGAAGGTAAGGTTGAAGAAAGAAATGAAAAACTTCAATTCATTCCAAGTGCTCTTAAACTTATATAGATGAGGTAGAAATTAAAATGATTAAAAAAATTGGTGTTTTAACATCCGGTGGCGATGCACCGGGTATGAATGCTGCTGTAAGAGCAGTAACTAGAACAGCTCTAAATAGCGGAATTGAAGTTTATGGTATTCATGATGGTTATTTAGGCTTGTATGAAAACAAGATTGAAAAGTTTAATAAAAAATCTGTGTCTGAAAAAATGGGTTTAGGTGGTACTTTTTTAGGAACTGCTAGACTTAAAGACTTTGATAAAGAAGAAGTAAGAGAAGTAGCTTTAAAAAACTTAAGAGCTTTTGGAATTGATGCTTTAGTTGCTATTGGTGGGGATGGAACTTACCGTGGTGCTTTAGCGCTTTCTAAAATGGGTATTCCTGTAGTATGTATTCCTGGAACAATTGATAATGATATTGCTGGAACAAAGTTTACAATAGGTTTTGATACTGCTTTAAATACTGTAGTTGAAGCAGTCGATAAACTTCGTGATACATCTAATAGTCACAGACGTTGTAGTATAATTGAAGTAATGGGAAGAAACTGTGGAGACATTGCAGTTCACACTGCAATTGCAACTGGTGCTGAGGTATGTATTTGTAAGGAAACTGGTTTTGATTTAAATATAGTTTTAGATACAATTAGACAAGCTGCAAGATCTAAACGTCATGCGATTGTTGTTGTTGCGGAAAATATGGTTGAAGTTCATGAGCTTCAAAAACAAATAAGTGAAAATACTCCATTTGAAGCAAGGGCTACAGTTTTAGGGCATTTACAAAGAGGTGGATCACCTAGCGCTAGAGACCGTGTTTTGGCCTCAAAAATGGGCGTGGCTGCTGTTAATTCGCTAATTCAGGGAAATACCCATCACTGCGTTGCAGCGATAGACGGGAAGATTTCCGCTATGACAATAGAGGATGCTCTAGCTGGAGATGATACTATCGATACAATTGAAATGTATGAAGTATTTAAAATGGTTCAGTAATTAATAGTGGTACTAGAAGAGGTATGAATATGAAAAAGACAATATATATAACAACACCAATTTATTATTCTAGTGGAAATGTCCATATAGGTAATTCTTACACAACTATAGCTTGTGATGCTTATGCAAGATTTAATAAGCTAATAGGTAATGATACTTACTTTTTAACGGGAATGGATGAACATGGTCAAAAAATAGAAGAGTCTGCGAATAAACTAAATAGATCACCACAAGAACATGTTGATATAATTGCAAGCCAGACTAAAGAAGTTTGGAAAGACTTACAAATTGAATACAATGATTTTATAAGAACATCTGAAGTTAGACATACTAAGGTTGTGGAAGAGATGTTTGAGAAGCTTCTTAAGTCTGGAGATATTTACTTAGGCGAATATGAAGGTAATTACTGTGTGTCATGTGAGGCATTCTATACAAAGTCTCAACTTGGTGAAGGTGACACTTGTCCAGATTGTGGTAGACCAACTATCCTAATTAAAGAAGAATCATATTTCTTGAAATTAAGTAAATATGAAAAGAAACTCTTGAAGTTCATTGAAGATAATCCTACATTTATTGAACCAGCTACTAGAAAAAATGAAGTTGTTGCTTTTATTAAAAGTGGACTTAATGATCTTGCTGTAAGTAGAACTTCATTTAACTGGGGAATTCATGTTAGAAGTAATCCTAAACATGTTGTTTATGTTTGGATTGATGCTCTAGCTAATTATTTAACTGCTCTAGGTTATGGTAGTAAGGATGAGAGTTTATATAATAAATTTTGGCTGAACGCTGATGAAGTTGTTCATGTAGTTGGTAAGGATATTTTAAGATTTCATGCAATCTACTGGCCAGTTATGTTAATGGCTCTAGATATTCCAGTTAAGTTTAAATTATATGTTCACGGTTGGATCTTAATGAAACAAGGAAAGATGAGTAAATCAATAGGTAATGTTGTATATCCAAGTGATATCATCCCAAGATATGGTCTGGATTCACTTCGTTATTATTTACTTAAAGAACTTCCTCTTGGTAATGATGGACTATTTACTTATGAAAGATTCTTTGAGAGATTTAATAGCGACCTTGCAAATGATTTAGGTAATCTTTTAAGTAGAACAACAGCGATGATCAAAAAATATTTTGATGGATTTGTTAGTAAACCTAAAAAAGATTATTTTGAAGAAGATAAAGACTTAAGAGAAGTAGCTGAAAAGTCAATTGCAGGATATTTAGAAGAATTTAAAAACTTTAAGTTCCAAGCAGCTTTAAGTGAAGTTTGGACTTTAATAAGTAGAGCTAATAAATATATTGATGAGACTAAACCTTGGCTACTTGCTAGAAGTGATGATTTAAAAGAAAGTTTAAATAATGTTTTATACAATCTATATGAAGTATTAAGACTTGTTGCGATTATGATTTCTCCTGTTTTAGTTGATTCTGCAAAGAGATTTAAAGATGATTTAAATCTAGAAGATGAAGATGCAACAAAATTAGTTTTTGGCTTAACAGAAGAAGTGAAAACAAACTCAAGGCCAGAACCTTTATTTAAACGTTTAGATATTGATGCTGAGATTAAACTTCAAGAAGAGCTTGAAGCTGAAAAAGAAAAGAATAAGATGAAAGAACAAGAAAAGATGAAAGATGAAATAACAATTGATGATTTTAATAAACTTGATTTAAGAATTGGGGAAGTTGTTAATTGTAAGAAAGATGATAAAAGTGAAAAATTATTAATTTTGGATGTAGATGTTGATGGAAGAACAAGACAAATTGTCTCTAGTATTGCAGAAGCCTATGAGCCGAAAGATTTAATTGGTAAAAAAATTGTTGTTTTAGTTAACTTAAAACCAGTTAAGATTAGAGGTCATTTATCTGAAGGAATGCTTTTATGTGCAAGTAAAGACGATAAGGACTTTGAAGTTTTAGAAGTTAAGAAAAATGATAAGTTTTCTAAGGTGACATAGATGGTTGAACTTTTAGAAACAAGCTATTTTATTCCAGTTATTATTTTACTTGCAATAACAGCACTAACAAGCTTACTTTCAAGAGTATTTAAGTTTAAGTTTTTGCCTGTTTTTGTTATTGAGATTATAATTGGGCTTTTGATTGGAAGGTTTTTTAATAAGTTTATAATAGAATTAAATTTAGAGAAGTTTGTAGATGGTTTATATGTACTTAGTTTATCGTTAATAATATTCTTTAGTGGGTATTTAATGGAAACAGATATTAATAAAAATTTTCCAGTTGGAGAAGTTAATAATAAACCGAAGAAGGAAATTAATATTTTTAAGGTTAGTTTGCTTTTAACTTTATTTTCTTATATTGCTGCTTTAATAATGGCTTTTATCTTTAGTTCATATATTGATGGAAGCTATCTAGTGGGAATAATTTTATTAACTATAGTATTTTCTTCCACATTTGCTGCTTTGATTGACCCAGTTTTAGTTGAAAACAATATGCTTTCAACTGTACTTGGGGAAACTATTGCAACTGTTGCAGACTTTTCAGAAGTATTATCGATTGTATTTTTATCGATAATTATGATAGTTATGAAAGATTCTAATAGTTATATTGCATTAATAGTTTTAATTGGTTTATTCATAGTTATATCTGAAATATTTAAAAGACTTAGACCTGGAAGATTTTTCGCAAAGTTTAAAGAGTTAATGGATCATTTAGCTATTAAGGTAGTTATAGTTGGTTTATTACTATTTGTTCTTTTAAGTAATCTAGCTGGAGCTGAGTTTATTCTAGGTGCATTCTTTATGGGTATGTTTGTGAAGAAGGCTAGATTTAGTGAAGGAGTAGTAAGTACAATTAGAACAATTGTATATGGTATATTTGCCCCTCTATTCTTTTTACTTGTTGGGATGAGAGTTGATATTTATAGTGTATTTAGTTCTTGGAATGGAGTGTTAACAGTTTTTTTACTAAGTGTAGCATTCGTTGCTGTAGAACTACCTGTTTTATATCTCCTTAGGTATTATACAAAAAAAGCTGTAATACCGACGATGTTTCTCCTCACTTCCACAATCATAGTTCCAATTGCGGTTGATCATATTAATCACGATTTAAATGTTTTTAAAGCTGGTTTTACTGAGGCTTTAATTGTTGCTGGAATCATAGTTGTTATTATTGGAACAATCTTGTTCCAAAACTTGTTTCCAAAAGATAAGTTTATTAATGATGAAGAGGTAGTACATGAGTAATAATGTAGTCAAATATTCAAAAATGAAAATGGCAAAGATAATAGGTGGGATGACACTTGGTTCGATTATCTACTGTATGGCTGTTGTTTGGGTTTTAGACTTAGGATATTTTTACGCAAGTGGAATAACTGGAATTTCACAGTTAATCGTTAATGCATTTGGAAATAAAGGAATAATATTATCCAAGAGTATATTTATAACAATCTTCAATATACCTATATTTATTATAGGTTGGAAGGGTGTTAGTAAGAGGTTTGCTCTTTTATCTGTATCTTCAGTAATAATCCAAGTAATAACTGTTTTTGTTTTAGAAAAACTTGTAGGGATTGGAATAAATCCATTTGCTGCTGCATTTACTGATTCAAGTGGAGTTATTAAAGAATCATCAATGTTAACAGTTGCTGTTTTAGGTGGACTTATTTGTGGAGTTGGTTCTGGTATATCTTTAAAATCAGGAGCATCTACAGGTGGGATGGATATTGTAAGTCAATATTTTTCACTTAAAAAACAAATCCCTTTTACAATTATATCTTTAACAGTTGATTTAATAATTGTTGCTTTCGCAATGCTAGTTGGTAGTGTGAGTACTGCAGTTTATACTGTAATAAGATTAATTATTACTATTTTAGTTTTAGATAGAATGCATACAGTTTATAATTTCTTGAAAATTCAAATTATAACAGATAATATGGAAGCTATGAGAGAAGCATTAGTTACTAACTTTAATCATGGTGTAACTATTTATAAAACTATGGGTGGATATTCTAAAAATGAAAAATGGGTTTTAGAAACTGTTGTATTAGGTTTTGAAGCAGAAGAGTATAAAAACTTAGCTCATCAGATTGATCCAAATGTGTTTATAACCTTTACTACGGTTAAACATATCTTTGGTAATTATAATAGGAATGTAATAACATAAAAATAAAACGGAGATTTTTAAATCTCCGTTTTATTTTTATGTTATAATTGATATAAGTTAAGTAGATTTATTTAAACAATATATGTGATTTACAGTGAAAGAGAGAAAAGACATGGCAGTGTATAAATGCAAGGTTTGCGCTGGAGCGTTAAATATTAGAGAAGATCAAACCATCGCAGTATGTGAATATTGTGGAATACAACAGGCACTACCGAAATCTAACAGTGATTTAATTCTTAATTTATATGATAGAGCCAATCATTTTAGAAGAAATAATGAATATAATAAAGCTGAAAATATTTATAATCAAATATTAACAGAAGACCCAACAGATGCAGAAGCATACTGGTCCTTAGTGTTATGCAAATATGGAATTGAATATGTTGAAGATCCTAAAACATTTAAAAGAGTACCAACTGTAAATAAAGCTCAATATACGTCTATATACGATGATGAAAATTATAAGAATGCTATTAATTATGCGGACGGATATCAAAAAAATATTTTTGAATCTGAAGCTAAAGTAATAAATGAAATACAAAAAGGGATAATAAGCATATCCCAAAAAGAAGAACCATATGATATC
>CAYOXB010000029.1:0-15780 GCA_964407835.1 uncultured Bacteroidales bacterium
CTTAGCTGAGGCTGATGTAGATTATGAAGATCTATATGAAATGGATCAAATTAATGATGAATTTAAAAATACAGACGCTGTTATTGTTGTAGGTGCAAATGATGTAATGAACCCTGCAGCAAGAAATGCAGAAGGTACTCCAATTTATGGAATGCCTATATTAAATGTTGATCAGGCAAAAAATATTGTTATTTTTAATTATGATACTAACCCAGGTTATGCTGGAGTGGCGAACTCTTTATATAAAATGAATAATGTTCATTTAGTTTTAGGTAATGCTGCTGAAACTTTAAGAAACTTTTTAGATAACTTTGATCAAGTTGATTCTAAAGTAAGTACTGTTGAAGTAAAATCAGATTATATAGATTTATTAAAAGCTGCAAAAAGAGTTATAATTGTTCCGGGTTATGGAATGGCTATCGCTCAAGCTCAACATCTTGTAAAAGATTTAGCGAACAAATTAACGGATAATGGTGTTTCAGTTAAATTTGCAATTCATCCTGTTGCTGGAAGAATGCCTGGGCATATGAATGTTCTCTTAGCTGAGGCTGATGTTACTTATGAAGAACTTTATGATATGGATACAATAAATCCAGAATTTAAAGATACAGATGTTGCTATTGTAGTAGGAGCTAATGACGTTGTTAACCCTGCTTCAAGAAGTGAAGTTGGAAGTGCAATTTATGGAATGCCAATTTTGAACGTAGACGAAGCAAAAACAATTTTAGTTTTTAACTATGATACCCAACCTGGTTATTCTGGAGTTGAAAACCCACTATATAAAATGAAGAAATCTCATTTAATATTAGGTAATGCTGCAGAAACACTTAAGGATGTTCTAGAAAAATTATAAAAAGAAACTCTATTCATTTTGAATAGAGTTTTTCTTTTAAGTATTGAACATTAACAATAACTAATATCTTGCATTATAAGACTATATTTAGTATAATATAATAGCACAAATAAGAAGAGGTCCCATAGTGTAGTGGTTAACATGCCAGTCTGTCACACTGGAGATCGCGGGTTCAAGTCCCGTTGGGACCGCCATCTGCGCCCATAGCTCAATTGGATAGAGCGTCTGACTACGGATCAGAAGGCTGGGGGTTCAAATCCTCTTGGGCGTGCCATTTGAGATATAATGTTTAAGGACATTTTAATAAAAAAGAGTAAGTTTTTACGACTTACTCTTTTTGATTTGCTTTGTAATATATTTACTTGTCATTAGTTGGAGGAGTCCAGGATAATTTAAATTGAATTTTAAGATGCTTCCAACTTTTAATTTTGCTTTAGTTACTTCACAAATTAAGTGATCACTACTTGCATCAAGTATTTTGATGTTTTTGTTTTCTGGAAAGATATTATTAAGGTCAATATCTTGTTTACCAATAGCTAGGATAGCTCTTTTCATTCTTCCTTTATCAACTATATCTGGAATTTCTCCAAATGAATTAAGGCCAATTATTCCTATAGGATAACTTGGTTTTTCTTTTAATTCAATTACTTGAAGGATTAGTTTAAAAGCATCATTATATAAGCTATCTAGTTGTTTTCCATAAGCGGTTTCTCTACCAAAGAATACTATTTCACCTAAACGTAGATTATTAATATCAGCGGGTAAGTTTTTATCAAAAATTAAAGGGATTGAACTAGAATTTCCACCAGAAATTATTTCTAAGGAATGGTTTAAATTTAGTTTTATTGAATTTTTAATCTTGATTAATTCACCAAGGTTGGTTGGTGTTGGAATAACACCACCATAACAAGTTAGGTTAGTTCCTATTCCATAAAGATTAATATTCTCAAGTTTAAGTATTTCTTCAATAATTTTTAAATAATTATCTTTATAAAATATTCCTTCTCTTAAGTCACCTAAATCAAACATTAAAATTATTTTATGAATTTTATTTTGTTTGTTTGCTTCTTTATTTAAAAGTTTAATAGTTTCTAGTTCAGAGTTAAGTGAAATATCAGCAAATTTAACTGTATTTGCTACTTCGCTTTTAGAAGGAATTCTAAGTAATACTTTAGGTAGATTAAACTTTGAGAAAGCTTTTAAATTTTGGATTCTTGAATCTGCTAGATGAGTAAATCCAGTATCAAGAAGTGCTTCAACAATCTTTTTTTCACCAGCTAAAACTTTAGTAACCAAAAATCTTGAAGTTATATTATTATTTATTAATAACTTGTTAATTTCTTTAGCGTTGTGAATTAGCTTATCTATGTTAATTTCTAGTTTTGGATACATGTTATTCACCTATTTCTAAACTTTCTTTTAATAGTTTTAAAGCAGCTTCTGGATATTTCTTACTTAAAACACCTAGAGATGCCATAATATAATTTGTATCTATTAAGATTTTTGTAGTTGCTTTTGGTCTTAAGAGTAGGTCACTGGTTTTATTTAAAACATTTTGAATTATTTGTTTGTTGTTTTTAAGTCTAGTTAGAGCTCCTCCAGTAGCAATTAAATATTTAACCTCAGTTAAATCCTTACCTTCTGGAATTCTTTTTTTACCACTAGCTGTATAAGTAATATGAAATTTACCGGCATGACGGCTTAGGGCAACATTAAAAGCTTCTTCAGTTAATACCCCCACAAGCCCTACTTGGTTAAATGTTGGAATTTCTTTGTAATTATCTAGTAAGTGATTTAATTCCTTCTCAGATAGGTTTGTTAGTTTAGTTAGTTTATCAAAACCAACTAGCTTAACTAAATTATCTTTATTTACAAAGACTCCTAAGTCACCTTCAACTGTTCTTTTGGAAAAAGGTTCAGGGTTGATTATATTTGTTGCTACTTCAATTGAATCTGTTGTAACAGAATGAATATCAGTAGTAGCTCCACCAACGTCAATTGTGAGTAGATTACCCAAGTGAGCTTGAAGCAATAGACTTGCTTGCATGACTGCACCTGGGGTTGGAATAATTGTACCGTTTACTATGTTACGTACTTTTTCCATTCCTTTTGCTTTTGTAATGTTTTCTTCAAAAACTTCTTGGATTATCTTTCTTGCTTCACTTACATCAAGTACATCGATCTTTGGATAGACGTTATTTGTAAGATATAAGTATTTATCCTGATCGTTTTGTTTGAAAATTTCTTTTATTTCGTCTTGGATAGCAATATTACCTGCATAGATTACTGGAGTATTGAGTTTTAACTTAGCAATTTCCTTTGCATTAGTTAAGGCAGTATTAGCCTCGCCATAATTAACTCCGCCTGCTAGCATAATTATATTAGGTTTTAGTTCTTTAATTTTTGTTAAGTTAAGCTTTGATAAGATGCCACTAGTAATCATTTTGATATTAGCACCAGCTCCTAGGGCAGCTTCTTTAGCTGCTTTTACAGTCATGTCATGGACAAGGCCGTGAACGCTCATAATTAAGCCACCTGCACTAGAAGAAGAAGCAAAAATTTCTTTTACATCTAACTGATCAGTACCAAGATTCTTTTCTAAGTCTTTGATTGCTTTTGCAAGGCCATCAGTAACATCATTTACAGTTGTTTCTGAAAAACCTTGGCCTAGAAAGACTGGCTTATTAGTGTTTATATTATTAAAGGCATTTACAACTGTAGTAGTTGAACCTATTTCTGCTACCAAGATATCAATTTTCATTGTTCGTTCAGTCTTTCTTTTTATTTTTTGATAATGTATTAACTAAAAATGTTGCGACATGGCTTCCTTTTGTACCTCTGCCAAAGCCTGCATCCATTCCGCTTTTAACTGCAAGTTCAGGAGTTACTTGTGTTCCTCCCGCAATTATAACAATTTTATCTCTAATTCCTTTTTCAATAGCATAGTCGTGGACTTTTTGCATGTTTTTATAGTGAATTTCATCATGAGAGATTATTGTAGATATTAAAATTGCATCAGCATTTATTTCAATTGCTGCATCTATTAGCTTTTCAACTGGAACTGATGTACCTAGGTATTCACACATCATCCCGTATTTTTCAATTCCACCATGTTTAATATCGATTATTTCTCTTAAGCCCACGGAGTGTTCGTCTTCACCAATTGTTCCAGCAACTATTCTTAGAGGGTTCTTTCTGACGAATTCTCTTATTTCTTCATCAGAAATTACTTTAATATCTTCTGGAATAGTTAGCTTATTGATGTCTATATCAAAGTCGATTCTACCTTTTATTTGGATTCTTGTTGCTTCTAATGGATGAAGAACTTCTCTATGGATGATTTCCACATTACTTAAGTTCATTTTCTTACCGATTTCTAGAGCTGCAGCTTCTGCAGTCTTAGGGTTTATTGGAAGAGTTAGGTCTACAACAACAATTCCATCTGCAAGCCACTGTACTTCTGGTTTGATTTTTGAAGTTGTGCGGTATTTCTTGTTTTCTTCAAGTCTAATGTTGACATTATCAATATCATCTAATTCATCAATGTAGATTATCTTTGAATGATCTTCAAAAGTAGAACCATTGATTAAACTTGATGGGTTGTTGCTTGGTTTTAAATTATACTGAGAAATGTTATTATAACCAAAATGAGCAGTTACTGGAGCGAAGTAGTCTTCATCTCTTAAGTATACTGTATTCGCACCGATGCCCCCATCTATTTTCCTTGATATACCGTCGTAATTTCGTTCAGGATAGATTCCTGAGTCGATAAACATTCCTTGTTCAACTGAGTTAAAGTAACCACCTGAGCTAATTATTTCTTCTAAGAATAAAATAGCTCTTTCTTTGATTTCTCTAACTTTATCTTTCATATAGCCGGTTGATTTGACTTCTATTATTTCTTTTAAATCGTCCATAGCAGCAAATGCTTGTTTGGCTGTATCAACAGCTTCCACATTATACATATGCCAAGGAACATTACGCCCTTCGTCAGGTGTTATTGTAGACTGGATATCTGCACTTGTTAATCTTGAGATTAAAAGATTCATTACATGAGTAACTGTAGCTTCTCTTGTGGAAGACTCCATATATTTAGTATTCATTTGTGCTCTAATCTTATATTCATCAAAAAAGTCTCTTAAAGCAACTGCATATGGGAGATTTATTTTTAAATCTGGAGCAGGTGCAGCAATTGGAGGGACTGATGAAAGAGCAATTAAACTCTTTTTCATACCTGATTTAACTGAAAACATTGAATTTATTGCATGTTGAACTAAAAGTTCAGGTGTTACGTTTTCAGCTCTCATTGCTGTAGCATTAGCATTGTGAGCACCATCAATTTGCAGAAGTCCACCATGAGCCATTATTTTCTTTGACTCAGCTGCATCTACAAACGAACGAACCATATTGATGTTTCTATATAAAACATTATATTGTGGGTCTTGGTGAGCACCATTAACGCCTTCTTCAGTAAACATAACAGCAATTTCTGGTCCTGCAACTCCTGATATATAAGAATGAAAGTTAATTGGTCTACCAACTTCATCTTCAAATAGGTCAAGTGCCTTTCTTTGAGCTCTTATTTGTTTCCTAGTTATTGGAACACCACCAATTCCTTGTGGTGTGCCTTCTATTAAACCATCAAAATGCGATTGTCCTGCTGTTCTAATAACCATTATATGATCAGCACCATGAAGTGCTGCCATTCTCATTCTCCTAATATCGTCTTCAAAGCGACCAGATGCTATTTCTGTTGTTATAACTTCCTTTGGTTGGGGGTCAATATTTGAAAAGTATTTAGAAGCTGGTAGGGGAACAGAATGTTTTAAGTTTTTAGATGTATCTTTGAAAGTATAAGAGGCTAATTCTTGTGAATCTACTTGCTCACGCCAAGCCCAGCCACGACGTCTTGGTTTATAGTCTTTTAAATCTTTTAAGATTTCTTCTATATTGATTTTTTTCATTGCTTTACTCCAAAGCTTTGAATAACTTCATCCCAACCTTGGTTATTAAGTAGACTTAGCCCAGCATCTCTAACAGTTTTATTTGTAAGTAGGGAGTATTTATAAACTATATGGCCAGCTCCCTTAGTTATTAAGTTGTTTTCAATTACTTTTTGAACTATTTCTTTTGCTTCTAAAGAAGAAAAGCCCATACGCATTAAAATGCTTCTTTCAATAGCAGGAGAAGTATGAGTTTTTGCAAGATCAATTAAAGGATCAACTACTTGCTCAGTTAGTTTCCAAAAGTATTGTTTTAACTGTTCATCTGATAGATCTCTTAAGTGTTGATTTCTATCTTTATAATCATCAATTCTTTTCATTACTCCTCCCATCCTATTTTTAAGTCTTTTAAAACCCCTTTAATAAAGTTTATATCTTTTTTAACTTCTAAAGCTAGGAATTCTAAATCTGCTTTTGTTAGTTTTTGATTATCTTTTACTAAATTTTTAATTAAAGACACTCTCATTTTATCTAAATCTTGTTCGACTACTTTTATTTGTTTTAGATTTTCTGGTAGAACTATTGTTTTACCAGGGATTTCAGTTCTTGGATCACCAAATTTTACCTCAATTCCATTTTGTTTTGCGAAGTCAAGTTGAGCTTGGTGATGTTTACCAGCACCAGTGTATTCTGTTTCTTGAATAATTATAATTTTATCTTCCTCTAATTCTTGAGCAAGACTAAAAGCAGCAGCAAGGGATGTATTACCAGCTGGACCACGTTCTATTCCTTCTAAAATAGTGAGTGCTTCAGTTATAAAGAAAACTTCGCCTTGATTTATAGATACTTGACGGTCAATATATCTAAGAGGTCTTGCAGCTGAACGAGGAACATCGCTTCTATCTGGATTAGTCATAAATGGATATGAAAATCCAGTATGACCTGTTGTGAATGATTTTTTATTAAAATCATGATCACTTGCCATATGTAGACCCTTTAAGTTTACGCTTGCGCCTACTATTTCTATCTGTTTATCTGTTTTATTTTTGATTCCTCTAGCAGTTCCAGTTAAGTTACCACCACCTGCATTAGTTATAATTACCATATCAGGGTATTTATTAGTAAGTTTTAGGCAGTCTTCTATAAGTTCTTCACCTAAAGACTCAACACCTTTAATACCATATGGTGAATATAGGGATGCATTGAAGTAATTTGTATCTTCAAGTAGTTTTAAAGCAACATAAAATAACTCTGGGCCAACAGTAAGTTGCACGACCTCAGCTCCTAGTGCTTCACATGCTCTAGCTTTTTCGATTATTTCTGGTTGACCAATCTTTTTTGAATCAAAACATTCTTGAACTATTATACATTTAAGGCCGTGTTTAGCTGCTTGAGATGCTACGGCTGCGCCGTAGTTACCGCTTGTTGCTGCTATTACACCTTTATAGCCTAAGCGTTTAGCGTGATAACAGGCAATGGAAGCTCTCCTTGCTTTGAAACTACCACTATCATTAAGTGCTTCATCTTTGATGAATATTCTAGCTCCATAGCCGGGTTTTGATATTTTTCTTACTAGTTTAGTTAGGTTTTTAAGTTCTTTTAAAGGAGTTGAACCAACTCCATATTCACTTTGAATCTTTCTTATTTCTTCGTTTGAATATTCAACTTCATTCATTAGCGCTTCATAATCAAAACTAATCTTAGCTCTTTCATATTTATCATAATCAAAGCCAACAGCTTTTTTCATAATTTCATTTTTTCTAGCCATTATTTTATTCATGATCATCACCATATAAACTAGAAAGAACTATTTCATCTATTTTAGCTAGTTCACTTACATAGTTTCCAAAATTATGATTAAAGCTGGGACTAGCTTTTACTAGTTTTCCTTCTTCAATTCTTCCTGTTTTTGTTTTTATCTTTACAGTGCTATCAAGAGTAGCGTCTTCAAGTAAAAAACCTTTAACCCACATCATTAAAGGGTGAGCTTTTGTATCCTGAGGAATATTATCAGCTCTTTCTTCTTTAGTAAGAACAACTTTTTCTATTTCAACCCATGTATTTTTTTTAATCATTGTCTTCACCTAATCGATCATTTTTCTTACATCGCCTAAAATAGCTCTTGGAACTGGTAAGTCTAACATTGTTTTTAGGCCGCTTTTTGCGTTTATTACATGGGGAATCATATTAACACAAATAGCAATTGTGCCAACTCCACCATCTATTTCAGGTTGAACACTTAAATTAACTTCAGGTGTTCCTTTTATTTTTATATAGTCACCGGTTTTTACTCCACCTAAGTGAGGTTCTATTTGTTGGGGGTGGTGCATTGCAATTGTTACTTGTTTGTTTTCATCTTTCGCAACTGCACTTGCTTTCATATTAGCCCCAGCAACATCATTAGCTCTTGCAAAGCCAAAAGGACTTTTACGGTCAACTTCAGTTACAATTGGTTCCATACTTTGGCTAAAGTTTGTTAATTCTAAACCTAAGCCATTTGCAATTAAGGAAGCAGATTCTATAAAACCGACATGACCTACTAGTTTTCCTTCAAGTTGTCTAGTTTTGAACTCATCTAAACTAAAACCAACACCTTGTTCTACCATAACGGTTTTCCCAAACGGTGATAAACTATTAATTCTAGCTACTTCAATTTCATTTAAGTCTTCCATAACCCCACTCATCATCACAACAAGTAGATCCATCATCATTCCAGGATTAATTCCTGTACCTAAAACTGTAACATTGTTTGCTTTTGCTAGCTCATCCATTTTCTTTTCTAAGGCTGGTTCATTTGCTTTTGGGAAAGCCATCTCTTCAGCAGTAGAAATTACATTTAGTTTATTTTTAAGTAAAAACTCTATTTTTTCATAGGAGTTTTTTGTGAATGAATCTGTTGCAAGTAGAACAACATCACATGAGGCCATACTTACAACATCATTTATGTCTTTTCTAATAATAATGTCCTGATTTGTTTTCTTTTCAAAATTTAAAACTTCATACATGCTTTTATTAATATAGTTAGGATTAGCATCACAAACACCTACAATTTCAAAACCTTGCTTCTTTAATATCATTCTAGCCATTCCAGAGCCCATAGCTCCAAAACCCCAAATAGCAACCTTTACTTTTTCTTGTCTCATAATACCTCCTAAGTTTTTTTATCTTCTTTCTTATATTTTATCATAAAATAAGCTTTATTTAAATAATAAAAGGTAAAAGCAGTTTTTCTTAAGTTTTCATAAAATCATGCTGCTATTTTCATATTTTATTTTAGTAGTTTTAATGTTATAATAGTCATTGAGAGGGTGAAGAAATGCGGATTAAAGAACATCCTGTTTTAGAATTTCAAGAAAACAGAAAAATTATTAATTTTACTTATAATAACAAGTTAGTTCATGGCTATGAAGGCGATACAATCGCCTCAGCTTTACATGCACTTGGTATTTTTCATTTAAGTACTAGTATAAACTTAAAAAGAGCAAGGGGTTTTTACTGTGCAATTGGTAATTGTGCATCTTGCAATATGATTGTTGATGGAGTTAGTAATGTTAGAACTTGTATTACTGTTTTAAAAGAAGGAATGGTAGTAGAAGAACAACTAAATAAAGGTGAAGTAGATGTTAAATAGGGATTTAGTTATTATTGGTGGCGGTCCTGCTGGACTGTCTGCTGCTATAGCAGCAAGGGATGCTGGTCAAAGTTCTTTAATTATTGATCGCAGTCCTGCTTTAGGTGGACAGTTAATCAAACAAACACATATGTTTTTTGGAAGTGAAAAACAACATGCGAAAACTAGAGGTACTAGTATTGCGAAGATGTTAATTGAAGAAGTTAATAAATCTGAATTAATTGAAGTTTGGACTAATTCTACTGTAGTTGGCTTATATGAAGATAGAGTTCTTACAATTACAAATGAAAAAGAAGAATATATAAAAGTTAAAGCAAAAGCAATTATAGTTGCAACTGGTGCAAGTGAAAAGTTTTTAGCTTTTGAAAATAACGACTTACCAGGTATATATGGTGCTGGAGCAGTTCAAACTTTGATGAATGTTTACGGTGTAAAACCTGGCAATGAAGTTATTATGGTTGGAAGCGGTAATATTGGTTTAATAGTAAGCTATCAACTATTACAAGCAGGTATAAAAGTAGCTGCTGTAATTGAAGCTTCTGAAAATATTGGTGGATTTAAAGTTCATGCATCAAAGCTAAGAAGATATGGAATTCCAATCCATACTAGTACAACTATTAAAAGAGCAATAGGAACTAATAGAGTAGAACAAGTAGAAACTATTAAAGTGAACAGTAAGTGGGAAGAAATCCCAGGAAGTGAAGAAATATATAATGTTGATTCAATTTGTATTGCAGTTGGCTTAACGCCAATGGTAAGTTTACTTGCTATGATTGGTGTAGAGCTTAAGTATATTAGTGAACTTGGTGGCTTAGTTCCAGTAATTTCAAAATATGGTGAAACTAGTTTAGCTGGAATTTATGCTTGTGGGGACGCTGCAAGTGTTGAAGAAGCAAGTAGTGCGATGGTTGAAGGAAGTATTGCAGGCCTTAAGGCTAGTGAATTTCTAGGTAAGAAAAAAGATAACTTTGTTGAGTTACTTAATAATTACTTAAAAGACTTAAACAATTTAAGAGAAGGACCATTTGGTCTTAAAATAAGACAGGGGCTAGAAAAACTAGGAGGACATGAAAATGTTGAATAAAGATGGTGTTGCATCAAAAGAGCTTGTATTATCGCGTTTTCCTGAGGAGTCTGTTTTAGAAAAACCTAAAGCGATTATCGAATGTTATGAAAACATTGCTTGTAACCCATGTAGTACTAGTTGTCCTTTTGATGCTATTCATATTGGTGAGGATATTAATACTATTCCGGTTGTTGATTTTAATAAATGTACTGGTTGTGGGATTTGTGTTTATAGTTGCCCAGGTCTTGCAATAATTGTAAGTAGAATATTGAAAGAAAAAGCTTTATTTAAAATAGCTTATGAATTCTTGCCTGAGCCTGTAGAAGGTGAAGTTTGGCATGCTATTAATAGGAGTGGGGAAGTAATTGGCGATGCTTTAATTGAAAAAGTAGAAAAGAGACCTCGTCAAGATAAAACTCAGCTAGTAAGTGTAAGTGTAGAAAAAAGTTTACTATATGATTTTGTAACTATAAGGAGAAAAACAAATGGATAAGAGTAAAGTTATTATTTGTAGATGTGAAGACATTACTTTACAAGATATCCATAATATATTTGACCTTGGTTATACTGATATAGAAGAAATAAAAAGACTCTTAAGAGTAGGTATGGGACCTTGTCAAGGTAATACTTGTGGGGGACTGATTCAAAGAGAGTTAGCTAAATATTTGAATTTAAAAATGGAAGATGTAAAAGCATCGACTATTAGACCACTTGTAACTGGTGTTAAGTTAAAATCAATTAGGGATGGTGCTAATAATGAGAGCTAATTATGTTATTGTTGGTGCTGGAATTAGTGGTTGTAGTATTGCTTATAATCTAGCTATTAAAGGTGCAACAGATATTGTTGTATTTGAAAAATCCTATCTTACAAGTGGAGCTACAGGTAGATGTGGTGCAGGTGTTAGACAACAGTGGGGAACAAAGATGAACTGTGAGCTTGCAAAAGCTAGTATTGACTTCTTTGAACACGCTAAAGAGACCTTAAAATATGACGGAGATTTAGAATTCAAACAAGATGGCTATTTAATTCTTGCTATTACTGATGAAGAGGATGAACTTTTTACAAAAAATGTAGAACTACAAAATAGTCTTGGAATACCTTCAAAGAAAGTAACAAAGGCTGAAGCTAAAAAGATTGTTCCTCATCTTGATATTACAAAGATCAAATCAGCAACTTTTTGTAAGACTGATGGACACTTAAATCCTTTTACAACAACGGATGCTTACTATCAAGCAGCAAAAAGGCTTGGAGTTAAGTTTTACTTCCATGAAGAGGTAAAAGAAATAGTTCTTGAAGATAAAAAAATAGTTAGTGTAAAAACAACTAACTACGAAGTAGAAACAAACAATGTTATTAATGCAGCTGGTGGATATGCTCATGAGGTAGGTAGGCTTGTAGGAGTTAATATTCCTGTTTATTCAGAAAGACATGAAATATTAGTTACAGAACCAATTGAAATTATTCAAGGACCGATGGTAATGAGTTTTTCTAAAAACATTTATTGCCAACAAGTTCCCCATGGTAGTTTCATAATGGGTAGAAGTGAAATAGGTGTAGAGAAAAATCATGATATTACATCAAGTTGGCTGTTTTTAGATGAAATGAGTAAGACTGTTTGTGAACTCTTACCTGTAGTTGGTGAATTAAGAGTAATTCGCCAGTGGGCTGGACTTTATAATATGTCGCCAGACCGCCAGCCGATCATCTCAAGTGTGGATGAACTACCTGGATTTTATTTAGCTTGTGGATTTTCTGGGCATGGCTTTATGTTTGCCCCTGTAACTGGACTACTCCTTGCAGAAATAATTTTAGGATTAGAACCTAGTTTTGATGTTAGTGAATTATCACTAGCTAGATTTAAAGATAAAAAAGAATTTGAACTTGAAAAGTCAGTAGTATAGGAGGAATAATGGCAATTTATAAATATGAGACAGAACCATTAGTAGATTTTAGTAAAGAAGAAAACAAAAAAAAGTATGAAGAAGCTTTAAAATACGTAAGAGGATATTTAGGACAAACTTATCCACTTGTTATTGGCGGCAAAAAAATAGAAACAAATGATTTTGTGGAGTCATTTAATCCTGCTAATCACACTGAATTAGTTGGGAAAATTCACCAAGCAAAAACAAAAGAAGCTGAAATGGCAATGCAAGCAGCATTAGAGGCTTTTAAAACTTGGTCTAAAGTAGATCCAAGAGTAAGAGCTGATGTTTTATTTAAAGCAGCAGCAATTGTAAGAAGAAGAAAATTTGAGCTTAGTGCTCTAATGACAATTGAGGCCGGTAAACCTTGGGCTGAGGCGGATGCTGATACGGCTGAAGCGATTGATTTTTTAGAATACTATGCTAATCAAATGCTTGAACTACTAGAAGTTGATAAGAAAGTACTTAGTAGACCTAAAATAGAAAGAAATGAATATCGATATATTGCTCTTGGAGTAGGAGCAATTATTACACCTTGGAACTTTCCGCTTGCAATATTAACTGGAATGACTACAGCTGCAGTAGTAAGTGGTAATACTGTTGTTTTAAAACCATCATCTAATACTTTAGTTATAGCATATAAACTTCTAGAGATACTAGAAGAAGCAGGACTACCTGCTGGAGTTGTAAACTTTGTTCCTGGAAGTGGTTCAGGAGTAGGCAATTATTTTGTAACTCATCCAAAAACTAGATTTGTATCATTTACCGGATCTAAAGCAGTTGGCTGCGAGATTTATGAAAAGGCTGCTAAAATTGAAAAAGGTCAAATTTGGCTAAAAAGAGTTATTGCAGAGATGGGTGGTAAGGATGCAATTATAGTAGATAAGGATGTTGATACATCTTTTGCTGCTAGTGAGATTGTAAAATCAGCATTTGGCTTTAGTGGTCAAAAATGTAGTGCATGTAGTAGAGCGATTATTCATCAAGATGTTTATGGTGAAGTTGTGAAGAAGATTGTGGAAGAAACATCAAAGCTGACTATTGGTGATCCAAGTAGTTATAATAATTACATGGGCCCGGTAATAGATGAAATAGCATTTAAGCGCCTTAATTCCTATATTAATGTAGCTAAGAAGGAAGGTAAAATTGTAAGTGGTGGAACTAGCAGTAGTGAAAAAGGTTGGTTTGTTGATCCAACTGTTGTAATTGATGTTGATCCTAATGCAAAAATAATGCAAGAAGAAATATTTGGACCACTGCTTGCAATAACAAAAGTTAAGAGCTTTGAAGAAGCTATTGAAGTTGCTAATAATACTGAGTATGGCCTAACTGGAGCAGTTATATCGAACAATAGATTTAATTTAGAACTTGCAAGAGAAAACTTTAATGTAGGAAACTTATATTTAAACCGTAAATGTACTGGAGCTATTGTAGGATATCATCCATTTGGTGGTTTTAATATGAGTGGAACAGACTCTAAAGCTGGTGGACCTGATTATTTAATCTTGCATATGCAAGGGAAAACAATAAGTGAACAGTTATGATGGATTCTGAAAAATTAAAACAAATTGAAAAATTAAAACTAATCATAAATGATAGTAAAAATATAGTTTTACTGACAGGTGCAGGTATTAGTGTACCTAGTGGAATTCCAGATTTCAGATCTGCAAAAGGCGTATATACAAAGAAAATGGGTGAATTATCACCTGAGGATATTGTTTCTGCAAGTTTTTTTAAAAAACATACAAGTTCATTTTATAGCTATTATAAAGATAATTTAATCTATAGGGATGCTAAACCTAATCTTGCTCATTATTATTTCGCAAGACTAGAAATTGAAGGAAAATTAAAAGCAGTTATAACTCAAAATATCGATAATCTTCACCAAGAAGCAGGCAGCATTAATGTTTTAGAACTTCACGGTAGTGTATATCGTAACTACTGTACTAGTTGCGGACAGTTTCATGATATAGACCATGTATTAAGAGAAAAAGTACCTCTTTGTAAAAGCTGTGGTGCTATTGTAAGGCCTGATGTAGTTTTATTTGAAGAGCCACTAAACAATGTTGTTTTAGAAAAGTCAGTTAAAGCTATTCAAAAAGCAGATACTTTAATTGTTGTGGGATCATCTTTAGTAGTATATCCTGCAGCTGGTCTTGTTAGGTACTTTACTGGTGAACACTTAGTATTGATAAATAAAGATAAAACAAAGCTAGATTCTGCTGTAGATTTAGTTATAAATGAAGATATTATTAAAGTTATTAAAGGATTATTAAAAGAATAAAAAAACAACTCATACTTTTGTATGAGTTGTTTTTATTTTTCCATCTCTAAGATTAAAACATGAGAGTTTTCTTTTGCTTGTAAGTTTAAACTTTCCACTTCAATTTTTAGAGCATCTTGCTTTTCTAATAATATATCATTTACTTGTAAAGATCCTTCTAATAAAACTAAGTATGCTTGTCTATTTTCATTTAATTTAAACTTAGATTCTTTTTCTTTATCTAACTTTAAAACAAACATATTGAAGTCTTGATTAATAGTTAATAAAGAATCATCTTTTCCAATTACCTTATGGATTGTATTTCTATCTAAATCGTTTGTTTTGGCTAGACTATGGCTAGGCTTTGTACTTAATGCTTCTGGTAATACCCAAAGGTGAAGAAGTCTTAATTCTTCATCTGCTACATTATCTCCCCCATGATAAAGCCCAGTTCCACAACTAAGCAGTTGTAAGTCGCCTTCTTCAAGAACATATTCATTAGCTAGGCTATCTTTATGATATAGCTTACCACTAATTATGTAAGTTATGACTTCTAAGTTACGATGCTGATGAAGTGGTATAGAAGCACCCTTTAAATAGCTAACATCATTTAAAACCCTTAACTTTCCATAGTGGATATTGCTTACATCATAATAGTCTCCAATTGAAAAATGAAACAAGCTAGTTTGTAAATCTTTTTTTGAATATGCAATGTTTTTTCTTTTGATTAACTCTAACATAGTATCCCTACTCTCTTTACTTATTATAAAATAGTTCCAACCTTTTTGCAATCTTAATGACTATTCATATAGACAAATAAGTAGTTTTGATGTTGACTTTAATGCTTAATTAGTATATAATAATAAAGCGTAGAAATTCTATGTCTATATTTAGTCGGGAAATAGCTCAGCTTGGTAGAGCGCTTGGTTTGGGACCAAGATGCCGCGGGTTCAAATCCTGTTTTCCCGACCATTTGCAGGTATAGTTTAATGGTAGAACTTCAGCCTTCCAAGCTGACCGTGCGAGTTCGATTCTCGTTACCTGCTCCATATTGAAAGCATAGGTTTGATACAATCGTATTGAGCCTTTTTTATTTGGAAT
>CAYOXB010000030.1:0-13898 GCA_964407835.1 uncultured Bacteroidales bacterium
TAGTAAGGCGGGATACTAGATCTTCAAACGACGGAGGTGCAATAAAAATAAAAACTGCATCTTTTATTTTTTCTCTAACTTGAGCAGCTCCTTGAACATCAATTTCTAATACAACTTCTTTTCCTTCTTCTATTAGTTTGTTCGTCGCATCTAGTGGTGTCCCATAATAGTTCCCAACAAACTCAGCATATTCTAGCATTTTTCCTTCTGCTATTTGCTTTTCAAATTCTTCTTTTGTGACAAAATAATATTCTCTGCCATCTACTTCATCCTTACGAGGTGCTCTTGTAGTCATTGAAACCGAAAATACTAAATCATGACCTTCCATCTCAAATAAAGCACTTCTGACTGTTCCTTTTCCAACACCAGATGGCCCAGAAATAACAATCAATAAACCTTTATCATTTAACTTCATATTATATCCTCATTTTCACTGAAGATAATTATAACATATTTAAATTAATATATCAATTTTTTTTGATATATTCTTTGATTTATGCTAAAATAGCTCAGGTGATAATATGATAATGGATGGAATCTTCCTACATCACTTAGTTAAAGAATTAAAGGATCAAGTAGAAAAACAAAGGATCAATAAATTCCTTGGAATTGATAATTATAGTTTCATTTTGCTTTTACAAGGTAAGAAACAACTATATATAAGTATTAGTCCTGATACTTGTCATTTAAGATTTACAAACAAAGAGTATGTAGCATTAAATAAACTTAATAACTTCTTTATTATTCTTAAAAAACATTTAGAATCAAGTATTATAAAAGAAATAAAACAAATTGAAAATGAAAGAATACTAGAAATTCTACTTGAAGCTAGGGATGATTTAGGCTATATCCATAACTACTATTTGATTTTAGAGTTGTTTGGAAGAAATGCTAATCTGTTCTTATGTGATAAAGACAAAGTAATAATCGATTGTTTTCGTAAATCATATGTAATAGAAGCAAATGAAAAAAGAATTATAATGCCGAAAGTTAAATATGAATATCCACTAGATAATAAAATAAATCCATTCACAGTAGATTTTTTAAAAGAAAATAATTTTTATCAAGGAATGAGTAAACTAAATTTCACTGAAGCAGTTTATCAAGGTAATTTAGATTTTATTACGGGACCTATATCACCTCAGCTAATTAAAGCTAATAATAAAACATATTTTTCAGCCTTTGAACTAAAACATTTAAATGGTGAAGTTGAATACTTTGACCAACTGTCATCGTTATTAGAAAAATACTACTATGAACTCTTAAGTTTAAATATTCAAACAAATGAACAAAAACTAATCGAAAACTTCTTAAATAGAGAAATTATCAAAATAACAAAAAAGATTTCAAAACAAGAAATAGATAAACAAAAAGCAAAAGAGAATTTAAATCTAGAAAAAATAGGTAATCTCTTAAGTGCAAATCTATATAAAGTAAAGAAAAACCAAGAATATATAGTTGTGGAAGACTTTTATAATAATAATGAGGAATTAAGAATAGAACTAAATCCTTTAATTTCACCAGCTGATAATCTAAGTTACATTTTTAATCGTTATAAAAAAGCAAAAAGATCAATTGATTATATTGAAGAACAAATAATAAATAGTAAAAATGATTTTATCTATTATGAAACTTTAAAAAATCAATTAGATTTAGCTATGCAACTAGACTTAAGAGAAATTATTGAAGAGCTTGGAATTGGAAAAAAGACAAAAACAATAACTAAAAAACACAAACCTCATTTTGAATCATTTCAAGATGATCTTGGCAATCAAATCTGGGTTGGGAAAAACAATATCCAAAATAACTATTTAACCCATAAGTTTGCGAAAAAAAGTGACTACTTCTTCCATGTGAAAGATATTCCTGGCAGTCATACTATTTTAAGAACAACTAATCTAACAGCTGAAATAGTTTTACTTGCTGCAACTATTGCCGCCTACTATTCAAAAAGTAGACTATCTAGTAATGTTGCTGTAGATTATACTTTAGTTAGATATGTAAAGAAAATCCCTAAAACAAAAGGATCAAATGTTATATATACTAACTTTAAAACTATTTATGTAAATCCAAATCTTGATTTTATCAAAAACAACACAACCTAAAGAGCACCCTACAGGGTGCTTTTATAATAGTTACATATATCTTGAAATGGACATTCTTCGCAATTAGGATTTCTAGCTTTACAAAAGTATCTTCCAAAGAATATCAATCTCAAATGTAAATCATACCAAGTATCTGGACTATATAATTCCATTAATGTTCTTTCTACCTCTAAAACATTATTAGAATTAGCTAGACCCAGCCTATTAGAAACTCTCAGTACATGGGTATCTACAGGAATAGCAGGTATTCTAAACGCTTCACCAACAACAACATTAGCAGTTTTTCTGCCTACACCTGGTAGAGTTGTAAGATAGGCATGATCTGCAGGAACCTCACCATCATAGTCTTCAGTTAGCTTTTTTGCAAGTGCAATAATATTTCTTGCTTTAGTATTAGCAAGACCAATAGTCTTAATTAAATTATGTACCTCACTAAAACTAGCTTTTGCTAGTTCTTTTGCAGTTGGATAAGCTTTAAATAAAGCAGGTGTTGCTATATTTACACTTTTATCCGTAGCTTGAGCAGATAAAACAACAGCAATTAAAAGCTCAAAATTGTTTTTAAAATCTAGTTCTGCTCTTACCTCAGGATACATCTTCATTAATTCAGTTAATACTCTATTTGCTCTTGTCATAATATCTATTGAATAATTCTTGAATATCTTCTAATCCTTGACTTTCAGTTCTTGTTTCTTTAATAAGTTGTTCGCGTCTTACTGTTTGAAGCAGCCTATTAATATAGGCAACTCCTCTATTTTTATACTTCAAAGCTTTTAAAATAGCTTCGTGTATTTCAGTTTCTGAATACTTATCTTCTAAATACCATCTTTGAACCATTTCAATCTCAAGCGGACTTAAAATCTTCTTAAGTTCTCCTTCAAGTAGTAAAATAGTTTCTTTAATTTTTAGTTGTAGTTTCTCTTCATCTTTTTTTTCAATTTTATTTTCTAATACATTAGCTAGCTTTTGATAAGTTGGATCTAAACTAAAGACTTCTTTTTTGCTAACTTTACATATTTCTAAATTAATATATCCCTTTTTAACAAGATTGACAATTCTCTTCCCTAATTCATCTTTATTGATTTTCATTGTTTTAGCAATATAATTATCATCTAATACTAAGATATTTTTTTGTAGAGCATCATGAAGACGAATTAAAATAATAGTATCTACTTCATCAATACCAAGTTTATAATATTGTTCCACAAGTAATTTATCAAATTGAATAACATTTTTCTTGATTAAATCAAACATATAGTTCCCCTATTTCTATTTTGCTAATTTTTCTAAGGCTGCTTTTGCAGCTTGTTGTTCTGCTTCTCTTTTACTTTTACCACTACCATAACCTAATTGGATATCATCGTGATAAACTGCCATTGTAAATACTTTATCGTGAGCAGGTCCAGTTTCTTTTATTTTTTCATACTTAACACTTTCACGGTTATCAGCTTGAATTTGTTCTTGAAGTATACTTTTATAGTCTACGAAATAACTAGATTTGTTGCTAATTTTAGGAAAAACATATTTTTCCAAAATCTTTTTCACTTCTTTCATACCACCATCTAAGTAAACTGCTCCTAGAAAAGCTTCAAATAAATTATTAAGTAGAGTTGGTTTTGTCTCTCCGCCAGTAATCTTTTCGCCTCTACCAAGCATTAAACCTCTACCTAGGTTAAGGTCAATAGCATAATTGCTATTTGCTTTACCTAAAACAAAGTCACGCCTTAGTTGAGTAAGCTCTCCTTCATGTTTATTAGGATAAGTAATATATAAATACTCAGCAACTAAAAAATCTAATATAGCATCACCTAAATACTCTAGTCTTTCATTACTCTGGCCACCATTTTCATTTACATAGGACTTATGGCGAAATGCAGTGTAATATATTTCAAGATTATTATATTTTAAGTTTAGCTCTTCTAAAATATTCTTAATCTCATTGCAATAATTTTGGTATTCCATTTTAGTCACTTTCCACATCTGCAATAATGCTTTTCATTTTTTCAACTACATCAGCTTTTACAGCAAGTCTTGCTTGATTAATTGCGTTTGAAAAGGCATAAGCATTACTAGATCCATGGGCTTTCACAACAACACCATCAACTCCAAATAAATTAGCTCCACCAATTTCATCTGGACTAAGAGTTTTTTTGAAGTTCTTGAAAGCTTTTTTCATAAATAAATAACCTAGTTTATTTCTAAAACTTGATTTAATTTCAGATTTAAAAAATGTTCCAACAGCTTTAGCAACACCTTCGCTAGTTTTCATAACTAAATTTCCAGAAAACCCATCAGTTAGAATAATATCACACTTAGTTTCAAAAATGTCTTTACCTTCAATATTACCAAAGAAATTAATATTTTCATTTTCTTCAAGTAGATTATAAGTTTCTACATCAACTTCTCTACCCTTACCTTTTTCACTACCAACATTCATTAAACCAACTAAAGGTTCTTTAACACCTTCAATTTCACGCAAGTAAATTGATGCATATTGAGCAAGTTGTAGTAAATGTTCACTTCTTAACTCTACATTAGCACCAATATCAAGTAGCAAGCGATGCTTTCCACCTAAGTTTGGTAGAACAGGACAAAGCGCAGTTCTTTTCATGCCTTTGATTCTTCTTATGATTAAGTGAGCTGCAGTAACCGCAACTTGGGTTGGCCCAGCAGTAACAACTCCTGAAACTTCCTTATCTTTTACGGCTTGAAAAGCACGTACTAATGAAGTATCTTTATTTTTTCTTACTTCGCTAATTGGATTTTCTTCACCCATATCAACTTTATCAGGAGCATGGACAATTTTAATCCTATCTGATTTTACAACTTTTTCTTTAATTATATTTTCATCACCAAATAAAGTTAACTCTAAATCAGAATATTTCTCAATTGCAATATTAACGCCTTCAATAATTTCAAGCGGTGCAAAATCCCCACCCATAATGTCAATTGCTAGTTTAACCATAATTATATTCTCCTAATCTAACATTTCTTTTTTATCTTCATAATTTTTATTAACTATTTCTAAAATATCTTTGTAATTTTTATCATTAATAAAGTCTGGATTGTTGATTAATTCATCAGCTTCTTTATTTGCTATCTCAAATAGCTCTCTATCAACTACTATATCAGCCATTTGAAACAATACATTTCCTGTTTGTTTTTCACCAAAGAAATCTCCAGGTCCTCTTACAAGTAAATCTTCTTCTGCAAGTACAAATCCATCATCACTACTTTCCACAAGCTCTAGGCGCTCAATTGCAGTTGTAACTTCAGTTTTACTAAGTAAGAAACAATAAGCTTGCTCATCACTTCTTCTTACACGCCCTCTCATTTGGTGAAGTTGAGCTACACCAAAGCGATCTGCATCATAGATTGCAATTGTAGTTGCGTTAATAACATTAACACCAACTTCAATTACAGTTGTACTTACTAAGATTTGAATTTTGTTTTCCAAGAAGTCTTCCATAATACTTTCTTTTTCTTGGGTCTTTAGTTTACCATGAATTAGGCCTACAGTGCAAATATCAGAAAACTTTTTTGTATATATATCATATATATCATTAGCATTGTGAATATCCATTACCTCAGAGTCTTCAATCATCGGCGCAATAATATATACTTGTCTTCCTCTTAAGACTTCTGCTCTTATATGTTCTAGGACATAATCACTTTTATCATAGGATAAATATTTAGTAATTGGTGGTCTTTTCTTCCCAGGAAGAGTTTTAATTATTGAAATATCACTCTCACCCAAAACAGAAATCGCTAGAGTTCTAGGTATTGGTGTTGCACTCATCTTTAAATGATCAATTAAATGCCCCTTACCAACAATTGAAACTCTTTGTCTTACACCAAAACGATGTTCTTCATCTGTTATAACTAAACCAAGTTTCGCAAACTCTACAGTCTTTTGGAATAATGAATGTGTTCCAACAATTATATCAATTTTATGGTTTTCTAAATCACTTAAGATTTGTTTTCGGTCCTTAGCAGTTATTGATGAAGATAACATTTCAATCTTAATATTAGTGTTTTTAAATAAATCTCTAAAAGTATTGTAGTGTTGTCTTGCAAGAACTTCAGTTGGAACCATAATAGCTCCTTGATAACCTGCAGTTAATACAGCATATAAGCTAATTGCTGCAACTACAGTCTTACCACTTCCTACTTCACCTTGAAGAAGCCTATTCATTTTATAATTAGCTTTTAAATCTTTTAATATCTCATCAACAGTTTTAACTTGATCTACAGTTAATTCAAAAGGTAAATCTCCAATAAATTCATTAACTTTAGCTAAATCATAATTAATAGATACACCTTGAGGATAATTCTTTCTCATAAAAAGCATATACTTAATTTTCATTTGGTAGATAAATAATTCTTGAAATTTAATCCTTTTAATTGCTTTTGCAATTTCTTCTGGTAATTCAGGTAAATTAATATATTTAACTGCATCATAAAAATCTATTAAATCAAATTTTTCTTTTAAACTTTTCGGTAAAATATCTATTAAACTTTTACCATATTCTTCAAATGTTTTTTCTTTTATTTCTAATACTTTTTTATCAGTTATTCCTTTTAAATTAAATACAGGGTCTATAGAGTTACTAAATTCATCAAAATGAATCTCCGCAGCTGTAAAGTCTTTCATATTTTCTTTAAACTTACCAGTTAGCCTTACATAAACTCCGTAAAATAATTTACTTTTTAAAAAATGACGATTAAAAATAGAAACTCTAATTCTTTCCCCTTCAACATCAACAAAAAAAGTCATAATAGATAGTTTAGTTTTAATGTTCTTCACAATTGCTTTTGTTTGAACAACCCCAGCAACAGTTACATTTTCATTACTAGAGCAATCTTTAATACTTCTAATTGTATAGTCATCATATTTGGTTGGAAAGGCAAGAAGTAAATCTTCGACCGTTTCTATATTATTCTTTTTAAATGTAGCAACTTGTTTTTCATTTAAAAAATCTAGTTCTTTTAGTAACAAATTGTTCATATTTAATCTCCATTTTCTATTTTTGCTTTTATAATCTTATATTATAAAAGAGGGCGAAGCCCTCTAATTTACTCTATTGCTAGAATATAACTATAGACTTCTTGATTTCCTTCTATAACATCAATTTCAAGATTACTATAATTTCTTTCAATATGTCTTACAATATCATTAACTTCTCTTTTTGTAGCATCAGCACCATAAATAATAGTTACAATTTCTTTGTCTTTTGTAATTCCAGCTTTTAATAATGCTTTTACAGTATCATAACGTCTTCTATGAGAAGCGACGATTTTATTGTTGCAAATACCTATGAAGTCATCTTTATCAATGTGAATACCGTCTATGTCAGTGTTTCTAATTGAGAATGTAACTAAACCAGTAGTAACATTTTCTATTACTGGTTTTACACCATCTATAACTTCTTTAATATCACCACTTAAATCTAACATTGTTAGAGCAGCAAAGCCTTGAGCAATAGTTTTTGTTTCTATTATATGTACTTTGCTTTCAGTGTAGATCTTAGCACTTTGTTTTGCAGCCATTACGATATTACTATTGTTTGGAAAAACAATAATATTATCAGCATTGAGGTAATCAAAACCTTTAATAAAGTCTTCTGTTGACGGATTCATACTTTGTCCACCATTAACAACAAAATCTGCACCTAGTTCTTCAAATGCTTTAACTAAGCCTTCGCCTGATGCAACAACAACAACTGCGTATTTCTTTCTTACTTCAGGTTTTACAATTACTGGTGCTTGGGTTTCACTATTATCAAAGTGTCCCTCTTCACCATGTTTTAAATTTTGCATTTCTGAACTTTCGTTGTGTTGAATTGTCATGTTTTCAATTTTTAAGTGAATAAATTCACCAAATTGTTGCCCTAAATTAAGAGCATCCCCAGGTGTTAGAGTATGTACATGAACTTTAATTAAATCCTCATCCATAACAACAACAATCGAATCACCTAAAGCAGATAGTTTTGAGGAAATATAATCCTCATTAACTTCTTCTGGCAAATCTTTTTTTGCTTGAATAATAAATTCTGTACAATATCCGAATTCCACATTTTCAACATGGCTAATAAACTTAGTTCCAATTGTATGCATTGCAGCTTCAACAGGTTTTTCGCTTACGAAATCTCCCTCTACTGCTCTTGCCATACCTTCTATAATAACAATTAAGCCTGCAGCCCCAGAGTCTACAACTCCAGCTTCTTTTAAAGCAGGTAAAAGGTCAGGTGTTCTTTCTAAAGAAGCTTTTGCTTCTATAATATATTCTTCAAAAAATTCATTGATTGACATTCTAGAATTGGCAATTGCCAGCATTTTTTCTGCTGCTTCTCTTGCAACTGTTAGAATAGTTCCTTCAACAGGTTTCATAACTGCTTTGTAAGCTTGTTTTACACCACTGTCAAAAGCTTTTGCAAGTTTAATTGAATCAACTTGACGATGTCCTTCAAGTCCTTTCGATATTCCTCTAAATAGTTGCGACAAAATAACCCCAGAGTTTCCTCTAGCGCCCATTAACATTCCTCGTGATAACTTTTTCGCAACTTCATGTATACTTGCATCATTTGTACTGAAGATTTCGCTAACTCCACCTTCAATAGTCATTTTCATATTAGTTCCCGTATCACCATCAGGCACAGGAAATACATTTAAAGCATCAATTACTTGATAATTTTGCTTTAAATTCTCAGCACCGTTTACAATCATAGCTTTGTATAAGATGCCATCTATTTTGTTTATACGCATAAAAAATGCCCCCATTTTCTATTTTTTAAAAGAGTGTATATTCTCTTATATGCATTTATATATTATATCACAACTATATTACAGAAGCAAGAAAAATCAATTCAACAGCTATTTTTTCTATCTTTATTACTTGCTAAAGCTTACTTATTGTGTTATAATAAGTAAGATATTTTGATAGTTAAATATATAAGGAGGTATATCATGGCTCGCAGATGTTATATAACAGGCTTAGGAAGCGCATCAGGTAATAATCGTTCGCATTCTCTTCGTGCTACAAGAAGATCCTGGAAAGCCAATTTACAAAAAGTTAGAATTAGAGATGTAGACGGTAAAGTTAAACGTGTTTATGTTTCAACACGTGCCCTAAAATCAGGACTTGTAGAACGAGTATAATAAATCTAATACTAACAAATAAAAGAGCTGTAAAAGCTCTTTTTTTCATTTTTATTCTAAGTTAAATCCAACTGCATCAGTAACTGGTAGCGAGAAGCATAGAGCTCTTGCATTAGTATGTACACCATGTTTTTCAGATACAGCTTGCATAATTTGATTTTTAGTTTCTTTATTTGTAACTATCAAAATCAAATCTTTTTCAGGCATTATTGAAATACCAAAGAATTTCATCGCTTCTTTAGTTCCAGAACTTTTACCATGAAGGATAGTTCCACCTCTAGCGCCATTTTGTTTTGCAGTTTCCATTATTTCATCTTTGAAACCACGATTACTTATTATAATTATTAATTCCAAAATATAGTTTTCCATCTCAACCCTCCACATTTTTAATAAAATCAAGAGACTTCTTAGCAGCTCCATCTAGCGGTATTGCAAATGCAACTGCACCATGTTTTCTTATAAACTCTAAATCCTCGAGTTTTTTCATAACACTTTCTAATTTTTCTTTATCTACAAAAGATAATATTAATTCCTTATCTGTTTCAGCTAAACCAAAATAACTTAATATTTCAGAGTTAGCAGTTCCTTTAGCATAACATGAAATATGATAATTAACTCCAATTTCAGCTAAAGACTTCATTACTTTGTCTGTTAAATTGCGATCGCATATTACTATTAATAATTTCATATACTTTCCTCACCCATTTCTATTATTTCATCTTTTTCAATTTCTGAAATTCTTTTTTTATCTTTGATTATAAAAATCAAACCAAGTATTTGAATTGTAATGAGTGGAGCCATAGCAACAAAAGCAACTAATCCAAATGCATTTCTTAAAGTAAGTGATTGATCATTACCATAAATAACACTTGCTGCTCCTAGTGCAAACGGAACTAAGAATGTTGAAGTCAGCGCACCACTAACAGCTCCTCCAGAGTCAAAAGCAATTGCTGTAAACATCTTTGGAACAAAGAATGTTAAGATAATCGCAATTAAATAACCCGGAACTAAGAAATACCAAATACTTATATCAAATACAATTCTAATCATTGCAAGTCCAATTGCAACACTTACACCAATTGACATTGCAGGCATCATTATTTTTTTACTTACTCTACCATCCGTTACTTCTTGTACTTGTGCTACAAGCACAACAACAGAAGGTTCAGCTGCAACAATAACAAAACCGAATAACAATCCAAATGGTATTAATAACCAAATATTATCAAAACTTGCTATAGTTTCACCTAAGAAATTACCTATTGACATAAAGCCAACACTTGCACCGCTTAAGAAAATTACTAAACCTACATAAGTAAGTGCAAACCCAATTAAAACTCTTATTACTTTCTTCTTTGGATATTTAAAAGCAAATAATTGAAATACAGCAAAAAATGCAATAAACGGCAAAATAGCTATTCCCATTTCTTTAGTATATTGAAGTAAATAACCAAAAACATTTTTACTTTCTTCCACAACTTCACTATAATCAGGTGTATATATAAGTCCTAATATAAATACTGCTAAAATTGGCCCAATTGAGCTAATTCCAACCATTCCAAAACTATCTTCACTTTTATTATCTTTTGAACTTGTGGAGACGACCCCAAGACCTAAAGATATAATAAAAGGTACGGCCATTGGCCCCGTAGTAACCCCACCTGAATCAAATGCAACAGGAACAAACTCTCCTGGTATAAACATTGCTATTACAAATAGTGCTGTAAAAGCAACAGTTAAAAGAATGTTAAGCCTCACTTGAAATACTATTCTCAAGATTGCAATTGCTAAAAATATTGCTACACCGACTGATATATATAATATTAGTGTCATCTTTGGAATAGTTGAATCAAATTGATCACCTAAAACCCATACAGAAGGCTCAGAGATTGTAATTAGAAAACCAATTGTAAGAGCTACTATAACCATAAACCATAGTTTTCGCTTTTTGGTAATATAGCCCCCAATATCTTCAGCCAAATACATCATCGATTCTTTTGCCCCAAGGCCAAAGATAGTTAAACCAATCATTAACATTACTGCTCCAGCAGTAAAATTCAAAATATCTTTAATTGGAACCCTCAGTGCAAACAAAACAATTAAAACAACAATTGTTAAAGGAAGAACAGCTCTAAGCGACTCTTTAATTTTTTCTACTAATACTTTATTCAATAAGCTTCCTCCTTTTCTCTTTTTTTTAATACAATATATTATATCACAAACCATGGCTTTTAGTAAGTCTTTTTTAATTTGTACTTTTATATTTATTGTCATAATCATGTTTTGAACAACTTATTTATAAAACTATTAGTTTTTGTGGTTTTATAAATTCTCTTTTAATATTCATAAAAAAAGCCGTATTTACAATAATGTAAATACGACTTTTAAATTTTAAAATATAAGAATAATTTATCTAATATTTAGGTTTAATTAATCTAAAGATATCATCCTAAGCTAGCTAAATAAGCTGCATAAGCTAAATCATATTCTTCTTTAGAAGTTATAATATTATCTCCTGCTGGAGGCACTAGTATATTTTCAGGATGAATACCAGATTCGTAGAAGTTACCAACCATATCATATGGCGCAGTTCCTTTAGAAAGTACTTTAAATACTGTATCTTCATAATGGTTATACTTAATGTTTATTATTGCAGTAGCGGCAGCATAACTGAAATTAAATGTGGACCCGCCTACTTTTGTGAATGTATTACCAATAATATCTAAAGTTTTACCAGCAGCTGCATATATGAAGTAAATACCAGAAGTTTCACCTGCACCATCAGCAGCTACAACATTGTCTTTAAACTGTGTACTTGTAACATTAGTTAATGTTGCCATTACCATATAGTTGGCAGTATTTCCTTTAAATACATTATTATTTATTTCTAGTGTGCCTGCTGTTGAAGCAGCTGAATTTAATCTAATCGCTTCCCAGTAAGTTGCAGTTGCACCAGATACTATAAATTCATTATTATTAAACTTAGCATTAGTTGCAGTACCATAAATAGCAATAGCATTTCTACCTGCAGAGTTAGCATATGCAAATTTGTTAAATGATACATTAACATAATCTGCAACAACAATTCCAGATTCCCATGCAATAAATGCAACTCTTCCACCAGTAGTTGATACTCCAGTAGCAGTTACATTGTTATTTACAAATTCAAATCCGCTTATGTTTGCAAGAACTTTAATTTGTCTTAATGAGCCAGTAAATGCTAAACCATTAATGCTTAATCCAGATCCAGTGACATCAATACTAGCAGCTATTGTAGCTTCTGCAACACGAGTATCTGTTCCAGCAATATTATAGTTAGGTCCATAAATAGTTATATCATTTTTAGAAACTGCAAGTTTTGTATTAGCTGTAGTAGTGCCAGAAGTAATATAAATATTATCTCCATTAACAGTAGCTATTAAAGCAGCTTCAAGTGACGAATATCCTTTAAGAACTAATTCATCATATGCAGCACCAATTCCAGTGGCAACAATTTTATAATTATTACCATTAGCTAAGCTTGGATCAACGATTACTGAAGCAGTTAGTTTGTTTAAAGCAGCAATATCCACTTCTGATAATATTGATTCATCTAAGTCTATAGGAAGAGTAGAGAACCAACTTGCATAGAATACAAGATTACCATTAGAACCAGCTGCTATTTTTGTTACTTCATTTCCTGAAAATGCAGGGTTATTAAACCAACCAATAAACAAATAGTCTTCTCTTGTCATAGTGGCCGGTAAAGGAAGTAATATCTCTGGGCTTTCAACTGTATAAGTTGTTGCTCTGTCATCATCAGATGTAGCTCCACCATTTAATTCATAAGTAATTGTATATACAATAGGTGTGAATTTACCGTATAGATTAACAGTAACACCATCAACACTTGTATCTATGTTAGTTACAGGTGCTCCTGAAAAATCAGGGTTTGCATACCAACCATCAAATTCGTAATATGGTTTTGTTATAGCTTTTGGAGCTGAATCTACAATGTATTGAACTATATTTCCACCAGTAGCATAAGCAAACTCAGAAGAATCATAAACTTTAGCAGTAACAGCTACAGTTCCTACTGTAGTTGGAATACTACTTAAATGAATAAATTTACCAATAGTTTCAGTTTTTGCAAGACTTGTAACAAGATTATAAGCAGCAGCATCATAAGCACCACTATGTGCTCCAATAACATAATCATAATCTAATTCCTCAGGTGGTAAACCTGTTCCAGATAAAGCAAAGTCTACTACAGTAAATACATTAGGATCTGATGTTCCTTTTACATATAGTCTACTCCAATATAAACCAGCTACAGAATCATAATTAGCTTTTAATCCAATAGTAATGTAGAATCCTGTAGCACTTCCAGTATTGTAGTTTGTAATTAAAAATTGACTTTCATACTCAAACTCTCCACCGTTCATATTGTAGTTAACCTTAGCACCTTTATGCATCCATTTAGCGTAAAGTTTAATATTAGCTACTAGTAAAGTATCCCAATCATAAAGTTCAGTAAGATCTTCATCAGTATACCAATCTACGAATAACATAAGTTCATGAACTGGATCAGCAGGTTTTACCGCTGGAGTTCCTTTTAATGCTCTTACAGGTTCAAATCCTTCAACATCAAATGAA
>CAYOXB010000031.1:0-13800 GCA_964407835.1 uncultured Bacteroidales bacterium
TTATAACTAATCCTGATTTAATTATTGCGGATGAGCCAATAAGTGCACTTGATGTATCTATTCAAGCACAAATTATTAACTTATTAAATGATTTAAGAGATGAATTCAATCTAACTATTTTATTTATTGCTCATAATTTAAGTGTTGTTAAATATTTCTGTGACCGTATTGGAGTTATGTATTTTGGTAGATTAGTTGAAATAGCACCAACAGAGGAACTATTTGCTAATCCACTACATCCATATACTAAATCTTTATTATCTGCTGTTCCTCATCCTGATCCTCGTCATGAGAAAAACAGGAAGAGAATATTCTATCGTCCACAGCTTAGACAGTTTACTGAAGATAAGCCGCAAATGGTAGAAGTAAAACCAGGGCACTTTGTTCTTGGTAGTAAAGATGAAATTGCTCGCTATAAAGATGAGCTAGCTGGTAAAAAAGTTGAAGCAGATCCAACTTTAGTTGAATCAGAATAAAAAAAGAGACTTCTTAACTAAGAAGTCTTTTTAAATGTAAAAATGTTATAATAAGTAGGAAAATATGATAAAATATAAAAGAGGTAAAAAAATATGGAATTTATTAAAAGTGAAAATAAGATTACTTTATATGTAGATAAAGAAGAAGTAGGTAAAATTGAGTTTTCAAAAGACAAGGATTATCTAGTTGCTGATCATACTTATGTAAACCCAATTCATAGAGGCAAGAATTATGCTAGGTTTTTAGTAGATGAACTAGTTAAGTTTGCAAGAGAAGAAGGTTTAAAAATAGTTCCTGTTTGCCCCTATGTACATAAAGTAATCTCAGATAAAGATGAATATGCTGATATATATGTTAGTGAACGTGACTATGGAATGTATTGTAGAATATTTTAATTTAATTAAATTGTGACAAAATACTTAAGTTTGACTTAAGTATTTTTTATTTATTTTAAATAATTAGCACTTATCTCTTGACATTGCTAAATGATATGGTATAATATAATTAGCACAAAGGGTTATAGAGTGCTAATCAATTATAGGAGGAGAAAATAATGGTTAGATTTTTTTATGATTTATTCCCACAAGGGTCTTGTAAAAACTATATGAGGAGTACGGTTGAAATAACTGATGATAAGTATGTTATTAATGTTGACCTTCCAGGTCACAAAAAAGAAGATATCGAAATATCTTTAGAAGATGATATCTTAACTGTAAAAGCAAACAGAAAACAAGAAGAAAAACAATTCATTCTTGATGAAAGATACTATGGAGAACTTTCTAGAAGTTATCGTTTGCAAGATGTAAAAGATGAAGGAATTAAAGCAAACTATGAAAATGGCGTACTTGCTATTGTAGTTCCAAAGCTCACAGAAGCAGAAACAAAAACAATAATTACTATTGAATAAAAGGAGGAGAAACTATGTATTATTTAAATAGGAATAGAAACAGAGCATTAAGAAGTTTTTTTGATAATGATTTCTTAGATGATATTTTTGGACTTGAAAAATCTTCACTTGGTGAAGTTAAAAGTAATTTAGTTGAAACCGATAATGGTTATAATTTAAAGATTGAACTTCCTGGTATGGATAAAGAAAATATTAAAATTTCTTATGAAAAGAATTATCTAACAATTGAAGCTGAAAAGAAAGATAATGTAGATAAGTCAGATGAAAAGAAGAACTATGTACATAAAGAAATTTATTATGGTTCATATTCAAGAAGTTATTATTTGGATAACATTGATCAAGATAGTATTAAAGCAAACTATCAAGATGGTGTATTGACTCTAGATCTTACAAAGAAAAAGATTGAGTCCTCTAAAAAGTATATTACAATAAAGTAATATAAACCTTCGAAGTAAGCCACATTTGTGGCTTGCTTTTTTTTGTTCTATTTTTGATTAAAATTTGGTATAATAGTAGTAGAGTGTTTTATTAATATAGATTGGGGTTAAATACAAATGGAAAATTTTATTTATGAAAATCAAACAAAAATAGTATTTGGAAAAGACACAGAACTAGAGGCTGGTAAACTTGCAAATGAATATGGAACTAATGTCCTACTTCATTATGGTGGAGGAAGTATTAAGAGATCTGGGTTATATGACAGGGTTAAAGAGTCTTTGGAAGAAGCAAACTTAAATGTCTTTGAACTGGGCGGAGTTGTTCCTAATCCTAGACTTAGTTTAGTTAAAGAAGGTATAGGGTTTGTAAGAGAAAATAAGATTGATTTTATTTTAGCTGTTGGTGGTGGAAGTGTTATTGATAGCGCTAAAGCTATAGCAGCTGGAGCAGTATATAAGGGTGATGTTTGGGATTTCTTTGAAAGAAAAGCTCTTGTGGAAAAGACACTACCAATAGGAGTTATTCTTACAATACCTGCTGCAGGTAGTGAATCAAGCAGAAGTTGTGTTATTACAAATGAAGATGGATGGTATAAAAGAGGATTAAATTCACCTCATATTAGACCTAAATTTGCTATAATGAATCCAGAGTTAACTTATACACTTTCTCAGTTTCAGATGGCTTGTGGGGTAGCTGATATGTTTAGTCATGTTTTAGAAAGATACTTTACCCATACAAAAGGTGTTGATTTCACAAGCGAGTTATGTGAAGCTACAATGCGTTCCATTATAAAACATGCAAGAGAAATTACTAAAAACCCACTTGAATATGCACCTCGTGCAGAATTAATGTGGGAGTCTACAATGGCTCATAGTGGGATACTTGGAGTAGGAAGAGTTGAAGATTGGGCAAGTCATGCTATAGAACATGAGCTAAGTGCTATCTATGATATTCCTCATGGAGAAGGGCTTGCAATTGTCTTTCCTGCTTGGATGAAGTATGTTTATAAAGAAGATAAGGATCGTTTCGTAAGGTTTGCGAACAAGGTATTTGATGTTGAAATATTCTCAAATATCGATGTTACAATTGAACTAGGGATTAATGAATTAGAGAAATTCTTTTCAGAAATTGGATTAAAAACTAGGTTGAGTGAAATTAATATACCTAAGGATAGATTTGAAGAGATGGCTAAAAAAGCGACAATGAGAGGGCCTTTAGGTAACTTCTTAAAACTAGAAAGAGAAGATGTTTTAAATATTTTAGAACTATCGCATTAGAATTATTATATATACAAGGAGTTAATATGTTAATAAAATATGAATTAAATGGCGGAAATTGGGATCCAAAAGCTGAATTGAAAACTCATTTTTTGACTGATTTCTATAACTTTGTTTTAGAAAAAAATGAAGTTGAATTACCTAATTTAGAAGAATTTTTAAGTTCTGAGCCTTATATTATTGGTAATTTACTTGGTAAATATTTCCTATTTGAAGAAGTGGGAGGAAAACTTAAAAATCAACCTAATACTCACTTTATTGGTTATGTATATAAAAATAAGAAATATCGTAAATTAATAGAGCATTTAATTGTTTTCTTTGCTTTATGGCGTGAGATAGAACATTGTACAGAAGAACATGCAACTGACTTTTTTGCTTCTAGTTGGGCATCTTTAGTTGATACAGCTAAGTTTTTTAAATATACAACTGTTGAAGATTTAAGAAAATCACCTGAAGCACCTAGTGTTCAAGATAAAAGAATTATTGATTTATTACAGTCTAGTCCAGATTTATATAATCCACCTACTAGTTATAAGAAAAATACAAGACTAGCTATACCAAAAAGAGATGATTTTGAATTTGTTGGTTGGTATGATAATAGTGATTTTATGGGTGAAGCATTAACAGAATTAAAAGAAGGTGTTTTTACTTACTATGCTAGATGGCAGACTTATACATTAATACATTCTAATGATGGGTATGTTAGTTTTGATAGTTTATATGCTGACTTTTTAAAAGACTTTTCTAACTTTATGAAAGTAGAAATTACTAATGAAACTGAACGTCTTCCTAGACATGGCTTAGTAAGTGAGTTTTGTAAGGTAAGTTTCAATGGGAATTTAAATGGATTCTTTTCTGTTAAGGCATACTATGATAAATGGATTTGGTTAGTTGACTATTTTAATAGTCTTTATAAAGACTATCCTAAAAAGCAAGCAAGATTTGAATATAGTAATTCTAAATTTGGTCTAGAAGCTCAAGTTAGATGGGAGTTAAACTCATTATTTGTTAGTAGATTTCATCTAGTTTGGCCTACCACAAAAGACTATTCTGGTATAGGAATTAAAGAAAAACTTGCAGATAGTACAAATTCACAAATTTTAAAAATTAAGTATTTGGAAAATAGTATTGTAGAACTACCTAAACTTAAAAAAGATGGCTATGAATTAGTTGGCTATTTCGAGGAATATGATACTTTTGAAAATGAAGTTAAAGTATTAAAAGATAATACATATTCTTCTAAGACTTTATATGCTAAATGGCGAAAAATATAATATTGAAAACTTAACTAGGATTAATTTAATCCTAGTTTTATATAGTTTGTTAACTACTTTGTTGTTATTGAAACAAAAAGAGTAATGTGGTAAAATTAAACTATTGTAGAAGGAAAAAATTAAAGGAAATAGATTATGTACGATGTGATTATTATTGGTGCTGGAGTTAATGGCACGTTTATAGCAAGAGAGCTTGCAAAGTTTGAACTTAATATTTTAATATTAGAGAAGAATTTTGATGTAGGTGATGCAACATCAGCTGCCAATAGTGCAATTATTCATTCTGGATATGATCCACATCCTAATACTTTAAAAGCTAAATTAAATATTAGGGGTAATGAGCTATATACTAAGATTGTAGAAGAGTTAGATATTGAGTTTAAAAATATAGGTTCACTTACTATTGCAACTAATGATTTAGAGTATAAAGAGTTAGAAAACTTAGTTGCTAGAGCAAAGACTAATAATGTAAAAGTTGAAGTGTTAAGTGCAGATGAAGTATTAAAGTTAGAACCTTTAATTAATCCTAATGTAAAAGGAGCAATTCTTGCTCCTAGTGCTAGTATTATTAATCCATTTGAACTATGTGTTGGACTTGCTGAAAATGCTGTTGATAATGGGGCAGAATTAAAGTTTGAAGAAGAAGTTGTTAATATTATTAGAACTGTTGAAGGTTTTAAGGTTATTACAAAAACAAATGAATACTCTTCAAAAGTAGTTGTTAATGCAGCTGGAGTATATTCAGATAAGCTTAATAATTTAGTTAATGAAAAAAAATATAAGATTATACCTAGAAAAGGCGAATATTATGTTCTTGATCACTTTGAAAAACCATTTGTGAATCATGTAATTTTCTCCATCCCAACAAAAGACTCAAAAGGTGTTTTAATTACTCCAACAACAAGCTCTAATTACTTAGTTGGCCCATCATCGACACCTATTGAGAGTAGGGAAGACTTTAGTACGAATAAAGATATTCTAGGTTTTGTTTTAAATAAGGCTAAAGACTTAGTTAGAGCTATTCCAATGGATAAAAATATTAGACAGTTTGCGGGCTTAAGAGCTAGTGAGGTTAATGGGGATTTTGTTTTAGAAAATAATAATGGTTTTATTAATGTTTTAGGATTTGATTCGCCTGGACTTGCTGCAGCACCAGCAACAGCAGAAGTAGTTGTTAGATTAGTTGGTGAAAATCTAGAACTTAGGAAAAAGAAAGAGTTTAAACCAAGAAGAAGAGTTATAAGGCTTAGAGAAAAGACTAAAGAAGAAATAGATGAATTGATTAAAAAAGATAAAAGTTTTGGAAATATAATATGTCGCTGTGAGAAGATATCTGAAGGTGAAATAGTAGATGGTATTAGACGAAGTGTTGGTGCTAGAAGCTTAAAAGGAGTTAAGAAACGCTCGCGTCCTGGAGCTGGTAAGTGCCAGGGTGGTTTTTGTGAGGCCTTAGTATTAAGAATCCTTGCTAGAGAGCTAGATATTGATATAAATGAAGTAAAACTAGATACTGTAGGGTCTGAGGTCTTAAAAGAGAAGATTAAGGCAGGTAGTAGATATGAAGAATAATTATGATTTAATTGTTATTGGTGGAGGATCTGCTGGGATTGCTGCTAGTATTAGTGCCTATGATAATGGTATTAAAAATATTTTGATTTTAGAAAAAGATAGTCATTTAGGAGGTATTTTAATCCAGTGTATCCATAATGGCTTTGGAGTGCATCGTTATAAAGAAGAATTAACTGGACCCGAATATGCTGAGAAAAATATAAATGAGCTAAATTCTAGAAAAATTTCTTATAAAACTAAAGCAATGGTTTTAAAAGTAACTAAAGATTTAAAAGTTCATTATTCATCTGAGGCTGATGGCTATCAAGTCTTACAAGCAAAAGCAATTGTTTTTGCAACTGGTTGTAGTGAAAGAACAAGGGGAAATATTAGTATTCCAGGAGATAGAGTTAGTGGAGTTATGACTGCTGGACTTGCTCAAAGATATTTAAATATCGATGGATATTTAGTTGGTAGAAAAGTATTTATCTTAGGTAGTGGTGATATTGGCTTAATTATGGCTAGAAGAATGACTTTAGAAGGTGCTAAAGTCATTGGGGTTGCAGAGATTATGCCTTATTCCAATGGGCTTGCTAGAAATATCGCTCAGTGCCTAGATGATTTTGATATTCCACTTTATTTAAATCACACTGTGAAAAGAATTATTGGGAAAAATAGAGTTGAAAAGATTATCTTATCTGAAGTTGATAGTAATTTTAATTATATTGAGGGAACTGATAGAGTTATTGAAGTAGATACACTACTTTTATCTGTTGGACTCATCCCTTCTATTCCTTTATTAGAAGATATTGGGGTTGAACTTGATAGTGTTACTAAAGGACCTGTTGTAAATGAAGCTTATATGACTTCAATTGAAGGAATATTTATTTGTGGGAACAGTTTACATGTTCATGACTTAGTTGACTACGTAAGTGAAGAAGCAGATAGGGTTGGAATAAGTGTTAGTAAGTATTTAAATAATAAATTAAAGAAATCTAATGATATTTTAACTTTAGTTAGTTCAAATACTGTAAGTTACTTGCTTCCTCAAAGGGTTGATCTAGCTAATATTGAAGAAATTGAGGTTAGTTTTAGGGTTAAAGTTCCAAGTATGAACTCTAAAGTTAATATTTTAATCGATGGAGAAGTAATTAAGACCCTTAAAATTGCCTTTCTGCTGCCTGCAGAGATGGTTAAGATAAAGATTCCTAAAACCCTTTTAAAGCCAGGAGAGCTGAAATTAGAGGTGGAAAATGCGTGAATTTACTTGTATAGTTTGTCCAAGGGGCTGTAGACTAAGCGTTAGTGATAATTTAGAAGTTACAGGACATAAGTGTAAAAGGGGAATAACCTATGCTCTTAGTGAAGTTGTTAATCCAACTAGGACAATAACCTCAACTGTAAGAATAAAAAGTAGTAGTTATTTACTACTACCTGTAAAAACTGATAAACCAGTGCCAAAAGCAGATATTTTTAAAGTAATGGCTGAAATTAATAAAGTTGCTGTAGAAGCACCAATTAGTATTAATTCTATTATTATTAATAATGTTTTAGGTTTAGATGTTAATATCATTGCAACTAGATCAATATTAGAATAAATTAGAAAACTTAAGAATACTTTGATTTTTAAAACTTTTTAAGTTATAATATTGTTATAAAAATTAAGGAAGTGACAAAATGAAAAAGAATCAGGCATATATTTATAAGTATTCATATGTAATTATTATATTTTTAGTTGGCCTTGTTCTAACATTTGCCCTAGCTAGCTTTCAAAATACTTATTTTGCAGCTGTAGAAAAGTATAATAATGCAGTATCTTTTGGTGTTTGGGAAGAATTTTCTCCAGCTACTAGAAATACTATTCTTGGTTTGCAGGCAAATGTTGAGCTTGCAAAACAAAATATGCAATATAATACATTATTTGCATTTTTACTATCAGTTATATTTTTAGCTTTGGGTAATTATTTCTATGTAATCTTAGGTGTAAAGAAAAACTTTACAACTGATAGTCCTTCTAAGAAGCTTTTGAAACATATTTTCCTGACAATTTCGATTGTAGAGATAGTTTGTTTCGTAACTCTCATCATTTTTGGAACAAAAGAGTATATAGGCCTTAATTTCTGGACATTATTTTATGTAAATATAATGTTAGCGATAATAGTTGTTGTAGTTTCACTACAAATTCAATATTGGTTGAAACCAAAACAAGTAGAAGAAGTCTCTTAAATGATGACTTCTTTTTTTATTTAAAAAAATAAAAAAAATATTTAAAAACTTTTCAAAAAAAACGCAGTTTGCTTTGTTATATTAGTGAAGGGAAAGAGAGGTAATATTTATGCAAAGAAATTCAAAAGAATACATTAATAGTTTAAATAAAGAAATTAGAAAAAGAGAATTTTTGAACACTGCTTACTCTTTCATTAATAGTAAGAGAAGAATTAGTGAAAATAGAAGAAAACTTCGTGAACTTGAAAACAAGTTAATTCTTGAAAAGCTAAGAAACGCTCTTTAAAATTTTGCAATTAATCGTCCATAATGTATATATTTTCTTCAGATAGGAAGTTGCCCCCCACTTCATTACTTCCTATCTACTACAAAAAAACTGACTTATTAACTTAAGTCAGTTTTCTTTTTTGTGTATTAATTTTTTTGAAAATAAATTTAAGAGCAAATACCAGAGATATGTTAGTAAGATTATAGTTAGACTCCATAAAATTGGATAAACCGGATAGCCAAGAGCATCAGAGATTTCTTTAACTGGGTTTTCTAGCATATAAAACCAGTTTTGGTCTAAGATTAAATCAAAGATGAAGACTATAATTGTATAAATAGTTAGAGCAAGAAGCGCTCTTGTGAAGTTTTTAAAAGTTATATCTAGTTTACCTGTAAAGAAATAATATAAAGATCCTAATAAAAACCCATAATGAACAAAGAAGTAGTGGAAATAGCGAAAATGACCAAAACCATAAGTTATATCTACAAAGACTAGAGAAAATAATGTTCCAGTTAGAGCATAATAAATTAAATAGTTAAAGTATTTAGGTTTATTAAAAAGTAGTGTAAGAATTGTTAGTAAATTAGTTAGAGCACAAAAGCCAGTTAAGGGAATCATACTAAGTGAATATGAGCCTCTACTTAAAATCCAAATATGAAAACTGCTTTCTAAGGCTAATAGGAAGATTCCTAGACTAATTCTAAAGACTTTTTCAAATTTTTTGTTTTTTATTTTATCTTTAAATAGAAATACTAATAAAGTCACAATTGCAAAAAAGCTTAAAGTTAAGATATGGGTTAGGTCAAACATAGAAAGTTTGCCTCTTAAGTTTTCATTAAACATAAATCACTCTCATAAATATAATTAGTAATATTATATCACTATTATAAATAATTTATCTAGTTTAAGTAAAAAATCTGACTAAAAGTCAGATTTTTGTTTTATCTATTTCTGATTGCATCAATTGGACGCATTCTAGCTATTCTAATAACCGGAATTGCGCTTGAGATAAATGCTACACCAACGCTTATTGAAAGCATTAGGGCAATTTGTCTTATTCCAAAAGCAAGTAGTGTGATTATTAGATTATATTGATTTCTTAAAAATGAATTTAAAATTATAATTCCAGTCACTACGATGATTGTGGAAAGAAGATAGTTAATTAAGGCAATTATTAAAGCTTCTTTAGAGAAAACACTTAAAACGTCTTTACCTCTAGCTCCAATTGCTCTTAAGATTCCTATTTCTTGTTTTTTATTTGCAACTGATGAAGTTATATAGTTTAGAAGTAGTAGAGCTGAAACAACTGCAAATACTACACCAACCCAGAAGAAAACAGCTGAGAGGATTTCAATTAAACTACCAAAATCATCGATAATAGTTGTAACACCATTATGGAGAACTAAATGGCTTTTATCTACTTCATAGTGTTCTGTAATAATTTTAATTAAATCTTCACTACTTTTCTGGTTAAAATGACTTAATACATAGCTATATATAGAGTCAAATTCAACATATGAACTATCAAAGAAGTCTTTATTTACAAATAATGAATAATCTTGATTACTATCTAATTTATAAGCACCAACGATTACAACTTCTTTTTGAATTGGATATTTTTCTCTTCTACTGTATTGATTGAGTGATGCGCTAACTGGTTCTAATAAACTAATTTTGTTTCCAACAATCACATTATAAAAATGAGTTCTTGGAAGCAAATTTTCATATTCATAGTTTTCTTCAATGAAACTTACAACATTATCTTTATACATATCAATTTGGTCTGTATCCCAAGAACTTACAGGATTAGGATTTTCACCTTTAGAAATCATAATTTCTCTAATAAACTCAAGAGTAAGTGTGTCCACATAGTTTACAATTGCTGTATGTGTTTCTTCCATGAGTTCCATAAAATCAATATCTCTAAAATTGTAATTATTTAGTGGTACGATTATTTCATTTTCCGCAAGATTAGTTTTATTTTTATCTTTGAAGAAAAAGACATCGTCCAAATTAATAGTATCTTGGTATCTTATTGTACTAAAATCATATGGGGAGCTTGATTGATCGACTAGTTCGAAGTTATAGGTGTTGCCATAAGCATTATAACCATCTGTTAAGATAGATTGTTCAATAAATCCTTCCTTCACAAAAGCTAAATTGAGTTGAGAATAGTTTAATACATCACTAAACTCCATTTGAGTGAACCAGTCAAAGAATGTGGAATCATCCATATCCTTTAGTTTTTCATATCTTGATGTGTCTAGTTTTGTATCTATGATTCCAACGATTGTATAGACTTTGTCTGCTAAGTTAATGGTTTTACCTATTAAATCATTATAGTTGTTGATTGTAATTAGTGGAGTTCCATAGTTTTGTCTATAGCCTGCTTCTAAAAATGCTTCATATGTATATTTAGATATTGCTATTTCATTATTATTCTCTGGAAGTCTACTAGAGCCTAGTAGTTGCATATCATAGATTGTAAGATCATTTGTTGTTAGTTCAAAATAGCCTGTTAATTGGCTTCTATAGTATGCACCTTTGGAGATTTTGCTTTCATCTCCTATATTTGAAGAGAAGTCTAAACCTCCAAAATATCCCCAAGAATTATTTGGTTGATAAACCGGTTTGAAGTTATAGGTAGGATACTTCTCATTTAACTCTATAATGTCTTGGTCATTAAAACTTTTATTATACATATAGCTCCAATCATCTTCTTCTATAAAAACAAGATCTGAGACAGCTAAATAGTTAATATTAGTATCTATCATAGATTTAGCAGTATTGTTAATCTTTTCAAAGCTTCCTGCTGTATCTACAAAGCCAAAGAAGGCAAAGGAGATTGAAGCTAAAATAATTGATAAGATTAATCTAAACTTTTTATGGTTTAGAGCACTTGCACCCATTCTTAGGGCAGTTAAAAATGGAAGTTTTGATTTTATTGGAATATATTCTAGGTTTTCTTTTGAACCATATAATTCATCCTCATCAAAACTCAGTGAATATTCAGGAGTAGAAGTCTCTATAATTTCTTGTTCTACTTGAATATTAATACCTTTTTTAAGATTTTGAATGTATTCATTAATTACTTTTAAGTCTTCTTCAGTAAGAATATAGTCTTTTTTAACTGTAATTGTATTTCCAGTAAAATCAAGATTAGTATCTATTTTTTTAGTAGGTTTTCTTCTACCCATTGTAATAGAATCTCTAATGACCTGACCATCTTTGAATTCTACGATTCTATCTCCATAAGTTTCTGCAAACTCTCGATCGTGAGATACTACTAAAACAAGTCTAGTTTTTGATAGTTCTTTTAAGAGATCGAGGATTTGTTTACCAGTTTCAGAGTCTAGTGCTCCAGTAGGTTCGTCAGCCATAATAACTTCAGGATCTTTTACAAGTGCTCTAGCAATAGCAACTCTTTGTTTTTGACCGCCTGATAGTTCGTTTGGTTTACGGTAGCCAAGCCCGTCTAACTCAACCATTGCAAGAATTTTTGTAATTGCTTCACTAGTTACCTTTTGACCTTGTAATTCTAAAGCAAGGCCGATGTTTTGAGCTACTGTAAATTCTTCTAGAACATTATATTCTTGGAAAATGAAACCAACCATTGAGTTTCTGTAGAAGTCAAAGTCACTTTGACGGAAATCTTTGCTGGATTTACCTTTGATTATTAAATCTCCGCTATCATAGCGGTCAAGTCCACCAGCAACATTAAGAAGTGTAGATTTACCACTTCCTGATTTACCTAAAACAAAGACCATTCCTTTGTTTCCAAAGGATAAGGTTACATCGTCTAATGCTCTTACATCATTTCCTCTTTTTAGTTTATAAATTTTATTTACATTTTCTAATTTCAGCATAATTATTTCCTCTATTTATGTATATTATACAATAAAACAAGATTAATATAAAATGTTTTGTAATAAATATAATAAAATTTTAAATGTTTAGAGCTAATGATAGTAGTTTCTGCTATATTTTATGATTTATTACCGAAAGGGAATAAATGATAAGATATAAGTTAGAAAACACATAATATCAACGAATCTGTTCGCTCGGGAATATAAATGTTAATTTTACTTGAAATATAGTTAAATTGTGTTATAATATTACCAAGAGGGAATATTATGAAATTAGAGAGTATTGGAAATATAGTTAGAGATAAAAGAAAAAAATTAGGCTTAACTCAAAGGTATTTAGCAGCTTATGCAAATACTGGAGTAAGATTTATTAGTGACTTAGAAAATGGTAAAACTACAATACAACTGGATAAACTTATTTTAGTGCTAGAAGCACTAAATATTGAAGTGGAGATTAAAGTATGAGTGAAAGAAAGTTAAATGTTTATTTTAAAAAAGAATTTATTGGTACTTTAACAGAAACACATGGGAAGTTCTTAGGCTTTGAATATGCGAAAGATGCTAAATACGATTTATCCTTTGCTTTGAAAAGAACAGAAGAACCATTTGATAGAAATATTGTAAAAAGTTTTTTTGAAAACTTGCTTCCTGAAGGAGATGTTTTAGATTTAATTGCAAGAGCATATAATGTTTCCAAAAACAATCCTTTTTCGATGCTATCTGTTATTGGTGAAGATTGTGCCGGAGCAATTACAATTTCTAATGATATTACTGTTAATAGTAGTTTGCCTAAGTATTTAGAAAAAACAACACTTGAAAGTTATATTGAAAGTGCAAAAAAAGGTTTAAGTTACTATCAAAAAGGAATGAGATTATCAGTTGCTGGAGTACAAAACAAAACTACAGTTTATATAGATAATGAAAATCATTATTTTATACCAAATTATGATTTTCCATCAACACATATTTTGAAGTTTGAAAATTCGTATTATCCAAATATTTTACTCAATGAACTTATTTGTACAAAACTTGCTAGAAGTCTTAATTTACCAGTTAGCAATATGGAATTATATTTGGATGATAATTTAGAATTTTTAAAAATTAAACGTTTTGATCGAATTATTAAGAACAATAAAGTTGAGAAAATTCATGTGGAAGACTTTGGCCAAATTTCTGGAGTGCTTAGTTCAAATAAATATGAAGTAGAAGGAGGACCGAGTTTTAAAGATATTGTTAAGCTACTTAGAAAACATTCTAATAATGCAATAAAGGATGTAATTCTATTAGCTAAGATCTTAGTTTTTAATTATTTAATTGGTAATAATGACTATCATGCAAAAAACTTATCGATGTTTCATGAAGAAATTAATAAACTTACATCATTTTATGATTTGTTATCAACTAGTCTATATAGTGAATTAAGTACAGATATGGCAATGAAAATAAATAATAAAAAAGACTCAAAGGATGTTAGAAAAGAAGATGTTATTAAAGAATTCGATTCTTGGGGATTAAAGGG
>CAYOXB010000032.1:0-12296 GCA_964407835.1 uncultured Bacteroidales bacterium
GCACTAATATTTAGTAGGGGTGCGCTATTGTATCAATATAGGTTAAGTAACCCAAATTAGAAATTTGTTTGATACAATTTGTGTCAAACTTTTTTTTAATTGTTATAATAAAATAGAATAAGTTTTATATATGAAATTTTAATACAACTATTATAGTGTGTTATAATAAGTATAAGAATATAGTTGGATTATAAAAATATTAGAAGGAGAATTTTATGGTTTATAAAAGTATAGTTAATAATCAAAAAAAATTTTTTATTACGGGTGTTACTAAAAACTATTCATTTAGGTTTAAGCAACTTAAGTTATTAAAAGAGAATATTCTAAAATATGAAGATGAAATACTAAAAGCACTTTATCTAGATTTAGGTAAATCAGAAGCTGAAAGCTATTTAACTGAAGTTGGATTAGTTTTAAATGAGCTTAGTTTTCATATTAAACATTTGAAGAAAATGATGAAAATAAAAAAAGTGAAAACACCATTTACACTTTTTCCTGCTAAGAGTTATATATATCAAGAACCCTATGGAAATGTTTTAGTAATTGCTCCTTGGAATTATCCATTCTTGCTTGCAATTAATCCTTTAATTGGTTCGATATCTGCTGGTAATACTGTTATTATTAAACCATCTGAATACTCAGTGAACACCGCAAATATAATTAAAAAATTAATTAAGGAAACTTTTGATGAATCATATGTTACAACTATCTTAGGAGGGGTAGAAGATACTACAGAATTATTGGAAAAAAGATTCGATTATTTGTTTTTCACAGGTAGCCCTAGAGTTGGTAAGATTATGATGGAAAAGATGAGTAAGACTTTAACACCACTTACACTTGAACTTGGTGGTAAGAGTCCAGCTGTAGTTACTAAGGGTGTAGATATTGAACTTGTTGCAAGGAGAATTGCTTATGGTAAGACGATTAATGCTGGACAGACTTGCATAGCTCCTGATTATTTGTTGATTGATGAAAGTTTATTAGATGATTTCATTAAATACTTTGGTAAAGCTGTTAAATCTTTTTTTGATAATCCTTTAGAAGAAGATGATTATCCTAAAATAATTAATAGCAATCATCATAAGAGATTAATTGATTTAATTGCTAATGAGAATGTTATCTTAGGTGGTAAATATAATAACGATAAAATTGAACCTACTTTAGTTTTAATAAATAACCTTAAAACAAAAGTAATGGAAGATGAAATATTTGGACCAATTTTACCAATTATTACATATAGTAATCTTAACTTTGCTTATGAATATATTGTAAACAACGAAAAGCCTCTTGCTGCCTATTTATTTTCAAATGATAAAAATATTAAGAAAACATTTATAGATAAAATTAGTGCTGGAGGGATTGTTATAAACGACACCTTAATGCACTTTGCAAATAATAATCTTCCTTTTGGTGGGGTTGGTAATAGTGGTATGGGTAAATACCACGGAAAGAATAGTTTTCTAACCTTTAGTCATCCGAAGGCAATTCTAGATAGAAAAAATTATTTTGATATTAAACACAGGTATCATCCAATTAGAAAGTCTAGTTTAAAAATTATAAAAAAGATTGTGAAGTAATTAAATATAACTAGTTCTTGTTATTTAATAGCAATTATAGTATACTTATTTAGTATTTATAAGAAATATGGAGGTATTTATAAATGAAAATAATTCGTAAAACCCTATTTATATTAGTTATGTTAGTTGGTTTATTTACACTAACTAGTTGCTTCGATTCACCTAAAGAGTTTTCTGGGTCAGGAATGACTATTGAACTCAATAGTTCATTTGTTCAAAAGGAAGTTCTTCAAGTACCATTTTATCTAGAATCAATGCAACATATCTTTATGGGACAAAGAGAAAGTAAGGCTGATCTATTAAATGTTCAAGTTCTTATGTTGACTCAATATATTTATGCTGTTTTAGCTAATGGTAATAAGAAGGCTGATGTGGAAGAATATAATGAAGATGGTGTTAAATTCTACTATGCTTATTATACAAGTGAAGTAGATGGTAGAAACTATGGTTATATGTTATTAGTGATGGAAGGTGAAAATCATTTTTATTCTATGAACTTTGGTTGTCTTGAATCTAATCTAGAAAAAAATAAAACTAAATATATTAATTGGGCAAAAACTATAACTGTTGAATAAAAATAAGCGGCTCCAAAAGGGGTCGCTTTTGTTTTTAAAGTATTTAATCCTTTAGCTCTATTGGAATTTATTAAAATAAATGATAAAATAATATAAGGTGCAACATGAATAAATTAATTTTTGAAAAAGATACTCATATAATCTTTCTACTTGATAGCAAGTCTAGTAAATGGGTTGATAAAACTGCCAGTATTAATGCAATATATAAAGCATACCGTTATAAAAACTTTACAGGATATAATGTTTATTTTTATAACGGCAAAAATAGATTCTTTTATGTGAAAGAAAATGTAAGAATATGCGAGTTTATAAAAGATATTCCAATAGGAAAACAAAAGTTAAATATTGGCGGGAAAATTGTTCAACCATTAAAAATTAAATTATTTAGTTATGGTATTTACAAGGTTGAAACGGATTTTGGCTTCTTGACCACAAACAAACTTGATTATGCTTCAACAAGCTATACAGATATTTATTCATATTATAGTGAATTGGCTGATTATGCAGGTGCTATTACAGATAGAGATGAACCACTTCACTATTTATCAAATAATTATAAAAAAATTAAACCGGCTAGTAATTCGGTCTTATATGATTTTTTCAATGCTACGAATAAGAATACAATAGATAGTGGTCTTATAATTCTCCCTCATTTGTTTAATAATAGTCAGCTTATGGCTATTAGTGCTGCACTTAATAATAGTATTTCAATTATAGAAGGTCCTCCTGGAACAGGAAAAACTCAAACAATTTTAAACTTAATTGCAAATATCATTTTAAGAGATAAGACTTGTGCTGTTGTTTCAAATAATAATACGGCAATTAATAATGTGTTAGAGAAGCTAGAAACAGATAACATTTCTTTTTTAGCTGCTAGACTTGGTAGTTCTGGTGCAGTTGATGATTTCTTCAAACAAGACAAAGAAAAAGAATTAACTACATTTTTAAGTTTAGAATTGGAAAAATATAATTTTGATATTAAATGGAGAATTAAACAATTGCAGCTTTCTGCCAAACTAATTCATGAAAAAGAAATTAAAGAGGCAAAATTAAAAATGCAATTAAACGACATAATAGCTGAGCATAAAAAATTTAATTATAGTTTTAAAGAAATTAAGATAAATGAGAATTTGAAGCCCGAGAAATACTTGCAACTTGCAAATTTTTTAACTGATAAAAAAAGAATTAGTTTCTTTAGAAAATTACAAATTAAAATGAAATTTAATATCAAGATTAAAGATATTGAAATAGAAGATATTTTACTACAACTTGAATCATTATTTTATAAAATAAAAATTCTAGAAATAGAAAAGGCAATATATAATTTAAATTACGGAATAAAAGAAAACAAAAAAGAAGAGGTCCAACGAAATTTAATGTTATACTCTAAAAATATCTTATTTAATATTATGCGAAAGAAGTTTAAAGATTATAGCGAAAAAGAGTTTGAAAAGGAAACATATAAAAGAGATTTTAATTCCTTTGTTCACAGATATCCTGTTGTTCTAAGCACTTCTCAATCCCTTTTGAATAATATTCCTTCTGGATTTTTATTCGATTATTTAATTATAGATGAAGCATCACAAGGCGATTTGTTAAGTAGTATTCTAGCAATGAGTTGTGCAAAGAATTTAATTGTTCTTGGCGACTCTAAACAGCTTCAGCAAATAGATGAAGAGAGACTATTTAAAAAATCAAAAGAACTTGCAGAAGAATATAATATTCCAGACGAGTATCGCTATGAAAAAAACTCTATATTGAGGTCAATAAAACAAGTAGTTAAAAGTGCACCAGTTACACTATTAAGAGAGCATTATAGATCAGCTCCTGATATTATTTCATTTTGTAATAAAATGTTTTATAATAATGAGCTTATTCCAATGACTAAAAATGATGGAATACATTTAGAAATTATTAAAACAGTTCCTGGTAATCACGGAAGAAAGAATCCTCATGGAAGCGGCATGTATAACCAAAGAGAAATTGATGAAATTGGAAAATTAGTTAAGAATCAAGAGTTATCAAATATTGGAGTAATTACTCCATTTAGATATCAAGCAGAAAAGATTCAATTCAAATTTGGTAATTCAAGCTTAGAAGCAAATACAATTCATAGTTTTCAAGGCAGACAAAAAGAGGAGATTATTTTGTCATTTGTTGTAAATGATTTAGAAAATGATTCTAAAGAAGTAGAAAACAGATTGTATAATTTTCTCACAAATGAAAAGCTATTAAATGTTGCAATTTCAAGAGCTAAAAGCAAAATAACTGCAATTGTTTCAGACAAAATATATTACTCAAAAAACAATATTATTAAAGACTTCATTAACTACGTTGAATATATTTATGGTAGTAGTGCTACTAAAGAATCTCAAATTACTTCCGTTTTTGATTATTTGTATTTAGAGTATAAAGATATGTTAATGAGCAAATTTAAAAATAATCCGAAAGAACATAAGTCTGAACTATTAATGGTCGACTTAATAAATGATATTTTGAAGAATTTTCCAAAAATAGACTATCAAATGCATACAAGGCTATCAAAACTTATTAGAGAAACAGATGGGTTTTCGAAAAAGGAAATAAAGTATTTAATGCATCCATGGAGTCATGTTGATTTTGTATTTTTTAATAAAGTAACAAAAGAAGTTTTGTTTGTTTTAGAAGTTGATGGAATAAAATTCCATGAGCAGAGTATTGATCAAGCTGAGAGAGATAGAATTAAGAATAGGGCATTACATGTAAATAAGATTGCAATTCATAGATTCAAAACAAATGAATCAAATGAAAAAGAACGACTATTTAAATTATTAGAAGATGTAAGCTACTAAGAGGACTTCACATAAGTCCTTTTTTAATTATAAAATAAACTCTTATTATGTTATAATAAATTAATAAGTAATTATTTATATTAAGTTAAAGGAGGATGAGATTGGAAAGATTTGAAAATAAGATTTATATTTTTGGTTATGGAATGGTGGGGAAGAGTTTTCTAAGATTATTGAAAGAAGAAGTAGATTTTAAAATGGAAAATTTATATGTTATTGATATGTCGAAAGACGAAAAAGAAGAGTTTTTAAAAGAAGGCGGATTGAAAGAGAATTATTTAGTTATCCACATTAGAAAAGATAACTATAAAAAAGAGTTTGAGAGATTATTAAAAGCCGGGGATACTCTACTTGATTTCTCAGAAAAGACTAAAAACATAGACACCTTTAAGTGGTGTTTAAATAATGATGTATTTTATTTAAGTACATCTGATTCCACATGGCCTGAAGATGATGCAAATACAACATCATATGATAATTTCTTATATGTTAAGGAACTTACAAAGAAGTATTCTAAAGGTTACCCAACAGCTGCAATAGAAATTGGTTGTAATCCTGGGATTGTGTCTTTATTTGTGAAGCAAGGTTTAAGAGAAGTTGTGGAAGTATGTGGATTTAATGAGGAAAAGAAAAAAGATTTGAGAAATCTTTTTAGAGAAAACAAATATGGTAAGGTTGCTAAAGAATTAGAAGTAGAAGCTGTTATTATTTCAGATTATGATACTTTATCTGTAAATGATAATTTAGAAGATGATGATAGTCTCGCAAATACTTGGTCACCTAGTGGTCTTTATGATGAGGCAATTAGCAATGTAGAGTTTACTTTAGGAACTAGCTTTAATATTGAATTAATAAAAGATAAGATTAAAGTGTTTAATCCTGAAGATGGATATTGTATGCTTAACTTAAAAGGGCTAGAAACTTTGGAGAAAACATATTCTCCTCACGGATATTTTGAAGGTCATCTAATTACTCATGAAGAGAATTTAACTTTAGGAAGTTATTTATCTGTTTATGAAGATAATAAATTAGTATATAATCCAACTGTATATTTTTCATACAGACCGAGTGAAGTTGCTTTTAGAGCTTTAAGTAAAGTAAAAGAAAAAGGCTATCAAAAGCCTAAGTCATTTATTAAACTCTCTAGTACTTTGAAAAAAGGTGGAGAGTATGTTGGTGTTATTATCAAAAGTAATAAATGTGGAACATATTATTATGGTAGTGGGATTGATATAATAGATTTGAGAAAAACTTATCCAAATGAAACCCCAACAATAATTCAAGTTACGGCTTCTGCTGTAAGTGCATTTAAGTGGATGATTAAAAATCCTAAGGAAGGTTTAGTTCTTCCTGAGGATTTACCTGAAGATTTTATACTTAATGAAGCAAAAAAGTATTTAGGTAATTATAGATTTGATAAAATGGAAGAGGAAGTTATTCCTTTAAAGGGATTATTAATTAAGTAATTAAAGAACTGGAGTATATATGAAAATATCAAAGATTGTTGAAAAACCTCTTAGCGAAGTAGCAAGAATAAAGAAATTTAACTTTACAAAGAAAGTTAAAAGGCAGAGATTTCTCTTAATGCCGTTAATTTGGCTCTTAGCACTTCCAGAGACTTTCAAAAGAAAGTTTAAAGTAACAAAACACAATATGGAAGAAGTAGAAAAAGAACCATATATTTTACTTTGCAATCATAATTCCTTTTATGATTTTAAAATGGCAACTAGATCAATATATCCTAGAAGAGCAACTTATATAGTTGCAACTGATGGTTTTATTAACCGTGAATGGTTAATGCGAGAAGTTGGTTGTTTTGGGAAAAGGAAGTTTATTAATGATTTGTATTTAATCAAGCAAATAAAAAGAAGCGTTAATGATCTAAAACATATATGTATGATATATCCAGAAGCAAGATATTCTCATGTTGGAACAAATGCTATTTTACCCGATAGTTTAGGTAAATTGTTAAAGCATTTAAAAACTCCTGTAGTTAGCTTAATTAGCCATGGCAATCATTTAGCTCAACCTGTTTGGAATTTAAAAACAAGAAAAGTAAATACAACAGCTGATATGACTTATTTGTTTTCCAAAGAAGATTTAGAAAGTTTAAGTGTTGAAGAAATAAATACTAAAATTAATAAAGCTTTTGAATATGATGACTATAAATGGCAAAAAGATAATAATATAGAAATTAAAGAGCACTTTAGAGCAGAAGGTATAGAAGCTGTTTTATATAAATGCCCTAATTGTAAGACTGAAGGAAGTATGAATTCAAAAGGAAGTCATCTAACTTGTGATAGTTGTGGGAAAGTTTGGCAAATGAATGAACTCGGAGCTCTGGAAGCTAAAATTGGTAAAACGGAGTTTAGTCATATACCTGATTGGTATGAATGGCAAAGAGAAGAAGTAAGAAAAGAAATAGAGAATAAAACTTATCACTTTGAACATGATGTTGAGATTAATTCTCTACCTAGTAGTAAAGGATTCTATCAAATAGGTAAAGGAAAACTAATTCATAATCTTGATGGATTTGTTATTACTGGTAGTGGTATGAATGAAGATTTTACTTTTCTAAAAACTCCAATTGAAAATTATAGTGTTCATGTAGAGTACAATTACTTTGGTAGAGGTCATGGAATTAGTTTTAGTTATTTAAATGATACTTATTATATGTTTTCTAAAGATAAATCATATTTGGTTACAAAGGTTCACTTTGCAGTTGAAGAGTTATATAAAATAGTAAGTGCAAATTCTAAACAAATAAAAAAAGCTGAATAAATAGAGGGCAAGATGGTAAAAAAATATAAGAAGAATTTAAATTGTTCCTATACTTTAGGAATGACTATAACTATTGAGCTTTTAAAAGAAAGACTAGAATTTGTGGAAAGAGTTTTTGTTCATTCTAAAATTATTAAAAATGATGTTTTTAATGATTTAGAAAAACAATGTTTAAAAAATAATATCCCTATTATTTATAATGATAAAGTATTTAATGTTTTATCAGACAAAGAAAACTGTTTTGTAATAGGAGAATTTAAGAAGTATGAAACAGGATTAAATAGAAATTCTAATCATTTAGTTTTAGTTAATCCAAGTAATGCTGGAAATTTAGGGACTATAATGAGAACAATGACTGGGTTTAATTTTAGTGACTTAGTTATTATTAGTCCAGGAGTGGATAGTTTTGATCCAAAAACGATAAGAGCAAGTATGGGTGCAGTATTTCATTTAAATATTAAATACTATAATAGTTTTAATGATTATTTAAAAGAATATAAAAGAATGGTGTATCCTTTAATGTTAGAAGCTGAAACTTTAGTTGCTGAAGTAGTAGAAGAAGAACCTTATTCATTAGTATTTGGTAATGAAGCAACTGGACTTGATAGTGAATATTTGAATAAGGGAATACCTCTAGTAATAAAACATAGTTCAAATATTGATAGTTTAAACTTACCAATAGCAGTAAGTATAACTTTATATGAGTTAACAAAAAAGAAGCATTTTTAGATGTTTCTTTTTTAATAATATAGCAAAAGCCAATAAATTCTTGTGGAAACAAAAATCTAAGAAAAAAATAAAGCAAAAGAGTGAAAACGCTTGAATTATTTTTGTTTTATGATATAATACAAAAAGAATGGAGTTTTTTATGGACCTTACTGATGTGAAAATAATTAATGCGTTAATTGATAATTCAAGAATTAATGCTTCTGAGATTAGCGATCTTGTCGGTCTTTCTGTTTCTGCTGTAATAGAAAGAATCAAGAAGTTAGAGACGAGCGGGATTGTGAAGAAGTATACAGTTATTTTAGATAATAAAACTTTAGGAAAAGATGTTACAGCTTTGATAATGGTAAGTTTAGAGCATCCTAAGTATAATGAAAGTTTTATTAAAGCAATGATAGAAAATGAATCTGTAAGTGAATGTCATTATTTGGCAGGTGATTTCGATTATCAACTTAAAATTGCTACATCAAATACTCTTCGTTTAGAAAGATTATTAAACGAAGTGAAGAGTATTCCTGGTGTTTCCAAGACGAAAACAATGGTTATATTGTCAACTCTAAAAAACGAATATTCAAATAAGATAAAAAAACATATTAAATAAATGGAGGAAAATATGGTTATAGGTATTATTAAGGAAATAATGCAAGGGGAAAGAAGAGTTTCTGCTATTCCCGAAACTGTAAAGAAAATGGTAGACAGTGGCCTTGAAGTTTTAGTTGAAAAAGATGCTGGGCTTGGATCATACTATTTAAATGAAGATTATGTAGCTGCTGGAGCTAAACTTGTGGAAGACCCAGAAGAAGTATATAAAAAAGCAGATGTAATCTTAAAGGTTAAAGAACCACAGTTTAATAATGATAAAAACAAACATGAAGTTGATATGATGCATGAAGGTCAATATTTAATTACTTTCTTACATCCTGCTGCACCAGCAAATCATAAGATGATTCAAAATCTGGCAGCTAAAGGTGTTGTAGGGTTAACTCTTGATGGAGTTCCAAGAATTTCGAGAGCTCAAAATATGGATGCTTTAACTTCTATGAGTACTTGTGCAGGATATAAAGGAATGTTAATTGCTGCTAATTATATGAAAAAATTTATTCCTCAGATTTTTAGTGCTGTGGGAATGATTAAACCAGCTAATGTATTAGTTATTGGAACTGGTGTTGCAGGTTTAAGAGCTATTGCAACTGCTAGAGGTCTTGGTGCTGTTGTTTACTCAGCAGATATTCGCCCAGAAGCTAATGAACAAGCTAAATCATTAGGAGCTAGAATTGTTGATTTAGGAATTCCTAGTGAGATTGCTATCAGCAAAGACGGAAAACATGCAAATTCTCTTCCAGAAAAATATCTTGCTCAAGAAAGAGAAACAATTAAAGATGTTATAGCTAATTCAGACATAGTATATTTAAGTGCTTTAGTTCCAGGAAAACTTGCTCCGATCTTAGTAACAGATGAAATGGTTAAAATTATGAAACCAGGTTCAGTTATTGTTGACGTATCAATTGACCAAGGTGGAAACTGTGCATTAACAGAAGCAGGAACAAAAACTATTAAGAATAATGTAATTGTTCAAGGTATTAAAAACATTCCTGGAATGATTCCAACATCATCAACTTGGATGTTTGCTCATAATGTATATAATTTACTTAACTATTTAGTTAAAGATAATAAAATAGTACTTGATTTAGAAGATGAAATTACTTCATCAATTCTAGTAAGCAAGGGCGGTAAAGTTGTCCACTCTGGAGCACTTGAAGCAATGGGCGTAAAATAAAAACTTAGATATGGGAGGCATTTTATTTGCCTCCTATAAAAATATTAAAAAGGAGAAGATATGGATATTATTCAGTATATTTTAGTAGCTGTGTTTATTGTTGCTACTATTGTAGGTTATTTTGTAATTAATAAAGTCCCAAGTCTTTTACACACACCTTTAATGTCAGGAATGAATGCACTTTCTGGTGTTACAATAATAGGTGCAATTGCAATAATTGCAATTGAAAAGGGACATTTAGCATTAGGATATATTTTTGGTTCATTAGCAGTTATTCTTGCAATGGTTAACGTTGTGGGTGGATTTGCTGTAACACATAGAATGTTAAGAATGTTTACAAAGAAGAGGGTGAAGAAAGATGATTAATATTATATTAGAACTTTCTACAGCTGATTTATTTAAAGATTACATTTATTATATAGCATACGCATTAATTGCTATTTTAGTTTTAGTTGGAATTTACTTAATGAGTAATGTTAAGACATCTGTCTTTGGAAATGCTCTTAGTGGATTTGCTCTTGGACTTGGAATTGTTCTTGCACTGATTAAATATAACGCTCTACCTATTTGGCTTTTACATGTTAGCCTTGCTGTAGGCGCTGCAATAGGCTTATTTATTGCATATAAGGTTAAGATGATTCAAATGCCGCAACTGGTTGCCCTATTAAATGGAGTAGGTGGTGGAGCATCATTAATAGTAGGTACTTTCGCAATCTATGGTTTTGGAGCAGGGGATGATATATTTAGTAGAGTTACATCTTTACTTGCTGTTGCTGTAGGTATAATTACTTTGCTTGGTAGTTTGGTAGCTGCAGGCAAACTTCATAAAATTATTACTCAAAGGTCAGTTGTTTTAAAAGGCCATCAACTAATCACAGGAGTATCGTTAATTTTAACTGTAGTTTTTATAGCTCTTGGTGCTTTTCCTGAACTTATTGAAACAAATTATGCATTAGTTGGAACTTATGTATTTGCAAGCATATTTGCAATTATGTTTACTATTAGAGTAGGTGGAGCTGATATGCCAATTACGATATCACTCTTAAATAGCTTTAGTGGGGTTGCTGGAGCAATTGCAGGTTTAGCTATATCTGATACTTTATTAGTTGCTGTTGGTGGGATTGTTGGTTCATCAGGGCTTTTATTAACACAAATAATGTGTAAAGCAATGAATAGAAAATTATTTGATATCCTACTTGGAAAGACTACTTCATCAGTTAAACCAGAAGATATCAAAACACTTGATATTGAAGAAGAAGACATAGGGAAAAAAGATAAAGATTGTATTACTGTTTTGAAAGAAGCAAAAGAAGTTATTATAGTTCCAGGTTATGGAATGGCAATCGCTCAAGCTCAACATTTAGTAAAAGGTTTAGCTGATAAATTAAAAGGATTAAATATTAATGTGAAATACGCTATTCATCCTGTTGCAGGAAGAATGCCTGGTCATATGAATGTTCTCTTAGCTGAGGCTGATGTAGATTATGAAGATCTATATGAAATGGATCAAATTAATAGTGAATTTAAAAATGCAGATGCTGTTATTGTTGTTGGTGCAAACGATGTAATGAATCCTTCCGCAAGAGACGCAGAAGGAACTCCAATATATGGAATGCCTATTTTAAATGTAGATGAAGCAAAAGCAGTAATTATCTTTAATTATGATACTAAACCAGGTTATGCAGGGGTAGATAACCCTCTATATAGACGCTCTAATGTTAAGTTGTTACTTGGAAATGCTGCTGATACTTTAAAAGAGTTTTTAGAAAGATTTGATGTTGTTGAAGTGAGTGAAGAGACTCCACAAGAAGAAATCGATTATTTAAATAAATTAAAAGAAGCAGAAGAAGTTATTATAGTTCCGGGTTATGGAATGGCAATCGCTCAAGCTCAACATCTTGTGAAGGAACTTGCTGATAAACTTAAAGATTTAGGTGTTAAAGTTAAGTATGCAATTCATCCAGTAGCTGGAAGAATGCCAGGTCATATGAATGTTCTCTTAGCTGAGGCTGATGTAGATTATGAAGATCTA
>CAYOXB010000033.1:0-10998 GCA_964407835.1 uncultured Bacteroidales bacterium
AGGAATAATTGATAAGCCAATCCATATCTAAAAAAATAAAGTTCGCAAAAATTTGCGAACTTTTGTTTTCTATTACATAAATAAAACTTCTATTAAATCATCTTTTGAAATATTATGAAAATAATTATGAATATTTAAACTATCTAAAAATTTTACTACATCATCTTTTGTATACTTTACCCCTACAAAAGCCTTTTCGAGTTCACTTATTTCTTCCTCCCCAAAGAAATCTCCAAAGATTTTAATATCTTTAAATTTACCCTCGCTTATATCAAAGTGGAAACTGACCTTACCACCAACAAATCTCTTTTCTTTTTGAACAGAAAAATCAGGGTTTTCACCAAAATTCCACTCCCAAGTAGAATACTTTTCTCTTCTTAGTTTTTCTATTGCAAGAAAGTCTTCTGTAGTTAGTTTATAAGTCTTAGATCCTATATCATCAGTTTCTAATACAAACTTAAGTAAATAATCTTCAAAATCTAAAATGCTTATCTTCTCTTTTAGAAAAGGTAAGATGTTCGTTACTCTACTCCTATTTGATTTAATTCCTTTAGATTCAATCTTTTCTAGTTTTACTTGAAGAACCCTACTTACCATATCTAAATCCGCATCAAACAAAAGAGTTCCGTGATGAAACATTCTATTCTTAAAATACGTTTGTGCATTTCCTGAAAACTTCTTTTCTTCAATTAATATATCATTCCTTCCGGCAAAATAAGCATTAACACCTAAAGAGTTAAGTGCATCAATTACAGGTTTTGTAAATTTACGAAAGTTATTTAAATTATCTTTCGTATTCTTTGTTACAAAAGTATAATTCAGATTACCAAAATCGTGGTATACAGCACCACCACCCGATATTCTTCTTACAACATTTATATTATGCTTCTCTACATATTCAGCATTAATCTCTTCATATGTGTTTTGGTTTCTACCAATAATAATAGATGGTTCATTTTGCCATAACAAAATGAAATCGTCATCTATATCAATATGTTTTAAAACATACTCTTCTAAAGCTAAGTTATAACGTGGATCATTGTTTTTATTTATTATCGTTAACATTTATATCACCTATTCTAGTTTATTAAAAACAAAGCCTTTTTTCAAATCTTATACACCTTTTTCTATTTCAATAACATTCTCGTCCACTATTTCTTTCTCTTTTGTTATATTATAAGAAACTAAAAATCCAATAGTAAATAAAACAAGACTTATAATATAAGTAGCAGCACCTATATTATCTAAATTAGCTTTGTATTCACTAATAAGTTGAATAAATATGGTAATTGGACTAACAACTAGCATCCCTAAAACTACACTATAAAAGACTTTAGGAAATTTATGAGTAAGTTTTTTAACTACCTTAGAAAATGATATTAAACCAATTAAAGCTCCAAGTCCCAAAAATGCAATCAAAAGTAGATTATTAAATACACCATTGTAATCGAGTTTTAATAATGTTTTTAAAAAAGCTTTTATAAAATCAAGTATAAATTTATAATAACCAATCGAAAGTAACACTAAAGTAACACTTGCTCCTGGTATTAACATTACTATAGCTACAACTACCCCAACAAGAAACAATAACAATAACTGCACAAAATCAATACCCTCAACATCAATAGCGCTTGTAGGATTATATAAAGCTAGAAGCAAAAACCCCACAATTAACAATATCCCCATAATAAAAGATATAATCTTCTCAGCCTTAAATACATCGGGCTTAATTTTATTATAAATACTTGGAATAGATCCAATTATCAATCCAACGAATAATAAGATTGCTGGAAGAGTGAAATAATCAAATATTAAAGCAATAGACAAAACAGCAACCACTAAACCAATAAAGATTCCAAGCCCCAAAGCCCATATATCTTTAAAAGCTTTAAATGGTTTTTTAGTAACTTCACTCAGTGCTGTTATTAATCTATCATACACACCAAAAGAAACTGCCATAACACTACCACTAAAACCTGGTAACATTGTTGCAATCCCAATAACAATTCCTTTCAAAAACTCATTAATTCTGTTTTTCATTTTTATCCCCTAACTAAAATGCTTTATACTATTATAAAATTATAAAACTATAATATCAAGTTTTTTGATAAAGTATGCTATAATTAACAATATATAAGGAGAATTACTATGTGTGGTAGAGTTGCAATTTCAATTCCAAAAGAAGATTTACAAAATTATCTCTATGATTATTTTTCAATTGAAGAATTCAATCTAAATAGGTATAAACCAAGCTATAATATTGCTCCAAGTCAAAATGTTCTAGCTATTTTAAATGATGGCAAACAAAATAGAGCAGGTTACTTAAAATGGGGCTATATTCCAAGCTACGCAAAAGACGATAAAACTATAATTATAAATACTAGAAGTGAAACAATAACTGAAAAAAATGCTTTTAAAGATTCCTTCCTCCAAAGAAGAATGATTATTCCTGTAGATAGTTTCTATGAATGGCAAAAAGATAAAAAACCTGTCAGAATATTTCTAAAAGATAAAAGCATCTTTGCACTTGCTGCTATTTGGAATTCCTTCCAAAAAGAAAATGGAGAAAAGATATTTACTTTCTCCATTATCACAACAAATGCAAATAATTTAATTAAAGACATTCACGATAGAATGCCTGTAATAATACCAGTAGATAAAATAGATAACTGGTTAAACCCAAATAACAAAGATATAGATGATTTAAAGTCAATGTTAATACCATTTAGTGAAGACTTAATGACCTACTATCAAGTATCTAAAGACATAAATAGTCCAAAAAATGATTACCCAGAACTAATAGAAAAAGTTAACAATTAGATTGTTTGACCACTTTCAAAGTGGTTTTTTTATATCTAAAATGGTTTTTTGTAAATTAAATCCTTATCCGCACCAATAGATTCTTGGCAATATTACTTTAAAAAACGAATAATATTTATTCGTTCGCATTTCCGGTCGAATAAAAAACATTCGTTCACAAATACAAACGAATGTCTTAATAGTGTAAAGCCTTTGGCTCTTTATTTTAAATGTTCAATTATCTTCGCATCAGTCTGTCTCATACCTTTACTAGCTATGTCTGAGATAATTTCAATTGTTTCATCAATATCTTCTTTAATAATTCCTGAATTATCTTCATATTGTTTATTTTCCATAGCTAGTTGATGAGCTAGAATTGCTCCATCAAGTGCTGTAGTAATCTTTGATGCACATGATGCTTTAGCACCATCACATATAATTCCAGGAACTGTAGCTAAATAGTTTTTCATTGTCATTACTAGTTGTTCATATGTTCCTCCAGCTAAAAATGTAATTCCAGCTCCAGCTGAACCACAACTAGCTACAATACCACAATAAGCTGATAAGCTTCCTATACCTATTTTTTGTTTTATAGTGAGTAAATTAGCAAAAACTAAAGCTCTATAAATATCAACAAGTTCATATTTTTCTTCTTTGCCATAAATAATAATTGGAACTGATGATGAAAGTCCTTGATTACCGCTTCCTGAGTTTATAATAACGGGCATCATAGATCCACACATTCTTGCTTCAGATCCACTAGCAGTATAAGCTTTTACTTTTCCCCAAAGACTATCATTGTTCTTAAGAATCATTTTTCCAATTGAAACACCTAAATCAAGATCCATTCCTTTTAAAGATATGTCTAAATTATATTTATACTGAGTAGCAATTATATCTTCTATATCTTTAATATCAACATTTTTTGAAAATTCGTAAATATTTTCAAATTTTAATAAATCTGTTAAGTCTTCTTTTTCTTTCTTTTGTTGCTTTTTCTTAAAAATAACTATCCCATTTTTAACAATTTCCACAACATTCAAATGATTTTCTTTAATTTTAATATTAACTTCATCGTTTTCTCCATATAGAGTTAGATTAATATAGAGATTTTCAATCATTTGAATATACTTAACTTCAATCAAATTATTTTCAATAAAGTTTTTAATATCTTTTTCATACTTATCGCCTACATTATCAATACAGGCAAACCCCTTTGTATGATCCCCACCAAAAACACCCAAAAGTGTACTTGCTTTAACACCTTTAAGTTCAATCTTATTTGGTAGAGCTACTGCTCTTACATTTTTATATATATTTGTACTTGCTTCAAGATAAACTTTTTTAGGTTCTTCTTCTAAATAGTGCCTTGCAAGACTTCCAGCATAAGCTAGAGCTAAAGGCTCAGTACAACCCATTGCCATAACTAGTTCATCTTTAAGTAAATTTATTAATCTTTCTTTGTTCATAAATTATCACCTAATACTATTATATATTAAAATTTGTTTTTACTCAATGAAAAAAAGACCTTTTCAAAAGGTCTTTATCCTATAGTTTTTCTAAAGTTGCTAAAAACGCTTCAACTGGTTGATTACCAAGTAGTTCATGTTTTTCATTAATTACTATTTTCGGAACACCAGAAACATTATATTTCATAGAAAGTTCTTGGAATGTTTGAGCTTCAATCATTTCACTTTCAATATTTGGATTTAGCATTGCAAGTCTATGAGCCGTTTGAACTGCACCAGGACAATGTGGACAACTAAGAGTTACAAATACTTTAATATTAACTTTCTTATCTAATTTCTTAATTCTATCTAATACCTCAGGTGCAAAAGCAATTTCATAACCAGCAGTTTCTAATAAAGCTGATAAGAATGAATTAATTTCATGTCCTGCTGGAATACCATTGAATTTAACTCCATGATATTCTTTCTTACTATCTAAAAGTACAAAACTCGGTACCATAGTAATATCAAATTTTTTTGCTAGTTCGCTATCTTTATCAATATCTTTAACTTCTAGTTTAATACTGTCTTTTATTTCAGTTATTTCTGTTAGTAATTGTTTTGTTTCACTACAAGTATAGCATTCTCCTTCTTTAGTAAATAATACCATTGTAACTTCTCCATGAGCTTGAGCTAGTATTTCACCAATTTGAGCTGCTACTTCTTCATTAAATAATTTTGCCATTTTCTTTACTCCTTAATTTGATTTAAATATTGATTTATTGCTAGAGCAGCTTTTGCTCCTTCTGCTGCAGCAATTATTATTTGTTTTTGTGGTTGTGCTGTAACATCCCCGGCAGCATATAAGCCTTCTAGTGACGTCATTTGGTTTTCATCCACAATTATTTCCCCTTGATTATTTAGTTCAACTAAATCTTTTACTAAATTACTATTAGGAGTTGTACCTATTTCCACAAACATTCCATCTGCTTCAATCTTAAACTCTTCATTAGTTATTCTATTTAAAGCTATAATTCCATCCATTTTAATATTTCCATAAATTTCTTTTGTACTTGTATTAAAATGAACAGTTAAATTTTTAATTTCATTTAGTCTTTCAACTAAAATAGCATCAGCTCTCCATGTACTTCTTATTAGAACAGTTATCTTATTAGCCCATTTAGATAAATCAATAATCGCCTCAGCCGATGAATTTCCACCACCTACTACAATTATATGTTGATCTTTGAAAAACGGAGCATCACAAGTAGCACAATAAGATACACCCCTATTGGCAAACTCTTCTTCACCTTTTACTCCAAGCTTTCTTGGAGCTCCACCTGTTGCAATTAAAACAGTTTTAGACCTAATAAATAAACCATCTGATAAAACTAAATTAAATTCACCATTTACTTTACTTATATTCGTAACATAACCTTCTTGATGAAGTGGAACTTCTACTGATTTTAGATGATTAACATATTCTCTAGCAAGATCTCCACCATTAATTGATGTAAATCCTAAATAATTATCAATTAAATTAGTATTTAGTAATTGACCACCTAAATCCTTTGTAATAATTCCAACATTAAGTCCTTTACGTTTTGCATACAAACCAGCATTAATGCCAGCTGGTCCACCACCGATAATAATTACATCCCAGAGAATGTTTTCACTAAAAACTGATTGCTTTACTTCTTTGTCTATTGAAAAACTAAACATTTCTACCACCTTTTATGTATTTTTTATAATTAAATTTAAAGCCTCTTCAATATTGTCAAGTTTAATATTATTTGTGCTTTCAATTATCTCAATTAAATTATTAGTAGCTAAAACATTAATAGTTCTATCAATACTAGATCTAATAGCTTTTAACTGAGTAATTATATCAGTACAACTAAGTTCTTTTTCCATCATGGATATAACGCCTCGCATTTGTCCTTCAACACGCTTGAGCCTATTTACAACTTTAATATCACATTTCATAAAAGTCTCCCCTTTACTTGAACCTCTTATATTATATACCCTATGGGGTATATTTGCAAGTGCTTTGCTTCATTTGGTTTGACAACCTCTCCATATATTTATATAATACATTTACTTGGGAGTTTTTTATGAAAAAAATTTTAAGTTTAATAAATAACAACTTAATAATAAGCATTTTAATCTCAATGTTTATAGGACTTACTATAGGTTACTACTTTGATGTTGAATTTTTGAAAAAGACTGTAACTGTACTTTCATTTTTTATGGTCTATCCAGTAATGATCTCACTAGATTATAAAAAGATATTAGATAAAGGATCAATTAAGCTACAAATAATAACTCAAATAGTAAATTTTATCTATTTACCACTACTTGCTTATTTATTCGGCTTAATCTTTTTTAAAACCGAAATTGATTTGCGCTTAGGACTATTACTAATTGCTCTTCTTCCAACATCTGGAATGACGATCTCTTGGACAGTAATGGCCAAGGGAAATACAAATGAAGCAATTAGAATGGTTATTATTGGTTTAATCCTTGGAGGGCTCTTAACTCCCTTATATATTAATGTATTATTAAAAGCTGAAGTATCTCTAAAGTTCATAGAAATATTCAAACAAATCTTATTAATTGTTTTTTTACCAATGCTTCTAGGTTTTCTAACTCAACTTTTAATCAAAAAAGTTAAATCAGAAGAATACTTTCAAACTAAAACAAAACCATTTATGCCTTTAATAGCAACTTTATCTGTTGTTATCTTAATTGGTGTTGCAATGAGCCTAAGAGCAAAGTTAATTATCAATAATCCTAAAACAATTTTAAAAATAATAGTTCCAATTGTCTTAGGATACTTACTAATGGTCTTTTCCATTCACTTTATTGGTAAAGCTCTTTTTAAATATGAGGATAGAATTGCCTTTGTGAACGGAACTATTGTGAGAAGCTTATCTCTTGCTCTTGCTATTGCTGTTAATTTATTTACAGATAACCCTTATATCCCAGTTATTATTGCTATAGCATATATTGTACAGGCGCAGACCTCTGCTACTTATACAAGGCTAGCTATAAAATCAATAAATAATACAAAAGAAATAGATCAAAAAGAATCAGAAAATGTTGGCTAAAGCCAACATTTTCTATTTATATCTAAAACTTTTTTTATTATTTTGCATATCTATTACCATATATAATATTATAACAAAAGATAAAATGAAAACCAATAAGTTTATAACATTTAAAAAGGCCTACTTTTAGTAGGCTCATTTATAAGACTAAGGCTCCAATATAGCTAGAGCTTGCTTATATTTTTTTAATCTTTCTAAGTCTTTTTCTGTAACATCATTAAGTCTACTTAAGTCAGAATTGTGTTTTAAATCTGCAATCTTTACTTTTCTTGCAAGTGGATTTTCTTTTATTCTTTTTATGTAATCTAAGTAGTCTTCATCTTTATTATGCGTAAGCAGTCTAAGTGCTTCAATAATCTCTTTGGGAAATCCAAGTTTTTCCAAATCTCCAAATGTATAAGAACTGTCTTCCACAACATCGTGCATCAAAGCAACACAAACAGAATACTCATCATCCATTTGCTTTGATAAATGAAGCGGATGAGTTATATACGGCTTTCCCGATTTATCAAATTGATTTTTGTGTGCATCTTGAGCTACTTCAAGTGCTTTTTTCATTAATTTCGTATCATGCATTTAATCTATAACCTAATAAACCTTTCTTTTTGAAAATAAATTAACTATTAGAAATAGCGGTAGTAACACATAAGCAAATAATCCATTATATAACTCAGTTAAAAACTTAGAGTGTTTATTTCTTTTAAACCGAAGACGATTCACAAGGTTTGTTAGAGCTATTCCATTATTATTACCAAACATAATGATCTTAATAGTCGCCATAATGCCATTAGCTTTATCTTTTCCATAATGTTCTATAAGTTTATCAAAGTCTTCTTTAGAATATTCTCCCATTTGATCAGCATAGTATTGAGCAAATACTAAAGCAAGTGAATTTTCTGCTGAAAGGTTTTCAAAATCGCCTTCATATAAAGACTTTAACTCTTCATCACTAGCTCCTGATCTAATTAATGCTTTAGTATGTACATAAGAACAAATACGACAATTATTAACACTACTTACTGCTAACATAATTTGTTTTTGAAACTCTTTATCAACATGGCGCATAGCTTTACGATATTTAACCATGGCATGAGTAGCACCATAGAGAATGCGATTAAACTGTTTCACTGTAAAATACTTTGGATCATTACTCATACTTCTCACCCCTTACCATATTATAACATTATCTAACAAATATTTATATTAAGACTAGGAAATTAAATCTTTGAAACCTCTTTTGAGACGAGTAAGAAAATAGTAACAAGAGCTAAACCACTATTAATAAATATAAATAAAGCACCAATACCAAAAGAAGATATTATTACTCCTCCTAGCATTGTTGAAAAAGGGACTAAGCCCATTGAGCCAATATTCATTACACTACTAACTTTTGCTAGCATATCTTTTGGAATATTTTTTTGAATTGCAACACCGAAAGGAACATTAATTCCTATTAAGGCTACGCCTATAAAAAATATTACTATTAGTAAAACCATTAAATATATATTTATGTTATTCTTAGAAAACACGAAATAAGCAATAGCCATTATTATGGATAAAAGAGTAAATAATAATAAATTAAACTTTATTGTTCTTGACTGTTTTTCTTTTTGTTTCATTTGGCTTGTAATTATAGCCATAATTAATGATCCAATCCCAAGCAATGCGGACAAAATTGAATAAAATAATTCCGGAGTAATTACTTCTTTAAAAAGATAATCAGAATTTGTTAAATCAGTTTTAATATAATATGGCATTAAGTTTGATGCAAAAGGTGTGAAGAAAAAGTTTAAGAACAATGCTCCTAAAATAACATAGAGTATTGGTTTAAGATTCCATAAACAATTAAAACCTTTTTTAAAATCAATAGCAATAGTTTTTATTGTTAGTTGTTCTTCTTTTTTTATATGTTCTGCTTTAATAAATAATTCTGAAATACCAGAAGCAATATACAAAGCTCCAATAATAATAAATAATAAAATAATAGTTAAATACGAATAAAGAATACCCGCTAAGATTATTCCTACAATCGATACAAAACTAGACAAAACAGAAAAGAAAGAATTCGTTTGTTGAAGCTGTTCTTCTTCCACTAACTCAGGAATTAAAGCAGTTGATGCAGGTTTAAATATAGCAGCAATTATATTATTAATAATGCCGATTATAAATATAATAACTAGTTGTCCAATTGCATTAGAGTTTTCAATTGCTAGATACATAAAAACGGCACTAACTAATATTAATATACCTTTTATAAAATCTGATAAATAAACAATTTTTACTTTATCCCATCTATCAGCTAAAACTCCACCTACAAATGAAAACACTACAAATACAATCCCACAAACAGCTAAATAGACACCTTGAAGAAAAGCATTATTATCTGTAATGCTTAAAATGTATAAGCTTAAAGCAAAACTATAAAAAGTAGCTGCTATATCACTTGTTAATGTCCCTTGAAATAATAAAAGGAAATTCTTATTCTTAAATACAGATGCTTTTTTCTCCATAACAATATTTCAACTTTCTAAATTCAATACTTGCCTTATTGTATCATTTACAATATTTATTGTATAGAAAATAATAAATACAAAAAGAACTACCAAATTTGGTAGTTCTTTAAATAACATAAGATTACTCTTTTAATAACTTATATATAGTTCCTGGAGTTACAAAAGGTTCAGCTAATTCTCCACTTATAAATACTAGTTCATCATTTCCAATATAGAAAACCATCAACATATCATAACCAGGATTTAATATTAACTTATCGTCTTCAACAGTATAAGTACCTGTAGGATAATAACTTGTAACAATAGTCCTTACATATACAAATTCAGACTCTCCAAATAATGATAGTTTAGACTTATTGTCTGAAGTAAAGTAATAACCTTGTTTTAAAGTAATAGAATAATCTTTATCTAATACAAAGATTTTCCCTTCTTCTAGTTTCTCTTGAGGGTTATTGCTACTAATAAATACTAAGCAGTCATTTCGAATCTCAAAAACATATTCTTCTTGATAACTACTCTTTAAGACTAACTTCCCTCTTACAATAGAATAATTGCCCACAGATATAACACTAGAAAGCACATTTTTGGAGAAGTCAAACTCATCATCTCCAAATAAATTAAGCATTGATAAATGATCTTCAGATTTATAAGTTCCTTGTTTTAATTGTACTCTAGATTTTTGAAGAAGATTCGTTAACAAATATAGACTATATGCTCTATAATATATCTTTTTATGATATATTCCTTCTAGATCAATTTTCCATGTTCTTCCGGCCTCATCATAGAATACTAAATAACGTGTTGCTTGTATTGGTCTTGGCTCTTCATCAACTTTATATTTTTCAGTAGGTCCAAACTTTAATGAAAACAATATTTCAACAACTTCATCTATTTTTTCTGTTTGTATTTCATATTCAACTGGTGTTTCTTCTAATTCACCATTTTCATCTAAATGATGCAAATTTGTCACATAAACTATTCTGCTAGGATTTTTAGGTAAATCTTTCAGATCTTTAAAATCAGTAATTTTCACTCTATTACACCCTGCTAAAAATAAAAAACTAACTATCACAATAAGCATCATTAAAATCCGTTTTTTAAACATGGTAAAACCCCCTTTAAAAAATG
>CAYOXB010000034.1:0-10400 GCA_964407835.1 uncultured Bacteroidales bacterium
TATAATATTAAGAAATCTTTTCAAAAAAGCTAGCACTAAAATATGCTAGCTTTTTGATTTTTCTATATAACATTAATTACCATGAGAATATTCTCTTAATGGATGGTTAATCCAATAATGGGTACTTGATAGCTCAATCATATTACCACCATTATTTTCTGCACTAAATTCAAATCCAGATCCATCAATTAATATTCTAATTGTACCATTACGGTCAATTCCACTATCTTCACTAGAACATTTATAACTAGTAGTATACTCACACTCTTTTGTACCACCACCAGTAACAGCAAAAATGAAAATATTTCTATCATAACCATAAACACGGTTTATCGCTTCATGAGTAGGATGACCATGTTTATTACCCAAATAGTTACCATTTGTAATAATTACATATTCAGGGTCTACTGCTGCAAGAAATTCGCTTGTTGTTCCTTCCCTAGTACCATGATGAACAATTTTTAAAATATCGATATTACCAACACTATGCATATAATTAGCTTCTAATGTTCTTCCGTGTCCATTATCAGCATCCCCTGTCATAAGTATTCTTGTTCCATAAGCTTCAAAAACAAAGACAATACTTCTTCCATTTGGTTCAGTAGATGAATAATAACCAGTATCTACAAACTCTATTTTAACATCAGGTGCAAGTTCAATTACTCTTTTACAACTACCTTCATTATTATAAGCTTGAAGAATTGTACATTCACTTACTCCATCTTCATTAGCTATTGCTTCTTTAAATGTATTATATAGATTTGTTGTATGCGTACCTTCAAAATAAATAACATTTTTAATTTCATATGTATCAAAGATATGTTTCATCCCACCAATATGATCAGCATCAGGATGAGTTGCAATTAAATATTCAATAATACCATCTTCACTATTAGCATCAATTACTTCAGATACTGCTTGTTTTGTTGTAGTAATATTATCTCCAGCATCAACTAAGATGTCTATATCGCCAATTTTAAAATATATTGATTCACCAGGGTCTGCTGTACCATATTTACCTATATCAATGAAAAACACTTCTACAGGTAGGGTATAGTTAGTTCCAACAACCTTTACTAAAAATACAATATCGTATTCTTTCCAAATATTAGTTACTGTAGCGGTTAGTTCTACATACTCAGTATCTTCTGGTAGATTAACAACACCCTTACTAGACAGTAAGCTTTCTTTATCGCTATGCCAACTTACCTTTCCTCCAAACGGACTAGATAAAGGTAAAATATAAGAATCTTTAAAACTCGTTGGAATAATATCACTAAAAGCCTTAGCTAAATCATCTTTATTAAATTCTCTTGAAATCTTAATATTATCAACAGCAACTAGCATTGTGGAATAATCTGCAAAACCTCTAACTCTTACTCTAAACTTCCCAGTAATAAACGAAAAATTTAAAGCAATAGATTGTTTGTCATTATCATTAATAATTTGATCTTGAAAACTTTGCCAAGTTTCGCCATCATTTATTGAATATTCAATAATTAGTTTTACTTCTTTTGAAAAGCTACTAGAAGTAACAGCCCAATAATCAAAACTAACTTCCATTACATTTTCAAGTTCTTTTAAATATTCAATAGTTGGATTATCCGGCATTCTAAGTTTTATAAACTTATCACCATCTATATCATCAACTACAGCTTGAGTAATCTTAAAACCATTAATGTTTTTTTCAGTAGCATAACCACTTGTATTAACTACTCCAGAGAAATCTTCAAATGCTTCTTCAACTAGACCATAGTCAGCTTTAACTTCAATTGGAAACACAATTTCTCTTGTAATATCATTAAGCTTCACAGTCGCAGTTAGCCCAGCATGACCAGTATTTAAAACTAATCCTGTAGAAGTTATAATTTCTTCTTCATTCGATGACCAACTAATAGTAACCCCATCAAATATTAAAATTTCATCAACCAAACTAATACTATTAACAGTATAACTAGGTAGATATAATTGACTTTCAATTATATCTAGTTTCTCTTCTGTAGTAAGTTCAGCTTTTAAAACTATAACAGTTACTTTAAATTTTATTTTAGCCTTACCTAAAACTTTATAATATAAACTAGCAAAAGCATTATCTGGAATAATCTCCATAACTACTTCAAGCTCAACTGTAGCATTAGCGCTAGCTGCAAGCGGTCTAGTTACAATACCATTATTATTTATAATGTTTTCCTTATTTGAGTTTATAGTAATTTTTAAACCTTCATAGTTTTCAATTAAAGAACCATAATCCAAATCATTAGTAATTTCTGTACCAATTAAACTAGTAAATGAGCTTTTTAATACTTCAACTCTTTCTACATCATCTTTATATTGGTCATTATAACTAACATGAGCATAAACACTTACCCCAACTACTAAAGCAATAACTACAAGAATAATAGGTAATATTAATTTTAAACTACTTTTCTTTACAGTCTTTTTAACAGCCTTTTTCAAAACAGGTTTTGTTGTCTTTTTTGCGCTAGGACTTGTCTTTTTAGTTGTTTTAGAATTTTTCTTTGTTGCCACTTTATTCTCCTTATATATGTAATCTTTTCTTTATTTCTTCTTTAGTATCTTTATCTCCTAGTATTACAATTGCAACTAAACTACTAAAAGCTAACATTGCAGATGAAATAGCAGGCCAAGAAACAGTAATTAAACCAACCCAATATAAAATAATAGGGATTAAACAAAGAGCTATTGAAGTTATTATATGAATAAAATAATTTACATATCTCCTCTTACTTCCTAGAGTAAGAGCACTTATTGATAAAAGCGAAGCCATTGTAATAAATGGAAATACATAATTAATTGCCCAACCATGGAAGTTTTGGCTTGTGAAATAATCTATAACATAAGTTACAATAGATATTGCTAGAGTTTGGAAAACCAAACGCAAGGCAACATTACCTTTTTTTCTAAAAGTTGATTTAATAAGTAACCAGAAATAGCCAATATTAAATACTACAATTATACTCCACCAAGTTCCACCTTCTTTATATGTCATTAAATTAACAACAACAGTAACAAATATAGCTACAATACTTAAGAACGATAATATTCTAAGGAACAAGCTCTTCTTTGCAGGTTCATTAAGAGGAACTGGATATTTTTTAATATATTCTCCTCCATCATCTTCCAAGATAGATAAACAAAGTGGACAAGTTTTTCTAGTTGAATTAACTTCTAAACTACATTTAGTACATTTCTTCATCCTACACCTCTAACTCATTCGATTCAATTACTGTAGGTATACCAAAACCAGAAATGATTCTAAAAAATTCTTTTTGGAAATCTCTTTCAATAAAAATACTAGAAAAACATACAACTAAATCATTATTATAAGTTGATGCCCCAATATTTATTGGATTAGATGGCGATGAACCTATTGAGAAAAAAACATTTTCAACATACTTATGCATTGATTTAGGAAGTTCAATAACTCCTAGATTAGAAATTGACATTGAACTAATTAAATCTCCCCATGCTTTAAAACCAATCTTTAAAACTAATGTTTTTAAAAATAAAGGAGTCAATCTTAAAAATATGTTTTTCTCAAGCATTACATTAGCAACAATTTGCCCATGTAAATATTCTTTTGTAAGTCCAAACTTAAAATCTTCTTTTACTGCATCTACAACTTCACTAAATACTAACTCTTTATTAATCTCTGATCTAGTAGTTATAACAAGTGAAAAGTTTCTTAGAGTTCTAGAAGGAAACATCTTTCTTAAGTTCACAGGAACAGTAATTTGAAAAGGTCTATTTTTATATTTAAACATATATGGTACTTTTGCAGCTGCCATAATTAAACATGCACAGAAAAACTCAGTTATAGTAGCGTTATAAGACTTAGCTACTTCTTTTGTTTTTTCAAGATCTAAAATTCCAGTTATTAAACTAACCCAATAATCACCATATTCAGTCCCTTTAAACTTTAAAGCTTTAACATCTCTTGGTGCGCCCTTAACTTTTTGATCATAATTTTTTAAATAACTATCTTGAGTTTCCTCATAAGTTGATTCAATTTCAGAAAGAATCAAGTTTTCACTTTCAACATCATAACCTTTTAATTTAAGATATGTAAAAGTGATTGCTTTTAATAATTCTAGTCCACCAGTTCCATCAGTAAGAGAATGAAATATTTCTAATGTTATTCTATTCTTAAAATAATAAACAACAAATAGATGTCCATTATTGTCTTTTTTACTTATGCTCTTACAAACATTTGGATCTTCTTCCCTAACAATAACTTTTTCATTATTAATATCTAAGTAATACCAAAATAGTCCTCTTTTTAATTTAACTTTAAGAGACTTAAATCTATCAGTTGCAATATTTGCAGCTTCTTCTAAGATAATTGGATCTACATCTTCAGTTAATTCAAATGCTAAACGAAAAACATTCGGTCTCTTATCATTAGAAACAGAAGGAAACACTTTTGCAGCATTGTCTAGTCTAAACCATTTATTCATATTTTTCCCCCAAAGATTTTTCTTATTATTTACTATTATAAACTAAATTAATCCTTCTATCAAGAAAGATTAATTTACTACTCTTATTCCATCATTGTTTTTATTTTATCTAAAGCATCTTTAGTCTCTTTTAAAAACAAACTAGGATCTTTTTCTTTTAATATAGCCTCACTAGTTATAGGACCCTTAAAGTCTAAAGCTTTAAGTTTACTAGCAAGTAATTCAAAGTTAATGCTTCCTTTAAAAGGAATCATATGGGAATCATAATCCCCAAAATTATCATTTAAATGAATAGCAATTAACTTACTTCCATATTTATCAAACAAAAAGTTATCGATATTTTTTGTGAAGGCATTTGCATGACCACTGTCAAAGCAAAACTTTAGCTTAGGTGAAGACAAATTATTATATATATAATCTAAATAATCTAATCTTCTTAAGTTTTCTAAAGCCAAATTGACATTCAGTTTCTCACACAAATCTAAAATCTCTCTTAATCTTTTTAAACCTAGATCATTAAAAGCTGGAGGATTATCTTTACTAGAGATATGAAGGATAACTGTTTCTATATTATATAGAGCAGTTTGGATAATACCTTCTTTAGTTTTTAAAACAAAGTCTTCTCCTTCTTTACTATCAAGCCACAAATGATTACAATTTGTAGCTGGAAGATGAACAGTTTCTATATCTAGATTATTTTTCTTTAATTCTTTCACTTCATCTTCCAAAGTAAGAGCATCATCATAATATAAGAAAACTCCATCAAAGCCTGTTTCCTTAATTAGTTTTGCTCTTGTTTTTATATCTAGAGAAGTTGTAAAGTCAAAGTATTTATTTATTTTCATATTTCCTCCAAAAAAGTGCTAACAATTAGCACTTTTATTTTTATTCTTTAGCAATATATAAAACACCAATCGTTCTAGGTCCACAATGAGTGGATATTACAGATGAAGCTGTTGTAATGTGAATATTATCCGCCTTTACATATTTAGGAATTTCAGCTTTCAAATATTCTATATCTTCATCTTCCGCAAGACAATGAGTTATAAACACATTATCAGTATCGATATTTCCAATATCTTTTTTCAAATATTCAAGTTGAGCATCTAGCGCTGCTTTATATTTCCCTCTTGGTTTTTTCCCAACAACCATTTGATTATCTACAACTCTAATAATAGGTCTTAACTTTAATACTGAACTAATAAACTTAGTAAGCCCACTACATCTTCCGCCCTTATGTAAATACTCTAAAGTATTAATTGAGAACATTGAGCGCACCTTTGGAACTAAATCATTTATTTTTTTTGCTATTTCAGATAGACTAAAACCTTCTTCTATAAACTTAAGAGCTTTAAGTAAAAGTAAACCAATTCCACTAGATAAGTTTTTAGAATCAATTAGTTCAATTTTAGCTTCTGGTATTTCTGCTTTTGCTAGGGTAGCATTGTGGTATGTTGAAGAAAAACCACTACCTATACCCATATAAAGCATTTCATAACCTTCTAAGTGTAGTTGCTTAAACGTTTCTAGAAAATCACTAGGAGCAATTGCAGAAGTCTTTGGTAATTCATTATATTCTTCAACCATCTTAAACATTTCATCTGGTTTAATATCAATCTTGTCTCGATAACTCTTCCCACCTATATTTATAGAAAGAGATAAATTTACTATTCCATATTTCTCATAGAAATCATCTTGTAGATCGCTAGTACAATCAGTAATAAGTTTAATTTTATGCATCGTGTCCCACCTCTATATTGATAATTACATTTATTATACTATATTTTTTTACTATAGACAATAAAACGCTGTTATTTTTTTATTAGTTTTTGTCATATTTATTTAAAGTGTTTGCATAGTCAATTAAATCATCAACTGTATCGTACAAAATTTCTAAACAAAATAGCTTTCTATAATTCATCATTCTAATTTTATTAAAGAACTCTGGAAAATTAATTGTTCCTGCTCCGAGTGGTAAGTGTTCATCTCTTACACCATTATTATCATTTAAGTGAATATGCAGCAAATACTTAGATAATTTCACTAAATAACTTTCAATAGAATAAGCACTAACATTTGCATGCCCTGTATCTAGGATAAATTTTAAATTACTCATACCAGTATTAACAATAATATTTAAAATCTCATCTGGCGTATAACCTAGTTCAGTATCACTAGGCATATTTTCTATCATTATATCAATACCTACTTCACTTGCAAACTCACATAAATCAATTAAAACATCATTAATATGATTTAAGTAATGTTGTCTTGCAGTACCACTATATAAATATCCTAAGTGAAGTGTAGCTTTATTTACATCAAATTTAGATGCATAAGTTATTGCATCTTTTACTTTCAATACTACATCTTTATATCTTGTTAGATTACATAAATCATTTTCAATACCAAAAGGTAGGTGAATAACAAATTCTATAAACGGAAATTCATCATATATTTCTTGAATACCCTTTGTATAGTCATTAAACTGTTCAGGCGTTTCTGGATTTGGATAAAATATTTCAACAGCTTGAAAAATATCTTTTTGAAATAATATATGATAAGACCTTATTTCTTCTAGTGATCTTAGAGGGTTTATTGTAAAACATTTTTTCATTTTTTTACTCCATTCTGGTGAGAAATATAACCACCTTGTAAAGTAGTAATATCATTACTTACAATAAGTGCAGATTCTTCATACGATTGAATCTTTTCAATTATTTTCTCTTTTCCTCTCCTACGAGAATAGATCATCAAAACAAGTTTTGAACTATCTTTTCCTTCCGCAACTAATGTTGTAACCGCGATTCCTTCACTTCTTAGGGTTGAAGCTACTTCAATACCTTTATCAAGAGGTAGAATTGCTTGAATTAAAATATTACCTAGAGCAACTTTGCTTTCGATAATACTTCCTAAAAATACACCTATTGCAAAACTCAAAGAATATGCAACTACTTTAATAGGGTTCTCAGAAATACCAACTAAAACAACCGATGCAACTAAAACCCAAATCAATACTTCAAAAAAAGCAAGAACTGAACTAATAAAACGATAACCCTTATTCATCAATATTACTCTTAGAGTTCCAATTGATACTTCTACAACCCTAGCAACCATAATGAGTAATATTTCTAGAAGTGAAACAGAAGCAAATAACTTAATAAAAAAATCAACCATTTACTGCCTCCTTAAATACGCCAATTTCCATTTTCAAGTACTGATCTTTTAACATCAGCTACTAATAATTCTCTAAATATAACATCATGATAGACGATATTTGTTCCAAGTATATATTTATATTCATCTCTATAGAAAACATAATCAATAACAGAGATCTTATATTTTTTATTTTCCTCTATTGGTTCGTTATTAATTGTTTGATTAATAACGCTTAAATTACTACTAAATCTATTATCACCAGGATTTGCCATAATACCTTTTAGCTGTGAACCAGTAAATTCTAATGTAATAACTTGATTCTCAAAAGGCATTATTTTAAAGATTGATCCATATGTAACTAAATCATCTTTATATATAGAAAAGCCTGCCGCTCTAATTCCGCCATAGTTTACAATACCAACATCAGAGTTATTAAACTCTCTTATAACATTGGCTGCCCAAACAGCTCCTGTTGCTCGATTAATAAATTCACCAGCATAGCCAAGTTCTTCATTTGCTATATCTATATATTCTTGGTATGTATTTACAATATTATCTATTTCTACTGATGTAGCTTGAATTTTACTTTTTTCCACAAACCCAGCATATGAATCAACAACCTTTTTTGTTTCCATATTAACTTCTAAAGTAATCCTACCAATATACTTACCATTATTACCTGATTGAATAATAGCTAGTGGTGGTTTAGTTCCCCTAGTTTCTATATATACATAGTCTGAATGAGTATGCCCATTTAAAACTGCATCAACATATTCATCACCAGTTAAATCTTTAATTTGTTGATTTATTATATCGGTATCATCATGACTAACAACAATAACTATATCTGCTTTTTCTTCTGTTCTTAATATCTTTGTATATTTCTTAATTGCAGTTATTTGTGATGTAAAGATGTAATCTTTACTAATTGATCCTAAAATAGATGAAGTTAAACTTTCACCGATTAAGCCAATAACACCAATCTTTAAACCATTTCTTTCTAAGACTGTATATGGTAGTGCCCAATCTACATTTTTATTTGTAGGTTTATGGAATATATTAGCACCTAGGAATGGGAAATCAGCTTCACCATTAGTTGTATCTCCATCAACATAACGAATTATTTCGCTTACCCCCCAGTCAAATTCATGATTACCAAGAGCCATTGCATCAAAACCAATATAGTTCATTAAGTCAACTACTACTTTTCCTCTAGTAAGTGAAGATAGAGCAGTCCCTTGAAACATATCTCCAGCAGAAAGTATAATCGTGTTTTCAGGATTCTTTGTTTTCTCAGATTTTAAAAAAGCACCCATCTTAGATATACCCAGTTCATCACCATCTTCAAAAATCGCACCATGGAAGTCATTTATAGCATATATGTTAATCAAATTACTCGGCATATTTCCACCATTACCAGTTTCACCTTTTTTTAATACATAAACAGTAAATCTTTTAGTTTTCACTTCTCCACGACTAGTATAGCTTGCTATTAAATCAAGTTCAACACCTTCATCTCCTCTAGTAACATAAGCAGTATTACCACTTACAAAAATCACATTTGGTTGTGTACTAGACCAACTTATTTCAACATTACCAACTTCAGTAACTACTTCAAAATCCTCAGTGACACCCTCAGCAGTATCAAAACCACTAAATTTAATTAATTCATTATCAAAGATGTCTTTTCCACCAAACAAACTACATCCTGATAATATAGCAATAAAGAACAATACTACTACCGCTAAATATATTTTTTTACTCATATATAACTCCTATTTTAATATCTATCTTATTTATATATTTTATCATATTTGAAAACCATAAACAATATAAAGCCATTTTAAAATAAAAAAGCCTAAAACCGAAGTTCTAGACTTTTTTATATGAGGACAAATAATTTAAACACAATAGTAATAATACTATTAGTTCATTTCTAATCCCATTGAGAAACTAAGTTTCTCTTCTTTTATAAGAATGAACCATCTCATTCTTATAAAACAAATCTTCCTACATAATCCCTTTTCCCTAATTCTTATATAAGATCAATTAAATGAAATTAACAACTTAACCTTTATGAGTATACACAAAAGTAACTTTATATTTTAAGTTTTCGATAGCTACTAAACTATCGTAATCATCTGTATCATTATCAGGATTCTTAAATCTAATTGTTAGCTTAACTAATGTTTCTAATACACCTTCAGCGAATTGATCAAATTCATCTACTACAATTTCTAATATTCCAGTTGAATCATTTAAAATAACTGCAGTTACAACAAATTCGTATTCTTCCACAAACTTTTCTACAGTAACTTTATATTCAGCTTCTAGAGCATATACATCCCCATCTTTTAACTCTGCACCCACAGGTATAAGTTTACCTGCAGTCATTGGCACTTCACTCACAACAGTAATGGAGTTACGATCCCCTATATTAATATCTCCACCTTCATCATGAGAGTATTTATGCCATAATGCAAAAGTCAATGAAGTAATACCAATAAGTAATAATATTAAAACTATTGATAAATACTTCTTATAATTTCTTTCTGTTCTTTCTTTCATGTTATCCTCCGAAAATAAATGCCATCTCTAAAGATTATAGAAATGGCAACTGGCTGTCTCTTTCAAGACCCTTTAGCTTTCCGTCACTAGATCACTCTAGTTTTGGCGTTATTAAATTAAACTGTTTTTATTCTTTGTATTCAAAAACGATTGTATATTTCAACGTTTTAGCCATCAAATCATCATAAGCAGCTT
>CAYOXB010000035.1:0-4768 GCA_964407835.1 uncultured Bacteroidales bacterium
GCATCTTGGTATAAAATCCTCGCTTTTGTTCCGACAACTAAAGCATTTTTCTTGGCATCTTTAAGCCATTTATAATTATCCATATCTTGGAATCTTCTATCTTTATCAATTGTTGCAAGAGCAACTCTATCAGTTAGGTCTAAATCTTCTTCCCTACCACTTAAACATACCCATCTAAATGGACCATAGCCATAATCAAATAAGAGTGGACCCATTATGTCTTCTACATAACTAGGCCAAATAAACCCATCAAGCGGATCTTTCTTGTTCTTACAAACACTAACCTCACCTGCATCAAAAATAGCTTTTAAAAATGAATTCCCATAATCAAAGAAATAAGTACCTTTATTTACTAAAGAAGATATAACTTTATAATGTCTTCTTAAAGACTGATCAACTAAAGATCTAAACTTTTCCTTATTAGCTTCTAAAAGCTCTGTTCTTTCCTCAAAACTAATTCCCGCTGGACAGTATCCACCATCATAAGCATTATGACAAGATGTTTGGTCACTTAAAAGTTCTATTTCAATATTGTTACTATCTGCATATTCTAATAAATCAATTATATTACCATAATAAGCTATTGAAGATGCTTGTTTGTTTTTCTTATCTCCTAAAGCTTTTTCAAATGCTTCTTTTGGAGATTTAGCTATATACTTAACCCAACCTTGGTTAAATCTCGTTTCAATTCTCGAATAATCAACCTCTGCAATTAACCCAACTGCTCCCGCAATCTCAGCAGCCTTACCTTGAGCTCCACTCATTCCTCCAAGCCCACTAGAAACAAACATTTTACCTCTTAAGTCTTCTTCATTTTTAAGACCTAGTTTGATTCTTCCAGCATTGAGGATTGTGGAAAAGGTGCCGTGGACAATTCCTTGAGGTCCAATATACATCCAACCACCAGCAGTCATTTGACCGTAGTTTGCTACTCCAAGACTTGATGCCCGGTTGAAACTTTCTAAATTATCATACATTCCGATCATTAAACCATTAGTAATTAAACAGCGAGATGAATTAACACTTGATTTAAATAAACCAAGTGGATGCCCACTTGCAACAACAAGTGTTTGGTCTTCTTCCATTTCTTTTAAATAATATTTTACTAAATGATATTGTAACCAGTTTTGTAATACTGCTCCAGTTTCACCATATGTTATTAACTCATATGGATATAAAGCAACATCAAAATCTAAGTTATTATCAATCATAACCATCATCGCTTTAGCTTCTGTTAGCTTAGCTTCATATGAATCTATACTCTTACCATATATTCTTTCCTTTGGATAAAAGCGATATGCATAGATTTTACCTCTTGAGGTAAGTTCATCTAAAAACTCATCCGCTAAAATATCATGCCATTTTTTAGGAACATAGCGAAGAGCATTTTCTAAAGCTAAAATAACTTCTTCTTCACTTAAAGAAAAGTCTCTTTTAGGCGCTCTTCTAATGCTTTTTAAAAAAACAGGATACTCAGGCAGTTCAGGAAAAAGTTTTTCAATAATATTATTCATATAAACTCCCTATAACAGCTTCAATTTTTTCTAGTAAATTACCATATCTAATCAAATCATGAGTTTTATTAATAATTGGATACATTACTAAATCCTCATCAATAAAAGGAATCTCTTTCCTTATATATTCATAAGCAATCTGAGTAGCTTTTCCTAGGTTTTTCTTTTCTCTAAAATCAATTCCTTGAACTGCAGCTAGTATTTCCATTGCAACAACTCTATAAGCATTATTTATAATCTCACTTGCACCCCTAGCAGCAATAGTTCCCATTGAAACATGGTCTTCTTGATTAGCACTTGATGGAATAGAATCCACACTTGCTGGATGAGCAAGAACTTTGTTTTCAGAAACTAAACTAGCAGCAGAGTATTGAATAATCATAAACCCAGAATTTATTCCTGGGTGAGCTACTAAAAATGCAGGTAAGCCTTCATTTAAAGTAGGATTAACTAATCTTTCAATTCTTCTTTCACTTATATTTGCAACTTCACTAACAGCAATCTTTAAAAAGTCAAATGCTTGAGCCATAACTTGACCATGGAAATTCCCACCAGATATAACATCTTCACCATTAAATACAAGTGGATTATCAGTCGCTGCATTCATTTCTATTTCAACTTTTTCTAAAACATAGTTAAAAGCATCCCAACTCGCTCCATGAACTTGAGCAGCACATCGTAGCGAATACGCATCTTGAGTTCTTACTTCACCTTGTTTAGTTATATATTCACTATTAAGTGTAAGATTTCTAATATTCTTTGCAGCTTTAATTTGTCCAACTTGGCCTCTTGCTAAGTGTAGTCTCTCATCAAATGAACATTCAATTCCCCTAAGTGCTTCTAAAGATAAACTAAGCGCTAGATCAGCATACTTAAGTAGTCTAAAACTATCATATAAAGCAAGAGCTCCAACCGAAGTCATTGCTTGAGTTCCATTAATTAAAGAAAGACCTTCTTTAGCTTCCAAATGACTTAGTGCTTCTACGCCAGCTAAAGCTAGAGCATCCTTTGTTTTCATTATTTTATTATTATAATATACTTCTCCAAGACCAATTAAAGGTAGTGACATATGAGCAAGTGGTGCTAAATCACCACTAGCGCCTAAAGAACCTTGGGATGGAACTACTGGAATAATATCATTATTCAAAAATTCAATTAATTTCGCAACAACCTCAAATCTAATTCCAGAAAATCCTCTAGCTAGGGCATTAACTCTTAAAGCCATCATTCCTCTCACTATTTCTGGTTTGAAGTTTTCACCAACTCCACAAGCATGGGATTTAAGTAAGTTTTCTTGAAGTTTATAAAGATTTGAGTTTTCAATAACAATATCACTTAGCTTTCCAAATCCAGTATTAACTCCATATACTTTCTTTTCTTTTTCTAATATTTTCTTAATGCTATTATTAGCATTAACTATTTTTTCTTTTAATTTACTACAAATTGCAATCTTCTCATTAAATTTTGCAACTTTGATAAAACCATCGAGTTTTAAACCTTTCTCACAAAGTATAATCATAATAATTATCTCCTTATATTCACTAGTTTATAATACTATAATATTGGTTTTTTTTCAAGTAAAAGCAAGAATACCTCAAGTGGAAATAATTTTGTAAAAACAATGTTTTCCAAAATATTTAAGGTTAATAAATAATTATTCGAAACTTTTTTTACTAAAACTATATTTTAAGACAATATTTAAATCAAACTTGAAAAAGAAGCATAAAAATTGCGGGAAACGCCTATAAATATTATAATATATATGTAATAGGCAGGTATTTATATTTAATTATTTTATTAGATTTATATGCCTATAAAATAAGTAAAATCCTAGTGAAAACTAGAATAATAAAAGGAGGTTAAGATGTTACTTACAAAGTATGATCCACTAAAGCAGCAAAGCCTCCAAGTTTTGGACAAAGACGGTAATATCGTCAATAAACAATTAGAACCAAAACTTGATAACGATAAGCTGTTAGAAATGTATCGTTTAATGTCACTTGGTAGAATTGCAGATATTAAAGCTGTTCAATTCCAACGCCAAGGTAGAATGCTAACTTTTGCACCTAATCAAGGTCAAGAAGCAGCACAAATAGGTCCAATGGCTGCAATAAATAAAACCGATTGGTTAGTTACTGCTTTTAGAGAATTCTCGGCAATGCTCTATCACGGTGCTACTTTAGAACAACTCTACCTATATTGGTATGGTAATGAAATGGGTTCTAAATTCGATGATGATGTAAGAATATTACCAATCAATATTCCAATTGGTTCGCAAATATCCCATGCCGCAGGCATAGCATACGCAAGTAAACTGCAAAAGAAAGATGAAGTTGCAGTAGTATATATAGGAGATGGTGGAACAAGCCATGGTGAATTCCACGAAGGTTTAAACTTTGGTGCGGTATTTGATGTACCAATGGTTGTTATTGTTCAAAATAACCACTGGTCAATATCTACGCCAAAAGAATTTCAAACAAAATCAGCAAACTACGCTCAAAAAGCAATTGCTTATGGAATACCAGGAATCGTAGTTGATGGTAATGATGTTCTTGCAATGTATCTAGCAACTAAAGAAGCTGTTGCTAGAGCAAGACGCGGTGAAGGTCCAACTTTAATTGAAGCTGTTACTTATAGAATGGGATCTCATACAACAAATGATAATCCTAAAATATATCGCCCAGATGAAGAAGTTAGAGAATGGGAAACAAAAGATCCTCTTCTTCGCTTCAGGCAATATTTACTAAATAAAAAGGTGCTTACTGAGGCAAAAGATAAAAAACTCCAAGATGAATTAAATGATTATGTTCTTGAAGTCTTTAAAAAAGTAGAAAACTCAGGTTTTGTACCTCTAGATGATATATTTACATATACATATGAAGAAATGACTCCTGAACTAGAAGAGCAATTAAGTGATTACAAAAAATATCTAGCAGAGGAGGAAAACTAATATGGCAGTACGTACAGTATTAGAAGCTATTAATCAAACACTTGACCAACAAATGGAAAAAGATAAATCAGTTGTTGTTTATGGTGAAGACGTAGGTTTTGTTGGTGGAGTATTTAGAACAACAGCAGGCTTACAAGAAAAATATGGCAAAGAAAGAGTATTCGATACACCGATTGCAGAAGCTGCAATAATCGGGTCAAGTATCGGTATGGCAATAAATGGCTTAAGACCGGTTGTGGAAATCCAGTTTTCTGGTTTTATGTTCCCTGGCTATAATCAAATAGTTACCCATCTAGCAAGATAT
>CAYOXB010000035.1:4778-9785 GCA_964407835.1 uncultured Bacteroidales bacterium
ATCGTAACCGCTCCCGTGGTAAATACAACCTTCCAGTTGTAGTTAGAATGCCATATGGGGGTGGAGTTAGAGCTCTAGAACATCACTCAGAAAGCTTAGAAGTATTATTTGCTTCTATTCCAGGCTTAAAATTAGTAGTTCCTTCAACTCCATATGATGCTAAGGGCTTACTAACAGCCGCAATAAAAGATAATGATCCTGTTATTTTCTTTGAACCAAAGAAAATCTACAGAGCATTCAAACAAGAAGTTCCCGATGAAGAATATACAGTTCCAATCGGTAAAGCAAGAATAGTAAAACAAGGTAGTGATATTACAGTTGTAACTTGGGGAGCATTAGTTCGTGAAGCTGAGGCTGCAATTAAACTACTTGGTGATGATATAGATGTAGAATTAATCGATCTACGCACAATTGCACCATTCGATAAAGAAACTATTATAGAATCAGTTAAAAAAACAGGAAGAATTCTTGTTGTAACTGAAGCAGTCAAATCATTTGGTCCTGCAGCAGAAATAATGGCAACAGTGAACGAAAAAGCATTTTTCCATTTAGAAGCTGCTCCAGCAAGACTTACTGGCTTTGATGTTACTATCCCACTTCCAAAGGGAGAACATCATTTCATCGTAGATTCAAAACGAATAGCTGCTGAAATCAAAAAAATTATGGCTATTAAAGCATAAGGTGGTATAATATGTATGATTTAAAGTTTGCCGATATCGGCGAAGGCCTACATGAAGGTCAAATCTTAAAATGGTTATATAAAGAAGGAGACAAAGTTAACGAAGGCGATACAGTTGTTATAATTGAAACCGATAAAGTTAATGCGGAAATCCCAGCACCAGTTAGTGGAATAATTGTAAAACACGGAGCTAAAGTTGGAGAAACTATCCATGTTGGTGAAACCCTAGTTATTATTGATGATGGAACAACTTCTAAGGAAGCTTCTAAAGAAACTCCAAAAGAAACAACAACTAAAGCTTCTGAAGAAGATAGTGCTGGTGTAGTTGGAGAAATAGAAGTTGGAGATGAAGTTATCCCAAGCGTTGTAGAAGCAACACAAGCTGAAACCTCAAGATCAAGAACACTTGCAACACCAATTGCAAGACGCTTAGCTAGTGAAAATGGTCTAGATATCAATAAACTAAACGGAACTGGCGAAAACGGCAGAGTTTTAAGAGATGATGTTTTAGCTCAGTCAGTTCAAAAAGCTGAGGCAAGACCACTATTTACAAAAGCTCCAATGGTTCAAGCTTCTAAAGAAGCTACAAGAGTTCCAATAACTAAACTTCGAAGGGCAATTGTAAATAGTATGACAACTTCTAAAGCTGTTATACCTCATACAACTCTAATGGAAGAAATAAATGTAACTTCTTTAGCTGTCTTAAGAAAAGAACAAAGAGATATTCTTGCAGCTAAAGATATTAAATTAACATTTATGCCATTCATTATTAAAGCTGTCGCTCTAACAATTAAAGAATTTCCAATCTTCAATACTTCATATGATAGTGAAAAAGAAGAAATTATCTTCCATAACAATATAAATATTGGTATTGCTGTAGATACACCTGATGGATTAATTGTTCCAAATATTAAAAATGCAGATACTTTAAGTTTCTTTGAACTCGCAAGAGAAATCGAAAGACTTGGTAGGGCTACAGTTGAAAGAAAAATTCAACTTCCTGAAATTCAAGGTGGAACATTTACAGTAACAAATTATGGAGCATTTGACTCATCATTTGGTACACCAATAATAAAATACCCAGAATCAGCAATCCTAGGTATTGGTAGAATTAATAAAAAACCAGTTGTAGTAAATAATACTCTAGCAATTGGCGATGTTCTTCCTCTATCCCTAGCAGTTGATCATCGTATTATCGATGGTGCTGATGCAGGTAGATTCATTATGAAGTTTAAAGAATATATAACAAACCCAGTATTATTATTAATGAGTTAGGAGTAAAGATGAAAAATTTTGATGTAGTAGTAATTGGTGCAGGTCCTGGAGGCTATGTAGCTGCAATTAAAGCAAGTCAACTAGGTGCTAAAGTAGCAATTATTGAAAAAAATGAATTAGGTGGAGTTTGCCTTAATATCGGTTGTATCCCAACAAAAGCTCTTATTAAAAGTGCTAGAGTTTACCAAGATATCTTAAATGCAAGTACATTTGGTATAAGCGTAGACACATCAACTGCAAAAGTTGAACTTGATAAGGTTGTGAAAAGAAAAGACATTATTGTTAAAAAACTAACAATGGGCGTTAAAATGCTTTTAAAGAAAAATAATGTTGAAGTATTCCAAGGTGAAGCTAAAGTTTTAGATAAAAACACTATTGAAGTAAATGATGAAAAACTACAAACTAAAAACATTATTATCGCAACAGGGGCAAGCCCAATAATCCCACCTATTAAAGGTGTTAAAGAAGGTTTTGAATCTAACTTTATCCTCACAAGTAAAGAAGCTCTTTCCTTAACTGAAGTTCCAACAGACTTAGTTGTTGTAGGTGGTGGTGTAATTGGAATAGAATTTGCAACTATCTACTCAAGTTTTGGTTCAAATGTTACAGTTGTGGAAATGGCTAACAATATTTTAGTTAATGTAGATGATGAAATAAGATCAACTTACCTAAAAAGCCTAAAGAAACAAAAAATTAACATCATTACAGAAGCTCAAGTTGTTGAGGTAGATAAAGACAAAGTAATCTATAAAAAAGATGATCAAAACCATGAAGTTAAAGCTACTAAAGTCTTAATGTCTGTAGGTATGCGTCCAAACACTCAAGGATTTGAACACTTAGGCCTAGAAATTACTAGACAAGGTATCCAAACTAATAATAAACTAGAAACTAATGTCCCAGGAATCTACGCTATTGGTGATGTAAACGGCAAATTCATGCTAGCTCATGTAGCAAGTAGCGAAGGAATAATTGCAGCAAGCAATATTATGGGAGAAAACAAAGAAATAAACTACAACCAAATTCCTTCAGGAATCTATGGGAGTCCAGAAATAGCATCAATTGGTTTAACAGAACAAGAAGCTAAAGAAGCAGGAATTGATTACAAAGTAAGCAAATTCCCACTTCAAGCAAATGGCAAATCACTTGCCGAAGCTGAAACTGAAGGTTTCATCAAAATAATAGCAAAAACTAAATTCAACGAAATCATCGGTGTTCACATCCTAGCACCACATGCAACAGAATTAATCTCAGAATCATCTGTATTAATGAAGCTAGAAGGAACTGCATATGAACTTGCAGATGCAATTCATCCACATCCTACTCTATCTGAAGCAATTATGGAAGCAGCCCTAGGAATAATTGATAAGCCAATCCATATCTAAAAAAATAGGACCTATAACTTAGTTGGTGGTTTTGAATAAACACCCTATAACTTAGTTGGTGGTATTTACCCCTATAACTTAGTTGGTGGTCAAAAAAATAGGCATTCTAGCTGTTAAAACTGGAATGCCTTTTGTCTATAAAAACCACAATTTTCATATCTTTTATTTTTTTGGTACACCTTTTATTGGTGTGTTTTTATTTAGAGAGTACATTACTCTATTTTTAAATCTATTAAAGTTTCTATAGCCATTAGCACTCTTTAATATTGTCTTTATTCTAGATATAACACTCTCAATAGGCCCATTAGATAACCTTCTACCATTTACTCTTATAAAAGAGTTTTTAATGTTATCTTTCCACCTTAGAAGTAGTTTACCAAAAGCTCTAAATTCTTCTAAATTACTATTTAAAAATTCATCTATTAGATAATTAAATTCGTCATCACAATCTTCATAACTTGCAGTTAGATTAAACTCTCTATATCTTTCTTTTAAATAATAAGCTTCTTTTAGATCAGGATCAATTCCAAGTAAATATGCTTTTATTTCTGACTTAAGCCACTTGGTATGAAGCTTTCTAATTTCAATAGGCCCTTTATAAATAGCTTCATAATCTTTAATAAAAAAATAATGAAACTTCTTCAACATATAATAATACATATCATTTGCAAGTAGGCTCCTTGTTCTTTTATCATATTTTCTCATTATTCTTAGTCTAACTGCAATCATGGCATTATTTAAGTGAGAAATAACATGAAACGAATCTACGGCAATTTTGGCCCTTTTAAAGTAGATTTCGCTAAGATCTCTATATGTATCCCACATATCTATGATAATGTATTCAACACTGTCTCTTTCTAATGCAGGTATCATAGAAAAGTCATGAGTTAGACGGTATTTATGTCTAGATGAATAAATATTAATAATTTGATTAGTTAAGAAATCAACCATAACAAACGCATATTTTTGATATGCATATCTAGAAGTATAAAACTCATCAAAACAGATAACTTTAGGAAGTGTTTTTCTTGAAACTTCAACATATGAATCAAATATTCTAATAACACTAGTTGTAGTTAAGTTAAACAAATCAGCTACCTCAGTGAAAGTAACTGTGTGACTTCTTAGAGCTTCTAAAACCGCAAAAATAGTATAGTTAGAGTTTTTATCACTTTTGACTGAAAAAGGATTATGCTCATAAAAGACATTATTACAAACTCCACATCTGTATCTACGGGCTTTATAAATAATAAAGCAAGGATTGTTAGTTGAGATAGAGTGTTTAATCTTTTTAACTCTATAATCGTGTACATAATTAGATTGGTTATTACAATAAGTGCAAGGAATATTATCTTTTTGTAATGTAATATAACAATATAAAATATTATTAACCTTTGAAGCAGAAATACTATCAAGTTTTAGATTAAATTGTTCTAAATTTAGTAATTTTATGGTATCATTATTCATAGAACTCCTTTCGATGTGGTTTTTATGACATTTAAATTATATCACGAAAGAGAGTTCTTTTTTAATATTTAAAAAAGCTATAACTAAGATGGTGGTGACCACCAAGAAAGTTATAGCTATATATAGACCACCAAGAAAGTTATATATCTAATAAAATTACCACCACTTTAAAAGTGGTGGTTTTTTAAATAATATAGTTTTGAA
>CAYOXB010000036.1:0-8660 GCA_964407835.1 uncultured Bacteroidales bacterium
CCAGCTAAAACTAAGTCAACACCAGTATTATCAAATATTTCTTGGAACCAATTACGCATATCGCGAGCTTGTCCTGCATTAAGACCATCACCAGTATAAAATGGTCTGTGAGTATAAACTATAATAAAGTCAGCTGGATTTTTAGCTGTAACTTCATTTAGCCAAGCGATTTGAGATGCTCTAGCTAAAGGAATATCAGCAGCATCTTCAGAGTTCAAGGAAATAAATAATGTATTTCCGTATTTGAAATAATAAGTACTGTTTTTAACACCAACAGCGCCATTATCAGGGTTATTATGTGTAGCGTTAAAATAACTTGAGTTTTGAGTTACTGCAGCAGTATTATAATAATCGTGATTTCCGGGAGTACTTGCGTACATTTTGTTTTGTAATACATTCATATTAAATAGGGCTTCCCATTGTTCGTAAACTGTACCATAAGCTGTCATATCACCTGAAGATAAGACAAAGTCTAATTCTTTAATATCATTAATTTTATTCATTACTGCGGTAGCTCTAGCTACTCGGTTATTTGTTCCGCCGCTAAACCAAGAGTGAACGTCAGTAACATGAGAGAAAGTAAATTCCTCTGCACCTGCTGTTTTAAACGAACGCACATCTTCCATACTAGAAGCTTCTACTTTATAGTAATATACAGTATCTGGTACTAGATTGGTCATTGTTGCTTTACATTGTTTTTCTGTTCTACCAGTAAAAGGTGTTGCAACACATTCAGGAAATACTAGATTAGCACTACTTGGGCTAGCTCCTTCTGGATAGAAAGACACATAAGTCCCTTCATCAGCAGTCCAATAGTTTATATTCATTTCAGTTGAAGAATCTTCACCAGGGTTAATCATTACAAGCTTAGGCATTGACACGGCACTTACTTGTAAGCTAACAACTAGAAATAATATAAAACTATATAATAGAAATTTCAGTGTTTTTTTCATTAAAGTCCTCCTTATTTATTCGTCAATTTATTATATCATAATCAATATTTATTACAAAATCTATTTAGAAATTTGTTTATTAAACCAATTAAGGCAATCATTCATAACTTCATCTTTATTAAATTCTAGCATCAACTCATGTCTAGCACCTGGATAAAGCTTCATTGTAAGGTCTTTAAGTTCATTTTTTTGTAATTCTTTATATAATTTGCTTACAAGTTTACCTTGTCCACCTACTGGGTCATGATCACCACTTATAATAAAGACTGGAATATCTTTGGAGATTAATTCATAGTTTTCGGTAATGCTCTTAAGGCATTTAAAGAAATCATGATAAAATCCAGCAGAAAATGCTCCACCACAATATGGATCATTAACATAAATATCTACTTCTTTTTCATCTCTATTTAACCAATCTACTTCTGTACGATTTGGTTTAAATTTTTTATTATATGGTTTGAATATTAAATTATGTAGTGATTTAGATTTTCTTTTTCTTGATCTAAATAAACTAACTAATTTTGAGTAGAAAATACCCATATTTAAAAGTGGTTTACTTTGTTTTGCAGAGCCACACAAGATTGCCCCATTAACCTTATTACCATAAAATTGAAGAAATCTTTGAGTAATAAAGGAACCCATGCTATGACCAAACATATAAATTGGTAAATTAGGATATTCCTTTTTAATCATATCAATTATCATTAAATTATCATCAACAAATGTTTGAAAAACATCTAAGTTGTTATAACAACCATAATCACAACCTTCTAAAAGAGAGTTTTTGTGGCCACGATGATTATGTCCATAAACTATGAAATCATTTCTAGCTAGTAAATCTATAAAATCGTGATACCTATCAATATGCTCACCCATACCATGATTAATAAAAATAATAGCTTTTGCATCTTCTGGTTTAGCTGGTTTTGTGATTGTTAGATAAATATTACCTGCTCTTTGGAGATTGTGAATTTCTTTAATTGGATTCATAGTTTTATCCTTCCTTTAATTCATTTAAAAAGCTTTTACCTAAACTAGGCATATTTACTTTAAAATTATCACTAATAGTAGCAGCAACATCAGCAAATGTCTCTCTTATGCCTAAGTATGAGCCATTTATCTTTTTATTGTAGACTAAGAGTGGAACGTATTCTCTAGTGTGGTCAGTACCATGATGAGTTGGATCATTTCCATGATCTGCAACAATTATTAACAAATCATCTTCTTTTAATAAAGGTATTAAGTCATTTAAATTGTTATCGAATTCTTCAATAGCTTCAGCATATCCTAAAGCATTTCTACGATGCCCGTAGATAGCATCAAAGTCAACTAAATTCACAAAACATAAACCAGTGAAATCTCTTTTTGCTATTTCGATTGTTTTATTCATTCCATCTTGATTTGATTTAGTTTTATTGCTTTCGCTTATTCCTTCACCATCAAAAATGTCATTTATTTTACCAACTGATATGACTGTATAGTTATTATCGTATAAAAAATTAAGTGTTGTTTTCGAAAAAGGTTTAACTGCATAATCATGTCGATTAGCTGTTCTTGTAAATGTTGAGCTAGTCTTTCCAATAAATGGTCTAGCGATAATCCTCCCTACTTGCCAGGCAGGATTTTCTAAAGTTATTTTTCTAGCAATCTCACAAACCCTATATAATTCATTTAAAGGAATAACTTCTTCATTAGCTGCTAGTTGTAAGACAGAGTCTGATGAAGTATAAATTATTATTGATTTAGTTTTTAGGTGAACTTCACCTAAATCTTTTATAATTTCTGTTCCACTTGCTGCAATATTTCCAATGAATTTGTGATTTGTTTGTCTTTCTAATTCATCTATTAATTCTTTAGGAAAACCAGTGTCAGTAAATGCTGGGAAAGGAACTTGAACATTTAAACCCATTAATTCCCAGTGGCCAGTTAAAGTATCTTTACCAATGCTTACTTCTTTCATTTTTCCATAGGAAGCAAGAGGGTTTTTCACTGCTTTTGTGTTGTTTATGTCTGTAATATGTCCTACACCTAATTTTTCTAACATAGGAATAGAAAAGTTTTCTTTGGCATAAGATGCATGTTTAAAGGTATTACTGCCTAAATCATTATATTTATAAGCATCATCTAATTCTCCTACACCTAATGAATCAGCAACAATTAGAAAAATTCTTTTAAATTTATTCATTATTATTTCCCTTTCTCGCTCTTGGATGAGCTTTTAAATATACTTCTTGTAGATGAGTATTTCTTACATGGGTATATACTTCAGTTGTCATTATATCTTCATGACCTAAAAGTTCTTGAATTAAGCGTAGATCAAGACCTTCTTCAAGTAAATGTGAAGCAAAAGAATGCCTTAAAATATGGGGATAAAGACTTTTTCTTATTCCAGCTTCAATACCTTTAGCTTTTAAAACAGTATAAACAGTATTTCTAGAAATGCCTCCACCCTTACTATTTAAAAATAATTCATTTTTTGTTTTATCTTTTCTTAAGACAGGTCTAGAACTTTCTAAATATAGATTTATTATTCTAATAGCTTCTTCATTTATAGGAACAACCCTTTCTTTATCACCTTTACCAATTACATTAATAAAACCTTGATTAAAGTGAAGATCAGATGTTTTAAGATTAGTTAATTCACCAACCCTTAATCCACAAGCATATAGTAAAACTATCATTGCACTGTTTCTAATATTAGTCGGGTTATCATACTCTAATACAGAAAAGAGCATGTTTATTTCTTGTTTTGATAGGAAACTAGGAAGTTTTAGCTCTTGCTTTGGATTTTGAATTACATATGCGACATCTTTAGATGTGTATTTTTCAAGTAACATGAACTTATGAAAGCTTCTGATTGCTGTTAGTTTTCTTGCTTGTGAGCTCGCGGTAATGTATTTTCTTTTTAAACTATCTAAATAAGCTCTAACATCTTCTGTTTCAATATCTTCAGGATACTTTTTCTTGCGATAAGTTTGAATGAAATTTATATATAGTTGTAAATCATTCATATAAGACTTAACTGTGCTTAGGGCAAGATTAAGCTCACCATGTAAATAATATTTAAATTCTTGTAAATACTTTTCCATAATCCCACCATTAGTTTTAATATTAGATAAACTTTATAAATACTTCATTTGATAAATAGAGTTTATCTTCTGGTATAAATAAGAAGTCATTTTCTATTTTTAATAATTTATTATTGATTAATTGATTTATTACTGGATAAACTTCAAAGATATCTTTATTAAATTTAGTTTTAAAATTATTTAAATTTATACCTTTGATTTTTCTTAAACCCATAATTAACTCTTCACTCATTTGCTCTTCTATAGTAAGTTTAATTTTTTCTTCATATATTAAACTCTTGTTATCAATACCTTGATAATACTTGTTTAGATTTCTAATATTAGTATATCTAATATCTTCCAAATAATAACTTGCACTTGGACCGAGCCCTAAATAATTGTTATTATTCCAATAAACTAAATTATGAAGAGATTCATAGTTTTCTTTTGCGAAGTTACTTATCTCATAGTGAATAAAGCCTTCTTTTTTTAAAAACTCAGTTATTTTAATATATAGTTTAGCCTCTTCATCTTCATCATAGAGTTTGAATTTATTTTCATTATATAGCTTCTTCAGAATAGTTTTATCTTCTAAAATTAAAGAATAAAGAGATAAATGCTTTATATTAGTTTTAAGAAGTATTTTTAAGTCTTCTTTAATATCTTTGAATTTTTCATTTCCAACGCCATAGATTAGATCTACACTAATATTAGTTATATTAGCATCTTGAAGGATTTGGATTGCATTTAAAACATCAGCTTTATTATGCGTTCTTCCTAAAATATTAAGCTTATCTTCCTTCAAGCCTTGTACACCTAAACTAACTCTATTTATAGAGTGTTTTTTAAATAAATGCGCAAGAGAGATGCTTATATCATTAGGATTAGCCTCTATTGTATATTCTTTTAAAGTATTAGGATCAATATACTTATTTAAATTAGAAAAGAGTTTATCCAATAGATTAATGTCTAAACATGATGGAGTTCCACCACCAATGTAAATTGTTTCTAAACTACCGATTAACTCTTTTTTTAAGTCTAACTCTTTAATTAAATAATCGATATATTTAACTTTTCCAACTTCACTTGCAACCATTTTATAAAAATCACAATATGTGCAGATTTTAGTACAAAACGGTATGTGAATATATAAGTTTTTATATTTAATCATCGATTTTTAAAACAGCTAAAAATGCTGATTGTGGTACTTCTACACTACCAACCATTTTCATTCGTTTTTTTCCTTCTTTTTGTTTTTCAAGAAGTTTTTTCTTTCTTGAAATATCTCCACCATAACATTTCGCAAGTACATTTTTGCCCATTGAGCGTATTGTCGATCTAGCTATAATTTTAGTTCCTATAGCTGCTTGGACAGGTACTTCAAATAATTGTCTTGGTATTAATTCTTTTAATTTCTCAGTTATTGCTTTACCTCTACGGTATGCTTGATCTACATGAACAATCATACTTAGGGCATCTACTTTTTCACCTGAGATTAAGATATCCATTCTAACTAATTTAGAAGGTAAATATCTTGATAATACATAGTCAAATGATGCATAACCTTTTGTGGAAGACTTAAGTTTATCAAAAAAGTCGAATACAACTTCCGCAAGTGGCATTTCGTATTCTATAGATACTCTTTTTTCATCAATATAAGTCATATTTTTAAAGATTGAGCGTTTGCATTGGCATACTTCCATAATTGGCCCAACATATTCACTTGGTGACATAATTGTTGAGATAACATATGGTTCTTCAATAGATTGAATTGTAACAGGATCTGGTAAGTCAGATGGATTGTGAATTTCGATTTGTTTACCATTTGTTAGATTTACTTTATAAATAACGCTTGGTGCAGTTGCAATTAAATCAATATCAAATTCTCTTTCTAATCTTTCTTGTACAATGTCCATATGAAGAAGGCCAAGATAGCCAACTCTAAAACCAAAGCCTAGAGCTTTTGATGTTTCTGGTTCATAAACTAAAGAAGCATCATTTAAAATAAGTTTTTCCAAAGCGTCTTTTAATTCTTCATATTTTTTATTATCAATCGGGAAAACACCACTATATACCATAGGGTTTAGTCTTCTATAACCAGGTAGTGGTTCTTTTGCTTTGTTTTCAGAAAAAGTAATAGTATCACCTACATGAATATCTTGAATATCTTTAATAGATGCACTTATCCAACCAACATCACCTGATGCTAAATAATCTCTTGTTTCTTCTGTTGGACTATAAACACCTACATCAACTACATCATAAGTAGCTTTTGTAGACATCATATAGATTTTGTCGCCTTTTCTTATTGTTCCATCAACAACTCTAATTGAAGGTATAACACCACGATATTGATGGTAATAAGAATCAAAGATTAAAGCTTTTAATGGAGCATTAGGATCTCCACTTGGTGCTGGAATGGTTTTAATAATTTCTTCTAAAATATCTTGAATACCTATTCCTTTTCTTGCTGAGGCTAAAATTACATTTGATGTATCTAGGCCAACACTAGCTATTTCTTTTTTAACTTGTTCTGGATTAGCATTTTCTAAATCAATTTTATTGATAACAGGGATAATACTTAAATCATTATCAATTGCTAGATAAGCATTTGCTAGTGTTTGTGCTTCAATACCTTGAGCTGCATCAACAACTAAAATCGCTCCTTCACAAGCAGCGAGCGATCTAGAAACTTCATAAGTAAAATCGACATGGCCTGGAGTATCAATTAAATGAAGAATATACTCTTCTCCCAAAAGGGATGTGTATTTTAACTCAACAGGCTTTAACTTAATAGTTATACCTCTTTCTCGCTCTAAGTCCATAGAATCAAGTAGTTGTGACTTCATAGTTCTAGAATCTACAGTATTAGTAATTTCTAAAATACGATCAGCAAGTGTACTTTTACCATGATCTATATGAGCAATAATAGAAAAGTTTCTAATTCTTGATTGTCTTTCTAGTAATTTATCTTTGTTCATCATTTTATCCTCTATATATATTATTTTATAATATTATTGAAAAAAAAGCAATGATTTTTATTTTACTGAAAAACTGTTAATTAGCAGTATAATAAAAATAAACATAGTCAAACTATAAATATGACCACTATTAATAATTTTTCAAAAAAATCTAATTGAGCTTTAAGTATTATAAATGATATAATAGATATGGTGATAAAAATGAAGGTTAAATACCCATATCCAAGAGAAACTAAACAAAAACCAAATAAAGTAAAAACATACGGAATGATGTTTGAGAATGCTCTTAATATTACAAATGAGTATTATAGAATAAACAATAAAGCTATAATCTATAAAAAGCCTACTCCTGTCCAAGTAGTTAAGGTAGATTATCCTGATAGAAAAAAAGCTAAGATTATTGAGGCTTTTTATCGAACTCCTTCTACTACAGATTATAATGGTATCTATAAAGGTAAGTACGTAGACTATGAAGCTAAGGAAACTACTAAGACATCATTTTCCTTTAAACATATATTTACTCATCAAGTTGATCATTTGAGAAAAACAAAAGAAATGGGTGGTATTAGTTTTGTTTTGATTTATTATAAGGTTGTGAATGAAATATATTTAATAGACATCGATATTTTTTATAAATTGTTTCAAGAAAGCGAAAATGGTGCTAGGAAAAGTATTTCTATAGAAAAAGCTAAAGAAGTTGGGGTTTTAGTTAACCAAGGTTATACTCCACCAATTGATTATTTAAAAGCAATTGATGAATATTATTTAAAATAAAAAGCAAATGCATTAAAAATACATTTGCTTTTTTTTATTCAGTTATATTAATTAAATAATAATAACGATAATTAATTATTGTCATAATTAGTAAATTTACTACTAAACTTGGTGCTAAATAACCTAAGTTATAGATTATTGAAATACTAAGAGCTTCTTTTACTGGTAGATGTTCATACCAAATAAAAGCACCACTAATAACTGCAAATACAAATCGCATAAATATTCCAATGAATACACCAATATATATATAAATTAAAGATTTATTTTTATTGTCTTCTAAATTTCTAATTTTAAAAGCAAAAATACCTGCTAAACCGCCTGCAGTATAGGCAAGAACATAGTCTAATAATACTTGGACTAGACTTCTATAAATAGCAACTGGTGAAATCATTAAAAGTGTACCAATAACAAATCCTGTAAGTAGGCCCCCTTTTAAACCATGGCGATAAGCCATAATAAAGATAGCAATCATTCCAAGAGATATTGCTCCACCTTCTGGCCAAATTACTGAAAATACTTGTTCTGAAACTAAATCAAGAACAATACCTAGTGCACTAAAAATTCCTATTTCAGTTATAAATCTTATTTGTTTATTTTTCATTTTTTTCTCCTTAAAAAAAATCTTTAGGCATGCTAAAGATTCACATTCCTACGCTAGCATTACCTAGATCAGGTTTTGGGTCGTTTCTTTACGAAACCTCTCAGCCGAAGCTCCCCATTAAGTTATAACTTATTATATTATAAACAACTTTAAATAGCAAATTATATAATTATAATTTCCAGTCTATTTCATTTATATTATTTTCTTTTAAAAAATTATTTGCTCTTGAGAAGTATTTATTACCAAAAAAGCCTCTTCTAGCACTTAAAGGGCTAGGATG
>CAYOXB010000037.1:0-8242 GCA_964407835.1 uncultured Bacteroidales bacterium
TTTAACCTCTTCTACTCTTGAAATTTCGCACTGTTTGCACGTATACATTATGGGAAGTTAAATGACTATTGATATATTTCTGTGCAAAGATATATAAAAGACCTAACATAAATAATTGGTTAGGTCTTTTTTCTACTTCTTTTAAAATTGTATATCTGTACTTCATTATTACAATCTTTTATAAAACTATATTCAGTTAATAAAAGATAAATTTTTCCTAGAAAGCTTTAAAGCTTATATTTATAAAAATAAATAATGAAAAGCTTGTATTTGCCTTGTATCGCATCTTTTTGATAAAACGAATAATTATAGTAATTCTTTCTAGTAAGTTAGTACAGGCGATTTTACAGGGCTTATTTAGAATAATTTATAAACTATATTTAAATTTAAGTCTTCCGCAAACTTATATGCCATATCAACATATTCATCGCCTACATATGAGATTTTATGGTTGTCTTCACCAATGATAACTTTAGCTTCCTTGTATTCTGAGACAACTTTCCAAAATTCAATCCTAGGATAAATATAAACTTCCATCCCGTCTTGATTTATGATTTTCTTTCTTCTCATTCCATTAGCATTCACTTCTAATAAGACATTATATTTAATACTAGCTTCTACTATTTCTCTAGTTAGCTTTTCAGTGAATTCGTTCCATTCTTGTAGCTTATATAAAAATAAATCTGGGTGGGCGAAGATTTTAAATAAACCAGTCTTCATGCCATCAATAACTTGATCTTTATATAGTTCTTGCAATTCTTTATCTTCTAGATAATAGGTCATATAATGAACATTATCTTTGATAACTATATGTTGACCCATAATTAAATAATCTAGTTTTTTCAATAGTTCTTTATAAAGAGGCATTTTATCTTTTACGTATTCTACTTCAAGCCCCTTATAGACTTTTATCTTTTTTTCATAGTCATTTTTTTCTTCATTGAAGCTAGGAAGATATACATTATAAAATTCATCTAGAGTCATTTGGTGAGAAAAACCAAGCGGCCCATGATCGCTTATTCCTAGTTCATCATATCCTAGTTCTACTGCTTTTTTTATATAATCAATTGGCATGCCCTCTGCATGTGCACATAATTTTATATGTGAATGATAATTTGTTTTTAATTTAGTCATGTAAATAACCTTTATAAATCTTTGTCCACTTAGCACTTCTACCTTTACTTAGCGGTTTAATTCTTCCTTCATCACGAAGTTTAATTAACGCTCTATTAATTGTAGATTCACTAACATATGGATGAATTAAACGAATATCATCTTTTGAAAATATATCAGGTAAACTAGTTATTGTGGAAATAATGTTATCGCCTTTATTTAGGCTTACATCATATTTGTAGTCTTTTATTACACTATATGCTTTTTCATAGCCTTGCTTGATTAGACGGTAAATTAAGCGCATAAAAGGGATAGTTTCCCCAAATCCTTCTTTCCAGTTAAAGCTAGCAGCTTTAAGTTCAAGTTGAAATTCACCTAAGTTTTCAAATAAAATTTCAAAGAATGAAATATATTTAAAAGCTTCTAAATCAAGTTTCAAGATAAGTAAATATAATAATATATAAAAAGCTGTGTCATTATGGTCTGTAAACGGACTAATATTATAAAAATCTACAAAGTAATTCAAATATAAAATACTTTTTTCATATGTATTTCTTTGTAATTCTAAGTCTAAAAAATCATTAATTTCATCAAGCAAAATTCTTTTGCTTTCAGATGCTTGAGAAACAAACATAGTTCTCTTTAAAGACTCAGTATAGGCAAACTTAATATCTTTCTCGTGTGAGTAAATATAATTAAGTTGATTTAAAATATCATTACTTTGAAATCTTTGATTTTTATTATTTAATTGGAAATTGGTAAGTGTTTCTTTGATGTTGAATAGCGTTGTTTCTTCTTTATTTCTAGGCGTAGAATTTTTAGTAATAATTAGCCTAGTTCTAGTATCTGTAAGATCTAGTTTTAAAATTAAAGAAAGAAAAAAAGCATCCCTTTCAACGGTTTGATCAACAATCTTATCAAAATCACCTTTTACAGTATCTTTAAAAAATTTGTTTTGACCGATCCATTTATAAATATCTGATACTGACACTATCAAATCATGCGGGAATATTAGTCGGTCGATATTTAAAACTGTACTCATTTATTGCTCCTTTTAAAATAGTAGCTCTGTAATTGCTTTATAAGATAAAGATATAATTATATCCATCTTTAAATAGATAAATTGCTTACAGAGCCACTTTTATGCTCTTTTTGTCTCTTTTTTAGTTTAAATCGTTGTTATTTCTAGAAATAACAAGTTTTTCAATTTGTTTTATTTTTCTTGTATTCAACTTTTTGCCAGTTGCACTTACAGCTGTTTTAATATCAGCATAATCAACTTTAATAAATCCTTCTTCTCCAAGTACATAAGCATCTAGATCTGCATTAGCATTTTTCTTATGAATAATTGAAGTTGAGATTATTTCATTATTAACAGTTTTCATTTGTTGGATGTATTGTTTACCCATATTGTTTTTTCTGCCTAAGATAATTTCATCTGGTCTTAACCTTTTCACATTTGAATTTGCGGAAAGGAGGACTAAAGTATCTTTTGGATCTAGGTAATGTCCACCAACTAAGTAATCGTCAGGTCTATTTTTAAGTTCCATTGCTTTAACACCAATTGCAGATATTCCCATTTCAGGAATTTCAGATGAACTATAACGATTAATAAATCCATCTTTAGTTATTACAACTACTTCTGGCTTTTTATCGCTAGATATATCAACACTAACAACCAAGTCATCATCATCTCTTAGTTTAGTAGCTCTTAGAGCTCTTGAATATCTTGTTGCAACTAGGTTTTTAACATGCATCTTCTTAATAAATCCAGATTTTAAAGTAAATAATACATATGTATCTTTTTCAAAATCATCAACTGGTACAGAGAAAATCATCTTTTGATCAGCATCCATATTAACTAAGGTTGATGCATGATAACCAAGATCTCTGTGTCTTGCTTCTGGAATTTTAGAAACAGGTAAATAAATATAATTTCCTTGGTCAGTAAATAATAATAATGTATCTAGTGTTGTAACATTATAAATTGCTGCTAGGAAGTCACCTTCTTTTAATCTAGTCTCTTCTGCACTATTATAAGCTTTTGGAGTAAGGCGTTTAATATAACCTTCTTCAGAAATTAATAAAACAACATCTTCTTTTACTATTAACTCAGTAACTTCAACTTTCACATCGTCGATTTCATCTTCAATTTGTGTTCTTCTAGGCGAATCGATTTTTTGTAAAGTCTTTTTAAGTTCTCTTTTTATTTGTTTTATTAGTTCATCTTCGCTAGATAAAATTAAATTAAGTCTATCAATTAAATTATTTAATTCATCTTTTTCTTTATTTAAAGCAAAAATATCTGTATTGGTAAGCCTATAAAGTTGTAAATTAACTATTGCTTCAGCTTGTTCAAATGAAAATTCATAATTACTTACTAAGTTTTCTATAGCATTTTTCTTATTACTAGAGTTTCTAATAGTTTTAATTACTGCATCTAAAATAGAAACCATTGAAATTAAACCAGCTACAATATGAAGTCTCTTGTTTGCAGCATTTAGTTCATAGTTACTTCTATTAATAATAACGTCTTTTTGATGAGCTATATAATAGTCTAAATACTCACAAAGTCCTAATTGTAGTGGTCTTTTATTAGCAATTGCAACTATATTAAAGTTGTAATTAACTTGAAGTTCAGTTGCTTGGAAAAAGAATGTTCTAATATCTTCGGGATTTGCATCTTTTTTAATATCTACAACTATTCTTAGACCTTCACGGTCAGTTTCATCTCTAATATCAATAATACCAGCGATGTTTTTCTTTACATAAACTTCACTCATTTTACGAACTAAGTTGGCTTTATTAACATCATAAGGTATTTCTGTAATTATAAGCTTATACATCTTAGCTTCTTCTTCGATTTCAGTTTTAGCTTTTACGATGATTCTTCCTCTTCCAGTCTTATAGGCACTTTCTAAGCCTTCTTTACCTTGAACAATACCACCAGTTGGAAAGTCAGGTCCTTTTACAATCGTAAGTAAATCACTTAAAGTTGCGCTTGGATTATTTAGTTTATAAATAGTTGCTTCGATTAGTTCTCCAACATTATGTGGAGGGATTTCTGTAGCATATCCAGCCGAAATACCACTAGATCCATTTACAAATAAGTTTGGAAATTTAGAAGGTAGTACAGTTGGTTCATATTCTTCATCATCAAAGTTAGGAACAAATCCAACTGTTTTTTTGTTAATATCTTCAAGTAAAAACTCTGAATATATTGATAACCTAGCTTCTGTATAACGCATTGCAGCAGCAGGATCACCATCTATAGAGCCGTTATTACCATGCATTTCTACAAGTGGTAATCTAGATTTAAAATCTTGAGACATTCTTACCATTGCATCATAAACTGATGTATCACCATGAGGATGGTATTTACCAATAACTTCCCCAACAATTCTAGCAGATTTCTTATATGGTTTATTAGATAGCATTCCCATCTTATACATTGCATATAATACTCTTCTTTGAACTGGTTTTAGGCCATCACGAACGTCTGGAATAGCTCTATCTTGAATAATGTATTTTGAATATCTCCCAAAACGCTCAGAAAATATTTCTTCTATATTTTGTTCGATGATTTTCTCTTCTACATATTCTTCAATAGTTTTAGTTATGTTTTTATCTACTTTTTTATTCATCAAAAATTACCTCTTCTAAAGTGAAATAATCTTCATTTTCAAATGATACATTATCATCAATCCAGCTCCTTCTAGGGGCAACATCATCACCCATCAAAGTTGCAACTCTATTATCTGCATCTGAGAAATCTTCAATTTTTACTTGGATCAAAGTTCTAGTTTCTGGGTTCATTGTTGTTTCCCATAATTGATCAGCATTCATTTCACCTAAACCTTTGAATCTTTGAATAGTTACGTTTTTATTAGTTTCTACTATTTCTTTTAATTCTTCATCGCTCCAAGCGTATTTAATTTTATTTTTAATAGTTATTTTATATAAAGGTGCTTGAGCTATATAAACATAGCCTGCATCAATTAATTCAGTCATATATCTAAAGAAAAACGTTAATAATAAAACTTGAATATGAGCACCATCAGTATCAGCATCCGTCATAATAATTATCTTATTATAGTTAGATTTAGCAACATTAAACTCACGGCCAAATCCAGCTCCAATAGAGTAAATTATTGACATCAATTCTTCATTTTTGAGTAAATCCCCAGATTTAATCTTTTCAACATTAAGTACTTTACCTCTTAGTGGTAAGATTGCTTGAAATCGTCTAGCACGTCCTTGTTTAGCTGATCCTCCAGCAGAATCCCCCTCCACAATGAACAACTCATTTGTCTTAGGGTTTTTCTCTTGAACTGGTACTAATTTACCAGCCATGTTAGCAGTTTTACCTACTTTTTGGCGAATCATTCTAACTTCTTCACGAGCACGTCTTGCAGCTTCTCTTGCTCTAGCTGCTCTAATTGCATTGTTAATTAAAACATTTGCAATTTCACCTTTTTCATTTAAGAAAAATTTCATCTGTTCTAGAACAATTGTCTCAACAGCTGATTTTGCATCTGCAGTACCTAGTTTATTTTTAGTTTGTCCTTCAAATTGAAGTAGGCTCTCTCCAACTCTTATTGATAAAACTGCAGTTAGGCCTTCTCTGACATCATTACCTTCTAGATTTGGGTCTTTTTCTTTTAATAAACCTTTCATTCTTGCATATTCATTAAAAGCTTTTGTTAGAGCTGTACGAAAACCAGTCTCATGAGTTCCTCCGTCTTTTGTTCTAATGTTATTTACAAAAGATAAAACTTGTTCTGAATAATAACCACGAGAGTATTGAATAGCACATTCAACACTAATATCTAGACTAGTTCCTTCTAGGAATACAACATCATGAATATTATCTCTATTAGAATTTAGTTCTTCTAAGTATTCAGATATGCCATCTTCGAATACGAAAGTATCACTTGCGCCAGTTCTTTCATCACGTAAATCAATTTTTAAACCTTTAATTAAATAAGCTGATTCTTTTAATCTAACTGCACATTGTTTGTAATCGATTAGAGTTGTGGAAAAGATTAATGGATCTGGTTTAAAATGCACTGATGTTCCTGTCTTTTTAGAACCTTGAGTAATCTTAGGAGCGTAGATTTTAGCTCCACCTTTTTCATATTTTTGGTAGTATTGTTTTCCTTCTCTTAAAATCCTTAATTCTAAAGATTCACTTAAAGCATTTACAACACTTGAACCAACGCCATGAAGACCACCCGAAACTTTATAGGCACCGCTACCATCGAATTTACCACCAGCATGTAATGTACAAAAGACTACTTGTGGTGTAGGTATCCCGGTCTTATGAACACCAATAGGTATTCCCCGACCATTATCTGTTACTTCAACGGAATTGCCTTTATGAATGGTGACTTGAATATAATCCCCATGCCCTGCTAATACCTCATCTATAGCATTATCGACAATTTCCCAAATTAAATGATGAAGTCCTCTGGAGTCTGTACTACCAACATACATACCAGGACGCTTCCTAATAGCTTCTAAACCTTGGAGCACCTGGATCTTGGATTCATCATATTTTTCAATAACTTTTTTAGCCATAATTATAAGTCCTCTCTTATATGTATATATTATAGCATATATTTAATATAAAGTAAATCATTAGTTTTATTAATTAATTTATATCATTTATATTTTTTGACTATAATTAATCAAGCGTTTTTAAAAAAACATCATTTTAAATGATTTTTATGTTTATAAACAAATACCACTATTCTATTTATCTTTTTTATAATGCTTCTTGTTATATTATTTAAGTTAATGTATAATAAGTTAAGTTTGAAGGAGAATATATGGATTTATTTATATCAATTTTATTAATAATTCTCTCATATTTATTGGGGTCTATTCCAACGGGGCTTTTAATTGGAAAAATGAAGGGAATAGATATTAGAGAACACGGCAGCAAAAATATTGGTGCCACTAATACTGGAAGAGTTCTTGGAAAAAAATATGCTGTTATAGCTTATATATTTGATATGTTAAAGGGGGCCATCTTAGTTTTTTTATTTAGGTTTGGTATTATTCCTGATCAATATTGTTTACTACATCCCCTTCTATATGGCTTAGTTGCGACTATCGGTCATACTGCATCAATATATATTAAGTTCAACGGTGGTAAAGCTGTAGCAACATCAAGTGGTGTAATCTTTGGTTATGCACCTTGGTTACTATTTGTAGGCCTAGCTATTTTCTTCTTAGTTACATATCTATCTAGTTATGTTTCTGTAGGGTCAATTGTAGGTTCAACTTCTGTTGTTTTTATTACTGTTATCCTAGCCATAGTCAAGCAGGATCCTTTTTTTAATTATCAATACGACTGGTTTTTCCCTTTATTTACTGCTCTTATAGCTTCCATAGTCTTAATTAGACATAAAGGCAATATTTCAAGACTAAAAGCAAAAACTGAAAGTAAGGTATCTTGGGGGCTTAGAAAAGATAAAGAAAAAGAAGCTAATTAATTTAGCTTCTGTTTTTTATTTCGAAGTTTTTGCAGCATTCATTGATGCCATTACTTGTCTTACTTGTTTTTCAGATGGGGTTCTACCCATTTGTTGCATCATAACGCGAATCATTTTTTCATTAACTGGTGGGTTCTTTTCTAGATAATTTGTGAAAACCTTTCTTGTTACAAAGAATCCTATAACAGCCCCAACCAATAAAACTCCAAGTAAGATTAGCGCAAACCAAAACCATTTAAATTCTACCATTGCTACAGCTAAAATCATCATACTTAATTCCTCCTAAAGTACTTATATATTACTATAAAACAGCACAAAAAGCAATATTTTTAGTATTAGCTTATGCATAGTTAAAATGAAAATGTTATCTTTTAAAAAAATTCTTGTATTTACTTGACAAAAAATGTATAATAAGGAGGTAAGAACAAGGAGGAATTATTATGCCAAGATTTATTACGGATGCTTGTATTGCATGCGGCTCATGCGTTCCAGAATGTCCAGTTGATTGTATTAGCGAAGGGGACATTTATGTAATCGATCAAGATGCATGTATTGACTGTGGTGCTTGCGAAGAAGTTTGTCCAGTTGATGCTATCATTGAGGTTTAATTCTAAAAAATAACAGGTTTC
>CAYOXB010000038.1:0-8228 GCA_964407835.1 uncultured Bacteroidales bacterium
TAAGCAACTGTAAGAGATGTAACAGCTAGTAGTAATAATACTAAAGCTATTGATAAATACTTTTTAAAACTTCTTTCTTTTTTCATTATTTTCTCCTAATTATTCTTCTATTTTTTTATTGAATTATTTGCTGAGGGAAACTTCCAAAGCAAATGTTATTTCCTTATTTCTTATTTCTAAATATTCAGTTAAATCAGCTGGATTAGACAGTGTAACAACAATAGTTATTATGTTTTCTGCAATTGCAGAAGTTGAAACTGTTGCATTAACGTTGTCTTTTGTCCATGTCGTACCGTTAACATTTAAATTCACTAAACCTGTAGTATCACTTAATGACATCAACTTAACAATAAAGTTATATCCATTTAATGCATTAGCTGCAAGTGTTTGGTCAACTGTAACTGAATACGCAAAATTAATTTCATATACATCGTTAACTCCTTGTAAAGCTTCACTTGGAATTAAAGTAACACCACTTGAATTGTTTAGTGTTTCTGTAATAGTAATTGTTTTTCCTTCGCCAATAGTAAAATTATTCTCTTTTTCACCAAAAAGCTCATCCCAATAAGCAAACGTTAAAGTTGTTATTGCAATAAGTAATAATACTAAAGCGATAGATAATATATTTTTTCTCTTCATACTTTAGCTCTCAAATCTACTTTTCTTTTCAAACATTATTTTTCAATTGAAAATGTTAATGTGAAAGAAAAGACGCTTGTTTTAAAAAGATTGTAAATATATTCAGCAGTATCTCCATCTTTATCAACAGGTTCATCAATAAACACTTTTACAACAACAGTTTGAGTTAACGCTGCTGTATCACTATAATTATTTGATCTCAAGTCTACAGTAGGTGAGCCTTCCACAACAACATTTACTAGACCACTTGAATCTTCAAGATCACTCAACTCTACAACAAAACTATATCCAGTTAAAGCACCTTCAGCTAAATCTTCATTAACTTCAACAACGTATGAATATTTAATAAAATAAACATCTTTTTCACCTTGAAGAGCACCTTCAGGAATTAGAACTTGACCTGCTGTATTTGGGTTAACTGTTTCAGTAATTGTTACTGATTTACCAACACCTACAGTAATTGTGTTTGATTTACTTCCTGTTAATTGATCCCAGAAAGCAATTGTTAATGTTGATATTGCTACTAATAGCAATACTAACGCGATTGATAATAAATTTTTCTTTTTCATTTTATGTCCTCCTAAAGTTTTTTGCATAAAAAAAACCATTTACTAGATTTACATCCTAGAAAATGGTAGCTGGCTATCTTACATATAGTAAGACCCTGTAGTTTTCCGTCACTAAATTGCTTTAGTTTTGGCTAAAATATATAATTGCAAAAAAAGTAAGTATATAATACCATACGAAATTACAATTGTCAACAGATATATCAATTATAAAGAATGTAAGGCTAAAAATTCCTTGATTTTAAGTATAGGAATACTATAAGCGCTAGAAAATTCGCCATCTTCGGTTTCATGCATAGCATAGTTGAGACCAATGAGCTGAAACTCAGTATTTATTAATGCTCCTCCAGATGATCCACTCTTAACTGGGGTATTATGCTGAATAACATCAAACTTAACATCTGAATACGTTGTATCCTTTGTAGTTATTTTTGTATATCGTAATACCTTACCAAATGTAATTGAATTATTTTGTTTTTTTGGTGAACCTAAACTAATTACAATATCCCCAAAAACAGGATTTTCATTTGCTAGAGCAATAAGACTTAAGTCTTCAGTAGATTTTGTAAATTTTAAAATTGCTAAATCATAATTAATATCTATAGCATTTAAATGTAGATATGCTGTTAATAAGTTACCCTTATAATCTTCAACTTCATATTTAATATAATCATATGAACTTCTCTTGCTAGCTACATGGGCATTGGTAAGAACATAGTATGTATTACTACTTTGGCTAAAATCAAAGATTATGCCACTACCTTGACTAATATAAGATGATGTAATTGCTCCAAAGAAGCCAGTATTATAACTAGTCGCATATACTTTAACACTTGATTTTATAACCTCAGTAGATATATGGTTTATTAAATTAATAAATTCTAAACTAGGATCTACTACTTCTTCTAGTTCTTCTGAATTAATTAGTTTGTATTTTGAATAGAAGAAAGTAATCTTACTCTCAAGAACAGTGTATTCATACTTCATTCCGCTTTCTAAAAACCAACCTAAAAACTCATAATCTTCTTTAATTGGTGCATTTACAATATCTGGCGCTTGATTCTTCTCAACTTCAATTTGTTTGAAAATTTCACCATCAACTAGAAAAATAGCTAAGTTTTTAGAACTATCTTCAATTTGGATATTATTGTTTGAACCATTCTCTTCGTTTCCAGGAAGAAAATCAAAACAACCAACTAAAGTTATTAATAAAATAAATACACTTAATATCTTTATAAATCTTTTCATACTACACCTTATTCACTACTTTATTATACCATATTTTAAATATTTTTTTAAGTCAAAAGAAAAAAAGAGAACCATAAGGCTCTCAATTTTAATCTATATCATTATTAATGGATATATTAATTCTATTCCAAGTATTAATTTGACCAATTAATAAAATCAAATCCACAAATTCTTTTTCTGTAAAGCTTTTAGCTATTCTTGCATGAAACTCTTCATCTAGTCTATATTCAGAAACTAAAGTCATCTTTTCAGTTAACTCTAAAGCTACTTTTTCCTTTTCAGAAAATATAGATGTTTCTTCCCAAGCATCTAGTAAAAATATTCTTTGATTAGTTTCTCCGTGTTTAAGCGCATCTCTAGTATGCATATTAAGGCAATATGCACAACCATTAATTTGAGAAGCTCTAATTTTAACTAATTCTTTTAGTTTTATATCTAAAGATGTTTCTTCAGAAAAATATTTTTCCATGCTTAGCAGGTTTTGCATTCCCTTTGGGGCAACTTTGAAGAAATCAATTTTCTTTACCATTACAGCACTTCCTTCTTGTCATATTATTAACAATGTTAATGACATCTTTATTATAGAACTGCTTTAATTGTAAGTCAAATTAAGTGCTTGAAGCTTTAACTATCTTTCTTTATAGAAGCTTTGAATTCAAAAAAAGGAATTTTAAAAACCATTGATGCTTCTTTAGTTAGCTTTGGTGCTCTAAGAAGCTTATTTCCTTTTTCAGTTAAGTTAAAATTCTCAGGGCTAAATTCAGTACTTTTATTTACCCTAACTATTGCGCCACCTTCAATTAATTGTTCATAGTAGTTATTGAATTTATCAATAGATACATCAACAAGTTCACTTGAAATTGCAAAGCGTTCAGTAATTGCTCTTAAAATTCCTTTCATAATTAAAAAATCATCTTTTTTCCTTGGGAGTTTTCTTTTATTTACTTCATATTTAACCATAACTTTACCTCTTAACTATTTTAATAGTTCTTTTTTATTTTCTTTTAACCACGTAATCATATCATTAAAACTATCATAAGTGCTCATTGGGCTAAAGCCTAATTCTTTAATAGCTTTGCTATTATCAAAATTAGAACTTTGATTGAGTATCTTTAAAGATGTTCTACTAAACACAGGAGTTTTCTTTCTTATTAGATAATGTAGCTCTACAAATGGTGCAACACATTTTAAAAACCATAGTGGTAGAACTACTGGAAGTTTTTTTCTACCTAATATTTGATTTAAAATAGTTAGCATTTCAACTAAGTTAAGACTCTGTCCTGTAAGTAAATAATCTTCACCACTTCTTCCATATTTATAAGCACCGATAATTCCACTTGCAACATCTCTAACATCTACAAAGTTGTATTTACCTTTTGTAATTGCAGGAAGTTTATTATTCATATAATCTACAACAACTTGGCCTAAACTAGAAATATTAAAATCATATGGCCCAATAACTGCTGAAGGATAGACAACAACTGCATTTAATTTTCCTTCTCTACTTGCTTTTAAAACATATTCAGTAGCCATAGCTTTTGTTTTAGCATAATGTCCAACTACTTTTTTTGGATCAAAATAGCTAGGTTCTACAATTATTCCGTTTTTCTTTGGAGCCATAATAGCAGAAACAGAACTAACATAAATTAACTTCTTAGCATTATTCTTAATACATGCTTCAACTATTTTAATAGTCCCACCTACATTTGTATCATAAACATGCTTTTCTTTTTTAGTTTTAATAGCAATAACACCAGCTAAATGAAACACCACAGAATCTTTAGTTATTTCTTTTTCTAAAAACTCTTCATCATTTATATTACCAATAACTGCATTAATACCTAAATGTTCAAACCTTTTAGCAGCTTTTTCATTTCTAATTAAAATCTTAACTGGTTTCAATCCTTCTTCTACAAGCTTCAGTACTAAAACATAACCAATATATCCAGTAGCACCAGTTACAATATACTCACTCATATTATTCACCTATAATCTTCACCAATACTCTTTTATCTCTCATGCCGTCAAACTCACCATAAAAGATTTGTTCCCAAGTACCGAAGTCTAGACTTCCTTTAGTTATAGCAACAACAACTTCTCTACCCATTATTGTTCTTTTAAGATGAGCATCTGCATTATCCTCATAACCATTGTGATAATACTGATCATATGGTTTTTCGGGAGCAAGCTTCTCTAAAAATATTTCAAAGTCCCTATGAAGTCCAGCCTCATCATCATTAATAAAAACACTAGCTGTAATATGCATTGGATTGCATAAAAGTAAACCTTCTTTTATACCACTTTCTCTTACACATTCTTCAATTATCCCAGTTATATTTATTAACTGTCTTCTAGTTTTAGTATTAAATGTTAATACCTTACGATAAGATTTCATTTCCCCTCCTTATTTCCCACTCATATCAATTAAGTCTTCCTTATTTTCTAAAGCAACTAAGCTAAGTTTGACAGATTCAATAATAGCTTTTTCTATATCGTCTGCTTTTACTCCTAAAAATATAGAAGCTTCCTTTGGATGAATAAACAAATTCTTAGTTTGCAAATCTACAAACTTTTCCATATTAAGACCCATTTGAATATTTTGTTTTAATTTTTTCTTATAGATTCTCTTTGAATACATCTTAAATAAAAAGTTAGGTACTATTATAATCTTTCTTTTTACCGGATAGTCCATAGCCTTATGAACAATCTTCATAAATTCCTTTGAACTTAAATTATAAAAACCAATTGGATAAGTGTTTGCACCTTTATTTTTCTCTAACGCTCCAACAATTGCCTCAGCTGCCTGATTAACAGTAATCATTGCTGTTGAACCCTTTGGATAAAATGTAGCTTTTTTCATCTTTTTAATCATTTCAATTAAGAAAGCCCATACAGGTTTTCTACCTGGTTGAGTTCCAAATATATAAGGAAGTTCTAAAACAGCTATATTAAAGTCTTCATTTGCAAATTCAAAAGCCATTATTTCTTGATCAATTCTTGATCTTATATATGGATGGTATTCACCAAGTTTAAGTTCAGGCCATTTCCTCGCAAAATGAGCAAAATAAGAACCACATATTGCAACATGTTTAATCCCAACAGCTTTTGCTATTCTTAATAATCTTTTTAAAGAATCAATATTATACTTTTTATATAAATCATAAATAGGCGGGGCACCTTCAACTCTTTCATCAATACCAGCAGCAAAAACAAAAGCATCATAACCTCTCATTAAACTAACTAGCTCATTATCAGGTATATCTAAATAGTTTCCAAAAACAAGTTCCATCTCTATTGGTAATTTTGCGCCCTTAGGTAGACCCTCTAAGGCTAAAGACATTACTTGATGGTTTTTCTCTATTAATTTCTCCGCGACCTTACTACCAATTAAGCCAGTGCCACCAATCATAAAAACTTTCATACTTACTCCTAATTCACTTATTACCTATATTATAAACTAAAATAATTTTTTTACCAATATAAACAAAAAATAGCTAGTAAACTAGCTATTCTTATTTCCTAAATACGCCATAGCCTCCGCTTGAGCCACCGCCACCTTTATTTTTGCTTACTAAAATTCCACCACCAAGCATCCCAAAACCTACAATAGCTACAATATACCAATTGTTTGCAAGAACAGCAATTACCATCATAAACCAATTCACAGGTTCTTCTTCTTGATAGACATAATTATCCATAGCATCAATAAAGTTTTCTATATCGTATGAAAATGAACCATATTCATCTTTATATACTTCTTCATACATTATCCTAAGAAGTTCATACTCAATTAAGGCAACACCAATATCTAAATCAAAAACCTCAGGATTAAATAATGTATCATCTAAGAGTCTACCTTGAACTCCTGCTGTGAAGTATTGTTCCATCCTATAACCAACTTCAAATTCAGCTTTTTCTAAATAAAAATATTCAACACCTTCATCTTCAACAATCGAAAAGAATAATAAAAGTAGGACACCCATATCATTTTTCCCGATTTTCCACTGCCTAAATATTTCTGTTCGGTCATAGGTTGCAATATCATTAAATGAATCTACTAAAAAAGTTGCAACTACAATTTGAGCTCCACCAATAGTTTTAATATTTTTAGTCTCATCATATAATCTTTCCCCTTCTAGAGTAACTACTCTTTTCGTTACTGGGTGAAGTGCCTCTGCAAAATCATTAACATAATATTCATCCGTTGGTTTAGGATATTTGCTTTTACAAGAAACTAAGAGAAATAAAACTAAAACAATTACTAGTATTTTAAAAATCTTAATTACTTGAATTAAAGTTGATCTTTGGAATATCTTCTGCTCCATCATTCATCTTCCAATATGGTTTATTTTTCTCAAAACCAAAAAGTGAAGCATATAAAACTTTTGGAAACTTCCTAACAGCTTTATTATACAAGCTAATACTATCATTATAATCTTTTCTAGCTTGAGAAAGTGATGATTCTATAGCGCTAATACTATCCATTAATGTTAGAAATCCTGAAGTTGCTGTAATATTAGGATTGTCTTCAACAACTACTAGTAGTTGATTTAAAGCTAGCACTTCTAAAGCATCAGCTTCAATCATCCCAGCAATATCTTCTGCATTCTTAGCACTTGCATATGCTGCTCTTGCGGAAGTAATGTTATTATAAATTTCTTCTGCATGTTCTTGTAATCCAACAACAGTTGGAATTAGTTGTCCCATCAAATCTTGACGCTCATTTAATCTATTAATAACCTGGCTTTGTGTATGTTCAATTTCTTCTTCATTTTCCACAAGCGAGTTATAACCAAATATTAAACTAAGAATTATTAATAATACTAAAGCCCCTATAGATGCAAATATAATTTTCTTTTTCATTCTTATCCTCCCATAAACTAATTATTCGTTTATTTGTCTTAATCTATAATTAAGATAATAAAATTATATCATTATCTAATTATTCTTGCATTTAATATAACCAGTAATTTTAGGTTTGTCAAACTGGAGTTATTATTTTAGGTTGAAAAAAGCTATTGAATAAATCAATAGCTCTTACTTACTTAAAAAAAATTATTTATATAAAAATAAATCTACTATTATTAAGTCAATATCTTCTTTTTGAGATTTTAATATTAAGTTTGATTTTGGAAATATCGACTGAATATAATCCTTAAATTCATCAATAAGACTTTCTTCTAAATTACTGTGACGAATAAAAGCATAAACGTTTTTAGCTTTTAATATTTTATTCTCATCCAAATACAAATTAAATACTGTGATAGTATCTAAATATGTTTCTATATGGGTAATAAATCCTTCTATTTCGCTACCGTCGAGATACTTTACTTCAATATTTCCTAAATAGTTTTTAATAAATTTAATTGTTTGTTTATTCATACTAACCTACCTATATTTCGCTAAAGACTACTTGTATAATCATTATACACTTTTTACTATGATTACATTTTTAATATACATAAAAAAGTTTGACATCTCAAACTAATTCTTTATTAATGGTGGAAACAAATAAACAAACTAGTTTACCCAATACATTTTTCAAAGTTTGTTATATGGTAAACAGCTTATTTGTCGTACTTGATGAAAACTTTACAATTTACTACATCAAAGAAAGAAGCCCGGCAATGAGCCGAGCTTATAAAACTTATATTAAATCTCTGTGTTTTTTACGCACCCTTGGCAAATTTTGCGCACCCCTAAAATTGAGGTCTTTATTTTGTTGCTATTTTTTATTTTTTTTCATAAATATACTCAATGAAATTGTTGTTTTTA
>CAYOXB010000039.1:0-7946 GCA_964407835.1 uncultured Bacteroidales bacterium
AGGTTGCGGAAATGCCTGGTAGAAAATACGGTGAAGGCGGAGAAAATGATGATCATAACTACGAATCATTATTTGCTACTGAAGCTATTGCTGTTTATAAAAGTAAATGGACTGGTGCAGGTAATGCCTTAGATTACTTACAATCTCCAACAGGATTTGGACTATTCATAGTTCTTCCAGCTGTTATTATTTTGATTGTGGAAGCGTATTTCTTGATTAGAAATGTGTTGAGACTTAATAAGGAAAAAATGGTAAAAGAGTTTAAGGAAAAAGACGAGGAAATGCGTAAGCAAATCTTAGAAGAACTCAAAAAAGAACAAGAAGCAAATAAAGAAGAAGAAAACTCTGAAGAGGAAAAGTCAGAAGAATAAAAATTTAATTAAAATAATTAATTTTAACACTATAAAATATTTGACGGGGGACATGTAAGAATGGTTGAATTCTCTAGGTACTATATAAATTTTGTAAGAGAATTGTTTGCTAATATAGGTGATTTCTTCAGAAAAATATTTGAAGCCTTTGGCGATGTATTTGGAAGAAATATTAGAAGCTATATAGCAGAACTAGGAAGAGCAAGTGAAAACTTTGGTCTTTTAGACTGGGCAATTTTCTTCATAATAACTGCTATCAATCTTGCATTTATAGCTTTTGTTGCGATTAGATTATTTCAACTAATCAGAAGATATTTTAAATTTACAAGAAGAGAAGTAGAAAAGGACGAATTATTAGAAGAAATTTCCTTACTTAATTTAAAGACTAGTGAACTTGTAGATGAAAAGAATAAGATTCTTGCAATGAAAGTATCTGGCATGGGCGGTGGAGCTCTTGCTGGTACTGGGGACGATTATGATGATATGTTCTTCGATGAAGAAGCACCAAAACTTGATATTGAATCAAGGTTTGTAAAGCTTATTGAAGTAGATGAAGAATATAAAGATAAAATTTCTACAGTTACAATGGTAGATGAAGATAATATTAACTTAGAACAATTAGTTGAAAGGTTTGTAAACTTCTCAGCTTCTCAATTAGGTTTATACTATACAAAAAGAACTATTTCCACATTTGTAGCGGGTATGGCTACTTCAAGATTAATGATTCTTGAAGGTATTTCTGGGACAGGTAAAACTTCCCTACCATATGCTATGGGTAAGTTCTTTAGCCATGATGCTGCTATTATATCTGTACAACCTGCTTGGCGTGACCGTGCTGAGTTATTAGGTTATTTGAATGAATTTACTAAGAAATTTAATGAATCAGATTTCTTAAAACATTTATATGAAGCAACTTATCGTGAAGATTTAAGTTTTATTATTCTGGATGAGATGAACTTAGCTCGTGTTGAATATTACTTTGCGGAATTCTTATCTATTCTTGAGATGCCAAATCCTAAAGAATGGAAGATTGAAGTAGTTGCTAATGACTTACCTGGAGATCCAATGAACTTGGAAAACGGTAAACTTACAATTCCATACAACTTATGGTTTGTTGGAACAGCCAATAGAGATGACTCTACATTTACTATTACTGATAAGGTTTATGATAGAGCTATTCCAATTGTTATGAATACAAAGGCCGAATATATTGATGCTCCATTTACAAATGGAATTGTTATGAGTTTTGAATATTTAGATAGTTTATTTAAGAGCGCAGAAAAAGCAAATCAACTATCTCCAAAAACTCTAGATAATTTAATGAAATTAGACTTATTTGTTACTGCTAAATTTAAGATTACATTTGGTAACCGTATTATGAAACAAATAAGACAATTCATTCCTATATATGTAGCTTGTGGTAGAAGTGAAGTAGAAGGTTTAGATTACCTTTGCGCAAACAAAATATTTAGAAAGTTTGAAGCACTGAACTTATCATTCTTACAAGATGAACTTGGTGAATTAATTACTTTAATTGGTAGATTATTCGGTAAGGATGAGTTTATAGAATCAGTTTCATTATTAAACAGTTTCAAACAAAATTAGACTAGGTGAAAGCTATGGTTATTAAAGACGATTTATATACTTTTTATCATAATATGGGTGAAGCCCTAAAACAAGAAGAATTAAATGAAAGATTTACAAAGTTTTTCTATAATTCTTTTTTAGCAGGTGATACTAGTATTTACCAAAAGAACATAGCTGAACATAAAAACTTTGATAATGAGTGGATTAATAAGCTAGAACAATATCTTCCAAGTATTGATAGGATTATTCAAAATCCTAAATCAACACTTAGATATGATGAAGAAATAATTATAATTGAAAAAGCAAAAAAAGTTACGTCTACATCAATTAGACATTTAGCTGCTAATTCACAACTAATAAAAGAAGTCTCAGATGAGGGAGAAGTTATTCCTAACAAGATTCTTTCTGTTAATCCTGAGATTGAATATGGAATCTATGAGAATAGATTTATAATGACTTTAATTCAAAGATTATCAACATTTGTTGGGAATCGTTATGAAGTTATTAAAAGTAACTTTCAATCATATCAAAGAAGACATTTAAATTTAGCTTCCAGTTTTGGAATGAACAACAATGAAGTTACAATTAATGTTGATATGGTAATAAAAAGTGAAGTTGAAGACTCTGACTTAAAAGAACGAAATGAAAGATTATTCCAAAGGGTAAAAAAATTATATAAAACTGTTCATGGGTATTTACTTTCTCCATTTATGAGAGAACTTGAAGGTCAAAAACCAGTAATACCTCCAATTATGAAAACCAATATTATTTTGAAAAACCCTGACTTTCGTGATGCATATGATTTATGGACGTTTCTAGACCGTTATAATGCTCTTGTATATGATATTGATGTAATTGAAAGAGATATGCATTTAGATCAAGGCTTTGTTGCTAACTTAAATCAACTTGCCCTACTCACATATGGATTTATTGCCTTTAATCAAGAAGATCGTAAAGAATTATATGCTAGAGCTGATCAAGTTCAATATACTAGAAAAGCAACTAAGATTGTAAAAACTAATCCTAGAGATATAGTTGACAATCCTGATGCTATTGCAATGGAAGATAATACGATTAATGAATATTATTTAGACCAAAACCAAAGAGTGTTTAAGAAAACACTTAGTGATTTACTTGGTGATAATATTTCTTATGAAGATGCTCTAAAGACTGCAATGAAACAAACTATGGAAATTACAAATAGTTTATATAAATCTGTGTTTGATTTAAATCCTAATCTTAAAGATGAGTTTGCTGATCTTAAAGCTCCTGACTTAAATCAAGAATTATCAGAAGCAAAGAAAAAAGCAGAAATTGCAAGATTAGTTCGTGAAGCTAAAGAAGAAGACTTCAAAGAAACAACTGAACTTGAAAAAGAACAATTAGATGAAATCAAACGAATTAATACTGATATGATTAAAGAACACAGTATTAAGAAAAGAAAAGCAAAAGGTAAAAAAGCTAAAGGCGAAATTACTAAAGCTCAAGAAGTTCTTAAAGAAGCTAATCTTACAGCTACTGAGAAAAAAGAACATGTTATTGAATCAATCGAAAAACTAACTGCACTAAAGCAAGAGCTTTACGAAGAACAATTACAAATGAATAATGAGCTTCAAAAAGTAATTAATAAGGAATTAATTGCTGCAGAAAAAGAAAAAGCAAGACTTGAACGCTTAGAAACTCTAGCTAGACTAAGAGAAGAAAGAAAGTTAGCACTTCAAAAAGAACGTGAACTATTTAGAGAAGCAAGAGATAAACTGCGTGCTAAATATAAAGAATTGCAACAACAAATTATTACAACTGAAGAAGCAAAAAGAGAAATTGAAATTAGTAAACTTCAAGAAGAATTTAAAATACGTCGTGAGCAAGAATTGCAAAAGCTGCGTGTGTTAAAGGAAGGTTAATACCTTATAATTGCTTGTTTAATGTAGAAAATAAAAATGCAAGCATTGAAAAATGCTTCATTTTTTCTAATAGGTGAAGAAATGGGAACGAAAATAAAAAAAATATTTAATATAATTTTTTCTGTGCTTACAGGAATACTATTGCTCTTTACTTTTATATTTTTAATAAAAGGAATAAAAGCAAACAAAGAACAAAAGATTCCTGAAATGTTTGGATATAAATATTCTACAGTTCCTACAGGCTCAATGCTTCCTGTAATTCAGATTGGTGATTTAATTATTATTAAAAACGTAGATTATGATTTAATTGAACGTGAAGATATTATCGTTTTCAAGGATGAGAATTTAGGGATTAATATAGTTCACAGAGTAATAAGAATTGAAGAAGAAGGATTAGTCACCCAAGGTGACAACAATGATGTTGAAGATGAAGGCCATGTTACAGCAGAGTTATTTGAAGGTAAAGTAGTTAAAATTATTCCTAAGGTTGGTAATTTAGTTTTAAGTTATCGTAAATTAATTTTTGCTGCAGTTATTATTGTCTTTGTATTCATTATTATTACTGAGGTAATAAATATTATAAAAACTGTTAATGATTCTAGAAGAGAAAAGCTAGAAGAAGAACTAAAAGATAAGTATAAAGATTATGACATTAATCTAGAAAAAGAAGATCAATAACTAAGAGATAAATTGACATCAATTTACAATGGAAGTATAATTGTAATATAGTAAATGGGATAATATAGGGTTGGGAAGTTAGATGAAAAAACAAAAAACAATTACAAGTATAATGACTTATATATTCTTGGGAACAATAGTTCTTCAAATTTTTGTTTTGCTTAGTATAGTCTATATTGGCCAAGTACCTAAAGTAATTATGAAAGAATCTTATTCCCATTTTGATTATCATTTAGAAGAAAATGGCAATTTAATTGAAGAGTTTATAAGGACTAAAAGTGACTTAGGATATTATGGAGAAGATTTAAAAAACAAGATAGAAAATCTCTATAATTCTGGTGAAGAAATAGCTGATTATAATGAAACTGATATCTTAGGATTAATTGATGATTTAAAAAATAATGTAGTTGGAATTCTAAATAATTCAAAAGCAGAATCTGCTTTTGTAATTATAGAAGATAATGTAATTAACGGCGATTTAATGCCAAGGAATGGTATTTATCTTACTAGAAATAGCAATTATAAAGAGGGTGAAAAACTTTATAATGCGCTTGTGAAAGACGAAAATATTATTATTAATGATAGTAATGTTAATGAAGATGAAGCTATAAATAAGTTTGAATTTAGTAGTTTAAATGATGATGATCGCTACTACAATATCTTAAAAGAACTTGCAATAAGTATGGATGAACTACCTGAATATACATTCGATATTGTTAATCAAAAGTTAATAAATAAGTTTGTTATTACTATCTCTTTTCCGCTTAAAAACAGTAAAAATGAGCTAATTGCAGTCTATGGAGTTGATATTTCGCTTGATGAGTTTTTCCTATCTGTATCTACTTATCCTGACATTACATATTCAATTGGAATTAGAAATCCATCTAAAGATGAAGTTAACTCATATATAGTTTGGGATGGGGAAGGCTCTAGAACTGAAAAATTAGTTTATCAACTTACAAAAGAACCAGTAATGGATAAATATTATGGATTAGTAAATAGAGAAAATAGTACAGTCAACTTTATTCCACTGGGCTTAAAAGATCATTCTGAAGATGGAGAGTCTTTAAGTTATTATTATAATGGTACAGAGTACTGGGTATTATTTGCTTTAATTAATACAGATAGATTAATGAGTAATTATAAGTTTGTGGAAAACATAATATTAGTTATTATTTCTCTATCTCTACTTTTTGGAATTGCAATGATTTGGTTAGTTATTCATAGGATTGCAAAGCCTATTAGGGATTTGTCTTTACAAGTTGAAAATAGACCAAGAGGTGAATACTTTGCTTTTGAGAAAACTGAAGTAGAAGAAGTAAATAACTTAATTATCTCTTTTGAAAAACTTACATACGATGTGCTTCAGTATTCCACAAGACTATCTAGTGCGATGACTTCTTCACTACTTGGTATTTATTTCTACCAAGCTAAGGGAAATGAAGTATATTGCTCACAAACTTTCCTAACAATGGTTGGATCAGAACTAAGAGAAGGAAATTGTCCTTGGCAAGAATTCAGTTCAATTTACGAAAAAATAAAAAGCTCACAATATAATTCACAATATCAAGCATTTAGACTTCATACAGGTATTTGGTTGAAGCTAGAGGAAAAAGTTGAAAGTGGATTTACTTTAGGAATTGCTTCGGATGTATCTGATCAAGTAAAAGACATTCAGAAATTTGAAAAAGAGTTAGAAATAGATGAGTTTACAAAACTATATAATAAAATTGCTTTTGATAAGTTTGCAACAAACTTATTAAAAGAAAGTAAGAACCGTGTTGCTGCTGTTATTATGTGGGACATGGATAAACTTAAATACGTTAATGATAGATTCGGCCATGATGCTGGAGATAATTATATTTTAGAATTTTCTAAACTAATTAAAGAACTAGAAAGCTCAACATCAGTTGTAGCAAGAAGAAGTGGAGATGAGTTCTTAGCTATTTTAAGTGGGAAAACTAGACAAAGCATTCAAAAACAAATTGAAGACTTTGACCGTAAAGTTAATAACACTTACTTAAAAGTTAATAAAGAAATTTCAGAACAACTAAGAGTATCAAAAGGGGTAGCTTGGTTTCCAGAAGAAGCTGATAACCTAACAGCGCTTTTAAATATTGCGGAGAAGAACCTATATAAAGCTAAGTTTGAATATAAAGGTTTAGTAAGTTTATTTGAAAACCCAGAAGCTAAAAACTATAATATTTTCCATTTCAATCAAGAATTGAAGAAAATATTAAGCGGAAATTATATTACATTTTTATATCAACCAATAGTTAGTGCTAAGACTGGTGATATTTATGGCTATGAACTGCTCATGAGAATATTCAATGATGTTATTGATAGTCCAAAAAAATTAATTGATATTGCAATAGAAAATAATAAACTTGATCAAGTTGAAGCTATTACTTTTGAAGAAGGCTTTTCTTGTTATAATCAAAATCAAGATTTATTAGTAAATAAAAAAGTATTTATTAATTCACTTGCAAATGCGAAGCTTTCAGGTACAACTTTAAGAAGAATTATTAAAAATAATTTAATTAGACTTCAAAATGTTGTTGTAGAGTTGAGTAATGTATTTAGTGTTGATACTGAAGTATTAAAAAATAGAATTGCTCTTTTCACAAATCAAAATGCGAAAATTGCAATTGATAATTTTAAATTTGAATATATTGAAAAACTAGATCCAAGTTTGGATATAGAATATATTAAAGTTGATATTTCGATTGTTCAAGATTTACATTATTCTACTGGTCAACAAAAATATCTAAAAGATATAATTAGTTTCGCGAAAAAGAAGAAAATTAAAACAATTGCTGTAGGAATTAGAACCCAAAAAGAGTTAGAATTTGTAATAGCAGCAGGTGTTGATTATGTTCAAGGATTCTATTTAGGCAACCCTCTAGTTAAGCCTTCAAGTATAGATCCTAAAGTTGTAAATATAATAAAAAAAATGAATTGAGACTATATTTTTAAATAGTCTCAATTTGTGGCTTTGTTTGTAAATGTTATTAATTGACTTTATATATAAAATATGATAAAATAAGTCAAAATTATTTGAGAAGGAAGGGTTAAGTATGGAGAACAAAAAGTTTTTTGGTTCGTTAATGGCCTTTGCTTTGACGGTATTGCTTTTGGCTGCTACTATATTTGCCTGGTTTTCATTACAAGAAAAAGCTGATGTTGATGATTTAATCTTACAAACAAATATGCTTGATGCAGATATTTTAATAGAGATTAGAAAAAATGGTGGGGCTTATGTTGAACTCACAAATGCAGCTGAACTTGAAGCAATGTTTTTTAACACTATACCTTCAGATACATTTGATTTTAGATTAACAATATTAAATGCTTCTACGAGAAGTGCAAATATTAGAGTAGAGTTAGTAGGTATAACATCTAGTAA